>DASPLE010000045.1:0-76390 GCA_035627695.1 Planctomycetota bacterium
CTGGTCTACCCGGAGTTCAAGCGCGGGGACTTTTCGGAGTAGATCGTCCGCGCGGCCGCCGTGGGCCCGAAGCTCGAAGCTCGAAGCTCGAAGCTCGAAGCTCGAAGCTCGAAGCTCGAAGCTCGAAGCTCGAAGCTCGAAGCTCGAAGCTCGAAGCTCGAAGCTCGAGCTACGGCAGGCGGTTCCAGCGTCGGATGGCCCAGTCGATGGCGAGCAGCGTCACCAACGCCGCGAGCGTCCAGGCGTTGTCCCACAATCCGCGCGCCGGCAGCACGTCCTCGCGCACCTGGCGCTTGTCGGGCAGGTCGGCGACCAGGGCCTTCGCGTCGCTGTAGATATCGCCGCTGCCGGTGGCGCGGGCGAGTTCGACCAGGGCGGCTCGGTCAGCGCGCGGGTCGCGCACCTCGCCGGTCGGCGGCATGACCACGAGTTCGCCCGGCTCCGTGCCCGGCGGATTCGGTCCGTCGATGAGCTCGACCGCCCACGTGCCGACCATCGGCGCCGGGACCTGCGCGGCGAAGCCGTTCTCCTCGCGCAGCAGCTCGACCCGCAGCTCGCGCCCATCGGGGACGGCGAGGCGCACGACGGCGCGGTCGCCGCCGCGATCGGCGAGCGCGCGCGCCGGGATCAGCGACAGCGTCACCAGCTCGCCGGGCACGGCCCGGCGCGGCGCCGCGTTCAGCCGCCACGAATCCGGATCCTGGCGGCGGCCGCCGGCGACGTAGCGCAGCAGCTGGCTGTGGAAGCGGTGCAGATAGCGGTCGCCGACGTTGCGCCGCCAGCGCCAGGTGTCGTCGACGCCGATCAGCATCGTCCGGCCGGCGCCGTGCTGCAGCGCGACCACGACCGGCGCGCCGTCCTGATCGACCATCAGCACCTCGGCGCCGGGGGTCACGCGCTCGACGAGCAGCGGCGCGCCGCCGAGGACCTGCGGCAGATCGGCCCACGCCGTGCCGCCGCTCTCCAGCAGGCGCTGGTTCTCCGCGGTCGGCGTGCGTTCGAGCCGGCGCGGCGCGCCGGTGCGGTAGCCGGCGCCCATGGTCGTCTCGTCGGGCAGCTCGACCGGGATCAGCTCGGCGCCGAGCTTGGTGCGGGCGAAACGGGCGATCGCGCCGCTCTCGCCAGGCAGCCAGATCAGGCCGATGCCGTGCTCTTCGACGGCGCGTTCCAGCGTCTCGAGGTTGGCGGTCGGATCGGGCAGCTGCTCCGGCGCCAGGTCGCCGATCACCACGACGTCGTAGTCCTTGAGCTCGTTGGCGCCGAGCGGCACGTGGTCGGCCGGGCCGTCGCCCCATTGCCGCCAGCGGCCGTCACCGAGATACGCGTGCAGCGTGATGGTGTGGTCGCGCTTGAGCGCCTCGCGCAGGTAGCGCGACTCGTAGCGCGGTCGGCCCTCGAGCAGCAGCACCTGCAGCTTCCGCTCGGCGACCGTCACGGTCAGGTCGCGCGCGTCCTTGAGCGTGCCGTGCTCGACCTCGATGCGCAGCCGCACCGGTCCCTGCTTGGCGAACGTCGTCTCGAGGCGGGTCTCGCCGATGCCGAGCGCCGCCGGCTGATCGGCGGGCGAGGCGATCGTGGTCGTCGCGCGGACGACCTCGGCGCCATCGACCAGCAGGCGCATCACGGTCTCGCCCTGGGGCAGGGCGCGGCCGCTGGCGCGCACCGTGAAGGTCTCGCTCTCGCCGAGGGCGGCCTCGGGATTGAAGTCGATCTCGTCGATCCACAGCCCGGGTTCGATCGCCTCGCCGCCGGCGGCGAGGATCGAGACCTGCAGGCCGCGCGCGCGCAGCTGCTCGGCGAGCACCGTCAGCGGCGAACCGTCCGTGACGCGGCCGTCGCTGTGGATGACGAGCAGATCAGGTCGTTCCTCGCCGACGAGCGCGGCGACCTCGTCGCCCAGCGCGCTGGTCGCGCCGCTCGCCATCGGCGGCGCGGCGATCAGCGCCGCGCTCGCGAGCTCGCCCGGCACGCCGCCGACGCCGTGGAACGACAGCGCCAGGCCGCGCGGCTCGACGACCGCCGCCAGTTCGCGCGCCAGATCCTGGGCCAGGTCGATGCGCGGGCGTTCCCCGGGCGCGTCGGCGCGCGCCATCGACGCCGAGCGGTCGATGGCGACGGCGACACGCGCCGGCAGCACGGTGGTCGCGGTCGTGCGCCAGGCCGGGCCGGCGAGCATGCCGATCACGAGGACCAGCGCCGCGACGCGGCACAGCCGCGCGATCGTGCCGGGAGCGCCCTTGGCGGTGGGGCCATAGCGTCGCCACGCCCACCAGCCGGCGGCGATCGCCGCGAGCAGGAAGAGCAGCTGATGCCAGGGCTCGGGCGCGTGCTGCCAGGTGAACGAGGTGTGGGTGCGGGTCACCGCGCTGGCGACGGGGGACTCGGCCGCGACGGGACCGCCGGGGACGGCGTCGGTGGCACCGCCGGCACCGCCGGCATCGGCGACCGGCGTCGGCGCGCGTTCATCGCCCATCGCATTGGCCATCGCATCGGCCATCTCATCGGCCATAGGTCTTGCCCGCCCACGCCGCCAGGGCGCCTTCGATCAGCAGGACGACGACCGCGGCGATCAGCAGCGGCAGGCCCCAGTCGGCGCCGCGCGGGCTCGGCAGCGCCGTCGCCACGTCGTGCGCGACGCCCGGCGCGGTGCGGCGCTCGAGCCGGCCTTCGCTGGCGCTGGCGACGACGATGACCGGCTCGCTCGCGCCGCCATCGATCTCGCGCTGCCAGACGCCGGGCGCGGCCATGAGCGGCGCGCCGGCGGCGACATCGACCGCCGCTCCGGGTCGGCGCAGGCGCGCCTCGATCGGCGCCAGCGCGCCGGCCTGCCACAACCTGGGTTGCGCCAGGCGCGCGGTCAGGCGACGGGCGACGCGGCGCACCCACAGCGGCGTCGTGCCGCGCGCGGCGAACTCGGCGTGGCCGGCGAGGTCGATCAGCTCGACGACGACCCAGCCGGAGCCGGCCGGGAGGGCCACCACGACTGGCGCGTCTCCGGCGCGCAGCAGCACCTCGGCGCCATCGGGCAGGCGGACCTGCGGCACGCGCGGCGCCTGCGCCACCGCCAGCGCCGGATCGAGGTCGGCCTCGCCGGAGGCGAACGCGCCGCCGTCGATGGTGCTGTCGTCGAGCCCGATCGCCGCGACCAGCGGGGTCAGCGCCGCGTCCGCGCGCAGCAGGTCGAGCCGCGCCCACAGCACGCCCTGCTCGCGCTGCACCCAGGTCGCGAGGCGCGCGCCTTCGCCGACCGCGCCGCGCAGCGCGACCAGGCCCTGGGCCGGCAGCGCCCGCGCCGGCAGCTGCACCGGATTGACGCTGGCGTGCTGGAAGTTGTGGCTGTCTGCGGCCAGCGCGGCGCCGAGGTAGTCGATCGCGGTCTGCACCGCCACGGTCGGGATCTCGGCGCGCACCGTGACCGGCAGCTCGATGACGTTGTCGTAGGCGAGGCCGGCGTCGATGAGCTCGACCACCAGGCGATGCACGCCCGGGGTCAGCGGCGGCAGCGCCAGGCGCCGGCGTCCGCCCTCGCCCGACAGCGTCACCGGCGTCGCCGGGCCGCCGTCGACGCTGATGCGCGCGGCGTCGCTGGCGCCTTCGACGGCGAGCAGCAGCTCGCCCGGGCGATCGGGCGCGAGATCGGGCAGGCCGAGGATGCCGGCGACGACCGCGTTGGCGCTCGGCGCGCCCACCGCCCAGCGCGTGCGCGTGCGGCAGCGACCGGCGAGGGCGACATCGAGCAGGTCGCCATCGTCCTGCTGGAAGTCGGAGATCACGACCACGTCGGCGTCGGGCGCCAGCGCGCCGATCAGATCGGCGCCGGCCTCGGATCCGGCGGCGCGATCGACGCCGCCGGGCAGCGGCTGCGCCTCGAGCCGCGCCAGCGCGGCGAGCGCCTCGCGGCGGCCGCCGTCGGCCATGACCCGCGCGCGTTCGCCGATCGCGACGACGGTGATGCGGTCGGGCAGGCTGGCCTCGGCCAGGGCGCTCTTGGCCTCGGCGAGCGGACCGGGCGTGTCGGCGCGCGCGCCCATCGACGCGGTGGTGTCGATCGCGAGCACCAGCCGCCCGCCCGAACCGACGCCCGCGAGGTTCGGCCGCGCCACCGCCAGCGCCGCGAGCGCGACCACCAGGCAGCGCAGCAGCAGCAGGAGGAGGTTGGTGAGCTTGTAGCGGCGCTGCGCCACCTGCAGCGCCGCCGCCAGCCAGCGCATCGCCGCCCACGGCCGGGGCCGTGGCCGCTGGCGCAGCATGAGGTGGATGAGGATCGGCACCGACACCGCCGCCACGCCCCACAGCAGCAACGGGTGCAGGGCGCTGAACACGTCTGGCCTCTTACGTGGGACGCCGGGCGGCACCAACCATTTCCAACGCGCGCATGGGCGCGTGCGCATCCGGTCGCGGGGGGCGTGATGAGCTGCGGGCGCCGTACGACGCGCCCAGGCGCGCCATCCGCCACGAGCCGCCGGGTGCGGGGCTCGGCGCGCGCTTGCGATGGCACCCTCGGTGGGAAGCTCTCGCATGCGCACGCTCGTCCTGGCCGGTCTCTGCGTCGCCGCCAGCCTCGCCCTGGGCGAGGACGGCGCGCCGACCGACGTCGACGAAGGCGCCACGACCTTCGCGGGGCAGTCGCTGGTCGGCGCCATCGCCTTCCAGGGCAAGGCGATGACGGTCGGTGGGCAGAGCGTCGCCCTCGCCGACGTCGACCGCATCACCGTGGTCGGCGACGCCGCGTCCAGCTCGCTGGCGGCGCCGGTCGGCGTGTGGCTGGTCGATGGCGGCTGGGTGCCCTGCTCCACGCCGACGCCGGGATCGCAGCCCGATACGATCGCGGTGACGACGCCGTACGGGACGATCGAGCTGCCGCTGGGCGAGGTGCTCGGCTGGGGTCCGCGCGCCGACGATCGGCCGGGCGACGCGCCGCCGACCGGCGATCGCGTCGTGCTCGCCGCCGAGGGCGGGACGACGATCGACGGCAGCGTGCTGGGCGTCGGTCCGGCGGGCTTGACGATGAAGACGTCGCTGGGCGAGATCGACGTGCCGCTCGATGGCATCGCGCGCCTGCGCCTCGGCCTGCCGGCGTCCCCGCCGAAGGGGCTGCATCTGACGGTCGCGCTCGATCCGACGCGGCCACCCTGCGCCTTCGCGCCCGAGCGGCCGCTGCGCCTGCGCGCGGCGAAGGACGCGGTGCTGACGCCGCCGGCGCAAGGCTGGCGGCTGCGCGTCGAAGGCGGGCGCCGGGTCTACCTCTCGGCGCTGAAGCCGAGCGCGCAGGAGGAATCGGGCGCCTTCGGCACGACCTGGCCGTGGCAGCGCGACAGCGATCTCGATGGCGGGCCGCTGCTGCTGGCGGGCGTGCGGCACGCCCGCGGCCTGGTGCTGCACAGCCGTGGCCGCCTGACGTGGGATCTCGCCGGCGGCTACACCAGCCTGCGCGGCCTGATCGGCATCAGCGACCTGGTCGACGGCGAGGGCGACTGCGCGGTCACGCTGAGCGGCGACGGCAAGCCGCTGTGGCAGCGCGAATCGGTGCGCGGCGGCGAGGCGCCGCACGCCGTCGAGGTCGGCCTCGACGGCGTGCGCACGCTCGAGCTGCTGGTCGAGTTCGGCGCGCGCTACGACATCGGCGACCACCTGGCGTTCGCGGATGCGTACCTGGTGAAGAAGTAGGCGCAGCTCGCAGCTCGCAGCTCGCAGCTCGCAGCTCGCAGCTCGCAGCTCGCAGCTCGCAGCTCGCAGCTCGCAGCTCGCAGCCTACTTCTGCCAGGCGGGACCCTTGCCCCGGGGCTGGTCACCCTCGTCCGCGCGCGGCTTCGCGCGTGACGACGAGCCGCGCTTGCCGACCAGCGAGCGCAGCGCGTCGACCGTCGGCTGCGCCGCCATGATCGTGCGATCCGGGCCGATCAGCGCCGACGCCGGCAGCCCGGGCAGCGACCACTCCTCGCGCCAGCGCTGCGCCGAGCCGTCGCTCGGATTGGGCCACAGCACGTCGATCTCGGCGTCCTCCGCGGCCTCGTTCACGGCCGCCAGGGTCTCGATCGGATTGGCGCCGAAGGCGATGCACACCAGGCGCACGCGGCCCGCGTAGCGATCCTCGGCGAGCTCGCGCGCGAGCGTGCGCAGGCGGTCGAGGCCGAGCGGATTGACGCCGTCGACGAACAGGTAGACCAGCCACGGCTCGTCGCGTCCGGCGGCGGGATCGCTGGGGCCGCCGCCCAGGTTCTTGGCCGGCGGGCGCGGCGCGGCGGTCCCGACGCGCTCATGGAATCCGACCACCGCCGAGGCGATGGCGAACTCGGGCACCTCGCGGACGAGGGCGTCGGCGGCGGCGCGCGCCTGGTCGATGCGGCCCTGCTGGCAGAGCAGGCGCACGCGCAGGAACTGACCGGCGTGCTTGAAGGACGGGTACTCCGAACGCTCGAGCTGGGCGAGCAGCTCCGCCGTGCCCTCGCCATCGGCGTAGTCGAGCTGCCACGCCGCCAGCCAGTACAGCGCGCGGTTCTGGTGCTTGGTGCCGCGCGTGTCCTCGAGCAGCTCGGTCAGCGTGTCCTCGAGCTTGGCTTCGCGCGCCAGGCGTTCGCGCGGCGGCAGCGCGGCGATGCGCTCGAGATCCTTCTCGACCTCGCGCACGCGTTCGAGCGCGGCCTGCTCCTGGGCGCTGATCATCGGCCGGAGCAGGGAATCGTTCGGCTTGAGCCCGAAACCGTCGTCGGTCGCGGCGCCGAGCGCGGCGATGCCGAGGGCGGCGAGGAGGATGGCGCCGATACGCATGCGGGCGGAGTATGCCGACCGGCGATCATGGTGTAAACCAAGCCCGGACAGCGCATTCGCACCGCCCGCACCGTTTGTTCGCGTCAGCGCAGGCGGGCGCGGGCCACGGCCGTGCGCCAAGCGGTCATCAGCGCGCTCCGACGGGCTTCGTCGGCCACCGGGACGAAGGTGCGCTCGGCGAGCCAGAGCCGATCGGCGTCGTCGAGTCCGGGCAGCGCGCCGACGCGCATGCCGGCGAGCCATGCCGCGCCCCACGCGGTGCACTCGATCTCGCGCGGTCGCGCCACGGGCACGGCGCAGACGTCGGCGAGGAACTGCGCCAGCCAGTCGTTCGCCGCCATGCCGCCATCGATGCGCAGCGCCGCCACCGGCGCGCTGTCGGCGGCGAAGGCGTCGATCAGCTCGCGCGTCTGGTAGCACACCGCCTCGAGGGCGGCGCGCGCCAGGTGCGCCGGCCCGCTGTCGCGCGTCAGCCCGCTGATCGTCGCGCGCGCGTCGGCGTCCCAGTGCGGCGCGCCGAGCCCGGTGAACGCCGGCACCAGGTGCACGCCGCCGTTGTCGGCGAGCGACGCGGCCAGCCGCGCGCTGTCGCCGGCGTGCGCGATCACCTTCAGCCCGTCGCGCAGCCACTGGATGGTCGACCCGGCGTTGAAGATGCTGCCTTCGAGCGCGTAGGTCGTGCGTCCGGCGATGCGGTACGCGACCGTGCCGAGCAGGCGATGGCGCGACCGCGGCATGCCCGTCCCGGCGTTGGCGAGCAGGAAGCAGCCGGTGCCGTACGTGCTCTTCGCCATGCCGGGACGGACGCAGCCCTGGCCGATCAGCGCGGCCTGCTGATCGCCGCACACGCCGGCGATGGGCAGCGCGCCGCCGATCTCGCCGGCGAGCGCGTGCGCGACGCCGAAATCGCCGCTCGAGTCGCGGATCTCCGGCATGAGCGCGCGCGGCACGCGGAACGCGCGCAGCAGTTCGTCGTCCCAATCGTGGCGCGCGGGATCGTACAACGACGTGCGCGAGGCGTTGGTGGCGTCGGTGGCGTGCACGCGGCCATCGGTCAGGCGCCAGACCAGGAAGGCGTCGACGGTGCCGCACGCCAGCTCGCCGCGCTGCGCCGCGGCCCTCGCGCCGGGGGTGTGGTCGAGGATCCAGGCGATCTTGGTCGCGCTGAAGTACGGGTCGACGAGCAGGCCGGTCCTCTCCTGGACCAGCGCTTCCAGACCGTCGCCGCGCAGCCCGGCGCAGATCCCGGCGGTGCGGCGGTCCTGCCAGACGATCGCCGGCGCGATCGGCGCGCCGGTGGCGCGGTCCCAGACCACCACCGTCTCGCGCTGGTTGGTGATGCCGATCGCGAGCGGGATCGCGCCGGCGCGCGCCACCGCCTCGGCGCACGTCGCCCGCGTCGCGCGCCACCAGTCCTCGGCGTCCTGCTCGACCCAGCCGGCCTGCGGATAGGCGGACGGCAGCGGTCGGGACGCCACGGCGATGGCGCGCCCGTCGGCGGCGAAGACCAGCGCGCGCGCCGAGGTCGTGCCGCAATCGATGGCGAGGATGGTCATGGCGCGCGACGACGTGCGTATCCGTCGCCGGGCGCATGCGCCAGCAACGGCTGGTCGTGCTGCATCGCCGGCGCGGACGCCGGCCGGACTTCCCGGCACGATCCGACCGAACCCCAGGCGCCAGAGCACGTTCAACCGGGTTGCCCGTCATGTCGCCGGAGGTACGGTCCTCGGCCGTCCCGATCGAACGTCCGCGCTAGGAGCCGTCATGGCCGATTCATCGCATCAGGTCCGCCGCTCACAGCCGTCCTCGTCGGGCGGCGGCGGTGGCTGGCTGTTCGTCCTGGTGCTGATCGGCGCCGTCGCGGCGATCTTCGTCTTCGTCCCCGATCTGCCCGGCAAGATCCTCGGCCGCGGCGACAAGCCGCCGGAAGGTCCCGAGCCGACCGCCACCCAGGGATCGACCGCGACCCTGGCCGGACGCGAGGCCGACGCGGCGAGCAAGCTCTCCGACGCCAGCGCCATCGATCGCAGCCTGAGCAGCGGCGCGACGAAGGCGCAGAAGCCGGTCGAGGCCGCCAAGCCGGTCGCCGACAAGGCGCGGTTCCCGGCCGAGGCCGACGCGCAGAAGCTGCTCGCCACCGCCGAGGAGGCCTACAAGACCTACAAGTGGGAGAAGGCGGAGAGCGTCGCCGCGCGCATCGTCGGCCTCGACGCGAAGCCGGCGACCAAGGTGCGCGCCAAGGACATCGTCCGTGGCGCCAAGGCGCTGGCCAAGCTCTTCAAGGAGCTCGACGACAAGGACGAGCTGACGCGCAACTACGACACGCACCCCAGCCTGGTGATGCTCAACAACCTCGGCTCGCCGACCTACGGCGTGCCGATCCTGAGCCCGGAGGACCACACCGTGGTCGAGAAGGATCCGATCACCTGGATCAACGCCCAGCGCAAGACCGGCAAGATCGCCCTGCTGATCCGCGGCAAGAAGGACTTCATCGCCACCGTGCTGCAGGCCGACAAGGTCGGCGAGATCGCGCCGGTCGACCAGAAGGCGGTGCTCGCGGAGAAGTCCACCGAGTTCCGCACGCGCCTCGACCGCATGCGCAACAGCGACATGGCCCGCGACGCGCTCGCCTGGTACGACGCGGCGAAGTTCGCCTACCGCAACCGCCTCGACGAGTACGTCACCGAGATGATGGACCAGGCGATCCTGCTCGACCCGATGCTGGTCGCGAGCGTGCGCGAGGACAAGGCGGCGGTGCTGTACGCCAACATCGTCCTGCACATGAAGAACGGCAACCAGAAGCAGGCCGCGGCGTTCGTCGGCGTGATCAAGAAGCGCTTCGCCGATACGCCGTCAGGCAAGGAGGCCGAGCTGTTCTACGAGGGCCGCTCGGCCGACATGCTGGCGATGGCGAAGAAGCGCCAGGAGGATGAGCGCGCCGCCGCCGAGGCCCGCCGCGAGGCGCGGGTCGAGCGCCTGAAGGAGCTCGGCGACGAGCAGGCCGCGGCCAAGGTCGCCGCCGAGGCGGTGGTCGAGGAGGAGACCTTCGACGCGCCGGCGGCGAGCACCGGCGACGAGGGCGCGGCCGACGCGTTCTTCATGAAGGGCCGCGACCTCTACGCCCAGGCGATCGAAGCCGGCAACACCAGCGGCCGCGACGAGCTCTACGCCAAGGCCGAGAAGGAATTCACCCAGGCGATGGCGATCTACAACCGCCTGCTCGAGAAGAATCCGAATCCCGGCCTCGAGTCGAAGGCGCACGAGTGCAACCAGCTGCGCTTCGGGTCGAAGAAGCAGCGCCGGTACTGAGTCGGCTCGAAGCTCGAGCGTCGAGCACGGCACTTGGGGCATGACTTGAAGCGCGCAGGCGCGCGCGCAGCGTGCGGCGCATGCAGAGCATGACGGGTTTCGGCAGCGGTTCCGTCGCGACCGGCGAAGGCACGGCGACGGTGCAGATCGCCTCCGTCAACAACCGCGGTTGCCAGATCTCGCTGAAGAGCGAGCTGCGCAACCTCGAGCTGGAGGAGGAGGTCCGCCGCCGCGTGCGCGAGACGCTGGTGCGCGGCTCGATCACGGTGCACGTCTCCTACGTGTCGGCGCAGGCCCTGATGATGGACACCGAGCGGCTGCTCCAGGCGTGGCGCGAGCTGGCCGAGCTGGCGCGCTCGGTCGGCGCGCCGACGCCGGCGCTCGAGACCGTCGCCGAGCTCCAGCACTTCGGTCGCGCGCACGGCGACGCCGGCGCGCGCGCCACCATCCTCGGCGCGGTCGACCAGGCGGTCGCCGGCGTGGTCGCGGCGCGCGGGCGCGAGGGCACGGCACTGGCGCAGGCGTTCCGCGCGCACGCTCGCGACCTGGGCATGGTCTGCGTCAAGATGCGCGCCGCCGCCCAGGGCCGCGTCGCGCGCCATCGCGAATCGCTGACCCTGCGGCTGAGGGAGGTCCTGAACGGACCGCACGCCGTCGGCGAGGACGTGCTGGTGCGCGAGCTCGCGCTCTACGCGGACCGCATCGACGTCACCGAGGAGCTGGTGCGCCTGCAGGCGCACGATGATGCGCTGGCGCGGCTGATCGACGGGCCGGTCGCGGCGAGCGACGCCGTCGGCCGCAAGCTCGAGTTCCTGCTCCAGGAGATCGGCCGCGAGGTCAACACCGTCGGCTCGAAGTCGAACGACACCGCGCTGACCGCGCTGGTGCTCGAGGCCAAGTCGATCTGCGAGCAGATGCGCGAGCAGGCGGCGAACGTCGCCTGATCCGCGCCGTCGCTATCCCGGCGCGGTGCGCCGCCGATCGAGGTGCGTGAACGTGTCGACGCGGCGTTGGCCACGCGCCAGCTCGCCGGCGATGATCTCGGCGATGCGCTCCATGGCGCCGCCGCCGCCCAGGATCGCGCGCGTGCGCGCCAGCGTCGCGACGCAGTCGTCGCGCGCCGGCCCGGACCACAGGCGCTCGACGTGCGCGACCAGGCGCGGGACGTCGAGCTCGCGCTGCAGCACCTCGGGCACGACGCGCGCGCCGTGGACGATGTTGGGCAGGCCGATGTGCTCGACGTTCAGCAGGTGCCGCGCCAGCGCCGCGCTGGCCGGGTCGGTGCGGTAGGCGATGACGTGCGGCAGGCCGATGATCGCCGCCTCGAGCGTCGCGGTGCCCGACGCGATCAGGCCGACGTGGGCGCGCGCGCACAGCTCGCGGTAGCGGCCCTCGACCAGCGGCCGGTCGGTGTGGGCGCGATACAGCGAGCGGTCGAGCTCCGGCGCCTTGGCGATCGCGATGACCACGCGTCCGCCAGGCGCGCCGGGGGTCTCGGGCATGCTCAGGCGCGGGACGGCGGCTTCGGCGGCGCGGGCCAGCACCGGCAGCAGGCCGTTGATCTCCTTCACCCGGCTGCCGGGCGCGACCAGGAGCAGCCGATCGTTGGCGTTCAGCCCCAGCTCGGCGTCGAGCGCCGTGGTGTCGATGGCGGTCGGGATCATGTCCGGCAGGGGATGGCCGACGAAATCGGCGGCGCCGCCGTGGCGGGTGAACAGCGGCGGCTCGAACGGGAACAGGCAGAGCACGCGGTCGATCGACTGCGCGATGCGCTTGGCGCGGCGCGGGCGCCACGCCCAGACCTGCGGCGCGACCAGGTGGATGAAGCGCGTGCCGTCGCCGCGCACATCGGTCAGCCCGCGCGCCAGGCGCAGGTTGAATCCCGGGTAGTCCACGCTCAGCACGACCTTGGGCCGGCGCGCGCGGATCAGCGCCTTCAGCCGGCGGCCGAGCGCGACGAACTCCGGCAGCCGGGCGAGGACCGGCAGGAAGCCCATGACCGCCAGACCATCGCTGTTCTGCTCGATCTCGGCGCCGGCATCGCGCAGGTGGCTGCCGCCCATCGCGGCGACGACGAGGTCGGGGTCGCGCCGGCGCAGGCGTTCCACGACCGCGGCGGCGTACGCATCGCCGGATGCCTCGCCGGCGAGGACGAACAGATCGCAGAGCGGGCTGAGCGGCACGCGACGCATGCTCGCGCGCGCGGCATGCCGTGAAAGCCACGGCGATGGCCCTCGTCGTCTGCTGATCGCGCGCGCGGATCCGCGCGGCGAAACCGATCCCTTTCCTCTTGTGGGTCCAGGGCGTCGCAGGAAGGTCTCCGGGCGGTTCTGCACCCATCATGGCGAAACTCGTCTGCCAATCCGGACCGCACGCGGGACACGAGTACCCGCTGAGCAAGGACGTCACCGTCCTCGGCCGGTCCAGCGACTGCGACATCAAGATCGCCGACGCGATGTCCAGCCGCGCGCAGTGCGAGGTGCGCCGCGACGGCAAGCTGTTCACGCTGGTCGACGGCGGCTCGCGCAACGGCACCTACCTCAACGAGAAGAAGGTCACCGAGCGGCCGCTGACCTTCGGCGACCGGATCCGGGTCGGCGAGGTCGAGTACCTGCTGGTCAAGGAGGCGGGCGACGTCGAGCTCAAGGACCTGCTGACCAAGTACGACGTCGCCGAGAAGATCGGCGAAGGCGGCATGGGCATCGTCTACCGCGCGACCCAGAAATCGATGGGCCGCCAGGTCGCCCTGAAGGTGCTCAGCCCGAAGTACGCGGCGCGCCCGCGCTTCGTCGAGCAGTTCATCGAGGAGGCGCGCGCCGCCGGCAAGCTCAACCACCCGAACATCGTCCAGGTCCACGACGTCGGCACCGAGAACGGCATCCACTACTTCTCGATGGAGCTGATCGAGGGCCGCACCTGCATGGAGATCCTGCGCGAGCAGGGCTCGTTCACGGTCGCCGAGATGCTCGAGATCGCCCTGCAGATCGGCAAGGCGCTCGAGTACGCGCACAACCAGCGCCGCATCCACCAGGACATCAAGCCCGACAACATCATGGTCGCCTCGTCGAGCGGGGTGAAGCTCGCCGACCTCGGCATCAGCAAGAGCTTCGACGAGGTCGCGACCGAGGGCAATTCGCGCCGGGTCATGGGCACGCCGCACTACATGGCGCCCGAAGCGGCGATGGCCAAGAAGATCGACCACCGCGTCGACATCTACAGCCTCGGCGCGACGCTCTACCACCTGCTCAGCGGCAAGCCGCCGTACTCCGGCACCAGCGCCACCGACGTGCTCAAGGCGCACGTCATGGAGCCGCTGCCGCCGCTGCAGGAACTGAACACCGACGTGCCCGACGACGTCGCGGCGATGATCGAACGGATGATGGCGAAGAATCCGGACGACCGCTACCTGACCGCGAGCGCGGTGGTCGAGGAGGTCCGCCGCCTGCAGACCGGCCTCGGCCTGGGCACCGAGCGCATCGCCTCGTCCGACACCATGATCCTGCGCCGCCTGGCGCGCGGCGGCGATCCGTCCGGCGCGGCTCCGGTGCTCGCCGGCGGGACGCGTCGCACCGGCGACACCGGGCCGCGGTCGACCCGGCCGCGCGACCCCGGCATGACCACCGGCAGCCGCACCCGCGGCGGCGAGGACGTCGAGCCGGGCAGCGACCGCCTGCGCCAGGTGCTGATCGCCGGCGTCGTCGTGCTGGTGATCTTCATGGTCGGGATGTTCTGGCCGCGCGGCCAGGCGCTGCCGGTGCCGGCGCCGAAGACCGCGCCGGTGCCGCCGGCGCACGCCGCCGCGACCTCGACCCCGGACAAGACCGCCGATCCGGAGCCGACCACGCCGAGCGTCGAGCACGCCGGCGACGATCGCGCGCGCGCGCAGGCGGCCGAACTCGAGAAGATCGAGCGCGAGCTCGAGGCGCGCGGCGACCGCGCCGATCTCAACGCGCTGCTGGCGCGGCTGAACGAGCCGACGCTGGCGCGGGTCGAGCCGCAGAACCGCGCGCGCAAGAAGAAGCTCGAGGACGAGCTGGCCAGGAACCTCGAGCGCCGGCGGCTCGCCAACGTCGTCGAGGCCTTCGGCGCGCTCGAGGCGGACGTCGTCACCCTGACCCGCGAGCACAACTACGACCTGGCGCTGTCGCGCCTCGCCGCCTTCCCGGGCGCCGGCGAGGCGAGCGTCGCCGACCGGCTCGGCACGCTGCGCGACCGCGTGCGCAAGGACAAGGACGCCTACCTCGCCAACCTCTCCGCGCGGACCAAGCAGCTCGGCCAGAGCGGCGACGCCGCCGGCCTGAAGGAGCTGCGCGACCAGCTGCCGCCATCGCTGATCGGCTCGGCGCTCGAGCAGGAGATCATCGCCGCCATCGCCACCCTCGAGAGCGCCGCCGCCGCGCGCAGCGCCGAGGTGGTGAAGAGCACGGTGAACGAGCTGGCGCGCTGGAACCTCGACAAGGTGCGCGATCTGCACGCGACCCATCGCAAGGCGATGGGCGACTCCGCGCCGGGTGCGCAGATGGACGAGCACCTGCGCACCGTCGCCGGGCTCGACGCGTTCACCGTCGCGCTGGCCGCCGTGCTGAAGACCGCCGCGCCGCTGCGCCTGAAGAGCGACATCGGCGCCTTCCGCGAGCCTGACCTCATGGATGCCGACGCGCGCGCGCTCAGGCTGCGCACCAGCGACGGCGGCATCGCCGATGTCGCCTGGTCGACGATAAAGGACGACGCCATCGCGGCGGTCGCGGCGCGCGTCCTCAAGGACCGCGCCGCCGACCACAAGGCGGCGCTCGACGCGCTCAAGGCGGCACGCGCGGCGAAGTGAGGCGGTTCGAAGCGCGAAGCCCGCAGCGCGACGCTCGCCGTCGTCCTTCCGCCCTTTGCCGGTTCTCCGCTCCCGGGGCGGGCGGTAGCATCGACGCGTGGGCGAGGAATCCGGCAAGTACAAGGGCACCAAGGGTCCGCGCGGCAACTCCGGGCTGGGGCGGCTGCGTCGCGCCGCGGGGGGCGGGCGCGGCGCCGAACGGGTCGGCGGCATCGAGCGGCGGCTCGAGGACGACACCTTCCTCGAGCGCATGGCGCCGGTGCGCAAGGCCAGCCACACCGGCGAGGGCCTGCTGGCGAAGTTCAACCGCCTCGCCGCCGAGGTCCCGCCCGAGGCCGCCGCCGCGCAGGCGCTCGACGGCGAGGTCTGCGGCTTTCCCGGCGCGCTGGTGGCGGTGCGCGCACCGGATGCGCGCGAGGTCCAGTGCCAGGTGCGCGCGGGGCTCAAGAAGCGCATCGCCGGCGTGCGCAACCCGCTCGCCGTCGGCGACCGCGTCCGTTGGCGCGACGAGCCCGGCGGCGCGGTGATCGTCGCGGTCGCGCCGCGCACCAACCAGCTGTCGCGCGCCGACAGCCACAACCGCGCGCTGATCCACGTCCTGGCCGCCAACGTCGACGCGATCGTCATCGTCTCGTCCCTGGCCGAGCCGACGCTCAAGCCGGCGTTCATCGACCGCTACATGATCCTGGCGCGCGCCTGCGACGTGCCGGCGATGGTGGTGATCAACAAGGCCGACCTCGGCGACCCGTCGCGCGTCGTCGAGATCTACCGCGCCCTGGATCTGCCGGTGTACACCACCTCGGCGACCCGCGCCGACGATCCGGAGGTCGCGCGCCTGCGCGCCGACCTGGTCGGGCGCTCGTCGGTGTTCGCCGGGCAGAGCGGCGTCGGCAAGTCGAGTCTGGTCAACACGCTCTACCCCGGGATCGGCGCGCGCGTCGGTGACGTCGACGCCTCCGGGCTCGGCCGGCACACCACGACCGCGGCGCGCAGCTGGCTGGTGCCGGGGGGCGGCCGGGTCATCGACACGCCGGGCATCCGCGAATGCGGCATCGCCGGGCTGACCGCGCTCGACGTCGCGCTGCTCTATCCCGATCTCGCCCGCTACCAGGGCCAGTGCCACTTCACCGACTGCACGCATGTGCACGAGCCCGGCTGCGCCGTGTCCGAGGCCGTGGAGAAGGGCGACATCGCCTTCTCGCGCTACGACAGCTACTGTTCGATCGTGCGCGACGATCTGGCGCTCGGCGGCTGAGCGCTGACGATCGCGCCCCCGACGCAGGAGTGATGCAGGACGGACCATGAGCGATTCGCCGCAACCCCTCCTGCGCATCGCCGCCGGACCCGCCGCCGGGCGCGCCTACCCGATCCCGGGCAGCCGCGCGACCATCGGGCGCGCCGGCGGCGAGGCGGACATCGCCATAGACGACGGCAAGGCGAGCAAGCTGCACGCCTGCTTCCTCCAAGCCGACGGCGGCTGGCAGATCGAGGACCTCGGCTCGCGCAACGGCACCGCGCTCAACGGCACGCGCCTGGCCGCCGCGGCGGCGCTCGCGCCGGGCGACCGCGTGCGCATCGGCCTGACCGAGTTCGAGTTCGCGTTCGCCGCGCGCGACGGCCTGCGCCTGCGCGTCGCCTCCGGGATCGAGCTGCCGCTGGTCGGCGCGCGCCTGGTGCTCGGCCGCGCCGGCGGCGACGCCGACATCGCGCTGGCCGACGACAAGGCGAGCAAGCGCCACGCCCGGCTCGATCACGACGATGGCGGATGGACGATCGCCGACCTGACCTCGCGCAACGGCACCTGGGTCAACGAGGAGCGGCTCGAGGCCGAACGCCTGGTGCGGCTGAAGCCGGGCGACGTCGTGCGCATCGGCACCACCGAGATGACGGTCGTGGGCGGCGATCCGGCCGCCGCCGCGATTGCCGCCGCGTCCGCCAGGACCGCGTCGCGCGGACCGGCGCGCGGCATCGCCGATCCGACGCCGAGCGCCGCGCACGTGCAGGCCGCCGTCCGCGATCCGGGCCACGAGAGCACCGCGACGCGGATCGTGCCGCGCGACGCCAATCGCGAGCCGCGGCCCGAGCCGGTCGACGCCCACGTCATCGCGCGCGAGATCGGCCTGCCGCCGATGGCGGTGAAGGGCCTGCTCGTGCTGCTGGTCGTGGTGCTGGTCATCGTCTTCGGCGTGCCGGCGCTGGACCGCGCGGTCAATCCGCCGCCGCCGCCCGCCGATGGCGAAGTCCGGGTCGGCGGCACGAGGCCGCCGGCGACCGCGGTCGAGCGCGTCGTCGCCGGCCAGCCGGCGCAGGCGCCGGTCGAGCCGATCCGCACGATCACCCCGGCGGCGCCTCCGATCGCCGATCCGGAGCCCGAACCCGAGCCGGAGACGCAGCCGATCGCGGCGCCCGCGGCCATCGCGCCCCCGGCCGCGCTGCCGGAACTCGCTCCGCCGACCACCGACGCCAGCGCGCCCGCGCTGATCCCGCGCCTGGTCGCCGCGACCTACATCGGCGGCCCCGGCGATCAGCGCATCAGCCATCTCGAGATCACCGCCAAGGGCACGATCGTCGCGCGCGGCGACGGGGTCATCGCGGTGTACGAGCGCGGGTGCGTCGGCGGCACGATCAGCATCGGTCCGCCCCCGCCGGCCCTCGATCCCGGCGATGCCTTCAGCCTGCACCGCGACAACGTCGCCTGGCGCTTCTCGCGCTCGGGCGATCAGCCCGCGGTCACGGTCGGCGCGCATCCGTGGTGGGCGTCGGCCGGGGCGCACGCCGACCCGGCGCGTGCGCTCGCCGCCTGGGCGCTGCCCGATGGGCTGGTCGGTTGCGCGTTCGCGTGCGCCGGCGCCGACACGCTCGCGGCGCGCGATCCGCGCGACGCCGCGCGGGCCAATGCCGCCCTGGCGCGCGGCTGGACGGCGACCACGTCGGGCGAGGCGACGCTCTACCTGGTGGCCGATGCGAGCGGCGCGCCGCGCGCTGCGACCTGGGTCCCGGGGGCGACCGCCGCGCACGCCGTCGACGAGGCCGGCCGCCTGTACCTCGCGCGCCGCGTCGCCGACGCGACCGACACCATCGGCCTGGGCGGCCGCGCCGGCGTCACGGTCCTGTCCGCGGATCTCAAGCGCGTCGTCCTGGCGCTCGACGCCGGTGCGCTCGCCGAGGGCGAGAACGGGGACGAGGCGTTCACGGCCATCGCGGTGCGCGACGGCGTGCTGGCGCTCGCCGGCCACACCACCGGGACGCGTCTGCCGGCGACGGCCAACGCGCTCCAGGCGAAGGCGCAGGACGGCGTCGAAGGCTTCCTGGTCGTCATCCGCCTGTGGTGACGGCGCGCGCTGACGCGCTCGCCGCGCCGGCGTGGTTGCGGCCTCCCGCCGGTCGCTAGCGTCCGCCGCGGGAGAATCCGATGGCCGAAGCCAATCCGTTCCAGTCACCGACGGCGATGAGCAGCGACCCCGTGGCCGGCGGCATCGACTTCCGCGCGGTGATCGAACCGCTCGCCCGGCGGCGCGGCTGGCTGGTATTCGCGGCGGTGCTGATGTTCATCGGCGGCGGGCTCTACGCGATCACGATCGTCGGCCTGGTCATCGCGTGGCTGCCGATCTGGCTCGGCGTCCTGTTCATCAAATCCGCCAACGCCTTCCGCGACGCGATGGCCACCGCCGATGCGGAACGGGGTCACGCCGCGATCCAGGCGCTGGCGACCATCCTGCTGATCTGGGGCATCTCGACGATCGTCCTCATGGCGATCTACGGCATCGTGCTCGCGCTGATGGTGACCGGGGCGATCTCCGGATTCACCATCCCGACCACGTCGATGTAGCCGCCGTCAGCCGGCGGCGAACTCGGTGTCGGGCCGGCACAGCAGGAACGGCTCGCCCCACTGGGCGGCGTCGGCGAGGTCCCAGCGCACCGACTCGGCCGGCTGCGTGAGCGGCGCCAGGCGCAGCCCGAAATCGCCGCCGTGGATCAGCAGCGCGGGGCCGTCGCCGCTCTCCTCGATCGGCGTGATCAGCGCGGCGGTCGGCGCCTCGGCGTCGCTCCAGCCGGTGATCGCGCACCACTGCCAGGTGCCGTCGCGCCACAGCCGCACCGCGCGCAGCGCGCGGCCGGGCCCGGTCTCCTTGAAGGTCGCCATGGTCGGTTCGGGCACGTTGTCGTTGGCGGGGATGTCGATGTACATGGCAGCGGCGGAGCCTCGCCCCGATTAACCGTCGGCGCCTCGATCAGCCAAGGCGCGAAGCGCGCGGCCGGGCGCCGGATCAGCCTGGCGGCGGCGCATCGGCCAGCAGCCGCACGCCGCGCTCGCGCCATGGCTGGCTGGAGCGCGGCGGTAGCTCGACCGGTCTGCCCTTGAAACGGCGGTGATGCCAGAAGTACTGGCCCGGGAATGCCGCGGCGACGGCGGCGACCTGATCCATGGCGTGCTGGCGCAGGGCCGCCTCGCCGCAGGCATCGGGCATCGCCGGTCGGCCCATGAAGAAGCGGTAGCGCCCCGCGCCCAGGCGCAGGCCGAAGCCCATGACCAGAGGCACGCCGGCGCGGCGCGCGAAGAAGGCGGGACCGCGGTGGCACGAGGTCGGGACGCCGAACAGCCAGCCGGGTTCGCCCTCGTCGGCGCTCGGCTTCTGGTCGGCGAGCAGGCCGAGGGCGACGGGCGCGCGCAAGGCGCGCAGCACGGTCACCGCGCTGGTCCGTTCGCCGTGGCGGGCCATGACGACGTCGATGCCGGCGGCGGCGCGCTGCCGGTTGATCAACTCGTCCATCGCCGCGTCGTGCTGGGCCTTGGCGTAGGCGAGCACGCGCGGCCAGGTCAGGCGCACGGCCCGGGCCGCCATCTCCCAGCAGCCGAGGTGCAGGGTGAGGAAGACCACCGACGGGTGCCGCTGGAACTGCGCGCGCTGCCAGGCCGGCGCCCACAGCTCGACGCCGTGCTCGGGACCCCACGGCCGTCCGATCGACCACATCACGACGAAATTGGCGCCCATCGAGGCGTAGGACCGTCGCGCGATCCGTCGCCGCGCCGGTCCCCCCAGGCCCAGGCACCGGGCCAGGTTGTCCGAGACCACCGCGCGGCGCACCCCGAGATGGAAGGCGAGCACGCCCAGCGCCGCACCGGCGCGATCGCCGGTGTCGGCCGCCAGGCGGCCGAGCAGGGACACCAGCAGCGAGCGCAGGCCGGGCACGGGAGCGCAGTCTTGGCCGGGCCCGGAACTCGGCCAGCCCGGCGACGGCCGCTGGCCCGACCGGCCGCCGAGCCGCTGCCCAGGCATACGGCATGGACATGAGCCCGCGCCGGGCTTCTCAGAAGCCGCTCTCCGGCCGTCTTGCTACACCCGGGGCCATCCCGTACCGTCCCGCCCCCCGGACCAGCTGGTTTCCCACCCATTCCGGTCCGTCTCGTCACTGGAGTCCGCCATGGCCATCAAGCGCGTGTGGATCGAAGAAGGCTGCATCGTCTGCAATGCGTGCGAGACCACCTGCCCCGAGGTCTTCAACGTCACCGAGGACAGCTGCAACATCCGCGCCGAGGTCCGCGTCGACGGCGCCCAGACGACCAACCTGACCGAGCGCTCCGAGCTCGCCGGCGCCTACGGAGCCGACCTGGCCGACCAGATCGAGGAGGCCGCCGAAGGCTGCCCGGTCGAGGTCATCAAGTTCGAGAAGGCGTAAGTCGAGTCGGCATCGGATCGCCGCGCCCGCCGGCCCCCGGCGGGGCGCGATCGCACGGCGAAGATCCATCTTTGCGCTCAAGCCGTGGGCGGACCGGCCGTTACTGGTTGGGACCGCCCTGGCGGGAGTCTGCCCTATGGAAATCCCTCGCGATCCACGACCCGTCGAGCCGCCCAGCCGGCGCCGTACCGGCGAGGCGGCGCCGTCGGCCGGACGCGGCGACGCGACCCCGCCCGCGGGCGAGGCCGTCGATTCCGCGGCGCTGACGCTGTCGCACGACCAGATCGCCAGCTACGTGGCGGCGTTGAAGGACCTCGCGCCCGAACGCCTGCACCGCGTCGAGGACCTGCGCGCGCGCGTCGCCGACGGCAGCTACCGCGCCGATCCCGACGAGCTCGCCGGCCCGCTGTACGACCTGCTCGGCGGCTGACCGATGATCGCGCGCACCCTGATCCGGACCGTGCTCGTCGCCGCGCTCGGCCTGTCGTGCGGCGCCGGGGAGGTCCGCGTGCTCGAGGACGGCAGCCCGGCCAAGCTCACGGGGCTGGGCAACGAGGCGCTCATCCAGGGCCGGCACGAGACCGCCATCCAGCACTACCGGCAGGCCCTCGCGCGCGACCCGCGCTACGTGCACGCGCTGTTCAACCTCGGCCTCGCGCACCAGCAGCTCGATCAGCTCGACGAGGCGCGGCGCTGGTACGACGAGGCGCTGAAGGTCGAGCCCGAGAACGCGCAGGTGCTGTGCAATCTCGGCTGGCTGGCGCACGCGGGCGGCGATTTCGCCGTCGCGGTCGCGCGCTTCGAGGAGGCCGCGCGCCTGACCAGCCACCAGCCGCGCGAGGCGGCCGAGCACTGGTTCAACGCCGGCGCGGCGCGCAGCGACGCGCGCCAGCACGGCGAAGCGCGGCGCGCGTACGAGGAGGCGCTGGCGCTCGATCCCGACCACTACGGCGCGCGCTACAACCTCGGCACGCTCTACCTCGGCGCCCTGGCCAGCGCGCCCAAGGCGCTCGACCACGCGCGCGCGCACCTGACGCGCGCGACCGAGCTGCATCGCGAGCGCTGCGACGCGTGGCTCAACCTCGCGCTGTGCCTGGAGCGCGCGCACGAGGATCCGCTGCCCGCGTTCGACCAGGCGGTGGTCTGCGCCTCCGTCGACGACGCGCCGCGCGCGCGCTGGCAGCGCGCGCTGTACTTCGACCGCTGCCAGCCGCCCAAGCGCACCGCGATGCGCGACGACCTGGTCGCGGTGCTGGCGCAGGCGCCCGATTTCCCCGAGGCGAACGGCAAGCTCGGCGCCTACGAGATGGCGATCGGCGACTACGACCGCGCCATCGAGCACCTCGCCCGCGAGGTCGCCGCGGCCAACTTCGATCCGCACGCGCGCATCGACCAGGAGGCGCACTACCTGCTCGCCGTCGCCTACGCCGAGCACCGGCCGGATCCGGCCAAGGCGCTCGAGCACGCGACCGCGTACTACCAGCTGCATCCCGACAGCGCCAAGATCCACGAGCTGCGCCGGCGCGTGCTCGGCTCGGCCGGGCGGCCGCGGACGACCGCGAGCGAGCAGCCGCAGCTGGTGCCCGCGGTGCACATCGCCCCGCCCGCGTCGGCGCCGCCGGCCGCGCACGGCCACGACGACCACGGCGCGCCTGCTCCGCGCGAGTCGCGCCAGGCGCGCGACGCGCACGGGCATTGAGCGCGCCATGACCGCCTGCGCCCACCGCTACCTGCGCGAACGCGACGCGTGCCCGCACCTCGCCGCCGGCGACGGCGACCGCTGCATCTGGCACAACCGCAAGGTCAGCAAGGACGGCGAGTACGTCGCCGCGCTGATCGGCGAGGCCGACGCGGCCACGGGCGGCGACCTCGAGGCGTTCCATCTCGCCGGCCTGCGCTGGCCGCGCGCGCGCCTCGGCGGGCGCCAGCTGCGCGACGCGGACCTGCGCGACGCGTCGCTCGACCTCGCCGATCTCCAGCTCGCCGACCTGCGCGGCGCCACCCTGCGCCGCGCCGGGCTGCGCGGCGCCGACCTGCGCGGAGCCAACCTCGAGAAGGCCGACCTCAGCGGCGCCAACCTGACCGGCGCCGACCTGCGCGGCGCCAACCTCACCGATGCGTGCCTGAGCAACGTCGTGGTCAACGGCGCGGACCTGCGCGGCGCGAACCTCGCCGGCGCGCAGCTCGGCGACCTGCGCTGGAACCGCCTGACGCGCTTCGCCGGCGTGAAGGGTCTCGAGGCGCAGCCCGAGCCCGACAGCCAGGAGACCCAGGCGTTCTTCGCGCCGCTCGCGCTCGGCGAGAACGACCAGGCGGCGACCGAGGCGTCGCAGCTCGCCGATCCCGACCCGGCCGCGGCGCGCACCAACGTCTGGACGCTCGCCAAGGGCACCGGCGCGGCGGCGTTGACCGCCAAGGGCTCGGCGAAGGCCTGGGCGCGCGGCCGCATGTCGCCAGCGACGCTCGCCGCCGTGGCGGTCGCCGTGGCCGTGGCTGCCTTCATCGGCGGGCGCCTGATGCATCCGGCGGTCCCTCCCGCGCCGACCATGGACGCCGCCGAGATCGCGGCGCGCGTGCGCGCCGCCGAGGAGCACGCCGCCGCCGCCGCCAGCGAGCTCAAGACGGTGACCGCGGAGAACCTCGCGCTGCGCGACCGCCTCGCCGAGGGCCGGCTCGACTACGACGACGCCACCGCCAGCGCCGACGCGCTGCGCCGCGAGCTGCGCGAGACCCGCATCGAGCTCGAACGCCTGGGCGGCATCGACGATCGCGCCGCGCGCCTCGGCGACGAGCTCGACCAGGCGCGCGGCCTGGCGTCGGGCCTGGCGCGCGCGACGACGCGCCAGGAGGAGATCGGCGCGATCCTCGCCGACGGCGTGGCCCGGCTCGAACGCGAACGCGACGCGCTCGCCGCCGCCGCGGTCGAGCTCACCGCGCGCGCCGAGGAAGGCGATCGCGCCTCCACCGAGGCCGCGCGCCTGCGCGGCGTCCTCGCCGACTGCGTGCGCGAGCGCGACAACCTCAAGCTGGCGTCCGATCGGCTGTCGGGCGAGCTGCTCGCGACCCAGGCCGATCTCGAGCGCTACCTGCAGCGCGCGCGCGGCAGCGGCCTCGACGGCCTGCTCGCCGACGACGCCGGCGGCGAGGAGCTGGTGGCGGTGGTCGCGGGCGAGCCGATCGCGCTCAGCGGCGATTACCTGGTGACGCTGCGCGTCGCCGCCGGCGACGCGCCGGGAACCGTGCAGACGCGCCTGTACGTGCAGCGCCCGCCGGCGCTGGCCAATCCCGACATCGCGGTGGTGCTGTACGACGAGCAGCGCCGGCCGCTGCGCCGCCTGAGCTTCGGCTTCCCGCACGTCGATGCCGGCGGCCCGTTCACCACCGCCAGCGCCACGGTCGCGTGCGAACGCTTCCCGGCATTCGCGCGCGTGGTCCTGGCGCCCGGTTCCGAGCGCGTCGCCGACTCGCGCTGAGCTCGAAAGTCGACGCTCGACGCTCGACGCTCGACGCTCACCACTGCAGCGGCGGCAGCGGCTCGCCGGCGAGGCGACGGATCGACGCGAAGGTCCCGCCGAACTGCCGCGAGTGCGGTCGGCGCCAGGAGTGCTGGCGCGGGCTGCCGATCGCGTTCAGCCGCCAGCCGCGCTGGTCCTCGCCGACCACCCAGTAGTGGTTGGTGACGCCGGCGCCGACGGCGGCGCTCCAGGCGACCTCGTACCACAGGATGGTCTCGGCGCCGCGCAGCGCGTCGAACGCCGCCTGGTCGGGGAAGGTGCCCGGTGGCGCGTCGGCGAAGCGCCGCCAGCCGAGCGTCGCGCCGGCGCCGCAGGTGACGATGAACGTCGCGTGCGGCCCGTCCGGGCTCGTCGCCGGCATGCGCCAGCAGCGGAACCAGGCGCGGCCGCTGGTGCCCGGGCGCGACGCGCGGTCGCCGGCTTCGAAATCGTCCTCGCGCGCGACCGCGGGCTGCGGATCGAACGCGGTCAGGCCGAGGATCTCCGACCACGGCCGCGCCGGATCGAGGAGCACCGGATTGAGCGCGGTGCGCGGCGAGATCGCGAACGGCGGGCGGCGCATGACGAACGCCTCGCAGCGCGCGGCGTCGGCGCCCGGCGCCGGGAAGGCGCTGCCGGCGCCGAGCGGCACGCCGAAGCGGTCGCGCGGGCCGCTCGCGCCGGTGCGCCGGTCGGTCCAGCCGTAGGCTTCGGCGCCCCAGCCCAGGCGGGCGGTCTCCTGCACGTACTGCAGCGCCGCCGACAGCATGATGCGCGCCTGGAACTCCTGCTGGGTCTGGCGGTTCTCGTCGGCGTCGCTGCGCATGCGCGTCAGGAAGGCGACGGTGATCCCGGCGAGCATCGCCGCGACGCCGGCGACGATGATCAGCACGGTGGCGCGACGGTGCATCGCCGGCGTGGAGGGCATGGCGATGGGCCTGGCGGGGGGAATGGTCATGGCAGGGCCAGCCCGACGTCGAGCGTCGCGCCGCCCGGCGTCGTGCGCATCGCGCGCGCGCCGCGCAGGGTGGTGCCCAGCGAGGAGAAGAAGAGCTTCATGCGCTCGCCGCTGAGCGGGCTGGTGACGTGGATGGTGACGGTCGCCCAGTGGCGGTAGTTGGCGACGAAGCGGCGCACCACGACGGTGGGCTCGGGCCAGTGGCTGGGCCGCAGCGGCAGCAGCGCGAGCGGTTGCGCGGAGCGCCCGTGGATGCCCGCGTAGTCCCATCGCGGGTCCGCCGGATCGGTGGTGACGAGCGCGCCGAAGCCGGCGCCCCAGTTGTCCCAGAAGGAGAAGTGGTGCTGGCTGACGCTGGGGAACAGCCGCGAGATGCAGAAGCCGCCGGCCTCGGTCAGGCGATGGATGTCGCGCGGGCCGATGTCCCTGGTCGGCGCGTAGAAATGGTCGGCGCCGTAGCCCGAGTCCTTGAACTCGTCCGGCACGTCGCCGTACGCGTCCATGTAGCTGTAGATGGTGTTGCCCGGCGCGTAGTCGGTCAGCGCGTAATAACCCAGCGAATCGCCGACGCGCTGCAGCAACTGGCCGTACCAGCGCTTGTCCGGATCCGGGTCGGCGCGGTTGGCGACGACGTGGTAGCTCCCGTACTTGCGCTGGTCGTGGGTCGCGCCGCAACCGCGCCACAGGCCCGCCGGGTGGTGCTGCGCCATGTCGTGGGCGAGGCCCTCGGCGGTCCAGTCGAAGGCCGCGAACGGCTGGCCGGCGGCGCGCAGCGGGCCGCTGCCGTCGCGCGGGTCGAGCGCCTCCCAGGTGTCGACCTCGTCGAAGCCGGCGTGGATGGCGGCGCGCATCAGGCCGTTCTCGATCGACAGCCGCTCGACCGCGGTCAGCGACTGGCTGGCGATGCGGATGACGGCGAAAGCGGTGGCGCAGACCGCCAGGCCGATCGACACGGAGACCAGCAGTTCGACGAGGGTGTAGCCGCGGCGTCGCGATGCTTGCGTGCGGTGCATGTCAGTTCCGCGATCCGGCGATGACCCGGCGGTCGTAGAAGACGAAGCGCGAGACCAGCGTCGCGCGCATGCGCGCCGAGGCCGGCAGGGGGCCGCGGTCGAGCTCGCCGTCTCCGTCGCGGTCGACGCCGTACCAGCCCATCCACTGCCGGCGGTACTCGGGCGTGTCGTAGGCCCAGCGCCGCTCGTTCGCGACGTCGTCGTAGTCCGGCCACTCGACCGGCGTGCCGTCGGTGACCTCCGACCAGCGCGCGCCGCGCGCCTCGTTCCAGAACAGCGCCGCCTCGGGATGCAGGCCGCGGTACTCGGACGACACCGCGGCGCCGCGCGAGTCGATGAAGTGACGCGTGCTGTCGGGCGCGTCGGGCGGCAGCGTCTCGGCGTCCTCCCAGGCGCGCCACTCGACCGACCAGCACACCAGCTCGCGCATCCGTTCGGCGGCGGCGAACGGTCGGCAGAGGTTGAAGCGCGCGCTGACGCCCCAGCTGGCGTCGAGCGCCGCGTGGTTGTCGGGGATGGTGCCGGCGCGGTTGTCGGCCGAGCCCAGCCAACCGTATTCGCCGCGCGCGCGACCGTACGAGGTCGGCTGACGCTCGCCGATCACCCGCCAGCCGACGTCGCCGGTGCCGTAGGTCGCGTCGCCGTAGGGGGCGTCGGCGATCAGTGCGCTCGGCGCCGGCAGCGGCGGGAAGCGCCCGACCGGCGCCGGCGGCGTCGCCGCGGCGAGCATGCCCATCGGGTTCTGCCGGCCGCCCGGGAACAGGTCGAACTGGAGCAGCGGGAAGTCGTGGCACGTCTGGCGGTTGAGCGGTCGCGGCGCGCCGAAATCGTAGGGATCGGTCGCCGCGTAGCGGTCGCTCCACGCCAGCGCCGCGTCGACCACCGCGCGGACGTAGGCGTCGGGCAGCGGCGCGCCGGTCGGCGGGTCGAGGCGCGCGCTGGTCGCGAGCAGCGTCGCGTTGGCGAGGTAGCTCAGCGCCAGGATTTTCGCCGGCGGCGGGAACACCGCGCTGTCGGAGGCCAGCCACGGCGGCGACGGGAACGGCGGCGGCATCGCCGGGATCGGACCATCGATCGTCGCGCTCAGATCGCCGGGCAGGACCGCCTGGGCCAGGGCGCGCGCCGCCAGCAGGTAGGCGTCGGCGACCGCGCGGTCGCCGGCCGGATCGACGCCGTCGACCAGCAGGTGCAGGTTCTCGCCGCTGACGCCGACCCCGCCGGGCGCGGCGTCGACGATCGCGTGCAGCTCGGTCGCGCCGGGCCAGGCGTTGAGGTCCCAGCTCGCGACCTCCCACGGCTGCGGCGGGCTGGGCACGAAATCCTGGTACGGCCAGCCGAGGCAGGGATGGCTGGGCAGCGCGTTCTGCTGCGCGTAGCCGAGCACGGCGAAGACCAGCTTCTGGGTCTCGGGCGGGACGTCGCCGACCGAGCCCACGCCGGTGTTGTGGTAGCCCGAATCCATGCCGATCTCGGCCGGCAGCGGCGTCGGGTAGGAGAGCGAGCCGCCTTCGCCGAGATGGCGCGCGATCTCGTCGCCGTCGCTGTCGAGGCGCCGCGCCAACGCGCCGGGCAGCGGCAGCATGCCCATGCCGCTGTGGTCGAGCATGCGCTCGAAGTCGACCGGCGCGTTGACGAAGGTGTTCTGCGCCAGGCGCTCGGACTCGATCTGCTGGCGCCAGAAGCTGTGGTCGGACTGCGTCCAGGCGTCGATCATCTGCGTCGCCATGGTCCCGGCGTAGAGCTGGAAGCGCGCCTGCTGCTGGGCGCGGATGCCGACCGGGAAGATCGCCAGCGCGGCGGTCACGGCGATGGCCAGCACGAGCAGCGACACGGCGACCTCGAAGAGCGTGGTCGCGCGCCGCCCTTGCGCAGGCATGCGCGGGACGTTGGTATCGCCGCCGTGTCCGAAGCTGCGTGTGCTGTCCATCATGTCCGCGACGCGGCGCGACCGTACGTGCCGGACGATCATTTCCATGTCGCCGCGCGGCCAGCGCGCAGCGTGTGCGGCGACTTTCGCCGCTGTGATTTCTTACGCGAAGAGGCTGCTTCCACCGCGTATCCTCGTTGCGCGGGACGTGCGGCGTTCACGCGCAACGGCAGCCGCGCCGCAGCGGGAGGATCGCCATGCTGAACCTCGCCCACGATGCGTTGCGCGCCGAGTGGATGATGGGCGGGCTGACGCCGCACCGTCGGCCGTTCCTGATCAAGGACCGCACGCTCGACGTCGCGCTGGTGGTGCAGTTCCTGCACGGCGAGGCGCGGGTCGAGGTCGAGGGCGAGACCTTCGTCAGCCGGCCGGGCGACGCGTGGTTCCTGAAGCCCGGCGCGACCCACACCGTCGAGCTGATCGGCGACGCGGTGCTCAGCCGCTGGTCGCACCTGCGCTGCACGCTGTTCGGGTCGCTCGACGTGTTCCGCCTCATCGAGCCGCCGCGGATATTCACCGGCAAGACCGCGGCGCGCATCGGCGACCTCAACCAGCAGCTGGCCGAGAGCGCGCGCGCCGACCACGACGACGTGCGCCGCGCGGTGCGCGCCAACGCCCTGACCTACGACCTGGTCGACCTGCTGCTGCGCGACGGCAAGCCGGTCGGCGGCGGCACCGCGCTGGCGGCGCGCGTCGCGCGCCTGGCGCCGGTGCTCGACCACATCGACCGCAACCTGCACCGGCCGCTGACGCGCGAGGAGCTGGCCAAGCTGCTGTCGGTCTCGTCGCCGCGCTTCTACGCGGTCTTCAGCGAGGCGATGGGCGTGTCGCTGCGCGAGTACCTGCAGCGCCGGCGGCTCGAGCGGGCCCGCCAGCTGCTGATCGCCACCCGCGACAGCGTCGAGGACATCGGGCGGCGCGTCGGCATCTCGAACCCCTGCCACTTCAGCCGCTGGTTCCGCAGCCGGACGCGGCTGACCCCGACGGATTACCGTCGACGGGTTGGGGACGAGGGGATCTAGGCGGGGCCCGGCTCCGTCAGGCCCGAGGCCCGCGGCCCGAAGCCCGAAGCCCCGAGGTCGGGCCCAGGGAAAGCCAGGTTCCTGCCGCGCGTCGCCGGACGGCCGGCTTGTCCGGTGCCTCGGGCGCGGTCGCGTCCGGTTCCGATCGTCAGGCCCGAATGGGCACCTCCCGCTCATACACCGGCGCCAGCGGGGGGCCGCGTGGGCGGTTCACACGCCTTGACCGCGTTAGCTTCAGGCCACGCCGGGTGGAGGCCGAACGAGGCTACCCCCGCCGCGTTGACCCCCGCAGAGGATGAACGGATATGTTGCGGAAACTCACACCCACCGTCCTGGCGCTGGCGATCGGCGCATCGTCGCTGTCGGCCGCCTCCCTGGCCGAGCGCGGCGAGCACATCGAGGCGATCAAGGCCTTGGCTGATCGCGGGTTGCGCCTGCCGGCCGAGCGCCTGGTCGCCGCCTACGCCAAGGCGGGCTATCCCGACGACGGCCAGGCCAAGGCCGCGGTCGAGTTCTACATGGCCGACGTCTTCCGATCGGCGGCGCCGTCGCCGCAGGACAAGGAGTACGAGGCGGCCTACGCGCGGCTCCAGCCGACCATCGAGAAGCTGGTCGAGACCGCCGGCGGCAAGCTGCCCGAGGACGTGAAGCACCTGCTCGGCGGCGGCGGCGGCAACAGCACCCTGCTGCGCCTGGTCAACGACGTGCTGCGCTGGATGAACCCCGATCAGCCGCCGCCCCTGGTCATGACCGACGAGAAGGTCGAGCAGATCAACCGCTCGGTCAAAGGCGTGATCGAGTCGGCCAAGAAGGACTACGCCGCCGCGAAGAAGAAGATCGAGGCCCACGCCGCCAAGGAGGAGGAGGTCTGGAACCTCCCCGAGGACTCCCCCGAGGCGATGAAGATCAACATGGACGCGGTCGAGCTGCGGCTCGACGCGATGCGCCCGCTGTACTTCGCGCACCTCGCCCTGCGCGAGGTCGTCTCGCGCCACGCGGCGTTCACCAGCGACGGCGGCAAGAAGGTCGATCCGACGCCGGCGAACGACTTCCTGCGCACGACGCTCTCGTCCGAGCGCGAGATGCTCGAGAAGTGGGACTACGAGTTCAGCGACTACCATCCGCAGCTGAAACTGTTCATGGCGATCATGTTCGGCGAGGCGCTGCGCCAGGAGGTCAAGGGCGTCAGCGCCGAGGACGCGCAGGGCCACTTCTTCAACCAGGCGCTGATCGACCGCGACCTGTCGATGTACAAGGACCCCAAGGTCCGCGACAGCGTCGCCAAGATCGTGCTCAAGGGCTGGGCGGGCCTGCTGCGCTGGCAGCTCGACATGAACAACCAGAAGGCGCTCGAACGCGGCGCCGACCAGTGGCGCGACTTCCAGAACCGGGCCAAGAACGACAAGAGCATCTCGCTGTCGTCGCCGGACGAGGAGCGCCAGCGCATCCTCGGCGAGATCTGGATCCTCGCCGGCCGGCTGTTCGCCGCGCGCGGCGACCAGTCGACCGCGGGCAACCTGTTCTCCGAGGTGATCGCCGCCAAGAACGTCCACGCCGGCAACGCGCGCAAGTGGCTGACCGGCGGCGGCGGCGGCGCGTCCAGCGGCGACGAGTGGGCACAGCATCCGATCGCCGCCGACCCGACGTCGGCGCTGACCGGCGGCAAGGCGTACATGAGCGAGGCCAAGAACGCGAATCCGAAGCAGCAGCGCGCGTTGTACCTGAAGGCCGCGGTCGGCCTGCGCAGCGGCGTGCTGGGACTCACCGCCAGCGCCTACGAGGACCAGTTCGTCGACACCGCGCCGGCGGTCTACTACTTCTACGCCCTGGCGCTGACCAAGCTCGACATGCCGTACCACGCGGCGATCGCCGCGCACGACGGCATGCGCGCGATCACCGCGCGCATCACCGACAAGTCGAATCCCTGGAAGGACGCGAAGTCCGGCGAATGGACCCAGGCCGGCGGCATGGTGCGCAACCTGGCGCAGAACAGCCTGGCCTACATCAGCCAGCTGAAGGCGTTCACCAAGGGCAACGGCACCGACAAGCTCTTCGCCGAGATCGCCAAGATGGCCGATCAGATCGACCCGGAGCTCGGCGGCATCGGCGCGACCTTCACCCAGGCCGAGCAGCTGGTCCAGGACGAGAAGTTCGAGGACGCCATCGCGATGCTGCGCGAGGCCGGGCAGAAGTTCCCCGACCACTTCTACAAGATCTTCGGCCGGATCACCAACGTCCGCCTGCTCTACGCCACGTTCCTCAAGGACAACAAGGCCAAGAGCAAGGACGCGCCCGACAAGCTCGCCAAGCTGATCGACGACGTCCAGCGCACCACCGAGGCGGTCGAGAAGAAGATCGAGACCGACGCGGCCAAGCCGGACCTGACCGAGGCGCAGCGCAAGGAGCTCGACAACGCCAAGAAGACCTGCACCTCGGCGCGCATCTCCCTGCTGATCAACGGCGGCCGCTACGAGGACGTGCTCACCCAGCTCGGCGCCGAGTTCTGGAAGAAGCCGCCGACCGACCGCGGCCTCTCCGGGCAGATGCTCAAGTACCTGTCGCAGGCCGTGCTCGAGAGCCAGAAGGACATCGAGAAGTCGCAGGACGCGGCCAAGCTGGTGGCGCTGTGGCCGCTGTGCAGCGAGGCCGGTGCGATCTTCAAGAAGCAGGCGCCCAAGGTCGAGGACGGCGAGACCGTCAACCTCAAGGGCGCCGCGGTGCGCATGGCGGCGGCCTTCCAGAAGGCCTCGATCCAGGCGGCGAAGCTGTCGGGCAAGGAGCCGAAGGCGGCGCCGATCGTCGACGAGGCGCGGCGGATGTTCGCCGAGCTGCTCGGACCGCGCCTCGACGACAAATCCGATCCGAAGCAGATCCGCTCGATCGCCGACACGCTGTGGTCGCTCGGCGACAAGTCCGGCGGCGCGCGGCTCTACGAGCTCTACAAGGTCTCGCTCGACAAGCAGCCCGACCTCCAGGCGTATCTCGCCAATCCCGCGGCGGTGATCGATCCCTACGCGGCGATCCTCGCCAACCGCTCCGAGTTCAAGAAGCCCTGGGAGGAGCTGCGCGATCTGCTGATCGACGCCGACGGGTTCCTGATCACCTTCCGCGACGCCGAGAACATCAAGGACCTGAAGGAGAAGAAGCGCGACTTCCCGGCCGCCGTCGACAAGGTCGAGGCGTTCACCAAGCTGGTCGAGAGCCAGAAGACCATCCTCGCCGGCGATCAGGCGAAGACGATGGGCGACGCGATCGCCAAGCTCGACGAGCTGGTCGACATGCTCGCGACCAACATCTCGGTCAGCGAACGCCTGGCGAACTACTACCTCTCCTCGGGCCAGGCGGTGAAGGCCATCCCGCTCGGGCAGTGGCTGTTCAACGACTACAACCCGCGCGACCCCGAGTACGCGAAGATCTACGTCGAGGGCGTGCTCGACGCGGTCAAGAAGGGCACCGAGATCGAGCCCAAGGTGGTCGAGGCGGCGCGCGACATCGCCGGCAAGAACGCCGCCGCGGTCGCCGCCAGCGCGACGCAGCGCGACACCTACTGGATGTCGTACATCCAGGTGCTCGAGCTGTCGGTCGCGCTGAAGGACGTGAAGGCGATCCAGGCCAACCTCGAGTACCTGCAGCGCAACAAGTCGACGCCGCGCGACGACCTGATCCTGCCGCCGCAGCCGGGCGACGATCCGGGCGTGCGCCGCGCGCGCGATCCGCTCGCCGCGGATCTCGCCGAACGCTACCTGCGCATCTTCGAGCACGTGCCCGACGTGAAGCCGGTGTTCCGCGTCGAGCGCCTGATTGCCGGCGGCAAGGCCGTGCCGGTCTTCGTCGACGCGGACGCGCCCGCCTTCACCGCGTCGCTCGAGGTCGTCGACGGCGACGAACGCATCATCGTGGTGCCGGCGGCTGGCGCCGCGCCGGCCGCCGACGCGCCGGCCACGGACGCCGCGCCGGCCGCCGACGCCGAAGCGAAGCAGGGAGAATGAGCATGCGTCTGAACGTCATCGTCCTGCTCGCGCTGTGCGCGGCGATCGGCGCCGCCGACACCGTCCCGGCGCCCGCGACCCTGTACCCGGCCAACGGCGGCGAGCCGGTCTCGGCCTTGGTCCAACGCGTCACCTTGAGCACCGTCTTCATGCTGCTCGACGCCGGTGGCGGCGCGACCGCGGAGAGCCAGAAGAACTACCGCGACTTCAAGCGCATCGAGTACGCCAGGCCCGAGGACGTGGCGTACATCACCGCCAAGCTGGCCTACGAGAAGAACGACTTCGCCAAGGCGATCGAATCGTTCCGCGCGGCGGCCAAGAGCGCGAAGTGGCAGCCGCTGCGCGAGGAGAGCCTGGCGCTCGCCGCGCGCTGCGCGATCAACCTCAAGAAGTGGGACGACGCGCTGGCGCTGATCGGCGAGCTCGAGCAGACCTACGCGGAGAGCATCCACCTGCCCGAGGCGACCTCGATGCGCGGCGACGCCGCGATGGGCAAGGGCGACGCCGCCGCGGCCACCGCCGCCTACAAGAAGCTCGTCGACTCGGCGAAGGACTGGGGCCCGGAGGCCTCGGTGCTCGGCGTGCGCGGCCAGGCCGCGGTCGCGCGCGCCGGCGGCAAGCCCGGCGACGCCGCGGCGATCATCGCCAAGTCGCTGGGCAAGAGCATCTCGGTCGACGCGCCCGGTTACGGCGCGCTGGCGCTGCAGCTCGGCGACGATCTCATCGCCGCCGGCAAGAAGGCCGAGGCGCTCGCCGCCTACGAGGGCATGACCCTGGCGCCGATCGACGGCAGCGAGCAGGCCGCGGCCCACCTCGGCGCCGGCAAGCTGATCGCCGACACCGCCGCGACGCCCGACGAGCTCGGCCGCGCCTTCGACCACGCCTGCCTCGCGGTGGTGCTGCGCGGCGCCGACGGCAAGACCAGCGCCGGCGGCCGCGAGCTGGCTCGCGCGGTCGTCGCCAAGATGCACGCCGTCGCCGCCAAGGACGCCAAGTTCAAGGAGCTGGTCGACAAGGAGTACCAGCCCTACCTCAACAACCTCTGATCGACCCGCACCCGCTCGGCCAACGGAAACATCCCATGCGCGCCTTCGCCGTCATCGCTCTCGCCCTCGCCCTGACCTCGGCCTTCACCGTCGCAGCGTCCGGCGTCGACGACAGCAAGGACCTGATCGTCACCAAGAAGGACGGCGGCAAGCGCATCCAGTGCTTCATCGTCACCGAGACGCTCGACAAGCTGACCTACACCCTCGGCAAGGGCAGCAAGGAAGTCGGCGCGAAGTGGAGCGAGCTGGTGAAGGTGGAGTACGCCGAGATGCGCTCGGGCGCCTGGCCCACCGCCGTCGACGCGCGCGATCGCGGCAAGTACGAGGAGGCCGCCGACCTGTTCAACTCGGTCGCCGACGGCGGGCGTGAATGGCAGCAGGTCTACGGCGCCTTCAACGAGGGCGATTCGTTCGAGCTCGACGGCAAGTACGCCGCCGCCGCCGAGGCCTTCGCCAAGCTCGCCAACTATCCCAAGCACCGGCTGTGGCTCGACGGCACCTACCGCTACGGCTTCTGCCTCGCGCTCGCCAAGAAGGAGGCCGAGGCGCTCAAGGTCGCCGACGAGCTGCAGGCGTACGGCAAGAAGGAGAGCGTCGCCCAGGCCGACGTGCGCGCCAACGCGATCCGCGCCGCGGTCGCCGCCGCCAAGGGCGATGTGACCAAGCTCTCCGAGAACCAGGGGCGCGCGCGCTTCAGCGCGGTGAGCGAACCCGAGGAGTGGTTCCACTTCGCGATCTTCTACGCCGACTCGCTGCGCCGCCTCGGCAAGGTCAAGGACGCCGCGATGGAGTTCCGCGCGATCACCGGCCAGCTCGAGAACGATCCGGCGAAGAAGGCCCAGGCGTCGTTCGGCTACGGGCAGTGCCTGGTCGAGACCGACAAGCAGGCGGCGCTGGTCGAGCTGCTCAAGCTCGACGCGCTGCCCTACGGCTCGCCGGTGCAGAAGTGCGACGCGCGCTACCTCGCCGGCAAGCTGCTGTGGGAGGAGGCGAAGGCCGGCAGCGGCGACGCCAAGGCCGCCGCCTTCCACAAGGCCAACAGCAAGACCGCGCGCACGCTGCTGCTCGCCGCCGCGGAATCGACCGCCAATGCCGAAGGCAAGGGCAAGGCCAAGGCGCTGCTCGATTCGATCGGCCCGGATCCGGACGAGAAGCCGGCCGAGAAGGACGCCAAGGACGCGAAGGACGCGAAGGCCAAGCCGGCTGCGGACGACGAGGCGGCCGAGGAGGAGTAGGCGCTCGCAGCTCGCAGCTCGCAGCTCGCAGCTCGCAGCTCGCAGCTCGCAGCTCGCAGCCCGCAGCTCGCAGCTCGCAGCGCGCCTGCGCGACTCATCGCTTTCAGCCGCGCGCGCCCACGGTGACATCGCCGTCATGCTCGAACGCGTCCTCGCCCACGTCGATGACCGCTTCGCCGCGACCGTCGACCGGCTCAAGCAGCTGGTGCGCATCCCGTCGTGCAGCTTCCCCGGCTTCGACCACGCGCACGTCGACGCGTCGGCGCAGGACACCGTCGCCTGGCTGCGCGCGTCCGGCTTCCCCGACGTGCGCATCGCGCGCCTGCCGGGCGTGCTGCCGTACGTCATCGCCAAGGACCACCGCGCCGGACCGGACCGGCCGACGCTGCTGCTGTACGCGCACCACGACGTCCAGCCGCCGCTGCGCGAGGCGCTGTGGCGCACGCCGGTCTTCGAGCCGACCGAGATCGATGGCCGGCTCTACGCGCGCGGCGCCGCCGACGACAAGGCGGGCATCGCCGTGCACTGCGCCTCCGCCGCGGCCTGGAACGCGGTCGCCGGCGCGCCGCCGATCAACCTCACCGTGCTCATCGAGGGCGAGGAGGAGATCGGCTCGCCGCACTTCGCAGCGTTCCTGCGCGCCCATCGCGCCGATCTGGCCGCCGACTGCCTGGTGATCGCCGACCTCGGCAACTACGACACCGGCCTGCCGTCCCTGACCACCAGCCTGCGCGGGCTGGTCGGCGTCGAGGTCGAGCTGCGCGCGCTGCGCGCGCCGCTGCATTCGGGGCTGTGGGGCGGCACGGTGCCGGATCCGGCGCTCGGCCTGTGCCGCCTGCTGGCGACGCTGGTCGACGGTGATGGCCGCATCGCCATCCCCGGACTCTACGACGACGTCCGCGCGCCGACCGCCGCCGAGGTCGCGGCGTGGCGGCGATTGCCGTACGACGCCGAGCAGTTCGCGCGCGTCGCCGGACTCGCCGCCGGTCGCGGCCTCGCCGATCCGGTCGAGCTGCACGCGCGTCTCTGGCGGCAGCCCGCGCTGAGCGTGAACTGCATCCAGTCCGGCGTGCGCGGCCAGACCGGCAACGTGATCATGGACGCCGCCTGGGCGCGGATCGGCATCCGCATCGTCCCCGACATGGATCCGGCGCGCGTCCGCGCGCTGCTCGAAGCGCACCTGCGCCGCCATGCGCCGTCGGACATGGAGCTGACCATCGTCGGCAAGAGCGAGGGCGGACCGTGGGCGACCGAGCCCGATCATCCGGCGTTCGCCGCGGCGACGCGCGCGCTCGAACGCGGCTATGGCGTCGCGCCGGTCCTGATCGGCTGCGGCGCGTCGATCCCGTTCGTCGGCGAGATGACCGCCGCGCTCGGCGGCATCCCGGCGCTGCTCATGGGCATCGAGGACCCGCCCTGCGGCGCCCACGCCGAGAACGAGTCGCTGCACCTCGGCGATCTCCGCAAGGCGATCCGCGCCCAGGCGGCGCTGTTCGCCGAGATCGGCGCGGCGTTGGCGAAGCGCTGAGCGGGCAGCCCGCGCGATCGAGCGATCAGCCGTTCGCGGCCGCGGTCGTGTGCGGCGCCGCGTCGGCATCGCCGGCCGGCGGCGGCTGCCGGGCGTTCGCGATGGCCTCGATCCGGCGCAGCCGTTTGAGCTGCTCGCGCGCCAGGTCGTTGTGCTGACGCAGCGTGGCGTTGTCCCGTACCAGGGTCTCGACCTGCGCTTCGAGCTTCTCGACCAGCTCGCGCACCTCGCTCGGCGCATGCGCGAGCCGCGCGAGCTGCAGGAAGCGCGCGCGGACCTCGTCGACCAGGCCGAGCTCATCGCACCAGCGCTCGAGCTGGTCGAGCGGCGGCGAACGCCGGCCGGCGATGATGTTGTGAATCTGGCCGTGCGTCAGGCCGACGCGTTGCGCCCAGGTCGAAACCGACGCATTTGTCGACATGATCAGCTGACGCAGCAGATCGCCGAAATCACGGCTCATATGCGCGGCACCCGCTCGCCTTGACATGTTTCAAAAGTGAAACACAACGCGCCCTGCCATGGCGCAGACCTTCGATGCGATGCTGTCCGCCTGGCTCCAGGGCCGGCGTCTGTCGCCCGAGCAGGCGGCTCCGGAGCTCGGCGTCGGCCACGTCGCGATCTACGCCTGGCTGAACGCCGAGTACCAGCCGAGCAACACCAAGATCCCGGTGCTCTCGCGCGCGATGGAGATCAGCGACGACAAGCTGCGCGCGGCGATCGAGCTCTCGCGCCGCCGGCGCAAGGCGAAGAAGAGCCGCTGAGCGGGCGCGCGCCGCGCGCGCGATCGCCGCCGCGCCCCGGACCCCGGGCTCGCGCCGGGAACGGCGGGGCTGCTCGGCTCGCGGGCATGGGCGTTTCGGTACCGTAACCATGGGTGCCTGCCGGCACCTCTTCTGGAGTCGGGGTCAGGGAAATCCACAACAAACTTGGGAAAATCGACACTCGAGCGACCGATTCCACGGCATTCACCCACGTCCGCGTCCCGAGTCGCATCGCTGCGCGGGACCCGCCATCGCTCGTGGTTGTCGCCACCGCTGATCCGGCGCATGCTCGCGCCGTGCAGCGCACCCTCGACGTCGACCTCGGCGCCCACCGCTACCCGATCCACATCGGCGCCGGTCTCCTCGCGCGCGCCGGGGCCCTGATCGCGCCGACCATCGGGCGCGGGCGGGTGCTGGTCGTGGCCGACGCGACCGTCGCGCGGCACCACGCGGCGGCGCTGCTGGCCAGCCTGGGCGCCGCCGGGCTCGATGCCGCCGTCGCGACGTTTCCCGCGGGCGAGGCGGCGAAGACGGTGACCACGGCCGAGGAGCTGTGGCAGGCCTGCGCGCGCGAACGCATCGACCGAGCCGGCACGGTGATCGCGCTCGGCGGCGGCGTCAGCGGCGACCTCGCCGGCTTCGTCGCCGCCTGCTGGATGCGCGGGGTCGCGTTCGCGCAGGTGCCGACGTCGCTGCTGGCGATGGTCGACTCGTCGGTCGGCGGCAAGACCGGCGTCAACAGCGCCGCGGGCAAGAACCTGGTCGGCGCCTTCAAGCAGCCGTCGTGCGTGGTCATCGATACCGCGCTGATCGCGACGATGCACGAGCGCGAGTACCGCTCCGGGCTCGCCGAGGTCGTCAAGTACGGCGTCATCGCGGACCCCGAGCTCTTCGCCTGGACCGAGGCGCACGCCGCGGCGCTCGCCGGCGCCGACCCCGACGCGATCGCGCACGTCGTGCACGAGAGCTGCCGGATCAAGGCGCGCTACGTCGCCGAGGACGAGTTCGAGCGCGGCGTGCGCGCGCACCTCAACTACGGCCACACCTTCGGCCACGCGCTCGAGCGCGAGACCGGCTACACGCGCTACCTGCACGGCGAGGCGGTCGCGATCGGCATGCGCATGGCGGCCGATCTGGCGCGGCGCCTCGGCGTGCTCGCCGACCGCGACCTCATCCGCCGCCAGGACGCGCTGCTCGCGGCGCTGCGCCTGCCGGCCGTCCATGGCGCGCCCGCGCCGATGGACGAGGCCCGGCGTCTCGCCGCGCACTGCGCGCTCGACAAGAAGGTCCAGGCAGGCCGGACGCGCTTCGTGCTGCCGACGCGCCTCGGCCGGGTCGAGATCGTCGAGGCGCCTGATGCCGAGCAGGTGGTGGCGGCCTTCGCCAGCGCGATCGCCACCTGACCCCGCGGCCGCGCGGGTGAAGGCGGCCCTAGACCGGTGTCCGCAGCGCCGCGCGCCGCTTGCGCAGCTCGACGTTCCCGAGCTGTCCGCACGCCGCCATGATCGAGCGGCCCTTCGTGATCCGGCGACGCACCGGCAGGCCGTCCTCGCGCAGCCAGCCGACGAAGCGCTCGATCTCCGCCTCGTCCGGCGCGCGGGTCAGCGGCGCGTTGCCGGGGTTGTACGGGATCAGGTTGATGAGCACGCGGCCGAGCGGCCGGCAGAAGCCGGCGACGCGCGCCGCGTCCTCGCGGCTGTCGTTGATCCCCGGCATCAGGCACCAGTTGACGCCGAGCGTGAAGTTGCGGCGCTGCGGATACGCGGCGAGGATCCGCTGCAGCTCGGCGAGCGGCGTGCGCCGGTTCACCGGCATGATGCTCGAGCGGCGCGCGTCGTCGGCGGCGTTGAGCGACAGCGACAGGTTGAGCCGCTTCCAGCCCAGCGCCGCGAGCTTGGTGATGCCGTCGGCGTGGCCGCTGGTGCAGATGGTGATGCGTTCGTGGCTGTAGTGCAGGGCGCGCTGATCGGTCAGGACGCGCAGCGCCTGGACGACGTTGTCGGCGTTGTCGAGCGCCTCGCCCATGCCCATGAACACCAGGTTGCGCGGCGACCAGCCCAGCGTCGTCCACGCGGTCAGCACCTGGGCGACGATCTCGCCCGCGCTCAGCTGGCGGATCAGGCCCATCCGCCCGGTCTCGCAGAACGTGCAGCCCATGCGGCAGCCGACCTGCGACGACAGGCACAGCGTGTGGCTCTCGCGTTCGCCGCCGACGCGCATCGGGATGCGCACGCACTCGATCTCGTAGCCGTCGTGGGTGCGCAGGATCGCCTTGGCGGTCAGGCCGCCCGGACCGTCCTCGTCGACCACGCGCGCGACCTCCATGAGGTGCGCGCGGAAGGCCGCCTGCCAGGCCGCGGTCGACGCGGCGGTGAGGGGCCAGGCGCTGAAGTCGAGCCGGCCGGTGCGGAACAGCCCGCGGTAGACGTCGTGCGCGATCCCGGCCGCCGACGGCAGCGCGAAGCGCGCCGCCGCGGCGAACTCGTCGGCGGTCAGGCCGAGGACGTCGATGGGGCCGCTCATCGGCCCCATGGTGCCGCAGCGCGACCCCGGACAAGGCGTGCCCGTCAGGAGGCGGACATCGCGCTCCCGAAGCGCTTCGCCAGCGCGTCGATCGCGCCCTCGAGGGAGCGCAGGAAGCCCGGCGCCATGACCTCGCGCTCGCCGCCGACCTCGAGCAGCTCCTCGAGCACGCGCGCGCCCTCGCTGCCGCGATTGGCGTCGGCGAGCGCGCGCGCCTGGCGGTAGGTCGCGCTGATCTCGGCATGCCGCTTCGCGAGGTCGCGCGCCAGCCCGACCACGCGCCGGCCATCGACCACGGCGTCGGCGACCGAGCTCCAGTCGGCGTAGGCGCGGTAGGTCTGGCTGTGCGCGACCATCGCCTTCATCACCGGGTTGAAGCCGCGCAGGCGCTCGGTGCCGACCTCGCCGAAGAGGTGGCGCTGCGGATCGATGCGCACCTGACCGCGGTCGTCCTTGCGCCACAGATCGCGTTGCCGCGCGTCGCGGAAGTCGGGGACGTCGTAGGCGCGCCCGTTCTCGAGCGCCGAGCGGTAGGCGAGGATGCCGGGCAGCGTCACGTCGGCGGCCGCGTGGATGTCCCACGGCGCCGGCTCGCCGGTCAGGATCTGGCGCGCGAAGTAGTAGAGCACCCAGAAGTCGCCGCCGCCGTGGCCGGTCGCGCCGGCGATCTCGCCGAGCTCGGGCCAGCTCGGCTTGACCTCCATCGCCGGCGATTCGCCGTGGCCGCCGAGGCGCAGGGTCAGCCCGGTGCCGGCGCCCTGGGTCGCCGCGCCGCGCGTGCCCCACAGCCGCTGGATGTGCGAGTCGCTGGTCGTGCCGCCCATCAGGTTGCGCACGACGCCGCCGTTGGACATCGTGATCAGCGACGGCGCCACGCCGCCGAGCGACCCGTGCCCGTCGACGCGCTGCACGGGGAATCCGGGAAGCGTGTGCGTGCTGGGCAGCGAGACCACGCGCGTCGGCCGCGTGCCGGTGATCTGCATGATCGGGCCGAGCGAGTGCGTGCAGTAGAAGTGGTAGTCCAGCCAGCTGCGCCAGTGGTGCAGCGCGCCGTCGGGCGCGATCGGCTGGCCGTTGAGGTAGGTGTAGGCGAGCGCGCGCAGCTCGTGGACGTACTCGTACTCGGCGTACATCAGCTCGCCGAACAGGCCTTTGCGCCACTGGTCGGCCAGCCACATGTTGGCGGCGCTGAACGGGTAGTTCTCGGCCAGGTTGTAGACCAGCCGGTTCGCCGCGACCGCCTCGACCAGGCGCACGCCTTCCGCCGGGGTGTGGAAGGCGGTGACCTCGGACAGCACGTGCTTGCCGGCGGCGAGGCAGCGGATCGCGTCCTCGGCGTGCTGCGGGCAGAAGGTCGCTAGCAGCACCGCGTCGATATCCGAGGCCAGGAACTTCTCGGCGTCGGTGGTGACCATCGCGCCCGGATTGTCGCGCAGGAAGCCGGCGTGCAGCTGCTCGGTGAAGTCGCAGCCGGCGACGACGTCGAGGTTGAGGTCGCGGCACAGGTTCCAGAACGCGCCGCCGCGGCCGAGGCCCCAGATGCCGAGGCGGATGCGGCGGTCGGTGGGGAAGATGCGGGCCATGTGGTTATCCCTGGGTGTCGGTGAGATCGGTGATCGCCGCGCTGCACGCGTCGATGAGTCGTTCGAGTCCGCCGGCCGCGAACGGCGTCTGCCAGACCTGGTAGAGGTCCTGCGCGTAGCGCTCGCGCGGCGGCAGGTAGCCGGCGCTGCCGCCGTTGGCGACGTTCATCACCGCGATGGCGGCGTCGGGATGGCGGCGGCGCAGCTCGACCTGCAGCTGGCTGTAGGCCTCGTTGGGCTGGGCGACGAGGAACGCGCCGCCGAGCCGCCAGATCCACGCCGGCCACGGCGATTCGGCGCCCTCGCCGACGGTGCGCCGCACCGCCGCGGCGCGGCGCAGGCGTTCGCGCTGCACGCGGTCCTCGCAGCGCGCCAGGCGCTGGTCGATCTCGGCGGCGCTCGGCAGGTCCTTGAGCGCGAGCGGCACGACGATGCGCCGCGCGTCGAGCGTGCGGTCGGTGGGCGCCTCGCAGCGGCCCCACGTCGCCAGCGGGGCGCCGGACTCGACCGCGCCGGCGTAGGCCAGCGCGGTGCGCGGCGGCAGCATCGCTGCGAGCGTCGCCAGCACCGACAGGCCGAGCTGACGGCCGTTGGCGTCGGCGATGGCCGGGTCGCCGGCGTACTGCTCGCGCGGACCGAGGTCGCCCGACGCGCCCTGGAGGAAGACCATCGGCGCGCCGGTCGCGTCGACGACCGTCTGGCGCGCGGCGCCGACGTAGTCGGGCGAGATCAGGTTGTTCTGCCATGCGAGCGAGGTCGGGTGGCACGCGTAGTTGACCACCGTGGCGATGGCGCGGCCGTCCTCGCCGGTCGCGCGTCCGACCAGCACCGTCCGGTCGTTGGCCGCGGCGGGGTTGAAGCCGCACAGCACGCGCGCGCGCGTGGGATCGGGCAGGTCGCGGTCGCGCGCGAGCGCGCAGGTGCCGTGCTCCCAGGTCAGGGTCGCCGGGCGTGACGCCGCCAGCGCGCGCCGCGCGCATCCGGCCGCCGCGGCGCGCACGGACTCGACGTACGCGTCGATCAGGTGGCCGCCGGCACGGTCGCGGTGGGCGCGGCAGATCGACGGCCCGGAATGGGTGTGCGAGAGGCTGACGATCACCCGCGTCTCGTCGACGCCGAGCGCCTCGAGCACGCCCTCGCGCACCGACCGTTCGTCGTCGCGGCTCTCGAACCAGCCGAGGTCGACGCCGATCAGCGCCAGCGGCGAGGACTCGCCGTCCGCGCGCAGCACCAGCGCGCTGCACATCAGCGGCCGGTGCACGCCGGCGGCGACGTCGTGCGCCGCGGCGCCCCACATGCGGGCGTAGATCCCCGGCGGCGGCGTGATGTCGGCCTCGGCGGCGCCGATGTCGCCGGCGAAGGCGGGATGCGCGATCGTGCTGATCATCATTTTCCGCCCGACATGAGCGACAGGCCGCCATCCATGGTCAGCACCGCCCCGGTGACGTGATCGGTCGACGGCAGGCACAGGTGCGCGACCTGGCGCGCGACGTCGGCCGGGCTGATCAGGCGACGCATCGGCACGCGCGCCGCGGCGGCCTCGCGCGTGCCCGGATTGGCGCGGAACAGGTCGCCGGTCAGGCCGGCGTCGACCCAGCCGGGGGCGACCTCGTTGACGCAGATGCCGTGCGGCGCGAGCTCGAGCGCGAGGCAGCGCATGACCTGGCGCAGGCCGGCCTTCGCGGCGCAGTACGCCGCCAGGCCGTCGTGCGGGTGGTCGGCGGCCCAGCTGCCGACCGCGACGATGCGGCCCGGGCGGTCGGCGGCGCGCAGCGCGCGCGCTCCCGCCTGCGCGACGAAGAACGAGCCGTCGAGATCGATGCGCAGCTGGCGCCGCCATTCGTCGGCGCCGATGTCGAGGACCGCGGTCTTGGTCACGACCGCGGCGTTGGGCACGATCAGTGTCGGCGTGCCGAGCTCGGCGGCGCAGGCTGCGATCCACGCGCCGACCGCACGGTCATCGGCGACGTCGACGCGGTCGACGCGGCAGCGGCGGCCGAGCGCGCGCACCGCCTGCGCCGCGGTCGCGCAATCGACGACGTCGCTCAGCGCGCAGTCCGCGCCCAGCGTCGCCAGCTCGAGCGCGATGGCGGCGCCGATGTCGCCGGCGGCGCCGCTGATGACCGCGACCTGGCCGCGCAGGGGGAGGGGGTCTGGCATGGCTTCGCTCCGCTCACCAGTCTGCGACGGCGCCGTCGGGGTGGAACGAGCGCTGCAGGACCTCCTGCTGGAACGGGTGCTGGCGCACGACGTCCTCGTCGATCTCGATGCCCAGGCCGGGCTTGCCGTTGGCGCGGACGATGCGCCCGCGCTTCTCGACGGTGAAGCCCTCGCGGACGACGTCCTGGCGCCACGGCACGTCGAGGTGGACGGCCTCGCAGATGATGTACGCCGGCGTGGCGAAGCCGAATTCGAGCGACGCGGCGGTGCTCACCGGGCCCTGCGGGTTGTGCGGCGCCAGCGCCACGCGGTGCGCCTCGGCCAGCGCGGCGATGCGCCGCGCCTGGGTCAGGCCGCCGCAGTGGGTGATGTCGGGCTGCAGCACGCTGCACGAGCGCTGGGCGAGGGCGTCGCGGAAGACGTCGAGGCCGATCATGCGCTCGCCGCTGGCGATCGGCGTCGACACCGCGCGCTGGATCTCGGCGAGGTCGCCGAGCTGCTCCGGCCAGCACGGCTCCTCGAGGAAGTACAGGCCGAACTGCTCCAGCGCCGCGGCGAAGCGATGGCCCATGCGCGGCGACGGCCGGGCGTGGCAGTCGACCATGATGTCGATGTCCGAACCGACCGCGTCGCGCATCGCGCGCACGCAGGCCTCGGCGTAGCGCAGCGGGCGCAGGCCCTCGATCGGCATGGTCTCGGGCACCGCCATCGACTTGAAGGCGGTGAAGCCGTCGGCGACCGCCGCCGCGGCGAGATCGCCGAAGCGCTTGGCGTCGTCCGGCGCGGTGTCGTAGAAGTCCTCCATCCTGCCGCCGCCGAGGTGGCAGTAGGTGCGCACGTGATCGCGCACCGGACCGCCCCACAGCTTGTGGCAGGGCACGCCGTGGACCTTGCCGACGATGTCCCAGAGCGCGAGATCGATGCCGCTGATGGCGGTGGCGCGGACGATGCCGGTGCCGTGCCAGAAGTGCTGGCGGTGCATCATCTGCCAGAGGTGCTCGACGCGCGTCGGATCCTCGCCGACGACCAGCTGCGCGAGGTCCTCGATCGCGCCGACCACGGCGCGCGTGTGCCATTCGAGGGTCGCCTCGCCCCAGCCCCACAGGCCGGGCTGGTCGGTGACGACCTTGACGAAGATCCAGTTGCGCATGCGCGCGTGGCAGACGTGGGTGTCGATGCGGACGATCTTCATGGGGCGCTGCGTTCTCGGTATCAGATGTCGGCGAGGGCCTGGGCGTAGACCGCGAGCGTGCGCTCGATGTCGGCGTCGCTGTGCGCGAAGCTGATCGAGCCCTGCTTGATGGGCGCGGGGAACTGGTAGACGCCGCGCTCGATCAGCGCGCGGCGCAGGCGCACGTCGAAGGCCGCGTCGTGATGCGCGGCGATGTCGTGCCAGTCGACCGGCAGGTGGTCCATGTGGTAGGCGCAGAACGCCGAGCCCAGCCGTGCGATGCGCGTCGCCACGCCCTTGGCGCGGAACAGCGCGTCGAGCCCCTGCTCGAGGCGCGCGCCCAGCGCCTCGAGCCGCGCGTGCACGTCGCCGCGCCGCAGGCGCCGGATGGTCGCGATCGCCGCGGCGGTGGTGAACGGATGGGCGTTGTAGGTGCCGGCGATCAGCACGCGCTGCGCCGGGTCCGGGTCGTCGAAGCGGCGCATGAGATCGGCGCGGCCGCCGATCACGCCGAGCGGCCAGCCGTTGGCCACCGCCTTGCCGAACACCGAGAGGTCGGGACGCACGCCGCACAGCGACTGGTAGCCGCCGAGCGCGCAGCGGAACCCGGTCTTGACCTCGTCGAACACCAGCACGGCGCCGTGCGCGTCGCACAGGCCGCGCATCGCGGCGAGGTAGCCGGGCCGCGGCGCGACCACGCCGACGTTCTGCAGCACCGGCTCGGTCAGCACGCACGCGATCGGATGCCGCTTCATGACCGCCTCGAGGCCGGCGACGTCGTTGAAGGCGACGACGTGGATCAGTCGGGCGGCGCCGGCGGGGATGCCCGCGGAGGACGGCAGGAACGGGTATTCGCCGCCGTCGCTGCGCGGACCGATCGCCGTCAGCGCCGGCGCCACCGTGCGCGCGACGTCGTTGTGCCAGCCGTTGTAGCCGCCGAGCGTCAGCACGATGTGCTCGCGACCGGTGACCGCGCGGCTGAGGCGGATCGCGTGCGCGGTGGCCTCGCTGCCGCTGTTGGTGAGCTGGACCAGCTCGAGCGACGGCACGGCGGCGCGCAGCAGCTGCGCGAGCTCGACCTCCCACGGCGTCGTGCCGCTGCCCATCAGCGACCAGCCCGCCGCCATCGCGGCGCTGACCGCGCCGTTGACCTCCGGATCGTTGTGGCCGAGCAGGTGCGGCGCGAAGGCGCCGTGGTAGTCGAGGTACTCGTTGCCGTCGGCGTCCCACAGCCGCGCGCCCTGGGCGCGGACGAACGCGATGCGCGGCTCGACCTTGCGGTTCAGCGAGACCACGCCGCCGGCGATCGCCGCCTCGGCGGCGCGCGCGAGGTCGGCGGAGCGCGCATGGCTGCGCGCCGGCGCCGCCGCCGCATCCCGGGTCGATCCAGCCATGGCGACGTCCTCCGAGGCCCGTGAGGATGTGACATCGTCGACGAAGTCAAAACATATGTGACATCGCCAGCCAATGTCACGGCGGGCTTGTACGCGTAACCCGCTCGGCACACTGGTTCCATGGCCGCGACGCTGGTCGACCGCATCCACGCCGACCTCCTGCACCGTTTCGCCGGCGGCGAGCGCCCGGACCTGCGCCTGGTCGCGCTGGCGGGCCATTACCAGACGAGCACGCGGCCGGTGCGCCTGGCGCTCGACCGCCTGCGCGAGGACGGCGTGCTGGCGCAGACCGAATCGCGGCGCTGGAACCTGGCGCGCGCGCCGCGGCGCGCGCCGGCGCCGCCGGCGCCGGACGACGCGCGCGCGCGGCTGCACGACCTGCTGGTGCGCCGGTCGCTGGCCGGCGATGCCGGCTTCCTGCGCGAGGACCAGTGCGCGGCCGAGCTCGGCATCGGCCGCGGCCAGCTGCGCGGGCTGCTCGCCGCGTTCGCCGGAGCCGGCCTGGTGGTGCACGAGCCGCGCCGCGGCTGGCGCGCGCGGGTGATCAGCCAGGCCGACCTCGACGCGTTCCTGTCGGTGCGCGAAGCGCTCGAGCTGCTCGCCGTCGACCTCGCGTGCGACCGGCTCGACCCGGAGCGCCTGGCCGAATTCGAGAAGGCGAACGCGGACGACGGCGGCGAAGCCGACAACCGTCTGCACGCCTACATCATCGACTGCGCCGGAAACGCCTACATCGCCGACTTCTTCGCCCGTCACGGCCCGTTCTTCGACCTGCTGTTCGCCTGGGAGGACAACGACGAGGCCGCCTCGGCGCAGGCGCGCCGCCACCACCGCGCGATCCTGCGCGCGCTGCGCGCCGGCGACCGCGAGCGCGCCAAGCGGGCGCTGTCCGAGCACATCCGCGGCAACCACCCGGTGCTCGAGGAGCTGCTCGCCCGCCGCTGAGTCGCGCGGGGTGCGCAGTCGCGCCGGAGCTGCGGCTGGCGGTGCCCGGCGGCGCGGCCTACAGTCGCGGCGCCCCCGAACGCATGTTCAAGCGCTCCGACCTGCGGCTCCCGCCGAGCGATCCCGCGGTCGCTCCCGGCCCCGGCATGGGCGACGGCGATCCGACCTCCGCGCCGCGGCCGCACCCGGTGGGGCACCTGACCGATCTCAGCCGCCTGCCGATCCGCGATCGCGACGGGCGCCTGCTGATGGTCGTCGAGGCGCCGGCGGGATCGCGCCTCAAGCTGAAGTACGACCCGCGCCTCGGCGCCTTCACCATCTCGCGCCCGCTGGTGCTCGGCCTCGCCTATCCCTTCGACTGGGGCTTCATCCCGTCCACCCGCGCCAGCGACGGCGATGCGCTCGACTGCATGGCGCTGGGCGATGCGCCGACCTACCCCGGGGTGCTCATCCCGTGCCGAGCGATCGGCCTGGCACGCTACACCCAGGACGACCCCGAGGGCGGGAAGCAGGCCGCGCGTCAACGCAACGACCGCGTCATCGCCGTGCCGGTCGACGCGCCGCGCTGGGATCAGCTGACCGACGCGCGGAAGCTGCCGACGCGCATCCGCGAGGAGATCGAGGCGTTCTTCGCCTGCGCGGTGCTGCTCGAGGACAAGGGCCTGCGCTTCGAGGGCTGGGACGGCCCGAAGGCGGCGGACAAGGCGATCCGCGAGGCGACGCTGCGCTAGTGGACCCGCGCCCCGCGCCGCCCGTCACCTGGCGTCGGCGGCTGCGGCAGGCGCTCGATCCAGCGGATCGTCTCGGTCCGCCATCGCGGCGAGAGACGGGACGACGCGCCATGTCCGACCGCAGGTGCCGGATGGACGAAAGTTTCACTCCGTGAAACGAATTCGTCCTCATGGCTTCGACCCAGTAATGTGCCTGGATGCGGCTCGCGTCATCATCCGCATTCTTGCTCGGCGCGATGGCGGCGACGGTTCCATCCGCCGAGTCGCGCTGGTGGCGCGGCAACACCTGGACGCACGCCATCCTCCGCGGCCACGTCGACAGCGCGACCGCGGCGATCGACCGGTTGCGCTCACCGATCGAGCGACGACGTCGCGGTGCGATGCGACCGGTCTAGGACTTCACCGGATCGAAACCAAAAAACGCGATCGCGATCCGACGCATTCGATCTCCAAGGTCGCGGGCCGCGCCAGCACGGACGTCTGGCCGCCGTGCGCTCGATGCGCGCCGACTCGCATCCTCTTTCGGATGTCTTGTTGACGTGGATGTCTTGTTGACGTCGACGGCGATTCACCACCGGTCGACCATACCAGGCGGCTGCGGAATTGGCTGACCGGATCGAGGCCACGCGCGCGTCTGGTGATCGATGCTGCCAAAACCCGATCCCGCGGCGAGGGCGTGACGGTGCTTCGCGTTCGTGCGTTCACCTTGTTCGAGATCGCCGTCTCCCTGGCCGTGCTGGCCATGACGGTCGCGGTCGTGGCGGCGGTATTCCCGATCGGCCTCAAGGCGCAGACGGCGGCGCGCTTCCAGCTCTACGCGTCGGCGAAGGCGCTCGAGGTCGTGGATACCTACAACTCCGCCAACAATCTGCAGGTATCGGTCGATCCCGAGTCCCCGGTGCCATGGGACGTCCCGCTCGCCTACTGCTCGCTGGCGCCCGATCTCGAACAGCGCGTGAGTTCGTACCGGACCGGGATCTTCCCCGTGCCGCTGACGATCGCGAGGCGCCTCGATTCGGACAACGACGAGATCCAGCAGGTGCTCGACGAGCGCCGCCACCTGTATTATTCGCAGCCGCGCGCGACCACCGGGATCCGCGACTCGGCGCTGCCCGAAGCGCCGCCCAACGAGGCGCAGAAGCTCGTCTTCGCGGTCGTCGGTCATCCGCAGCAGAACGCGCTGCCGTACTTCCCCTGGAAGGCGTGGCCCTACTACGCGGCGTATCCATCGCCGCCCATGCATGGCTGGCACATCAACGAGCCTGGCTACTCGCTTCCCGCCACGCCGACGCGCGTCCACGTCGCGACTCTCTCCTCCGGCGGTTCGAGCCCGGTGCTGTGGGAGGACACGGTCGATGCCGACATCGCTCGCGTCATCGTCCTTGATCCCGCGACCACTCCGCGAGCGGGTTACGTCGATTACGCCGCGGCCACCGGCGCCGACGTCGGACCGGCGGCGATCCGCTACTGCCAGGCCGCCGCGTGGTACTGCGCCAAGAAGGGCCTGCCGCTGTCGCTGTACGACGGCAGCGCGGTCGCGACCGACTTCGATGGCGGGTTGGAGCCGTGGAAGCAGGTGCAGGGGCTGCGCTTCCTCGCCCACGCGGCGACCTGCCTGACCGCGTGCTACAGCAAGGCGACCCTCGACGCGAGCGCGACCGCGGTCATCCCCTCGATCACCTGTGACGGCATCACCTCGCACGTGCTCGCGCTGGATCACCAACGGATCGTCAACCTGCACGACTCCTGCATGAACCTGGCGATGCGCTTCGCCGCGAGCTTCCCCTATGACTGGAGGGCGCCGAGACCGCTCAACCGCAGCATCATGATGGATCACCCGCTCATCCAATGGGACCTGTGGTCGCCTCGGCTGGCCGGGAAGATCTCGTCGACCTCCGCGACGGCCGAGCAGTGGCGCCCGATACTGGCGCAGGACGCGGTCGGTGACGACGCCGGCGGGCTCGGCACATCCTTCCATTGGATGACCCACCCCATCCCGACCATCGATCCCGCGTTCGCGTGGTGGCGGACCGCCTCGAGCGAGAGCCTGTTCGGCGACAGGGCGAACTTCACTCTGACCAAGCCGTTCGCGGCCTGCGAGCGCGCGCGGCAGCTCGTGTTCTGGTCGGTGGACTGGACCTCCTACGAGGACTTCGAGACCGCGCCGAGCGCCCCCGTCGACGCGAGCAAATACCCCATCGCCACGCCGAGGAACCCGCTCAATGGCGCCACCTTCGCGGGGCGCATGGCCAATCTGATGTTCATGGATTGGCGCATGTTCTCATTCCGCAATCCGGAGAAGACGCTGTGCTTCATCGCATCGGTCGCCGGCCTCCCCACCGGCGCGGATGTCCTCGCCCTGCGCAACGGCAACCAGGACTTCATGAACGTCGATCCGGGGCGATCCGATCAGGGCGACTCGCTCGCAGCCAGGCGGGTGTTCTCCGGGCTGTTCGGCGCTGATCGCAACGGCAATGGCGCTCTTGATCGCGGTCCCATCTCGCCGTCGGTGCGGCTGCGCGCGATGCTCGTCGGCAGGTACAACTTCTACGACATGCGCGTCCCGGCGACCATCCGATGAGGTGCCTGATGCGACTCCCGGTCCGCGGCTTCACCCTGATCGAGCTGGTCCTCTCCGTCGGCCTCGGCGTGGCCATCATCGGCGCCGTCGCGTCCGCCTTCCGCGTCGCGTCGGGCATCGCCTCGGCGACCAGGTCGTTGTCGGCCGAGAACGCGGTGATGCGTGCCGGCATGATCACGGCGCTCAACGAAGCCGACTGCTGGACGTGGTGCGACGATCCCGGCGACGCGACACGCCAGAAGCTGCGCGCATGGCATCCAACCAATGGCAGGGGCCTGCCCTTCACCCCGTTCCCGCAGCGTTGGCCGTTGGAGCCGGACGCCGATCCGGAGCTGCATCGAGGCTGGGATCCGGATTACTGCTGGCCGGCCGACGACGCCCGTACCTGGTTCCATGGCAACATGGCGGAGCGCTGGGCGTCCGCGAACACGCTCTACGGGCATTACGAGGCCTTCGCGCACCTGCGGTCGCGGGTGACGCTGGACAAGACCACCGCGGTGTCCCCGGCCTACGGCTCGTGCGCGCCACCGCACACCTGGTTCATGAACCAGCTCGACGGCCTGCGCGACAACCTCGGATTCTACGGACTGTGCGATTACCTACCGGCGAACGCGGTGTTCGGCTCGTACGGGAGCGCGAACGGCGTGCTCCCGGTCGTCGATCAGGGCTGGCAGGGCTTCTGGGTGTGGCCGGTCCCCTTCCCGTTCTGGACCGGGTACTTCAACGTCGGCGAAGGCGAATGCATGATCCCACGCGGTCTCTACGGGAATTCGAACAACGCGTCGTGCGTCCTCATCCCGGGATGTGCGGACACCTCGCTCGCGAACGCCACGACCATCGAGCTGAGCGACGCCAACGTCAGGCAGTACCGCGTCGGTCAGCTGGCGAAGCCGGCCGACGTCCAGGACATGCTCGCCAAGGCCTTGCCGAAGCGGGCCCTGCTGCCCCTGGCGCCGGCGAGCTGGCCGAACGCTCGTGTATCGGTCCTGCGCATGATGGGGTGGAAGCGGTTCATCACCTCCTGCCGCGTGCGCTGCGACAGCGCCGTCACCGGCGAGCGGGTCGAGCTCACCTTCACGACGCTGAGCACGACCCTCCGCGGCGCCCGCCGGCAGCGTCGCGTGTCGAACGATCCCGCCTCGCCCGCCTACGATGTCGACCTGGACGGCGGCACGATCTCCACCGCGTGCCTGGTGCAGGCGCCCTGATGAAGATCCGGCGAGGCGGCATCCTGATCGTGGTGAGCGGCATGTCGGCGCTGCTCGCTGCGCTGTCGCTGGCCTTCATCGCCAGGATGCGCACCGATGCGGAGGAGCAGCGGCTGCTGGCGACCGAGGCCCAGGCGCGCCTGATGCTCGCCGCCGCCTGTGGTTACGTGCTTGAGACGTCGCGCCTGGGCTGGGGTGTCGAGACCTGCGGCTGGATCGACGTCCGTGACGGAACGCCAGGACCGAAGTCGCTGGGCGCCAAGTCCCCCGGCGATCCACGCAACGACTACGCGGTTGCCGGCGTGGTCGATCGCGATGGCAACCGGGTCTACCTGCGCGGCAGCGGCGTCTGGCCCGACATCGGCGGCATCGCGCGCTGTCCCTTCCACGTGCTGACGCGCCCACCATTCGCGCTGCGCGGCGATGCGTACTATAATCCGATCGTCACCGACGAGGCCGACGTGGCGGCCTTCGGCCGCCCGTACCTGCGCAATCCCGATCCCGTCCCGGCCGTCGATGACCAGGCGGCGTTCAACGCCGGCGACCTGCGCCCGCGGGCCACGTCGGTGGGCCTGAGCTGGTTCCGCGTCCTGCGCCTGTCCCCAGCGCGCTTCCTCCTCACCTGCGGCGCCGGCGCGACCCGCGGCTTCCGCGACTGGGCTGAGGTCGTCGCCGCGGGCGAGACCGGTGCGTTCGCCGACCGGACGATGTTCGAGCAGCTGGCGCAGGGCGAGGTGCGCCTCTGGTATCTCATCGAGTGGAACGCCGCGTGCGGCGACAGCTACAATGGCATCGACAACCTGCAGAACGGCGTCGACCACTACGTCTCGCACGCGATGAGCGCGAGCAACGACGCGAACTTCCTCACCCAGCCGATGCATCGCAATCTGGTCGGAACCGTGCGCTGGATCCAGCGGGTGACCGAGGCTCCGGCGCGCTGGTGAGCGTCGTCCCGGAGGAGGTCGAGACACCGGGTCTGCGCGGGCGATGGGACCGGACGGTCATCAGTGCGTCGGCGGTTGCGGCAGCCGTTGGATCCAGCGGATCGTGCCCGCCATGTTCTTGAGGTGCGACTGGCTGCGCGGCGGTTCGGTGACGACGGCCTGCGAGGCGTTCTGCGGCTGCATCAGGTAGTTGTCGTCGTTGGCGCTGTAATCCGCCGAGAGGTTGCCGTCCGCCGGCGCGGCGACCGCGCCGCTCCACTCGATCAGGTACCACTGGCGGCTCTCCTGCTGGACGACGTCGTCGAACAGAGCGCGGTCGTCGCCGAAGATCGTGGCCTGCCTGACGCCGTCGCCGCGCTCGTCGAGCACCTCGTTCCAGTCCCTGAAGCCGGGCGAGCCCCCGGCGCCGCAGGCGACGACGAAGCGCGCCGGTCCATCGCGGAAGACGCGGAACCAGGCGACCGGGGAGCCCGCCGGCTCCGGCTCGCCGTCGACGTAGTCGCCCCAGCGCGCCGCGTCGACCGCGGCGACGCTGCCGGACGCCAGCGCCGTCGCCCAGCCGTTGTCGACGACCGGCTGCCGGTCGGGCTCGGTCAGGTACGGCCGGCCGAACGGCGCCGGCCACGGCAGGGGAGCGGTGCGCGGCAGCGTGCGGATCGGATTGTAGGCGACGGTCAGCTGGGCGCGCGGCGCATCGGCTGCATCGGGAAGCGCGCATGGCTGCCGATGCGGAAGAGGCGGTCGTCGTCGAGTCCGCTCGCGTCGAACTTCGGTCCGACCCTTCCGTCGCGCACGTCGATCCAGCCGAAGCACTCGCGGTGCAGCGGCGAATCGTCCCAGCCGATGCGACCTGCCTCGAGCACGTAGGCGCAGGCCGCGCTCAGCATGAGCTTGGCCTGCGCATCGCGGACGACGACCGCCATCTCGGAGGCGTCGGTGCGCATGCGCGCGAGGAAGGCGATCGACAGCGCCGCCATCAGCCCGCAGATGCCAGCGACGACGATCAGCACGGCGCCGGGGCGCGCCGACGGCGGAGATCGCGTTCCGGCGCTCGACCACGACTTGCGCTTTTGCACAAGCCGACCTCCTCATCGCGAGGGACTCCGGCGCGGCGGAGGACGCACGAGACGTCGACGCGGCGCGCGCCTCCGGACTCAACGCAGGCGCGCCGCCACGCCGCTGACGAATTCGGCGATGCGCGCGTGGACCGATTCGCAGCCCTCGCCGCGGACGATGACGTGGCGTGAGAAGGCCATCAGCGCGAGGTGCTTCTCGTCCGAGCCGAGGCGATCGACGATGTCGCGGCCGCTCTTCGGCGAGACCACCGGATCGTGGTCGGCCTGGATGATCAGCGCCGGCACGCGCACGCGCGGCAGCTCGCTGCGGCACGCGTCCATCAGGCGCTCGAGCTGGTGGATGCCGTTCACGTAGTTGGTGTGGTAGTTGATCTCGGGGTTCTCGGGCGAGTTCGGCACCGACGAGAAGCGCCCGAGCTGGATGCGCAGCTTGTCGAGCAGCTTGTTCCAGTTCGCCACCGCCGGCACCAGCACGCTCTTCAGGTCCATGAGCGCGAGCGGCGCGTTGATCGCGAAGCAGCCGGCGAGCGGCTCGAGGCCGTCGGCGTCGCGCGCGCGCACCCGCGCCGCGGTCAGCAGCGCGAGCAGGCCGCCGGTCGAGAAGCCGCCGACCACGACGTGCGGGCACTTGGCGCGCACGATCGCGTAGGCGCGCTGGTACGACCGCACCCAGTCCTGCCACACCACGTGGTCGAGCTGGCGCGGCGCGGTGCCGTGGCCCTTGAGGCGGCCGACGTAGACGGTGACGCCGTGGGCGCGCAGGTTCTCGGCGAGCAGGCGCACCTCCATCGGCGCGGAGAGGTAGCCGTGCATCAGGACGACGCCGACGCGCGCGTCCTGCGCCTCGAGCAGGAACGGCCGGCCGATCTCCATCGCCTTGCGCTCGGGGGCGCCCTCGGCGGCCTTCCAGTCGGCCTCGTATTCGTCGCGGTCCTCGCGCGCCAGGACGTCGGCGAGGCGCGCGCGCAGCTCGGCGCGCGGGCGGTTGACCAGCGAGGCGACCGTGCGGTAGGCGCGGCGCAGCGGCTCGAGCTCGTTGGCGATGACGCCGACGGTGTTCTTGAGGCGGATCGACTCGAAGCCGTGCGATGCGTCGATGACGTCGTTGCCGGGGCGGTAGCAGCCGCCCGCGACGCTCAGCGCCTGCTCGCTCTCGGCGAGGTGGCGGATGCTGTCCAGCGCCGCCAGGTCCTGGTCGGCGACGATCGCCACCAGGTCGCGCCCGAGGGACACGTGGCTGGCGCGCGCCCCGCTCCCCTGGATGTCGCGCGCGGCCAGGTAGAGCGCGGCGTGGAAGTCGGCGACCGGCACGCGCTCGGCGTTCAGCTCGCGCAGGCCGGTGCAGAACAGGTGGTCGAGGTTGATCGTGACCTTCTCGTAGATCTCGCGCATCAGCCGGTTGGTCAGCCGGGTGCGCAGCAGATCGAGCGTCCAGTCGACGCGCTTCTGGTCGCCGACCAGCGGCGTCAGCAGGCGCATCGTGGACATCACCGGCGCGAGGTAGTCGGCCATCGCGATCGGCTTGCCGAAATGGATGTCGATGTCCGAGTCGCTGAACAGCAGGTTGCCCTCGATCAGCAGCTCCTCCTCGAGCCCGGCCGGCAGCTGCTTGAGGAACAGCCGCGCCAGGCGGTGGACGATGTTCACCGCCGGCCGGATCGGGTAGTAGGTGATGTTCATCGGCACGATCGACAGGCCCTGGCGCGCGAGGTCCTCGGGCCGGCCGAAATGGAAGCGCTCCTGGAACTCCGTCATCGTCGCCGTGTCGCCGCGCCGCACCGCGCGCAGGTAGAGCTGGCGGTACATCTCGGCCTGCAGCGCCATCACCGCGGCGCCGGTGTGCGGCGGGCCGGTGCGGTCGGGCGCGTTGATGTGGTAGCGGCCGTCGCGGATGGTCTTCTTGTCCTTGATCATCGACCCTTCCGGATAGATGACCCAGTTGTGCCGTCCGGTGAGCAGCTCCTCGACCATCATGTGCTTGGCGTTGGGGTCGCGGTTCGACACCGCGCCGACCGCGCGCAGGTACGCGCCGAACGCGCCGTTGAACAGCTTGTGGCTGGCCAGCGAGTGCACCTGCCGGCAGCCGGTCGCGCGATCGATGATGTACGGGACGATGAACGTCTCGAAGCGCGTGAAGTGGTTGCAGACGAACAGGATCGGCCCGTCCGGCAGGTTCTGCTGGCCGTCGACGTGGATCGTCGACTTCATCAGCGACTCGACGAGCTTGAGCGCGTAGCCGGTCGCGCGGTACGCCGGGTGCTCGTCGCGCCCGAGCAGCTGGTCGCGCGCGCGGCGGTCGGCGTCGGCGGCGTCGGCGATCGCGTGCGTCGCCGGGCGCGGTGTCGGCTGCCTCGACTGCGTCGCCTGCGACGGTGCCGACGGCGGCGCCGCGGTCGCGCCGTGCCCCGGTCGGGGCGGCGGCGCGACCGTGGCGGGATCGACGGGCGTTACTCGCGGGGGCCGATCCACCGGATGCCGTCCTCGAGCCACTTGTGCTCGCCGTTGCACACCGTCTTGCCCAGCGCGTTCATCAGCGCGTCGTCGTTGTCGGACAGCGCGCGGAAGTGGCCCTCGACCCGGCGCGCGGATTCGCGGCAGAAGTAGTCGGCCAGCATCATCGGGCTGTTGCCCTTGGTCTCGTCCTTGGCGAGGTGCCGGGCGTAGCTGCAGGTCGCGGCGATCGCGAACAGCTCGGTGCCGACCTCCATGAGATGCCCGAGCAGCACCTGTTTGCGCTCGAGCTTGTCGCGGTAGAGGCCCATGTAGTGGAAGATCGTGCGCGCCAGGCGGTGCGAGGCGGCCTCGACGAACTGGTAGTGGTCGGACAGCACGCCCATCTCGTCGTGGCTGCGCCACAGCGAGGCGTTGAACCACTGGTTGAGGTACCAGCCGCTGTAGAACGACGCGAGCTTCGCGCCGGCCTTCAGCTTGGTGCCGACCGGCGTGTGCTTGGCGAGGATGTCCGAGGCCAGGCGCAGGTGCGGGTCCATCGCCTCGCGCGCCAGGAACAGACGCATGATCTCGGAGGTGCCCTCGATGATCATGTTGATGCGCGTATCGCGCATGATGCGCTCGACCGGGTACGGCTCCTCGCCGCGCGCCTTGAGCGACGACGCGCGCTCGTAGCCGCGCCCGCCGCGCATCTGCATGGTCATGTCGGCGATCTTCCAGGCCATCTCCGAGCAGAAGAGCTTGGCCATCGCCGCCTCGATGCGGATGTCGATGTCGTGGCGGTCCGCCCAGTGCGAGGTCAGCCAGCTCACCGCCTCCATCGCCAGGGTCGTCGACGAGATGAACGCGAGCTTCTCGCGCCCCGCCTCGTGCTGGCCGATCGGCAGGCCCCACTGCTGGCGCTGGTTGCCCCAGCGGCGGCAGATCGACAGGCACTGCTTGGCGACGCCGGTGCACGCCGCCGGCAGCGTCAGCCGGCCGGTGTTGAGCGTGGTCAGCGCGAGCTTCAGTCCTTTGCCCTCGCCCCACAGCACGTTCTCGCGCGGGACGGTGACGTCCTTGAAGCGCAGCAGGCCGTTCTGGATGCCGCGGATGCCCATGAAGTCGCAGCGGTGGACGATGGTGATCCCCGGCGCGTTGCCCTCGACGATCAGCGCGGTGATCTGCGTGCGCTCCTTGCCGTGGACGATCTTCGGCGGCGTCTTGCACATCACGACCAGCAGGCCGGCGATCGGTCCGTTGGTGCACCACAGCTTCTCGCCGTTGATCACCCAGCTCTTGCCGTCGGGCGTCAGCGTCGCGGTGGTCGACATCTTCGACGGATCGGAGCCGACCGACGGCTCGGTCAGGGCGAACGCCGAGATCGTGCCGGTGCGGAAGCGCGGGAAGTACTTCTGCTTCTGCTCCTCGGTGCCGAACAGCTTCAGCGGCTGCGGCACGCCGATCGACTGGTGCGCGGACAGCAGCACCGCGGTCGAGGCGCAGAACGACGAGACCATCATCATCACGCGGTTGTAGTTGACCTGGGTGAAGCCCATGCCGCCGTACTTGACCGGGACCTTCATGGCGAAGGCGCCCATCTCGAACAGCCCGTCGATGACCTTCTGCGGCACGGTGCGCGTCGCGTCGACCTCCTCCGGATCGAGGTTGGCCTCGAGGAAGGCGCCGACCTTCTCGACGTAGTCGTCGCCGATCTTCTTCTCCTCGGGCGACTGGTCGGGGAACTCGCGCACCATGTCGGCGGCGAACTGGCCCATGAACAGCTGCGACGCGAGGCTGGGGTGCTTCCACTCCTGCTCGCGCGCGCCCTCGGCGACCTCGAGCGCCGCGCGCTTCTCGGCGCTCATCTTCGACATGTCGATGATGTCGACGTTGTCCGCGTTCGCCGAGTTGGCCGGTTTGGCGTTCGGATCCGCGGGCTTGGTGTCGAGATCGGTCATGGGTGGCTCCGGGGGAGGATGGCGTTCACGCGGCGGCTGGGGTGGCGAGGCCGGCGTGCTCGGGGAAGAAGCGTTCGTCCTTCGCGGCCATGGTCTTGAGCAGCTCGCACGGCGCGAAGCGCTGGCCGTGCGCCGCGGCGAGGCGGTTGAGGCTCGCGACCACGGCGGCGAGGCCGAGCGAGTCGGCGTAATGCAGCGGCCCGCCGCGCTGCGGCGGGAAGCCGGTGCCCATGACCATCGCCAGGTCGAGGAACAGCGGCTTGGCGACCACGCCCTCCTCGATGCAGCGCGCGGATTCGTTGACCATGGTCAGCAGGCAGCGCTCGATGATCTCGGCCTCGCCCATCGGCCGCGGCGTCAGGTTCAGATCGCCCTGGACGCCGGCGACCGCCTGCTCGATGTCGCGGTTGTAGGTGCGCTTGCCGCTCTTCCTGTCGTGGACGTAGAAGCCGACGCCGCCCTTGGCGCCGAGCAGCTTGAAGGTCTCGTGCACGCTGGCGAGGACCTCGGCGACCTGCATGCGGTCGCCGTAGCCCTGGTGCAGGATCTTCGCGACCTTGTGGCCGACATCGATGCCGACCTCGTCGGTCAGCACGAACGGCCCCATCGGCATGCCGAAGCCCTCGATCACCTTGTCGATGGTCTCGAGGTCGCCGCCCTCCTGGAGCATGCGCGCCGCTTCGTTCATGTACGGCAGCAGGATGCGGTTGACGAGGAAGCCCGGGCAGTCCTTGACGACGACCGCGGTCTTGCCGAGGCGCCGGCAGAGGTTGGCGATCGCCGCCACCGCGTGCGGGCTCGACTGCGTCCCGGCGACGACCTCGACCAGCGGCATGCGGTTGACCGGGTTGAAGAAGTGCATGCCGACGAAGTTCGCCGGGCGCCTGAGCGCCTCGCCCATCGCCGTCACCGACAGCGACGAGGTGTTGGTGGCCAGGATGCAGTCCTCGCGCACGTGCTGCTCGCACTCGGCGAGCACCTTGCGCTTGATGTTCAGGTCCTCGACCACCGCCTCGACGACGACGTCGACGGCCTGGAAGCCGGACCAGTCGAGCGTGCCGGAGACGCGCTGCATGCGCACCGCGGCGTCTCCCTCCTTGAGCTTGCGGATCTTCACCAGCTGGCGGTTGTACTCGTCGACCGTGTGGTAGCCCTTGGCCACCGCGTCCCAGCCGATGTCCTTGAGGCGCACGTCGATCCCGGTGTGCGCGAACAGCCAGGCGATGCCGCCGCCCATGACGCCGGCGCCGAGCACGCCCGCGGCCTTCACCGGCGCGTCGTGCGCGCGCAGGTCGAGCCCGCTGCCGGCGTCCTTCTTGAGCGCCTCGCCGGCGAAGAAGCAGTCGACCAGGCACTTGGAATCCCAGGTCGGCGCGAGCTGCGCGAACTCGTCCGCCTCGACGCCCATGCCGGCTTCGAGGGTCATGCCCGCGGTGCGGCGCATGACGTCGAGCGCGACGTGCGGCGCCTTCATCAGGCCCTTGGTCTTGGCGCGCAGCATGCTCTCGGCCTTCGAGAACAGCAGCGGACGCAGCACCGCCGACTGCAGCATGCGCTCGCCGAACGCGCGCTCCCGCTTGGCCATGACCGCGGCGCGACCGCCGGGCGAGAGGATCTTGCCGACGAACACCGGCAGCTCGTCCGGCAGGAACGCGCGCGCGACGCACGCGTCGACCAGGCCGAGCTTGAGCGCCTTCGGTCCGTTCACCGGCTTGCCGGCGAGGATCAGGTCCATGGCCTGCGGGTAGCCGATCAGGCGCGGCAGGCGCTGCGTGCCGCCCCAGCCCGGGATGATGCCGAGCTGCACCTCGGGCAGGCCGATCAGCACCTTGTCGGCGTCGGTCGCGACGCGGTAGGTGCAGGCGAGGACGAATTCGCAGCCGCCGCCCATGCACGCGCCGTCGACGACCGCGATGGTCGGGAACGGCAGGTGCGCCAGGCGGGTGAAGCATTCCTGCCCGGCGAGCGCCTTGGACTTGGCGTCGGCGACCGAGCGGATGCCGAGGATCTCCTTGATGTCGGCCCCGGCGATGAAGACGTCGGGCTTGGCGCTGACGAACACCGCGGCCTTGAGCGCCCTGGTCGCGAGCTCGTCGATGACCTGGCGCAGCTCGTGCATGAGGCCGGCGGTGAACTTGTTCACCTTCTCGCCGGCCATGTCGAAGACCACGCGCGCGACGCCGTCCTGCTCGGAGACCTGGATATCGCTCATGGGATCACTCCGTCTCCAGCGCGAGCGCGGCGCCCTGACCGCCGCCGACGCACAACGTGGCGAGGCCGCGCTTCAGCCCGCGGCGACGAAGCTCCTTCAGCAGGGTCACGACCAGGCGCGCGCCGGTCGCGCCGACCGGATGGCCGAGCGCGATCGCGCCGCCGTTGACGTTCAGGCGCTCGCGGTCGATCACGCCGATCGGAGCGTCGAAGCCCAGCGGCTTGCAGAACTCGGCCGACGCGAAGGCGCGCTCGCAGGCGATGACCTGCGCGGCGAAGGCCTCGTTGAGCTCGATCAGCTCGAAGTCGGCGAAGCGCATGCCGGACTTCTTCAGCAGCTTCGCCGTCGCGTGCACCGGCCCGAGGCCCATGCGCCGGCCCTCGAGCGCGGCGTAGGCGTAGTCGCGCAGGTAGCCGAGCGGCTTCAGGCCGAGCGCGCGCGCCTTCGACTCGCGCATGACCAGCGTCGCCACGGCGCCGTCGGTCAGCGGGCAGGCGTTGCCGACCGTCACCGTGCCGGCGACGCGGTCGAAGTACGGCTTGAGCTTGGCGAGCGCGGCGAGGTCCTGCCCCGGACGCGGGCCGTCGTCGGTCGCGAGCATGTGCTCGTACGGCGGCGTCGCGATCGGCATGACCTCCTCTGCCATGCGTCCCGACTCCCAGGCCTTGAGCGCCTTCTGGTGCGAGGCCAACGCGTACTCGTCCTGCTGCTGACGCGTGACGTGGAAGTCGCGCGCCAGGATCTCGGCGGTCTGGCCCATGTTCAGGCTGCACACCGGGTCGGTCAGCCCGACCTGGACGCCGATGATCGGCGTGAGGTGCGCGGGGCGCAGCGTCGACCACACCGCCAGCTTCTGCCAGACGGTCTTGGCCTTCATCAGGTTGCCGAACATCGTCGTCATCTTCTTGCCGACGATCAGCGGGATGTTCGACATCGATTCGGTGCCGGCGGCGACGATGACCTCGGCCTCGTCGGCGAGGATGCGGTTGCCGGCGGTGGTGATCGCCTCCATGCCCGAGGCGCAGTTGCGGTGCACCGTCGAGGCGATGAGGCCGACCGGCAGGCCGGCCTTGAGCGCGATGATGCGCGCGACGTTGGCGGACTCCATCGGCTGCGCGACGTTGCCGACGATCAGCTCGTCGACCGCGTCGCCCTTCCAGCCGGTGCGCACCATCAGCTCGCGCACCACGCGGCCGCAGAGGTCGTCGGCGGCCACCTTGGCCAGCGGGCCGCCCGCCTTGGCGAACGGCGTGCGCAGGCCATCGATGATGGCGATGCGTTCCTTCATGGGCTTCCTTGCAGCGCCGGGACCGGCGCGGACGTCTCTGAATACATTCCGGCGATGAGATCGGCGTGGCGTTGGGCGACGACGTGGCGCTTGAGCTTCATGGTCGGCGTCAGCTCGCCGCCTTCGACGCTGGGCACGGTCGTGAGCAGGCGCCACTTCTGCACCTGCTCCCAGTGGTCGAAGCCGTGGTTGGCGCGCGCGACCAGCGCGTCGACCTCGCGCTTCATCTCCGGGCCGGCGATGAACGTGGCGTCGTCCTGGCCGACGCAGCCGAGCCGCGCCTTGACCCGCGCCAGCGCCTCGGGCGCGGCGAAGAGCAGCGCGGTGGTGTACGGCCGCGCCTCGGCGACGACCATCGCCTGGTCGATGAGGCCCGACGCGACCAGCGCCTGCTCGATCGGGACCGGGCACACGTACTTGCCGTTCGAGGTCTTGAACAGCTCCTTGAGCCGTCCGGTGATGGTCAGGTAGCCGTCGGCGTCGAGCTTGCCGCAGTCGCCGGTGTGCAGCCAGCCGTCGCGATCGATGGTCGCGGCGGTCGCGTCGGGATCGCGGTGGTAGCCGCGCATGATGCCGGCGCCGCGCGCGAGGATCTCGTCGCGCTCGCCGATGCGGATCTCGACGCCCGGCCAGGCCGGACCGACGCTGCCCGGGCGCATCAGGCCCGGCGCGTTGCACGCGACCACGGGCGACGCCTCGGTCAGGCCGTAGCCGACGTACAGCGGCGCGCCGACGTTGAGCAGGAAGCGCGTCAGCTCGGGCGACAGCGCGGCACCGCCCATGATCAGGTACTTGAGCCGGCCGCCGAGCGCGTCGCGCACCTTGCGGTACACGAGGCGGTCGGCGATGCCGCGCGACCACGCCGGCGCGAGCGGATCGTCGCGGTCGGCGTGGCCGACCGCCCAGCGTCCGATCAGCCCGCCGAGCCCGCTCTTCAGCGCGGCGCCGTCGGCCACGCGCGCGTGCAGCTTCTCGGCGATGCGCGGGACCATGGTGGTCACCGTCGGCTTGAGCTCGCGCAGCAGCTCGCCGATCCGCTTGATGTCGTCCGCGAACCACACGCCGACGCCGGCGGCGACGTAGTAGTACATCACCATGCGCTCGAAGACGTGCGCCAGCGGCAGGCAGGACAGCGCGCGATCGCGCGCCGCGTCGAGCGGGAAGCGCGTGGCGGCGCCGCGGATCTGCATGAGCAGGTTGCCGTGCGTCAGCACCACGCCCTTGGGTTTGCCGGTCGAGCCGCTGGTGTGGATGATGGTGGCGACATCGTCGGGCTTGGCCTCGTCGCGCATGCGCGCGGCGAGCTGCGGATCCTCGTGCGATGCCTGGTCGCCGAGCTCGAGCAGCGCGTTCCACGCGACGGCGTGCTTGTCGTCGCCGTTCGCGCCGCCCCTGACGATCACCTTGCGCCACAGCTTGGCGTGGGCGCGCGCGACCGCCGCGGACTGCTCGCCGATCGCGATCAGGTAGACCAGCGACGAGTTGCGCGACTCGTACTCGAGATGCTCCTCGGAGAGGTTCGGGAACAGCGGCACCGACACGCCGCCGGCGCACATGATGGCGAAGTCGGCGATCAGCCAGGCGGGCGACGGCGACGCGAGGATGCCGACCGCCTCGCCGCGCTTCAGGCCGAGGCGATGCAGGCCCAGGGCGCAGCGCCGGACCTGGCTGCAGAAGTCCTCGGTGGAACAATGGCGCCAATAGCCCGCTTCGCGCCAGTTGAACGCCTGGCTGTTGCTGAAGGCGCCGAGCACATGGGTCAGCAGTCCCGGCAGGGTCGCTACCCCGTCGAGGGCGGCGGCCCCGGTCGCATGCGAAAGAGTTGTCGGCGCCAGCGGACGCATGGACCCGGCTCCACCCGGAATATACCTCGAAGTGGGGTCGTCCTCAACCCCTGCGCTGAACGCTCCGCATGCCGTAGCACGCAGCGAGGCGAAGACTTAGAGCCGTTGTTCATGGCCGCGACCCCGGCTGCCGAGGATATCGTTTCCCGTGATCGGGAGGTCGGGTCCGGAGGGGACGAGGCCGGGCTCGCAGCTCGCAGCGCGACAGGCCTATTCCGCGATGCCTGCCAGCGCGCTGCGCAGGCTCGGCGGGATCGCCATCTTGGCGCTCGTGCGCGGATCGATGACCACGTAGACGACGCGCGCCTGGCCGACCAGCTCGCCGCGCTGGTTGGTGAAGCGGATGGCGTTGGTGAACGACGTCGCGCCGACGCGCGCGGCGGTGTAGGCGCAGGTGATCTCGTCGCCGACGTTGACCGGCGCCTCGTAGTCCGCTTCGGCGCGCACCACCACGCACAGGAAGTCGGCGCGCGCGCGGTCGATCGGCAACGGCAGGCCGACGGAGGCCAACCAGGCCTGGAACACCACCTGGCAGAAGCGCAGCTGGTTGGGGAAGAACAGGATCGAGTACGCGTCGGTGTCGGCGAGCTGGATCGTCAGGCGGTGCTCGAACATGGGCGGCAGCGTAACGCCGACGCTGGGCGACGCAGCGCCGCGGCGCGTCAGGCGCGTCAGGCGCGCGGGCGCCGGCCGCCGCGCGGCGCCGCGAAGAGCAGCAGCATCGCCGCGGCAAGCGCGGTCGCGAACCCGGAGCCCTTGCCGCAGCCGGTGTCGTTCTCGCCGCGCCCACCGCCACCCGTCGTCGTACCGGCGGTCGTCGTGCCGGCGGTCGTCGTTCCGGCGGTCGTCGTGCCGGCGGTCGTCGTGCCGGAGGTCGTCGTGCCACCGCTCGTCGTGCCACCCGTCGTCGTCCCGGCGGTCGTGCCACCGGTCGTCGAGCCCGCCGTGGTCCCGCCGCCGCCGATCGTGGCGTTGGCGAACGCGCCCTGGCTGAGATTGACGAAGGTGCCGCTCGGCGAGACCTCGAGCCGCGCCGCGCGCACCTGGTAGTGGTGGGTGCCCGCCGCGAGACCCGTGTCCGCGTAGGTCGTGGCCGTGGTCGGCGTCGCGTTGAGCAGCGTGAACGGCCCGTCGATGCTCGCGGCCCGGTAGACGTGGTAGCCGAGATCGGCCTCGGGCGACGCGCTCCAGGTCAGGTCGATGCGGTCGGCGCTCGCCGTCGCCGCCACGGTGCCGACCGGGAGCACCGGATACTGCGTGAGCGTCGGATCGCCCATCAGGGCGATGTGCACGCCGCGGCGCTGGTAGGGCGAAGCGACCGGATACAGCGCGTCCGTGGCGTTCTGCGAGAGCTTGATGCTGTCGCCGACCGTTCCGCCGAGGCCCATGCGGTGGTAGATCGACGACGGCCGCCCGCCCCATGAGCAGGTCAGGCCGTACGTCCGGCTGGCCAGGACCGCGCGCATGAAGTTGTTGTCGGACGACCAGTCGCCGAAGTAGCTGCCGAACAGCGCGGTGAAGCCGACGCCGAAGTCGTTGTCGGCGATCAGCTGGCTGGTCAGCGTGCCGTTGGCCAGGCCGTTGTAGCCGCCGCCGGCGCAGGCGTAGGCCCACAGGTACGAGCCGCTGGCCGCGTAGTCCGTCCACAGCCCGTTGGTGATGGCGGTCGCCGCCGGCCCGACCGACACCGTCGACTGCCAGGCCTGGCTCGCCGGCGCCTCGCCGCCCGCGAAGACGCTGAAGCCGTCCTGGATCAGGCTGGCGCGCGCCAGGGTGATCGCGCGGTGGCGGAAGGCGTGGGTCTTGTCGAGGTACTGGCGCAGCAGGTCGGTCTCGCTGGTCGTGAACGACCACATGCGGTCGAGGGCGACGCGGCCGACCGCGAGCTCGACGTCGGACGGGAAGCTCGACGGATCGAAGCGGCCGTCGCCGGGCTCGTTGGTGTGGAAGCCACCTTCGGCGACCGCCGGATAGTCGATCGTGTCGGGCCAGGTGCTGGTCAGCTCGCCGAAGTAGCCGTCGCACGGCCACGCCCGGCCGCCGTGGCCGTCCGGGCCGATGTAGCCCGAGAACGCCTGCGGCACGCGTCCGAACAGGTAGACCGCCGCGACCTGCGGATCGGCCGCGCGATCGTCGATGATCTGCTGACGGATCGCCGCGACGTCCGCGCCCGGGGCGACGTCGTGGCGGATGACCTTCCAGCCGTCCCCGACCAGGTCGCGCTTCAGGCGCTCGAGCTCGTTCGCCAGCGCTGCTGCGTGCAGGTCGCCGACGATCAGCACCACCGTGCCGCGCTGATGCACCGCCGCGACGTCGATGCCGGCCAGGATGTAGGCGCGGCCGGAGTAGGGGCCCTGGTCGCTCGTGCCGCTGGCGGTGATGCGGTACTCGTAGGTCGTGCCGATGGCGACGCCGGTGTCCGTGTAGCCGGTGCTCCCGCCCGCGACCGCGGGGCCCCAGGAGGTCGCGCCGGGATCCTTGCGCTGGACGCTGTAGGTCGGCAGGGGCGTGGTGTGGCGGTTCTCGAGCGGCCAGCTCATCACCAGCGCCGGGGGCGAGCGCTGGACGGCGACCGTGACCCGCACCGCGTAGTCGCGCGCGATCGCCATCTCGGCGCTCGCGCTGGCGGCGAAGACGGCCAGCGCGAGCGCGGCCAGGCAGGACTTCAGGCGGACGTTCGGGTGCATGTCCAGGCGACCGCGCCCCGGACAGCGACCTGACACGGTCGATCAGCCGCGGCTGGACCGTGGGTGATGCACGATGAAACAGTCCGCCCGGGTGCGTACCGGGCGTCCGCGTCGCCTGAAATCCGACACCGCCGAAGCGCGTCGATGTCCGTTCAGAGCCCGTCCGCCCAGGCGGCGATCTGCGCACGCAGGCCGGCGACGTCGTCGACCAGCGCGGTGAAGCCCATGTCGCTCATCTGCTCGCGCGCATGGGTGCCCCAGGTCACGCCGATCGAGCGCATCCCCGCCCCCGCCGCGGTCTCGGCGTCCGGTCGGCTGTCGCCGACGAAGCAGCACGCGGCGGGAGCCAGCCCCATGCGCTCGGCTGCCAGCAGCGCGCCGCGCGGATCGGGCTTCGGCGCCGGCATGTCCTCCTCGCCGAGGATCGTCGCGAAGTGCCGGGCGATGCCGAGCGCGCTCGTGACCGCGCGCACGAACACGCCCTCGTTGTTGCTGACGACCGCCAGGCGCAGCCCGCTCGCCGCCAGCTCCTCGAGGGCGTCGAACACGTGCGGATACAGCGATGCCAGGCCGGGGCCGAGCTCGCGCGCCGCGGCGTAGAAGGCCAGCGCCAGCTCGCGCTGCTTCGTCGGGTCGCTGACCGCGAAGTGCCGGCCGAGGCGCTGGCCGGTCGGCAGGACCATGCCGGGGACGATCTCGTCGGCGCCCAGGCGCGGCAGGCCGCGCGCCGCGAAGACCTGGTTGGTCGCGGCGACGATGACCGGGATCGAGTCGACCAGCGTGCCGTCGTGATCGAACAGCACGCCGGCGACGCGCCGATCGCTCAGAGGAACTCGCAGAGGTAGGCGGCCGGCGCGGTGGCCTTCACGTCGAAGCCGCTCTTGCCGGCGACCTCGAAGGCGGTGCCCGCCGGATAGACGACCCAGGCGCCGCCCGCCATGCGCGCGTGCAGCTCGCCGCTGATCACGGTCATGCGCTCGGGCGCATCGGTGCCGAAGTGGAACTCGCCGGGCGCGATGACGCCCGCGGTCGCTTTGCGGCCGTGGCGTTCGAAGCCGACGCTCTGGACCTTGCCGTCGAAGTAGCTGTTGTGCTTGAGCATCGCGGGAGGGTGGGCGCCGATGCGGCGCGATCCAGCGCCCCGCCGCGCTCAGGGTTCGGACGTGGTGTCGTAGTCGCGCGGCTTCTTGCCCTTGGGCGGCAGCGGCGGCAGCCCGAATTTCGCCGCCTCGTCCGGCTTCAGCGGCGTGAACCCGCCCTTGGCCTGCATGCCCGGGAACATCGGCATGCCGCCGCCGGGACCGCCACCCGGGAATTTGCCGCCGCCCATGCGCTCCATCGCCTGGCGCATCAGCGCGCCGCCCAGCCTGCTGCCGGTGCCGGCGAACCAGCGCTGGACCAGCGGGATCTGGCAGAGCAGCCCGAGCACATCGGTGCCGAAGCCGGGGATGACCAGCAGCACACCGCCGATCACCGCGACCATGCGCCGGCCGAGGTCGCCGCTCATCATCGCCATCGGCAGCTTGGCGGCGTGGAACGCGGTCAGCTTGACGCCGACGACGCAGATCACGGCCATCAGCAGCAGCAGGCCGAACGGCTCGCCGGTGCGCTGGATGAGGTCGAGCAGCAGGTAGAGCTCGCCGCACATCACGGCGATCAGGACGAGCACGAACAGGCAGCCGACCATGCGCATGCGCGGATACTCGCGGCAACGGGGACGCGACAAGTCCGATCACGGCCGGCCTCGCCACCGGAGGACCGCGCGCAGGCCCGCCCGTCCGACCGCGGTGGCGCATGACGAGGCGATCGACCTGCTGATGCGCCCGCGCATCCGCGGCTGGCGCGGGCGCAGGCCGAGGAACCGCGCATGCACGGCCCGGGGGCGGTCGCCCTCAGCCGAAGCCATCGCCAGGGGTTCCCGGGATCCCGCCGACGCCGCGACACGCATGCCGTAGGACGAATGCGCGCACGAACACGTTGATGCGCACCTCGCGGACCACCTCGAGACCGCCCGCGGAGAAGGCGCGCAGCCAGGTCCGCCGGGCATGGAAATGCCAGGCGCCGGGACCGTAGACGATGGCGTTGGCGACGTCGCGCAGGTGCTCGACGACGACCGCGCTGCCGTCGCTCGTCAGCACGCGTCGGATCTCGGCGATGATCGCGGTGCGGGCGGCGTCGCTGCGCAGTTCATGGAGCGCGAAGAACGCGAACACCGCGTCGACGCTCGCGTCGTCCGCGGGCAGGCGGCGGCCATCCCACCCTTCCGCCGCCACCTCGGGCGTGAAGCGGGCGCGGGCTCGGCGCAGCGAGGCTTCCGGCATCGTCCGGGCGACGAAGACGTCGATCGCCCGGCTGTCGCCGGGGTAGAGCTCGCGCAGGCCCGGCGTGCTCTCGTCGACGCCGGCGTGCAGCGTCAGCCAGCGCCGCGGCGGCGTCAGCAGCGGTCGCAGCCACGCCCAGCGGAACATGGCCGAGCCGTCGTACGCCCACCAGGTGGCGATCAGCGATGCGCCGATGAACCACATCCCGACGCCGACCGCCGTCGCCACGGCGACGCGCGCCGGACCGTATCCGACCCCGGCGAAGCGGACCTGGATGGCGACGGCCGCGATGGCCACGGCCATGGCCACGGCATAGAGCGGCCAGTTGTAGGCGGCGACCCGCGCCATGCCCCGCCACCACGGTCGCCGGTCGCGTTCACCCATCGACGTCGCCGAGCCGTTCCACGACGCCGCGCTTCCAGCGGTACGGCACGCCGGAGACGAGGAACGCGTTGGCCAGGATCGGCGCGCAGCCGCGCAGCGCCGGCGACGCCAGGAAGCCGTTCTCGTGCACGGCGACGCGGATCGGCCGCGGCTCCCACGCCTCGCGCACGCCTTCGATCACGATCATGGAGTTGGTCGCCGGTTCGTGGTCGAAGGTGTTCGGCAGGGGTCCGGCGAAGCGCCGCGCGACCGCCAGGCTCGGGAATGGGGATCCCGGCGGCAGCGGCGCGGGGACGCTGGACAGGTCGGCGTCGACGCGCAGGTCGGCCGCGCCGTCACCGCTGCGCACCGCGACGCGCAGCAGGTCGCCATCGACGACGAACGACGCGCGCGAGCGGCGGAACGCGTAGTGCGTCAGGAGGTTGCCGGCCAAGCCCAGCGCGCGGTGGCTGGCATCGCTGCGCAGGATGCGCAGGCCGCGCAGGTCGCGTCCATCGCGCGTGCGCAGGCGCGCGAAGATGCGGTAGCCGGCGAGGATCAGGTCGATGCCGAGCCGAGCCGGCAGGAACGACGGGCGCAACCCACGCGCCTGCACCATGGCCACCGCCAGGAAACCGAAGCCGCCGTAGCCGTTCAGCGCCAGACCTGGCGGCAGCAACGGCGCGAGCACGTCGGCGGGATAGGCATACGTCACGACCAGCGAATGATCGAACCAGGCCGACATCGGCAGCGGGTGACGGCGCAGCGCCATCGCCAGCGATGGCCGCGGACGGCGCGCGTCAGTGGAAGCTGCCGGCATCCGCCACCTCGATCCCGCCCCACAACCAGGCTCGGTCGGTTGCCGCCACCACGGCGTGCGCGCGCTCGCGCGGTTCGGCGAACGTGCGCAGGACGACCCGCGCGCCGGGCGCCGCCGCGCGGCGCACCGCTTCGGCGAGGCGGGCGCGGTAGGACGCGTTCGCGCCGTCGAGGATGTTGGACAGCGCGAAGCCGTCGAACGAGCCGGGCGGCGATGCGGTCAGCGCCTCGACGGCGTCGCCAGGGCGCAGATCGATCGGCGCCGGCCGCGGCTCATCGTGCCACGGCGCCTGCCGCCCCAGCAGCAGGGACCAGGCCAGCGCGTTGTCGGCGTTGGCGTGGGACGCGATGCCGCGTTCGAGGCGCGCGAGGATCCGCGCGGAGAAGTCAGCGGGCAGCGCGCGCACGAAAGAGCTGGCGTACGCGCCGCGCAATGCGATCGGATGCAGCGCCAGGCCGACGGCGGCGCGGAAGACTCCCGCGCCGATGCGCCCGCGCCACCAGCGCAGCTGCACGGACGGGTCGTGCTGGCGCAGGAAGGCCAGCCGATCGCCGACGCGCCAACCCAGGCGTGCGAGCAACGCGCGTCCGCCGGCGAGCAGGCGGTCCGCCCGACCGGCGATCACGCCGCCGCCGGCGAGCCGGCGGCGCACGTACTCGATCTGCAGCGGATTGATGTCGACCGCGGTGACGCGATGGCGGGCCGCTGCCAGGCGCATGGCCGTGCAGCCCGCGGACGCGATGCAGAAGACGCGCGATGCCGGCGCGAACGCCGCCTGCTCGACGCGCCAGTCCTCGTACATGCGTCCGAAGAGCAGTTCGCGGCCATGGCCGCGGAACGACCCCGACCCCCAGGCCGTCGTCGCTTCCGGGAGGCTCATGACCGGGCGCGCCGCGCTTCGCGCGCCGTCATCCACACCAGCGTCAGGAACGCCGCGTTCATGACCACCATCCCCGCGGGGTCGGCGATGTGGGCGCGCGCGAGCACCAGCCCACCGATGTTCATCGCCACGAGCAGCGCCGTCTGCGCCGTGGCCGCCGCGAACGGGCGCCACCCGCAGGCGACCCACGCCGCCAGCGCGCCTTCGCCGATGCCGAGCGCGGTCAGCAGCCAGCTCGTCGTGGTATCCGAGCCGACCGCCGCGCCGACGACCGCCTGGTGCGACCCGGGCGCGATCAGCTTGCACCACAGGCCCTGGTAGAGCCAGACCGCCGCGACGGCGGCGCGGCACGCGATGAGCCAGCCGTTCATGTCGCGGCGCCGCACGCCAATGCCGTGAACAACGCCACGAAGCCCACGACGCAGACCAGCAGCGCCCGCGCCATCGCGCGGACGAGAGGCGTCGCCGCCGGCCGGTAGTAGAAGAGGTGCAGCAGGAGGCGGATTCCCCAGAAGATCGCGATGCCGGCGCTCAGCGTCCGGCCGAGGTCGCTGGAGCCGGCCAGATCCGCCGGGAACGCCAGGCACAGCACGCCGAGCGCGGTGAGCACGAGCACGATGTACAGCGAGTGCACCAGGTAGACCTGGCGGATGAGCGGATCGAGCGCGGCGAGCTGACGCCGGTAGTCGAGCAGCCGTGGCAGCAGGACGTTGCCGCCGGCGATGGCCAGATGCACGACGCCGGCGATGCCGATCAAAGCCATCCACATGCTGGCTCCCGCCGGAGGCTCGCCCTCGGGCGCGTGGATGCCACCATCCGCCGCGACGACGACAGCGGCGTCCTGGTGCGGACCGGTGCTGGCTGCGCTCGAAGCGGCAGCGTCCGGCCGCTCACCGCATCTGCGGCACGCCCTCGTCGCGCACCTGCGTCTCGACCTTGTCCAGCCCGACGCTGGCGCAGGTGCCCAGCACCTGTTCGACCCAGTGGTAGGGGACGCGCGGCCCGTGGCTGACGACGACGTGGGCGCGGGCGTTCTTGACCGTCGGGCGGCGGTACTTGTCGGCGAGCTTCTGCAGCTCGGTGCGCAGCTCGGTCAGGTAGAGGCGCTCGCCGTCGAGGATGTAGGTGCCGGGCTCGCTGAGCACGGTGACGTGGACGATCGGGATCGGCTCGCGCCGTTCCGGACCGCACGCGGTCAGCGTCAGCGCGATCAGCATCAGCGCCGCGAGCGATCGCATCACCGCACCAGGATCGCCGGGCGCGAGACCGTGCCGGCGCCGGGGAGGGTGACCTTGATCTGCGGCCAGTGGTCGGAGCACGCGGTGACCACGATGCGGTTGGCGCCGTCGAGGACGTAGGTGTCCTCGGTCTTGGCGCCGGTGATCGACGGGTTCCAGGCGATCGCCGTCTTGTCGATGACCACGCGCTTCTCGCCCGGCGTCGCCAGGAACTCGCGGCCGGCGTAGCCGGTCGGTCCGCCCTGGTGGTGGAGCTCCCACTCGTCGGCGAAGCCTTCCTTCGCGTACTGGGCGATGCCCGCCTTCAGCGCATCGCCGTAGGTGACGCCGGGCTTGGTCGCGTGCCACATCGCCAGCTCGACGCGGCTGACCGCCTCGTGACGGGCGAGGATGTCGGGCGGGACCGGGCCGAAGTGGATGAAGCGCGTCAGGCACGCGATCAGCCCGCCGCGCTGGCCGCAGATCACCAGCATGGCGTGGTGGCGCAGGCGGTTCGCGGTCGGCGTCGGGTGGCGGTAGCGCTTGATGCGCTCGTCGAAGGCGACCAGCAGCACGTGGCCCTGGACGCCGCGCGCCAGCAGGTGGCGGGCCATCTCGCCCTCGACCTGGTGCTCGCTGTCGCCGACGCTGATCTGGCGGCAGACGGTCTCCATCACCAGCGAGCAGTCGCGGCCGAGCGACTTGTAGCGGCGGACCTCGCTCTCGGAGAGCGGCGCGCGCACGCCCTGGATGAAGTCGCCGGGCAGCGGCGCGAAGCCCAGGCCGGCGTCGTCGCTGGCCAGCTTGTCCTTCTTGATCCCGACCAGCTTGGGCAGCGCCTCGCCCATCGGCTCGATCCACGGGAACGACTTGGGCGTGAAGCCCGCGCACGGCTCCTCGTTGGCGATGCGGTCGATCTCGATGCGGTTGGCGACCAGGAAGGCGTTCTTCGCGGTCACCACCAGCGCGCCGAAGGCGCCGCCGTCCTGCGACACGATGTGGAAGTCGCCGCCGCCGGTCAGCCAGGCCGTGTTGGCGCGGGTGTTGAACACCACGCCCTCGAGCTTGTGTTCCTTGAGGTAGGCGCGGACCCGGATGAGCTTCTCGGCGGACTCGGTCATGGGCTTCTTAGTAGTGGTTGGGCGGCGGGTTCTGCGACTGCGGCTGGGACTGCGCCGCGGGCGGCGCCGGCTTGTTGTCCTCGGGCGACGGCGCGGCGAGCGGCGAGCCGCGGCTGATCGATCCCTCGACGGCCTTCGGCGCTTCGCGCTCGATCGGCTCGCCGTCGGTATCCATGCCCTTCTTGAACGAGCGCACGCTCGAACCCAGGCCGCGCATGATCTCGGGCAGGCGTTTGCCGAACAGCAGCAGGGCGATGACCAGGATGATCAGCCACTCGGAGCCGCCGGGCATGGTGAACATCGCCGGGACGACCGCTGGAGGCGCGAGGAACGGCATGGGGCCCTCCGAGGGAAGGCGGCACGGTACTTTCAGCGAGGTGAGCCGCAAGCGGAGGCGATAACGACTCGGCGGGGATTCCGCGTCCACGACCGGCTTTACGAGCTTCGGGAACTCGGGCTTCGGGCTTCGGGCTTCGAGCTTCGAGCCTCGAGCTTCGAGGCTCGAGCCTCGAGCCTCGGGCTGCGAGCCTCGCGCCCGCCCTAGCCGCCCGCGCTCGCCGATTCCGGATCGACGCCCTTGGTCTTGTGCTTGTAGGCCGCGCCGAGCAGGCCCTTGAAGAGCGGATGCGGCTCGACCGGGCTCGACTGGAACTCCGGGTGCGCCTGGGTCGCGACGAAGAACGGGTGGTCCTTCAGCTCGATGATCTCGACCAGCGACTTCTCGGGCTGCAGCGGATCGGGGATGTAGAGCCCGGTGAACTGCATGCCGGCCGCTTCGAACTGCGCGCGGTAGGCGTTGTTGAACTCGTAGCGATGGCGATGGCGCTCGCTGACCGTCTCGGCGCCGCCGTAGAGCTTGGTGGTCTTGCTGCTCTTCTTGGGCAGCGTGCAGATGAACGAGCCCAGGCGCATGGTGCCGCCGAGGTTGCCGACGGCGACCACGTCCTTCTGGCTCTCCATCAGCACGATGATCGGGTCCGGCGTCTTCTCATCCATCTCGGTCGAGTTGGCGCGATCCAGCTTGAGCACGTTGCGCGCGAACTCGATCGACGCCGCCTGCATGCCCAGGCACAGGCCGAGGTACGGCAGGTTGTGCTCGCGGCAGTAGCGGATGGCGTTGAGCTTGCCCTCGAAGCCGCGCTTGCCGAAGCCGCCCGGGACCAGCACGCCGTCGATGCCCTTCAGCCGGTCCTGCCAGTCGTCCTTCTCGAGGGTCTCCGACTCGATGCGCACGATGTTGGCCTTGACCAGGTGCGCGTACGCGGCGTGGTCGATCGACTCGGTCACCGATTTGTAGGCGTCCTGGTGGTTGATGTACTTGCCCACCAGGGCGATGGTCACCGTGTCCTTGGGATTCTTGATGTGGCGGACCATCAGGTCCCACGCGCGCATGTCGCACTCGTGCGACTTGAGCCCGAGGCGCGCCGACACCAGGTTGTGCACGTCCTGCTTGAGCAGCACCTGCGGCACCTCGTAGATCGAGGTCGCGACGTCCGGCATCTCGACCACGTGCTTCTGCGCGACGTTGCAGAACAGCGCGAGCTTCTCCTTCACCTCCTTGCTGAGGTTCTTCTCGGAGCGGCACACCAGGAAGTCCGGGACGATGCCGATCTCGCGCAGCTTCTGCACGCTGTGCTGCGCCGGCTTGGTCTTGATCTCGCCGGCGGCGCGGATGTAGGGGATGTAGGCGAGGTGCATGAACGCCACGTACTCGCGCCCGATCTCGTGCGCGAACTGGCGCACCGCCTCCATGAACGGCAGGCCCTCGATGTCGCCGACGGTGCCGCCGATCTCGGTGATCAGCACGTCGACCTCGGGGCCGATCAGGGTCTTGATCGCGTCCTTGATCTCGTTGGTGATGTGCGGGACCACCTGCACGGTGCCGCCGTTGTAGCGCCCCTCGCGCTCCTTCTGGATCACCGACTGGTAGATGCGGCCCGAGGTGTAGGTCGAGTGGCGCGTGCACGGCTGGGCGAGGAAGCGCTCGTAGTGGCCGAGGTCGAGATCGGTCTCGGCGCCGTCGGCGGTGACGAACACCTCGCCGTGCTGGAACGGGTTCATCGTCCCGGGGTCGACGTTGAGGTACGGGTCCAGCTTCTGGATCCGCACGCTGTAGCCCATGTTCTTGAGCAGCCTGCCGATCGATGCGCAGGTGATGCCCTTGCCGAGCGACGACACCACGCCGCCGGTGATGAAGATGTGCCGCGTCGGCCCGCTGCGCCGAGCGTGCTCGGCGGGCTTCTCGGCTTTATCGGTGTTGACCATCGTCTCGCTCCGGCTGGCGTTCGCGCTTCGGGATCAAGGGCGCCCGCGCCAGCGTGCAAGGAACGCATCGTAATCCGCGCGGATGTCGATGCCAGGCGCGGCGTCCGCGACCAGGGCGCAGGCGACGCCGATCCCGGCCTCGAGGGCGCGCAGCTGTTCGAGCTTCTCCAGCCGTTCCAGACGGCTCGCCGGCAGGCGGCCGTAACCGAGCAGGACCTCGCGCCGGTAGGCGTAGATGCCGAGGTGGCGGTGGGCCTCGGCGGCCGGACCGCCGGCGTCGCGGTCCCACGGCGCCGGTGCGCGGGTGAACCACAGCGCGCGGTCGCCGTGACCGAGCACGACCTTGACGTTGTTGGGGTTGCCCTGCTGCCCGGGCGTCGCCGCCGTGGCGAGCGTGGCGATGCCGGCCCAGGCATGGCGATCGAGCAGGCCGGCGACCAGGCGGATGTGCTCCGGATCGATCTCGGGCTCGTCGCCCTGGACGTTCACCACCACCGCGGCGTCGAGGGTCGCCGCGACCTCGGCGATGCGGTCGGTGCCCGACTGGTGGTCGAGCCGGGTCATGCGCGCGCGCACGCCCGCCGCCTCGGCGGCCGCGACCAGGGCGGCATCATCCGCGCAGACGATGACGCTCGCCGCGCCGAACGCCGCCGCGGCCCGCTCGCAGGCGTGCGCGATCAACGGGCGGCCGGTCTCGGCCAGCAGCAGCTTCTCGGGCAGCCGGGTCGACGCCCGCCGCGCGGGGATCAGCACGGCGACGCGTGGCGATGCGGAGGGGGGCAAGGGCGACAACGTAGAGCAGGGAGGGTGCAGTCAATTGGGGGGGCTCGGCCTCGGGCTATCTTCCTCGCGCTTCGAGCTTCGGGCTTCGAGCTTCGAGCTTCGAGCTTCGGGCTTCGAGCTTCGGGCTTCGAGCTTCGGGCTTCGGGCTTCGGGCTCCGGGCTCCGGGCTCCGGGCTCCGGGCTCCGGGTGAGCGATCGGGAACATGGGTGACACTTCAATCCGGGGACATGGGTGACAGTCCGCCGGGGTTGATCGGGCGGTGACGAGCAGCTTTCGACGGCCGCCGGCTTTCGACGCGAGGCGGGGCCCACAAGGCCCCAGCCGTGA
>DASPLE010000046.1:0-8817 GCA_035627695.1 Planctomycetota bacterium
AGGCCGAGGAGATGGTCGAGTCGTTCGCGTCGACGGCGAACGCCAATCCGAACATCGAGGTCGAGGGTCCGTCGCCGTGGGAGGTCCAGGCCGGGTACCGCGCGCTGTCGCCCGACCTCGAGATCGTCGTCGCCTCGCACCGCTACGGCATCGCCGCGCTGCCGACCCGGATCGCGCGCCGCCTCGATTCGGACCACGACGAGATCCAGCGCGTCCTCGACAACGGCGGCCAGATCTACTTCGCCCAACCCATGGCGACGACCGGCATCGAGGAGGTCTCCCTGCCGGTCGCCCAGGCGAACGAGGCGCAGAAGCTGGTGTTCGCGGTGACCGGCTTCGCGCAGCAGAACGCGGTCGCGTTCTTCCCGTGGAAGAGCTGGCCCTACTACACGCCGTACCCGTCGCCGCCCGGCCACGGCTTCAAGAAGCTCGACCAGTACATGGCGTCGGACACCACCGGCGTGCACATGATCACGGCGTGGGGCCATCCCTCGGCGCTGTGGGAAGGAGTCGGCAGCGGCGGTCCGGACGACGGCGCCGGCACCACCGACGGCGAGATCAAGGTGGTCTGGCAGCACGACATCAACGGCGTCGCGTTCGGCTTCCGGCCGTACGCGTACGGCAGCCTCGGCGACCAGGGCGCCGCGTATGCCGCGACCGCGGCGACGAGCCGCGCCGCCTGCATCCGCTACATCCAGGCCGCGCTGTGGTACTGCAAGCGCAAGGGCCTGGCGCCCGGCTTCTACGCGCCGACTTCTGTGCCGGCGGCGAAGGACGTCGGCGACTTCGATCCCGGCGTCGCGCGCTGGAAGCAGGTCATGGCGATGCGCTTCCTCGCCCATGCCGCGACCTGCGCGACGCGCTGGTGGACGCACGCCGAGCTGACCGGCGCGGGGCTCGCCATCCCCGCGGTCAGCGGATTCCCCAACGAGCCGAGCCCGGCGATCACGCTGACCCACGACCTGATCGTCTACTACCACGAACGCTGCCTGAACCTCGCGATGCGCTTCGCCGCCGAGTCGCCGTACGACTGGGCGGTGCCGCGGCCGACGCAGCGGCCGATCATGATGGACTACCCGCTGGTGCAGTGGGACCTGTGGTCGCCGACCCTGCCGGCGGGACCGATCATCGGCGCCACCGGCCGCACGGCGACGCAGTGGCGGCCGATCGCCGCCCAGCGCCCGACCAACATCGGCCGCAGCTACCAGTATCCGGACCGCGCGATCGATCCGTCGATCTGGGGCGACCAGGACAACTTCACGCTCGCCAAGCCGTTCGCCGCGTCCGAGCGCTGCCGCCAGATCGTCTTCTGGGCGGTCGATTGGACGTCGTACGCCGACTTCGAGACGGCGCCGAGCGCGCCGATCGACGCCAGCAAGTACCTCTTCGCCGCGCCGCTGAAGGACAAGACCTTCGCCCAGCGCATGACCTGGGACCAGTGGACCGACCACCACGTCTACGCGTTCCGCAATCCCGAGAAGAACCTCGCCTTCAAGCGTCGCATCGGCCCGCCGTACGTGGACGGCATGGACGTCTCGTCGCTGCTCGACCAGAACGCGATGTACGCGGTCAACGATCACGGGACGTCGCCCGACCAGCTGGGCTGCTTCATCGGCGAGTTCGGCGCCGATCGCAACTTCAACAAGCAGCTCGATCTCGGGCCCGTGCCGGAATCGGTGCGCATGCGCGCGATCAGCGTCGGCCGCTACAACTACTACGACCCGGTCCTGACGATGGTGAACCGGTGACGCCGCCCGCCGTCGTTCGCCGGGGCTTCACGCTGATCGAGATGATCATCGCGTTCGGCCTGGGGCTCGTCCTGGTGCTGACCGCCGCGGCCGGGCTGCGCATGGCGGCGCAGACGACGACCGCGGCGACCCGGCTGTCGCTCGAGAACGCGCTGATGCGCAGCGCCTTCCTGCGCGCGCACGAGGAGCTCGACTTCTGGCGCGCGTACGACGATCCCGAGGACGCGACCAACCGCTCGTACCGCGATGTCGGCGAGCCGTTCGCGCCGATGAGCGCGGTGTTCCCGCGCGGCACGCTCCCAGGAGCCAACGCCATCGCCGATCCGCGCGAGTTCGAGGTCGGCTGGGACGAGCACTACCGCTGGCCGGCCAACGACAAGCGCACCTGGATGCGCGCCAATCTCGCCGAGAAGCACATCACCGTGCTCGCCTTCGGCCGCTACGCGCTGTTCTGGAGCACCGAGCCGCAGCTCGCCGTCACCAGCGGCGTCGGCGCGTACGGCACCGTGCCGGTGCCGCACACCTGGCTCGCCGGGCAGTACCACGGCATGCAGGACCGCCTCGGCTACTACGCCTTCGCCGACTACATGCCGGCCGATGCGCTGTTCGCGACGTCGCGGCCGTTCCTCGCCGCGGGCAGCGATCGCGAACGCACCAACAACGGCGGCATGACCATGCGCCTGATCGCCCCGGGCACGCAGTTCGAGCCCGGCGAGGGCACGACCGAGGTCGTGAAGAGCCTGTGGCGCCTGACCATGCCCGCCGCCTACGCCATCCCGAAGCCCGGCGCGGCCGGCCACGCCGAGTACTTCCGCGTCGGCTACCAGAACACCACCGGCGCCGAGGTCCGACGCCTCGCCGATCGCGCGCGCATCGACCAGCGGCTGATGCCGCTCAAGCCGTCGGCGTGGCCGTCCGCCACCTATTCGGTGATGCGCTTCATCAAGACCCGGCGCTTCGTCAACCTGTCGACGCTCGGCTTCACCAGCCCGGTGACCGGCGAGCGCCTCGAGCTGTCGTTCGCCGGCTACGGCACGACCCTGCGCGGCGCGCGCCAGCAGCGCCACCCGGTCAGCGGCTGGGCCGACTACGACAACGCCAGCGTGCCGGCGCCGGGCAGGAACCTCGACAGCTCGCCATGAACCACGCGCGCTCCGGGACGGTGCTGATCCTGGTCGCGGGCATCGCCGCGATCATCGCGACGGTCGCGTCGGCGTTCCTGCTGCGCATGCGCGCCGACGTCGAGGAGATGGCGATCGCCGAGCGCGAGGCGCAGGCGCGCATCATGCTCATCGCCGCGTGCACCTACGTCCAGGAGGCCTCGCGGCTGGGCTACGACGTCGGCGCCCCGGCCGGCAAGCATCGCGAGGCGTTCGGCTGGCTCGACGTGCGCGACGGCGCGATCGGGCCGCGCGGCGAGGACTGGTCGGCGCCGGTCGGCTTCGACCCGTTCTTCAACGCGACCGCGGTCGAGGACCGCGACGGCGATGGCTCGGCCGACCGGCCGGCGTGGCCGGCGGTGCGCGGCGTCGCGCGCTGCCCGATGTTCGTCCACGAGCGTCCGCCCTACGCCACCGAGCTGACCACCGCGTACAATCCGATCGCCGCCGCGGGTCCCGATTTCGGCATGCCGTACCTGCTGACGCCCGACCCGCTGTCCGTGATCAAGCCGCCCGAGCCCGATGCCAAGGCCAGGGCGTGGGCCGGCGACGCGCTGCCGCGGGCCAACTCGACCGGGCTGTCGTGGTTCCGCGTGCGGCGCGAGGACGCGGCGACGTTCGTCGTCACCTGCGGCGCCGGCGCGACCCAGGGCTTCATCGACTGGGACGAGGTCCGCGGCCTGGGCGCGACCGCCGTCTTCGGCGGCGACCGCGTCGCGTTCGATCGCCTGCTCGCCGCCGAGACGCGCACCTGGTACCGCATCGAATGGTCGGCGGCGGTCGCGCCGAGCGAGGTCCACAACGTCGCCAACGCGCTCAATACCGGTTCGGTGGTCGATCAGTACATCTCCTTCCCGATGAACACCTCGGACGTGCCTCAGGACAAGGCGATGCGCTCGCAGGCGCACTGCATCAACATGGGCGGGACGATCCGCTGGGTGCAGCGCCTGCGCCAGCCGCCCACGCACTGGTAGCGCGGAGGGGCGAAGCGCGAAGCCCGGGCTCGGGAACGAACCCGAAGCGCGAAGCCGGGGCGATGGCGGGCCGGACGCCCCGCCGCACGCCGCTCCGCCGGCCCTAAGCCGTGATTGTGGCCCGACCTGAGAGCGAGTACCCTCTCCGGGGAATCCGGTCACCGATCGCCATGCGCCCCGCGGACATAGATCACCTCCTCGCACGGATCACGGCCAACGAGGCCGAGGCCCTGGCCCTGCTCATCGCCGGGACCCAGGGGGAGCTGCGCGTCCTGATCGCCGGCCACGCGGCGAGCGCGGTGATGGTCGACCAGGTCCTGCACGCCGCCTGGGAGGAGGCCTTCCCGCGCCTGGCGACCGCGCCGAGCGGCGCCTTCAACGCGTGGTTCTGGGGCATCGCCCGCGAACTGCTCGGCCGCGTGCTGGGCGAGCGCGATCGCGTCGCGACCGACAGCAAGGATCCGCTCGAGCACGCCCTGGTGCGGGCCGGGATGGACGGCCTCGACCAGGAGTTCGCGGCGCGCATCGCCAGCCTCGCGACCTTCAAGCACGGCGTCGAGGCGCTCGAGCCGGCGATGCGGCAGCTCATCACCCGACGCTACGCCGACCGCGTGCCGCTCGAGACCCTGGCGGCCGAGCTCGGCCAGAACGAGGGCACGGTCGCGGCCTCGCTGTTCCGCGCGCGCGCGTCGTCGCGTGGGCAGCTCGCCAGCGCCGAAGCGCTGTCCGTGAGCGACCCGCTGTTTCCCGGACTGATCGAGGACTACCTCTCCGGCACGCTGATCCCCGACGCGCGCCAGCTGCTCGCCGGCAGCGTCGTCAAGGACCTCGACTACCTCGCCGCCTTCGAGACCCAGGCGCGCTGCCATCTGCTGCTGGTGGCGATGCACGCGCCGCCGGCGCTCGATCCCGCGCGCGGTCTCGCCGATGCGCTGATGCCGTCGCTGCGCACCAGCCAGCGCCTGCGCGCGCTGCGCCGCCCGAGCGACCGCAGCCCGCGCATCAGCGACCGCCTGACCACGCCATCGGGGCGTCACGCCAGCGTCGCCGCCAGCGCGAGCGGCACCGGCCGGCTGCGCCGCAGCACGTCGGGCAGCCAGGTGCCGCCCGGCACGGGGAGCCATCGGCGCAGCACCTCGGGCAGCCTCGCCGCCGCGGGACCGGGTCATCGCCGCGACGACGCCGCCAGCGGCGGCGGCAGCGGCACGGTCTTCACCGTCATCGGCGTCGCCGCGCTGGCATTGGCCCTGCTCGGCGGGGCCATGGCGCTCGGTGGCGGCGACACCGCAGCGCCGTCGCGGACGCGCACCGGCGTCACCGGCCCCTCGCCGTCCTCGGCGCCGACGGCGCCGACCGTGCCGACCACGGTCGTCGCGCCGTCGCGTCCCCCCGCGCCGGCGCCGTCCACCATCGCGGTCGGCGATCCGCCCGCGCCGGCACCGGCGCCGTCGCTCTCGCAGGCGGGTGGCGGCGCCGCGCCGCGTCCGGTGCTGGCGATGCCGACGGCGCTGATCGAAGGCGGCGCCAGCGAGCTCGTGGTCACCGCGCCGGAGGCGCTCGCGCGCGTCGAGTGGCTGGTCGACGGCGAGGTCATCGCGGGCGATCACCAGCCGCCGTTCGCCGCCTCGTGGACGCCGAAGCGGTCCGGCTCGGCGCGGCTGCAGGCGCGCGCGTTCGACGTCGCTGGCCGAAGCGGGCTGTCGGAGGTCGTGCTGGTCACGGTCGCCGCCCGCCCCGCCGACGGCAACGCGGTCGTCCTGGTCGAGCCCGGCGACGGCGCGACCTTCACCGCGCCGGCGACGATCGAGCTGAGCGCGCGCACCACCGGCGCGCACGCGGATCGCGTCGAGTTCCTGCACGGCGAGGCGACCCTCGCCGAGGATGCGACGCCGCCGTTCGCCGCGAGCTGGAACCGCGTCGGCGCCGGCACCTATCGCGTCCGCGCGCGCGCCCATTGGGGCGACCGCATCGAGACCTCGCCCGCCGTCACCGTCGTGGTCGCCGCGCCGGCAAGCCAGCCGCCGCAGGTGCGCATCGAGTCGCCCGGCGACTTCGAGTCGATCAGCGACAGCGGCAAGGCCACGGTGCGCGTGCGCGCCACCGACAAGGACGGCGTGGTCAGCCGCGTCGAGCTGTTCGCCGACGGCGTGCGCATCGGCGAGGACGCCAGCGCGCCGTTCGCCTTCACCTGGGCCAAGCCGGCGTACGGCGAGCACATCCTGACGGCGGTCGCGCACGACGATCGCGGCGGGCGCGCCGAATCCGAGCCCACCGCCGTGCTGGTCGGCCAGAAGACCATGACCACGCTGATCCGCGCGCTGTCGTTCGCGCCGGAACGCACCGAGATCGACGGCTGGGCCTTCATGCCGTTCGCCGACGCGCGCGCCGACGGTTTCGATCCGGGCAACGGCACGGTCGTCACCGTCGCCAAGGTGCCGGCAGGCGAGCTCGATGCCGGCGGCCGCGCGATGTTCGCGCGCGCGCTGACCAGCGAGCGCGATCCGCTGCGCTTCTCGCAGGTGCTGCCCGACGGATGCTACCAGGTCCACGCCTGGGTCGGCGATCCGGGCGACGGCGGCGGCTCGTTCGATCTCGAGCTCGAAGGGGTCAAGGTCGGATCGCTCGGCAAGCTGCCGAAGGCGGGCTGGGCGCACTTCGGTCCGTTCGACGCGAAGGTCCAGGACGGCTGCCTGAACGCCGTCGCCACGCGACGCGCCGGCGCCCCGCGGTTGAGCGGCCTGGCGATCTTCGGCGCGATGCGCCGCGCGCGGCCGCCCGAGCCGCAGCCGGGGCAGCTCTGGCGCATCTGGAGCTTCGGCGGGACGATCCCGGAGTTCCGCCGCCTCGCGAACTTTCCCCACCGCCCGGAGTGGGAGGGTTCGTCCCGGGACCTCTGTTGGTTCGACGCCGACGACAACCGCGCCTCCCGCCATCAGGCGTGGTTCGTCCCGACGCAGACCGGCAACCACCAGTTCGCGATCGCCTCGGACGACAACTCCGAGCTGTGGCTCAGCCCCGACGAGACCCCGTCGCGCCTGGCGCGCATCGCCCACGTGCCCGGCGCGCTCGCGCCGGACGCGTTCGAGGCGATCAAGGAGCAGCAGTCCGCGCCCATCCTGCTGGTCGCGGGCAGGCGCTACTTCATGCAGGTGCTGTACCAGGCGTGGGGTGGTCCGAACCGCTGGAACCTGCGCGTGCGCACGCCGGACGCGATGCTGCATTCGCCGATGCCGCGCCACCTGATCCTGCAGCCGGCGCTCGGCGGCGTGCCCGACCTCGTCGCCCTCGCGGCGGAGGACGCCCGCGCTCGTCCCGTCGCCGTGGCGGCGCCGATCGCCACGCCGACCTCCGCGCAGGCCGCTGCGACGGCTATCCTCCCGTCGACGCTGTCCGGCGCCGACGAAGGCATCGTGCTGCATATCTGGGACGGCGTCGGCTTCGCGTCGCTCGCCGAGGCCAGCGAGCGCGGCGCGTTCGCGACGGAATCCCACCAGTACCGCTACCTGGCCGAATTTTCCGCGCCGCGCAGCCGCGGCGACGGCTACATCGCCAGCGCGCAGGGGGTCTTCATCCCGCCGGTCGCTGGCGCGTACCGCTTCATCCTCGATGGCGACCAGGAGGTCGACGCGTGGATCCGCCCGGATGGCGGCGAGTCCATCACCATCGGCAGCAAGCAACAGAAGGGCCCCATCGGGGCGAGGACGAGCGACCCGATCGTGCTGGAGGCGGGTCGGCGCTACACCCTGAGCGTCCGCATGTTCGAGAGCAGCGGCGACGATTTCATGCGCCTCGGCTGGATCCTGCCCGACGGCTCGACCGAGAATCCGATCCCGTCGGCGCGGTTCGCCGGTGGCGGGACGCCCGGGCTCGGGTTGAAACGCGAGGTGTGGCGCGCCATCCCCGGCAGCAGCGTCGACGACCTGATCGACAGCGGTCGCCTCGGGCAGAAGCCGGACGACGTATCCTGGGTCCCGAACGCGATGCTCGCCGCCGATGGCGACAACTACGGCGAGCGGCTGAGCGGCTGGATCGTGCCGCCGATGGATGGCGAATACTCCTTCCGCATGAGCGCCGACGACGATGCGCGGCTGTCGCTCGATCTCGGCGGCGACGAGTTGATGGTCATCGCTCCGCACGTGTCGCAGCCGCACGGCGCGGTCGGCTCGCCCCTGCGCCTCGTGGCGAAGCGGCGCTACCGCATCGAGATCCTCCACAAGGAGGCGCTCGGCAACGACCGCCTGCAGTTCGGCTGGACGCGCCCCGACGGGCAGGTGCAGGACATCGTGCCGAGCAACTGCCTGATTCCGGCGCCATGACAGCGAGCCTGTCGTAGCGCGACGCTCGCAACCCGAAGCTCGAAGCCCGCAGCCCGCAGCCCGAAGCTCGAAGCTCGAAGCTCGAGGCTCGAGGCTCGAAGCTCGAAGCTCGAAGCCCGAAGCCCGAAGCCCGAAGCTCGCAGCTCGGATCCCGCAGCGCTTACTGGTACTGCGTGAAATCCGCCGGCAGCGTCAGGTTGCGCGCGTCGTCGCCCACGCCGTCGAAGACGTGCGCGGCGCTGGTGTCCAGCCACATGTCGATGATCTCGCCGACGGCGGTGCGGTGGTGGCTGTTGCACTTCATGGTCAGCGGCTGCGCGAGGCCATCGACCTCGACGTAGACGTACTGGTGGTCGCCCATCAGCTCGAGCAGCTTCACCCGGCCGGAGAGCTTCGACGCGCCGTTGGACTGGGCGACGTAGGCGACGGGCTGGATGTGCTCGGGACGCAGGCCGAGCGCGACCTCGCGGCCCACGGCCGGACCGAGGCGCGCGCGCCCGGGCATGGTCAGGCGCGCGACCTTCTGCTGGGCGGGATCGGTCCCGAAGCGCAGGCGCGTGTCGCCGTCCGACTGCTCGACGCGGCCGGGCAGGACGTTCATCACCGGCGTGCCGATGAA
>DASPLE010000047.1:0-5759 GCA_035627695.1 Planctomycetota bacterium
TCGCAGCTCGCAGCTCGCAGCTCGCAGCTCGCAGCTCGCAGCTCGCAGCTCGCAGCTCGCAGCTCGCAGCTCGCAGCTCGCAGCTCGCAGCTCGCAGCTCGCAGCTCGCGACGTTGTTCGGCGCCGACGATCCTGACGCGACGCGCTCAGGTCGTCGCGATCGTCACGCCGCCTTCTTCATCCGTCGGCGCAGCGTCTTGATCAGGTATTCGTGCGCGTCTTTGCGCAGCGCGTCGTCCTTGGTCAGGTCGATGGTCACGGTGATGACGTGCGCGTTGCGCTCGATCACCGCCGCGTCGATCATGCGCTTGGGGAACTGCGCCTTGTCGACGCCGACGCTGGCGGCGAGGGTCAGGAACGGCAGGCGGTTCGAGATGTAGCTCATCAGCCCGCGCGCGGTCTTGCGATCCTTGCAGTTGATCGTGCCGATGAGCATGCCCTCGCGGGTCAGCGTCATCTGGAAGTCGTTCACGCGGTCGGCGAACTCGGCGAGGTTGATGTCGCCCGGGACGCCGTTGAAGGCCAGCGCGGCGCCGGTCGGCTCCGGCCACGGCGATGGCGTGTACTGCTCGCCGAGGCCCTTGGCGGTGCCGATCACGGCCTCGTCGTCGGCCAGGGGCAGCAGGGCGTAGCGCGGGTCGCGCGGCAGGGGGAACGCATCGCCGTGCGGCGTGGCCATCGGCGTCGCCTCGGCCAGGGCGGTCTTCATCGCCGGCACGGGCAGGCCGCGCGCGGCGAGCAGCAGCGCGCTCTTGGTGCCGGTCCAGTCGAGGCGCAGGCGCTTGAGCTCGGCGGCGTACTCGGCCGGTCCGCCGGGGATGTCGATCTTGAGCTCGGTGATCAGGTTCTGGCCCAGCGGCAGGTCGCGGATCTGGTCGTAATCGACGTCGACGGTTGCGGCGGCGAGTCCGCCGAGCAGCGCGGCGCTCAGGCCCAGCGCCCGGGCGGTCGTCGCGATCATGCCAGGCTTCGTCATGTGCGGCTCCATGTGCGGGGACAAGGGCGTCGGGTGCGCGAGTTCGGCAGGGTATCCGTCACCGCATTCGCTGCGACGGGAAAGTCGCGATGTCAGCGTCCGTTCCGATGCGGAGCCCCGATCGTTGGACGCTGTGAAGGCAGTCTACGCGGTGGCAACGGCGATGGCCATGCTACCTCGGGAGGATCGGCGCGATCGGCGCGATCGCCGCGCTCATCCGGCGAACTGATACACGCCTTATGACGCGGACGGTGCGATGGACATGGCTAGCCGACCGGCACTCCCGCGAGATCGGCCCACAGTCGCACGACGACCGGCACCAGCTCGTCGTTGAAGTCGAAACGCGGACTGTGGCACGGCTCCATCGTCTCGCCCGGTCGTCCGGCGCCGAGGAGGATGAAGCAGCCGGGACGCTCCTGCAGGTAGTAGGCGAAGTCCTCGGCGGCCATCAGCGGCAGGCCATCGTGGACGAGGCGGTCCGGGCCGATGACCCGGGCCAGCGCGGCGGCCGCGGTGGCGGCGCAGCGCGCGTCGTTGACCGCCGCCGGGTAGCAGGGGGCGTAGGCGAAGCTGCCGCGCGCGCCCGATGGCGCGCAGGCGGCGTGCAGCGCGGCCTCGGTCCGCCGCGCCAGATCGTCGCGCAGCCCGGTGGTCGCCGCGCGCACCGTTCCGACCAGTTCGGCGCTGTCCGGGATGATGTTGTCGGCCGTGCCGGCGTGGAAGCAGGTCACGGTCACCACCGCGGCGAGATGCGGCGCGACCTGGCGGCTGACCACCTGCTGGGCCAGTTGGACGAAGTTGGCGCCGGCGACCACCGGGTCGACGCACAGGTGCGGCTGCGCGGCGTGCCCGCCGCGGCCGACGATGGTCGCGCGCCATTCGCCGTTCGCCGCCATCACCGGTCCGGCCGGCGCGGCGGCGTAGCCGAACGGGATCGGCGGCCAGTTGTGGTAGCCGTAGATCTCGTCGACACCGTCGAGCGCGCCGCCCTCGATCATCTTGCGCGCGCCGTGGCCGCCCTCCTCCGCCGGCTGGAAGACCAGCGTCACCGGACCGGGCAGCGCCGCCTCGCGCGCCTTCAGCCAGGCGGCGGCGCCGATCAGCGTCGCGGTGTGGCCATCGTGGCCGCAGGCGTGCATCACCCCGGGGTGCGCGCTCGACCACGGCAGGCCGGTCGCCTCGCTCAGCGGCAGCGCGTCGAGATCGGCGCGCAGCGCGATGTGCCGGCCGGCGGCGGGGCCCAGGCGCGCGACCGTGCCGGTGCCGGCGCAGGCGCGCCAGGCGATGCCCAGCGCGTCGAGCTCGGCGCGCACGACGGCCGCGGTGCGCTCCTCGCGGTACATCAACTCGGGATGGCGATGCAGGTCGCGACGCAGCTCGACGGCGCGCGCGACGATCGCGGCGAGTGCAACGCCCGCTGGACGGCTCATGCGCGCTTGCTCCTCGCGCTGATGGTGAGCGACCAGTCGCCGTCGCCCTGCGCGCGCAGCACGGTGGCGCGGCCCCACGGCAGGATCAGCCCGTCGTTGAGGTGGCCGAAGGGCAGGCGCGCCAGCGTCGGGATCGCCAGCGCCTTGCCCCACGCGCGCAGCACGTCGGTGACGGACGGCCCGGCGTAATCCGGCTTCTCCTGGTTGGTGAACGAGCCGCCGACCAGGCCGACGACGCCATCGAGGACGCCGGCGCGGCGCAGCTGCTGCAGGGCCGAGTCGATCATGAAGGCGCGCTCGTCGACATCCTCGATCGCCAGGATGCAGCCGGACAGGTCGGGTTGCGCCGGCGTGCCGCACAGCCCGGCGAGCACGCTGAGGCAGGCGACGGCGAGCGTGCCGCGCGCCTCGCCCGGGCGCAGCACCTGGACGGCGCGGTCGGTGGACTCGTCGCGGACGAAGCCCTCGCCGAGCAGCGCCTTCGCCAGGGTCTCGCCACCGCGGCTGCCCTCGATCTGCGAGGGGATCGAGCCGTACAGGCTCTCGCGCCAGCCGCGCTTGCGCCAGCAGGCGTGCAGGATCGTGAGGTCGCTGTAGCCGATCAGGATCGGCGCGCGCTCAACCCTCTCGCCCAGCACCGCGTCGACCAGATGCACGGAGCCGTAGCCGCCGCGCGCCGCCCAGATCATCTCGTGGCCCAGGGCGCGCTTGATGTCGGCGATGCGCTCGGCCTCCGGCAGCCACGCGCCATGGCCGAGGTGCTGGTCGAGCAGCGGCGAGAGCACGAGCTCGTAGCCGGCGTGATCGGTGAAGCGCTTGATCGAATGGACGATGCGGTCGCGGTCGATCGGGCCGTGGACGGCGTAGGCGGGGCAGCAGACGTAACAACGCGGACGCATGGGGTCATCGTGGGCCGGCCGGACGGGTTTCGCTAGTGCCTCCGTGCGCCGGGCGTCAGCGAATCGATGTCGCGGGGCGCTGCCGCGCCGATTCTCCGCGAAATCGACTCGCCTCGGCTCTTGTTCCAGGGCCTCCGGCCGACCGTCGGCTCCCACCCCGACCCCCCGCATGGCGCTGGAGCAGCAACCGTGCTAGCCCAGGGCGGCGATCGACGCGCGCTGCGCGACCTTCTGCGCCACCGCGCGCAGGGCCTTCGCGCTCAGGCTGTCCGGCGCCGCCAGCACCACCGGGGTGCCCTCGTCGCCGGCGATGCGCACGCCCGGCTCGAGCGGCACGGCGCCGAGGAAGGGCACGCCGACCTCGGCGGCGTAGGCTTCGCCGCCGCCGTGCGAGAAGATGTCGTCGTGGTGGCCGCACTGCGGGCAGACGTAGCCCGACATGTTCTCGACGATGCCGAAGACCTCGACGTTGACCTTGGCGAACAGCGCCGCGGCGCGCCGCGCGTCGGAGAGCGCCACGGTCTGCGGCGTCGTGACGACCACCGCGCCGGCCAGCGGCACGCTCTGGCACAGCGTCAGCTGGACGTCGCCGGTGCCCGGCGGCAGGTCGATGAACAGGTAGTCGAGCTCGCCCCACTCGACGTCGGTCAGGAACTGCTTGAGCGCGCCGGTGACCATCGGTCCGCGCCAGATGACCGCGTGGTCGTCGGCGACCAGGAAGCCGATCGAGATCATCTTCACGCCGTGGCGCTCGATCGGCACCATCTTCTTGTTGATGACGAAGGGTTCCTGGCGGATGCCCATCATCGTCGGGATCGACGGGCCGTGGATGTCGGCGTCGAGCAGCCCGACGCGCGCGCCCATCGCGGCCAGCGCGCAGGCGAGATTGGTGGTGACCGTGCTCTTGCCGACGCCGCCCTTGCCCGAGCCGACGCCGATGATGTGGCGCACGCCGGGCAGGGTCGGATCGGTGCGGAAGCGCGGCACCTCTGCCGAGACCGCGATGTCGGCGCTGGTCACGCCCGGCACGGTCAGCGCCGCGGCGCGGCACTGGTCCTCGAGCTCCTGCTTCACCGGGCAGGCGCCGGTGGTCAGCACCAGCCGGAAGCGGGCGACGCCGGCGTCGACCGCCAGATCGCGCACCATGTCGAGCGCGACCAGGTCGCGCTTGAGGTCGGGATCCTGCACCGTCGCCAGGGCTCGGCGCAGCGCGGCGACCGGCGCGGAATCGGCCTGTGGTGCGTCGGCGGATGGAGTCATCGCGGGCATGCTCGGGGCGATCGGGGGTGCACAAGCGTCGGCGGCGCGCGCATTGGACCGTGCCGTCCGCGGTCTATGCTCGCGGCGATGTTCGGCGCTCCCCCATTCTACCTCGGTCACGTCGGCCGGGTGCCGATCTACATCGCCTTCGAGGCGATCTTCATGGTGCTGTTCGTCTGGGTGTTTCCGCTGCTTCCCGGCGTCGACGGCTTCCTCCTCTCGTTGTTCGCCCTGCTCGTGACGATCCTGCTGCACGAGCTCGGCCACGCCTTCGCGGCGATCGCCCGCGGCATGGCCGGCGTCTCGATCCTGATCGGCGCGATGGGCGGCGTCTGCCGGTACCAGGGGGACACGCGCCCCAGCCGCGTCCTGCCGATCACCGTCGCCGGCGTGGCGGTCAACTTCGTCGTCGCGGGGGCGTGCTGGATGACCCTCCAGCATGCCGGCATCGAGAACGAGCTCGCGCTGAAGGTCCTCTCCTGCCTGCTGTGGTGGAACTTCGTGCTCGCCTGCTTCAACAGCCTGCCGATCTACCCGCTCGACGGCGGCAGCGCGGTGCTGCACGTCAGCCAGCTGGTCGCGCGCTCCGAGCGCGCCGCGAAGTCCTTCACCCTCGCGCTGACCATGCTGACCGCGGTCGTCGTGGTCGGCTGGTGGGGCGTGAGCAACGGGCGCCTCGACCTGTGGCTCATCATGATCGTCATCATGCTCCTCATGCAGGCCTTCCGCGACCTGCGCTGATCTCAGCAGCCGACCTCAGCCGCCGACCAGGCCGAAAGCCCCCATGCCACGCGTCCTCTCCGGCATCCAGCCGTCCGGCCAGGTGCACCTCGGCAACTGGGCGGGCGCGATCCGCCAGTTCGTCGAGCTGCAGGCCAGCCACGACTGCTACGTGTTCGTCGCCAGCTACCACGCGCTGACCAGCGTCCGCGATCCGGCCGCGCTGCGCGCGGCGTCGCGCCAGGTCGTCATCGACTACCTCGCCTTCGGCCTCGATCCGGCGCGCACCGCGATCTACCTGCAGCAGGACGTGCCCGAGGTCACCGAGCTGTGCTGGCTGCTGTCGTGCATCTGCCCGATGGGCTGGATGGAGAAGGCGGTCTCCTACAAGGACAAGGTCGCCAAGGGCATCTCGGCCAACGTCGGGCTGTTCACCTATCCGATCCTGCAGGCCGCCGACATCCTCGCTGTCGA
>DASPLE010000048.1:0-44908 GCA_035627695.1 Planctomycetota bacterium
CTGGCCCATCGCCAGGTTCCGCCGCCCGGCGGCATCCTGGTAGTAGCCGCCGCCGCCGGTGAGCAGGACCAGGGCGTAGTCGGGGTAGTCGCGCTCGTCCATCTGGCGCCCGTCCCACGCCTTGTGGTTGGCGCCAGCACCGACGAAGAGATCGCGATCGGCCATGCCGCCATCCTGCGCGTCGGGCCAGGCAGCACAAACGACACCCGCGGCTGCATTGCTTTGCCCGCAGATCGCGCGTTATGCTCAGGCCAAATGATTCAGCCAGCCCTCGGCAAGACCCCCTCCACCCGCACCCTGCGCTTCGGCCCCGCCGACCTCGAGCTCGGTGGCGCCCATCTCGGCGAGATGCGCGAGGCCAACGCGCTGCTCGATGACCCGCAGGCGCTGCGCGCACGCCTGGCGGATGACGGCTATCTCCTGATCCGCGGGCTGCACGACCCCGGGCTCGTCCTCGAGGCCCGGCGACAGATGGCCGAAGCCCTCGCCGCGAACGGCCAGCTGGACGCCGACGCGCCGATCATGGATCTCGTGCCGCGGCCGGAATCGCAGGGGGGCTTCTTCGGCGGCGACAACGACCTCACCACGTGCCCGGCGTTCCAGGAGCTGGTGTCGCGCGACCGCGTCATGGACTTCTTCCGGCATTATTTCCAGGCGCCGGTGCGCACCTTCGACTTCAAGTGGCTGCGCCTGGTCGGTCACGGCGGCTTCACCGGGGCGCACCTCGACGTGGTCTACATGGGTCGCGGCACCCAGGACCTCTACACGTGCTGGACGCCGATCGGCGACGTGCCGTTCGAGCAGGGCCCGCTGGCGATCTGCGTCGGCTCGCACCGCCTGCCGGGGTTCGCGAAGATGCAGGAGACCTACGGCAACATGGACGTGGATCGCGATCACGTCGTCGGCTGGTTCACCAGCGATCCGCTCGAGGTCGTGGAGCGGTTCGGCGGGCGTTGGGTGACCAGCGAATTCAAGGCGGGCGACGCCCTGGTCTTCGGCATGCGCACCCTGCACGCCTCGCTGACCAACGTCAGCGGTCGGCTGCGGCTCTCGAGCGACACGCGCTACCAGCGCGCCGCGGATCCGGTCGACGAGCGCTGGATCGGTGAGAAGCCGATCGCGCATTACGGCTGGGCTGATCCGGCCAAGAACGTCGACATGGCGGAGATGCGCAGGCGCTGGGGCGTCTGAAGGAAGCGAGTCGATTTCGCGCCATATCGGCGCGCCAGCCTCCGCGGCATCGACTCGCGTCCAGCAGCCTGCTGTTTTTCAGCAGCCTGCTAAACGGTCCAGCCGCCCAGCAGCGCGCGCAGCCACTCCGGCAACGTCGTCGCGCGGCCGGTCGCCGGATCGACGCACGCATGCACCTGGGTGACCGTCGCGCGGGCATCGCCGGCAGCGCCGCGCAGCGCGATGGTCAGCGCATAGCTCGATCCGCCCACACGCGCGCACGACACGGCGATCGCGAGTTCGTCGCCATGGCGCGACGGCGCGTGGAAGTCGCACTCGATGCGCACCACCGGCAAGGCGATCTCGCGTGAACGCACCAGCGCGGCGAGATCGAGTCCGCGGTCGAGGGCCGCGTGCTCGTACGCGCGGTGCGCCAGCGCGATCAGCGTCGGCGCGAAGACCACGCCCGCGGCGTCGACCTCGTCGAGGGTGACGCGGTGACGCTGCGCTGCGCTGGCGTCGGGCATGGCCGGACGTTATCCGGGCGGCCACGCGCTCAACCGCGCTCAGCGGGTACGGATGTGCCAAACGCGCCTCGACGTCGAGGTCTGGACAAGCGGGTCGACTCCCTACCCTCGGCCGGCCCGCCCGCGAGGACTCGACATGGATCATGGCACGCTGTGTGCCGCCGCTGCCGACGCCCTCGCCGCCACGCCCGCGGCTTTCCAGCCGGACGTGGTGGTCGGTTTCGACGGCTTCACCGATCGCATCGTCGACGTGGTCGCGACCCGCGCCTCGGCCACCAGCTTCACGCCGATGCGCACGATCCGGGAACTGGGCGACAAGATCGTCGCCGCCTCCGGCAAGAGCTCGAACTACGAGCTGGTCGTCAAGCAGACCAAGATCGGCGGCAACGGCCCGATCATGGCCAACGCGTTGTGCGCCAGCGCCTGCCGGGTCACGGCGATCGGCGTGCTCGGCGACGGCGCGATCGAGCCGGTCTTCAAGCCGTTGACCGAACGCGCCGCGCGGATGATCACCCTGGGCGCGCCGTGCAACACGGACGCGCTCGAATTCCACGACGGCAAGATCATGCTGGTCAAGGTCGCCGCCCTCGACCAGGTGACCTGGCCGCGCCTGGTCGAACGCTGCGGCGGCCTGGACGGCCTGAAGACGTTGCTGCGCGGCGCCGACGGCATCGCCACCGTCAACTGGACCATGACGCTGGGCATGACCGACATCTGGCGCCGGCTGGCGAGCGACGTCCTGCCGGGCCTGCGCCGCGATCGGCCGCTGTGGTTCGTCGATCTCGCCGACCCGAACAAACGCACCATCGACGACGTGCGCGCCGGGATGGAGACGCTGACCCTGCTCCAGAAGCACGTGGACGTGGTGCTCGGCGTCAATGAAGCCGAGGCGCAGCAGGTGCTGGAAGCGTTCGGCGAGCGCTGGGACAGCGCATCGGGCGAGCTCGTCGCCGCGCAGAAGGCGTGCACCGTGCTGCGCAAGCGGCTCGGCATCGCCTGGGTGGTGTGCCACATGGTCAAGTCCGCCGCGGTCGCGGGCGCGGACACCGCCGTCGCCGCGCAGGGCTTCTTCGAACCCAACCCGATGATCACCACCGGCGCCGGCGACCACTTCAACGCCGGCTTCTTCATGGCGCGCCTGGCGCGCCTCGATCCGGCGCATTGCATCCAGATCGGCGCCGCCACCAGCGGTCACTACGTGCGTACCGGCCAATCGCCGACGCGCGCGCAGCTGATCGAGTTCCTGCGCCGGCACATCTGAATGTCCATGATCATGTCGCGGACGATGCACCTGCTCGCGTGCATCGATGGCAGCGCCGTCGTCGCCCCGACGCGATCGACGCCATCATCCGCGCCATGGTCTCGCGATGCTACAGTCCGCCGGGCGCACGCGGCGCCGGGCAGGAGGTCATCGATCGCCGCGTCACGTGGCACGTTCGGCGGACGGTGTCCTTCCCGACCCGTTCGTCGCGAACTTGAGTCCTTCCTCGGCGTGGTTATAGACTCACTCCCCTCCTCGATGCAGCACGGCGATGTGACCCGCGATGATGATGATTCGATGATGACGAGATGGCATGCGAGGCTCCATGCGACGATCAGACCATATGACGAGCGACCTGTTCCGTGCCGAGGCGTACGCCGTGATCCGGTCGAGCCCGCGGCCGTCCCGACTCCTGCTTTCGCCGATGATTCCATCGCTACGACTACGCGCCCCGATGTCCTTGCGCGCTCAGCTTCCTTCTCTGCCCGCGACCGCCTCTCTGCCTGCGACTGCCCGGAGCACGCCCGCCCATGATCACGCCGACCGGACCCGGACGAGCCATGCGCACTGACCGCGTCGACCACCACGGCCACGGCATCGGCCACGGCAACGACCTGGCCAATCTCCATGGCGATGCCCGCGACGTCGGCGGCAGGACCATGCGCGCCGAGGCGGCGGCGCCCGCCGCGCTCGTCCAGGCCTGGCCGATGATGCTCGAGCGGTTGAAGACCCCCGACAACGATCAGGGCGTGCGCACCTGGCTGGGTTCGCCCAAGGTCCGCCCGATCGCGCTGGTCGAGGGCGTGCTGACCCTCGAATGCCCCACGCCGCTGTTCCAGTACACCATCCGCGATCGCTACGCGCGCCAGCTGGCGGCGATCGCCGGTGAGATCCTCGGGGAAGCCGTCAACGAGATCTCGTGCCGCGTCAGCGGCCAGGCCAGCCGCGAGCACGAGCGCAACCTCGGCGAGAGCGTCGACGGCACCGCCGTCACCACGCCGCCGATGGCGCTGCCGCAACGCCATCCGCCGCGCGGCTGGGGGCACGGCTTCAAGCTGCTCGAGGACTTCGTCGTCGGCACCTGCAACCGCATGGCCTTCGATGCGGTGTCGCGGATCATCGACGACCCGCGCAACCCGGTGAACCCGCTGTTCATCCACGGCGCCTCCGGACTCGGCAAGACCCACCTCGAGCAGGGCCTCGCCCTGGCGTTCCGCGAACGCTACCCGAAGTGCAAGGTCCAGTACATCCGCTGCGAGCAGTTCACCAACGACTACATCAGCGCGTGCGAGCAGGGCCCGAGCGGCATCCAGGCTTTCCGCGTCAAGATGCGCCACCCCGACCTGCTCCTGATCGACGACATCCACTTCCTCAGCCGCGGCCAGATGGTGAAGACGAAGGAGGAGCTGTTCGCGACCTTCAACGAGCTGACCGAGCAGGGCAAGCGCGTGGTCATCACCTCCGACGCGCACCCGCAGGACATCAAGTACCTCGAGGAGCGCTTCATCCAGCGCTTCGCCGGCGGCCTCGTGGTCTCGCTCGAGAAGCCCGATCCGGCGGTGCGGCGCGAGGTCGTGCACGCCAAGGCGCGCTCGATGGGCGTGGCGCTGACCGACGAGGTCGTCGACTACGTCGTCGACCACATCGTCGACAACATCCGCGAGCTCGAGGGCGCGGTGAACAAGATCACCGCGTTCGCGGCGAGCTTCCAGCGCCGCATCGATCTCAGCCTCACCCGCCAGGCGCTGGCCGACGTCATCGACCGCGGCGCCGGCGAGCCGCGCCTGAAGATGATCCTGCGCGCGGTCGCCGACTACTTCGAGCTCACGGTCGACGAGCTGGTCGGCAAGAGCCGCTCGGGTTCGCGCGCCACCGCCCGCCACGTCGCGATGTACGTCCTGAAGTCGGCCAGCGCCGACACCTACTCGGCGATCGGGCACGCGTTCAACGTGAAGAGCCACTCGAGCGTCGCGTACGCCTGCGAGCAGGTCGCCAAGTACCGCTCGCAGGACGAGGCGCTCGACCGCTTCGTGACCGACCTGCTGCTGCGCCTCAAGCGCTCCTGAACGCCAGATCGCGCCGCCGGGGTCTCGCGTAGGGCGCGAGGCTCGACGCGCGACGCTCGCCGCTCACTGCGCCGCGCGCGCCTCCAGCCGCCGCGGGATCTGCATGCACAGCACGATGCTGACCGCGAGCAGCCCGCCGCAGATCAGGATCGTCATGATGGCCACCCCGCCCATGCCGCCGACCGCGATCATCAGGATGCCGAGCAGCCCGATCACGATCGACGAGGCGATGTAGGTGCCGATCAGCACGCCGATCGCGGTGACGAACGCCGCGCGCTTCATCACCACCGAGAGGAACGCGCACCAGGCCCAGAAGTAGATCATGATGCACAACGGCATCGCCATGAAGGCGATGGTGATCGGCTCCTGCGCGAACATGCCGAAGAAATCGCCGAGCGTGCCCGGCGCGAGCAGCGCGCCGACGGCGAAGAAGATCCCGCACGGGATCATCGCCCGCGCGACCGCCACCAGCTTGGTGGCGGTGATCGCGGTGATCGGGAACGGCAAGGTCAGCAGGCTCGCCAGGGTCTGCGCGCGGATCTCGAGCGCGTAGATCCGCGACAGGTGCAGCCCGACCTCGAGCGCGAACCACCACGGGGCGAGGGCGAGCATCGCGCTGCCGACGTGCTCGCGGGTGCCGCCCGCGTAGACCGTGATCGAGACCACCAGCGCCGCCATCAGCACCGGCTTGAGCCAGGCCCAGAGCGAGCCGCCGAGCGCGAAGTGGTAGTCCTTCCAGGCGATCGCGCGCGCGCCGACCGCCGGCGAGCGCAGTCCCTGCCCGCGGCGTCGCCTGAACACCCAGCCGCCCCCCTCGGCAGCGCCTTCCTGCGCGTCGTGCGCGAAGCGGTCGAACATCGCCCAGGCGACGACGAAGGCGCCGGCGCCGATCGCCAGCGCGCCGACCTCCCACGCGCTGACGATGTCGCCGCCGTAGCCGATGCCCGCGATCGCGCCGATGCGCGTGAAGACCGACGCCTCGTCCAGGAACGCCAACGGCGGGATCAGCGCCGGCACGATCAGCACGGCGCTCATCGCGACCAGCATGACCTGGCCCGCGGCGCGCGCGGTCGGCATCAGCACCGATGCCAGCAGGCCGAGGTTGGCCAGCACGAACGCGTAGCACATCAGCGTCGCGAGCGTCGCCAGCACCTGCTCGACCGAGACGCCGCCGAGGGTCACCGCCAGCATCGCGAACGGCATCAGCACGCCCAGCAGCAGCAGCGTATCCCACAGCCGCGACGTGGATTTGGCGAGCACGATGCCGATCGGCGCCATGCCGGCCATGCGCAGCAGGCCGAGCATGCGCTCCTCCTTCTCCTCGGTGATCGCCGACGGGAAGTACGACAGTCCGAGCAGGCTGAGCATGATCGCCGCCGACCACGCCAGGATCGCGAGCAGCGATCCGCCGGGCGCGCTGCGCATGCCCATGGTCGAGTGGGCCAGCACCAGCATCAGCAGCACGCCGACGCCCAGGGCGATGCGCATGCTCGCGCTGCGCCAGCCGCGCGTCTCGAGCAGCAGCGTGCGGCCGAACAGCATCATGCTCGACGCGATCACGCGCGGACCCCCGCCTGGGTGAGGGCCATGAACGCGTCGTTGAGGTGGCGCACATCCTCGCGGAAGTCGCCGACCTTCCCGCCGGCGGCGAGCGCCGCGGCCAGGATCGCGCTGCCGTCGCAGGCGGCCCGGTCGAAGGCGATGCGGTAGCGCCCCGCGCTGTCGGCGTCGGCCTCGACCGCGGAGACGCCCGGCACCGCGCGGATCGCCTGGGCCACCGCCTCGTCCGCGACGACGAGCGTCAGCGCGTAGGCCGCCAGGCCATCGCGGTCGCCGCGCAGCAGATCCTTCATCTCGCCGGAGAAGCGCACCTGGCCGCGATCGAGGATGGTGCAGCTGTCGCACAGGTCGCCGAGCTCGCTGAGGATGTGCGAGCTGATGAACACCGTCTTCCCCATGCGCTTCAGCTCGCGCAGGATGTCCATGAGCTCGATGCGCGCGCGCGGATCGAGCCCCGAGGCGGGCTCGTCGAGCAGCAGCAGGTCGGGATCGTGCACGAGGACGCGCGCCAGGCTGACGCGCTGCTGCATGCCGCGCGACAGCCCGCGGATGAAGTCGCCGCGCCGGCCGGTCATGTCGGTCAGCGCGAGCACGTCGCCGACGGTCTTGTCGCGCTGCGCGCGCGACTGGCCGTAGGCGGCGGCGAAGAAGTCGAGGTACTCGGCGACGCTCATCTGCCGGTACATGCTGAAGTGGTCCGGCATGTAGCCGATGCGCCGGCGGACGTCCGCCGCGTCGCGGCGCACGTCCATGCCGAACACCCGCGCCGTCCCGGCGCGCGGCGCGAGCAGGGTCGACAGCACCTTGAGGGTCGTGGTCTTGCCGGCGCCGTTCGGTCCGACGAAGCCGTGCAGCGATCCGGCCGCGACCGCGAAGCTGACCTGCGACAGCGCCGCCCGGCCGCGGAACGCGTGGCTGAGCCGATCGACCTCGATGGCCATCGATCCGTTCGCGGCGGGGTCCATCACTGCGGCTCCTGGGGTGCGGCGGGCGGATCGACGGGCAGATCGACGCGGTAGACGACGCAGCCGCTCTGCGTGCCGCCGAGCGGCGGCGTGGCGAACGCGGGCAGACGCTGGCTGACCAGCAGCAGCGACACCATGCCGGCGCGACGCGACGCCGGCTGATCGAGGCCGTGCCGGCCGGCGGCGACCGGCAGCAGCCGCTTGCCCAGCTGGGTCAGCGTCAGCCACTCGTCGGCCTCCTGCACGTGCTCGCTCTCGAGGTCGCCGCGCATCTTCACCACCGACCCCAGGCGCAGCCCGGCGTCGCCGCGCTGCAGCTGGTGGAAGCGGTCGCCGTTGACCACCCAGGCCTCGCCGATCGTGTCGGCCCAGCGCTTCCCCGGCTCGGCGTCGCCGACCAGGCGCACGTCGCAGGCCGTGATGGTGTCGCCGACGACCAGGCGATCGACCGCGACCGACAGGGCCGGGCCGCGGGCGCGGCCGCGCTGGATGAAGCTGCGCGTGCTGTACAGCGGCAGCTTCGTCATCAGCGCCCCTCCGCCGGCCGCGGTGATCATCGCGTCGACGGCCTCGGCGCTGGGGCAGGCGTAGAGGTTCGCGTCGCCGTCGTGCGCGATGGCGAAGCTGCCGCTCGAGGTGACGAAGACGCGGCTCCACGCCATGGTGTCGTAGACGCCGTCGTCGATGAGATGCGCGCAGGCCACGGTGTGGGCGACCGCGCGCTCGTCGTAGCCGCGCCGTCCGATCACGGCGAGCAGCCAGGTCGTGGCGACCACGGCGATGACCAGCCCGGCGTTCACCCAGCGCGGGCGGACGCCGCGCCGGGCCAGCAGCACCCCGCCCGGACCGACCACCGCGATGAACAGCACCAGGACGATATAGATCGCCGGCCAGGCGTGGTCGGGGCGGACCAGGTTGGCGAAGGCCTCGGTGATGGTCGTCGCGAGGTCGCCGCGCACGACGTTCGCGTCGCCCTCCGCCAGCGTCGTCGGCGCGTAGCCGGCCTCGACCAGGCGCTCGCGCGAGCACGTGGCGCGCGAGGCGTCGAGCCGCCGCACCCAGCCCGAGCCGCAGCGCAGCGGCAGCGCGTCCGGCGGCGACAGCTCGGCATCGAGCTGCACCGGCCGGCCATCGACGTCGGGCAGCAGGTAGAGCAGGCCGCCGCGCCGCACCCAGTCGCGCAGCGCCTGGCGCTGCTCGGGCTGCCAGCGCGGCGGATGGTCGATGACCAGGGCGTCGAGCCCATCCATGGCGGCGACGCTCGTGGGGAAGAGCTCGGCGGGAAAGACCCGCAGGGCGCGATTCGGCGCGCGCAGCGACGCGCCGTCGTCCAGCAGCACCACCGCCGGCGGGCCCACCGGGGGCTCGCCGAGCGGGTGCTTCTCGCGCGTCTGCGGACAGGAGAGCTCGAAGCGCGTCGCATGCGCGCCGACCCATGGATGGAACTGCACCCAGCGGCGGGACCCGGGCGCGAGATAGACCGTCGCGACCCACGGCGCGCCGATGTCGTCGTAGGGTCGCTCGCGCACCATCAGCTGGCCGTCGAACGCGTCCTTGCCGGGATTGGCGACAAGGACCGACAGCAGGTTGATCCGCTGCGGGACGACCTCGCCGGCGAAGCCCCACTGGACGTGCTCGATCTCGAGGGCGCCGAGCCGCGCCCCGGTCAGCGCCAGCGCGAGCGCGACGACACGGGCCAACACGGTCACGAACGTGGTCACGGCCTGCTTATCGATCGGCATCGGATCCGATCAAGCCGATGGCGAGGTGCGGCGCAGGAGCCGGTCGGCGTTGCCGAGGCACCAAGCGCGCATGCCGTACCAGACCAGGGCGTGGGTCACGACGTAGATGATGAGCGGCGCGACGGCGTCGAAATCATGGACTTCGCCGATCTCGTTGGCCAGCGGCTGGAAGAACGGCGTCAGCGCCAGCCAGCAGCGCGTGCTGTCCCGATCGGCGCCGATCAGGTCGCCGGTGAAGCCGATGGCCATGGTCGGCAACACGATCCAGGCGCAGGCGCCGATGATCGCCGTCGCCACCGCGCGGTTGCGGTTCCGCTGCAGCAGGCCGATCGCGGTCGCGAACCAGGTGAACACCGGCGGCAGCAGCACCATGCCGGCGATCGCGAACCACGGCGACCAGGCCACGCGATGGAACCCGCCCGTCAGGTCGCCGAGGATCAGCCGCGTCCCGACCACCACGCCGAGCACCAGCCACGCCGCGTACCACAGCCGGCGCATGCCGCGCATCTTCTGCTCGATGATGCTGCGCGCGGTGATCGGCGTGGTCAGCAGCACGTCCAGGGTCTGGCTCGACCGCTCGCCGGCGACCAGGCACGCGCCCAGGACCAGCACGACGAGCACGACGAGCACCTCGAGCCCCAGCGTCGTCGTCGCGAACAGCGAGTGCAGCGCGCGCGAGCTCGTGCCGGCGGCCGCGGTCAGGCCCAGGGTGAGCACGGCGATGATCGGCAGCACCAGGCGCACCAGGTAGCGCCAGTTGGTCAGCGAGCGGCGGTTGAACTCGCGCCACGCGATCGGTTCGCGCACCGGCACCTCGTCGGTCACGACGCGCCGCCCCATGCGCGCGTCGATGCGCTCGTACCAGCGGTCGAGATGGCGGAAGACGCGCAGGACGCGGTTGGTGGCGGTGACCGAGGCGCGGCGCACGAAGGCCCAGCGCGCGAAGGCCAGGAACGCGGTGATCGCGACCAGCAGCGGCACGCAGTCGATCCAGACGTGCTCGGGCGAGCGCCGGTGGTCATAGCGCTCGAAGAGCGCGGGCGGCACCAGGCACCACGGATCGGGGACGAAGCCGTCGACGACCGCCCATCCGCCGCGCGGATTGAACCCGCCGTAGCGGTACGGGTCGAAGCCGTGCACGAGATCGATCATCGGCCCGATCGCCAGCGCGCCGCCGAGCAGCAGGTACGCCAGGACGAACGCCCCGGCCGACGTCCGGCACCAGGCGCTCGCCGCCAGCGCGACGCTGGTCGCCAGCACGCAGGTCAGCGCCAGGAGCGCCGCGCCGGCGACCAGGTATCCGCTCGAGAACCCGCCGTAGGCGTAGGCGATCGCCAGCAGCGGCAGGCTGATCAGCACCCAGCTGCCGACGGCGATCAGCCCGGAGATCCACTTCTGCGCCAGCAGCTCGCCAGGGCTCATCCGGGTCAGCAGCAGCAGCGTGAGCGAGCCGCGCTCCTTCTCGCTGCTGATCGAGCCGGCGATCAGGGCCGGCGCGATCAGCAGCACGCCCACCATCTGCGCGACGACCAGGACCTGGAACAGCTCGCGCCCGCGGCCGAGCATCTCGCCGCCATGGCGCCCCGACTGGTGGTGGGCGAACGCGAACACCGCCACCAGCAGCAGCGCGTAGAGCACGCGCAGGACGTACGTGCGCCGGCGCGCCGCCTGCTCGGTCAGCTCCTTGGCCACCAGCGGCAGGCTGGGCGGACGGATGCGTGGCATCAGCCGAGCCTCGCCAGCAGGGCGTCCGAGCGGCGCAGTGCCGCCCCGCGCAGCGCGACGAGGACACCGCTCTGCAGCAGCAGGGCGCCGGCGGCCACCGGCAGCGTCCGCCAGGTCTGCGTCCATTCGATGAGCGCCACGAGGTACGCCGGCGACAGCGCGCCGATCGCCTGCGCGACCGCCTCCGGCGCTCCGGAGGCTTGCGCCACCGACGCCCCCAGGACCGGCGCGACGCACCAGGCGATCAGCAGGACCAGCCCGGTCACGGTCGCCTGCAGGCGCTGCCCGATGTAGACCCCGACCACCAGCGCCGCCCAGGCCGCCAGGCGCGGCAGGACCCACGCGGCGGCCAACGCCAAGGCCGGCTCGACGAACAGGGTCTCGAGCCGCGGCCGGGCCAGCTCGACCAGCCACTCGGCCGCCACGGCCATGGCGATCAGCCAGCCCGCCATGCGGCAGACCTGCTCCGAGGCGACCATCTTCTCCTCGACGATCACCCGCGTGGACATCGGGCTGATCAGCAGCAGCCCGACCGTCGCCCGCGCGCGCTCGACGCTGAACAGTCCGGTCGCGTGGGCGACGACCAGCACGATCGCCGCGGCCATGAAGAAGCTCACGACGCAGGCGACCGCGACCGACCGCTGCATGCCGATGGACAGGTCGAGCGGCACCGCCAGCACCAGCCACGGCAGCACCCACACGGCGAACTTGCTCGAGAACGCGCTGCGCTCGCGCACCGGCTCCGGCAGCCGCTGGAGCTCGCGCCAGGCCACCGGCTGGTGCGTCGGGACGGAGCGCTTCATCCCGCGCCAGCGCTGCACGATCCAGCGCCCGTTGCGCCGGCCGACCAGGCGCGGCCGGAAGCGTCCGAGATGCCGCTCCATGTCCGGCGAGATGGTCTGCGACCGGCGCTCGAGCGCGCGGCAGGCGAAGACCAGGAACAGGACCGCGCTGACGAGGATCGGCACCCCCGCGATCAGCGCGCGACCGATGTCCGGCGTGCGCACCAGCTCGCCGTACATCACCGCGGCGATGCCGCTCGGCTGCCGGCTCAGGCCGCACAGCGACCACGCGATCATCGTCAGCCACGGCACGACGATGAACAACGTGCTCAGGCCGATCACGTACGCGGACAGCAGCGCGCGCGCGGTGCCATGGACCTTGGCGCCGCGCCACATCGACCACGCGCCGACCTGGATCGTGGCGGCGCCCAGGCACACGGCGGCGACGCCCAGGCGCTCGCGCTCGACACCGCCCAGCAGGTACGCCAGCGCCATCAGCGGCAGGGTCGTCAGCAGGAACGAACCCATGACCACCAGGCGCGGCAGCAGCTTGCTGAGCACGATCTCGACGCGCGTCAGGCGCGTGCACATCAGCACGTCGAGGTTGCCCTGCTCCTCCTCGAGCGGCACCTGCGGCGCGACCATCGCCGGCAGCAGCAGGTAGATGGCGACGAACTGCCACAGCACCAGCGCGTCGAACAGCGCGCGGCCCTCGCCGAGCACGCTGGTGTCGCCGCGCGCCAGGCGCGCGAATACCCCGCCGTGCAGCATCACGAACAGGGTGATCATGGTCAGCGCGTAGCCGACGCGCAGCACGTACGTGCGCTTGGCCCCGGCGAGCTCGATCAGCTCCTTGGCCATGAGCGGCGCGAGCGCCGGCGCCAGCCACGACCGCCAGCGCGCCTCGGCCGCGATCACGCGGTCTTGCCCTCGGTGAGCTTCATGAACGCGGTCTCCATGTCCAAGGCCTCGGCCTGGAACATGCGGATGCGCGCGCCGAGCGCGGCGATGCCGTCGTGCAGGTCCTCGATCGAGACGTCGCCCTCGCGCAGCTGCACCTCCATGCGGTCCGGGCCGGCCTCGACGGCGGCGACGCCGGGCAGCGCGCGCATGCCGGCCAGCAGCGCCTCGCTCGGATTGGCCACCTGCACGTGCACCAGGCGCAGCAGGCGCAGGCGGCGGAAGATCTCGTCGAGCGGGCCCTCGGCGACCATGCGGCCCTGCTCGATGATGCCGATGCGCGTGCACAGCTGCGCCAGCTCGTGCAGGATGTGGCTCGAGATGATGATGGTCTTGCCCAGGCGCTGCAGCTCCTTGAGCAGCTCGCGCATCTCGATGCGCGCGCGCGGGTCGAGGCCGGACGCCGGCTCGTCGAGCAGCAGCAGCTCGGGATCGTGCAGCAGCACCCGGCTGATCGACAGGCGCTGCTTCATGCCGCGCGACAGCCCGTCGACCGGCGCGTCCTCCTTCTCGGACAGGTCGGTCAGCGCCAGCACGTCCTTCACCAGGCCCGCACGCTTGCCGATGTCGATGCGGTAGGCCGCGGCGAAGAAGTGCAGGTACTCGCGCACCGACAGGTCCTCGTAGACGCCGAAGAAGTCCGGCACGTAGCCGATGCGCCGACGGACCTCGCCGGGGGCCTTCGCGACATCGATGCCATCGACCAGCGCACGGCCGCTGCCGGGCTTGATCAGCGTCGCCAGCACCTTGATGGTCGTCGACTTGCCGGCGCCGTTGGGGCCGATGAAGCCGAAAAGCTCGCCCTTCGGGATCTCGAACGAGACGTCGTGCACGGCGGTGAACTTGCCGTACCGCACGCGCAGCTTGTCGACCACGACGAAGGACATCAGCGGGCTCCTTGCGATGGGCCGGGATAGCAGCGACGGACGACGACGATGTCGTCGCCGCGGCGTTGGCCGAGGATGAGCACGAAGCCGCCGGCGTCGCGGCCGAGGTCGATGAGGCGCAGGTCGCGGACATCGGCGCCGCCCGCCGGGCCGCTCAGCGATCCCCGCGCCGCCCCGGCCGGCAGGGCGGTGAGCTCGTAGGTCAGGCCGTGGGCGACCGCGTCGGAGTAATAGTGCCGGGCGGCCCGGACGCGGCCGGCCGTGAAGTCGGCTTCGCGGCCGACCAGATCCTCGACCGCCCCGTCGCCGATGACCGCGATCCACGCGCCGTCGCCCATGGCCTGCGCCAGCGCCGGCGCCAGCCGGCGCGCATCGTCGCGCGTGGCGATCGCGTCGAGGTCCACCGCCCACGGCAGCGCGCGATCGCCGCCGAACTCGAGGCGCCGCTGCAGCACCGGCGTCCACTGGCGCAGCATCTGATGCACGGCGTAGCGCCGCGGCAGGCTGCCGTCGTAGAGCGGCGGTTGACGCGGCGTCGTCGTCTCCTGCTGGGCCGCCCAGGGGTTGGCGTTGCGCTGCGACGCCTCGTGCAGCTCCGCCCACCAGCCGCGCGAGCCGTCGCGCTCGACCCGCTGCGTGCGCCCGGAGAAGACCAGCTCGAGGCGGTTGCGCCGCAGCTGCGCGCCGCCGGGACCGACGTCGCTGATGTCCAGTCCGTGCACCTGGTCGCCGCCGCCGAGGTAGTGCTCGGACAGGCGCACCATCCCCCAGGTGCACAGCACGGTGACCGCCGGGAACGTCAGCCAGGTCCAGTGGCGGCGGCGGATCCTGCCGAGCAGGAACCAGTCGCCCGGGCCGATGAGCGCGATGAAGCCGACGAACAGCGCGACGATCAGCCACAGCGGCATGACCGCGACCTCGTCGGGCCAGAGCAGGTCGACCAGGGTCGCGTGCAGCGCCGCATCGTGGTAGCCGACCAGCCGCTGCGCGCGGTCGGTGTCGACGGCCTGCGCGCCATCGTCGCGCCAGACGAAGGCGAGGTCCTCGCGCCAGCGGCCGGGATCGGATTCGGCGAGATGCGCGTGCGTGACCATCAGGCGCCCGAGCCCGAGCGGTGCCCGCAGGCGGCCGTCGTCGAGCGCGGCGGATCCCGACGCCGCGCGCGCGATCAGCGCGGCGATCGCCGGGCCCGGCGGCTCGGTGATCACCAGCAGCGCCGAGCCGCCCGCGCGCACCCAGCCTTCGAGCGCGGCGACGTGCTCGTCGTCGATCGCCGCCAGGTTCTCGCCGACGATCGCCGCGACGTCGTAGGCGCACCACGCCAGGGCGTCGTCCGGCAGCTCGTCGAGCGCGATGCGCAGGCGCGTCACCCGGCTGCCGCGCTCCTCCCCGTCCGGCCGGTAGTGGTCCGACGCCAGCGGCGGCAGGGCGCTGCCGTCCAGCCGCACCGGCGCGCACAGCGCCAGGATCCGGGTCTCGCCCTGCTCGGGCAGCACCAGCGTGCGCCGCACCGGCGCGCTGACCTGGCCGTCGCTCTCCTCCCAGGCCAGGTCGACGGTGACCTCGGCGTGCTGCGCCGCGATCGGCAGCGGCGGCAGCATGACCGTCGAGCGCCGGATCGAGGACGACGCGACCAGCTCCTCGCTGCGCCAGGTGGCGAGCTCGCTCTGACCCTCGCGCACGCTCAGGCGCAGCCGGCCGGTGCGGATCTCGGCGCCGCGGGTCCACATCCGGCAATGCACCGCGACCGGCGCATGCGGGCGGATCGCCGGCAGCGGCGCCAGGCTGATGAAGATGTCGGCGACCAGGTCGGCGGCGCCGTCGTAGCGCGGCGCCTCGTCCGCGTGGACGGCGCAGCCCAGGCACAGCAGCAGCGCGAGCCACCTCACGTCGGCACCGCGCGCGCGTTGCCGATCAGCGGCCGGCGATGGGCGACCCACCATTCGATCAGCGCGATCACCAGCGCCGCGGCGGCGAGCGCGCGCCACAGGCCGCGCTCGGTCGGGGCCGCCGGCGTGGCGTCGACCGCGACCTCGCGCACGCGCAGCGTGTCGACGCGCGTCAGGCGGCTCTCGCGCGTGTCGACCAGGCCAACGCCGACCACCTGCTCGATGCCCGCGCCACTGAGCCGGTAGAAGCCGGCGCGCGGCGCCGCGACGCCGACCACCGCGCCGTCGGGACCGGCGACCGCGCTCGCGCTGGCGCCGTCGGGATCGACCACCGTCACCTCGCTGCCCGGCGCGACGGTCAGCGCGGGCAGCGTCCCGGCCGGCGCGCAGACGATCTCGTCCTGGCCGCGCAGGTGCAGGGCGTGCGCGACCAGGTTGCCGATCAGCACCGGGAAGCCGAGCCGGAACGGCAGGGTCGAGCGGTCGGTATGGAAGAGCAGCGCGAGGTCGGCGCCGCCGGCGCGCTCGTGCGCGACGAGCAGCGGCCCGCGGTCGCCGTGCACCAGCACGCGCCAGCCGAGCAGCTCGGCCGCGCTCTCGCCATTGTTCTCACCGATGCCCGGCGCCCAGGCGATGCGCTGCGCCACCACCAGGTCGTCGAGCACGACGTGGGCCAGCAGCGGATGCGAGCGCTGGTAGTCGACGACGCTGCTGGCGCCGTCGCCGCGTTCGACCAGCGCCGTCAGCTCGGCGGGCACCGCCCCGACCGCGACGCGCAGCGACGCGCGGTCGTCGCCGGTGATGCCGTCGGCGATGACGATGTCCGGCTCGCTCGCCACGATCTCGACATCGGGCTGCGCGGACATCGCCTTGCGCCACGCCGGCAGCGAGGCCGCCACCGCCACCCGCACCGGCTTCAACGCCGGCAGGGACAGGAAGGCGCGGTCGTCGACCGCCAGCGCGTCGAAGCCCTGCACGTCCAGCCGCACCTCGACGTCGCCGCCGCCCTCGACGCGGAACGAGGCGCGGTCGGCTCCGCCGGGCGTCAGCAGCAGGTCGCGGGTCGCCGCCGGTTCGCCATCGACCAGCAGCGCCAGCGTCGCCGCGCCCGAGGCGTCGGCCGACGACTCGATCGCCACCATCAGCTCCCACGCGCGGTCGCTGCGCCGGCGCGCGCTGCACGCGGTGATGCCCGCGTTCGCGGTGCCCGATCCGACCAGGCGGTAGTCCATGCGGAAGGCGAGGTCGACGTCGATCGGATCGGGGACGTTGCCGTCGCTGACCAGCACCGCGCGCTGGAACGGGTCGGCGCGGCCCATCGCCTGCGCGAGGTGCAGGGCGGCGGCGACGTCGGCGGCGGCCTCCTCCGGCGCGAGCGACTCGAGCGCGCGCGTCAGCTCGCGGCGATCGTCGGTGAACCCGGTCAGCCGGCGCGGCACGCGCCCGACCGCGATCAGGCAGAGCTGCTGATCGGCGGCCTGCGCGTCGATCATGCCCGCGACCAGCTTCTTGGCCTCGTCGAGGCGCGTCGCGCCGCCGTCGGCGCGCGCGCCCATGCTCGCGCTGACGTCGATCAGCACCGGCACGCGTTCCAGGCGCGCGCCGCCCGAATGGAGGAACGGCTGCATCGCCGCCAGCACGATCAGCGCCAGCATCAGCAGCTGCAGGTAGAGCAGCAGGTGGCGCTTCAGGCGCTGGAACGGCGAATTGACGCGGCGGTCCTCGATGACCTGGCGCCACAGCGCCAGCGACGGCAGCTCGAGGCGCGAGCGCCGCAGCTTGAGGAAGTAGAACAGCACGATGGGCAGGGCCAGCAGCGCCAGCCAGGCCGCGGCGACCGCATGCGCGCCGATCACGCGAGCCACCCGGCGCGCCGCAGGCGCGCGACGATCGCGCCGGTATCCTCGCTCGCCGGCGCGTCGACGAAGCGCCCCTGGCGGCGCGCGCACCATGCCGCGAGGCGGCGCTGGTGGGCGAGGCGGTGCTCGTGGTACAGCGCCAGCAGGTCGCCGGCGGCGGAGACGTCGAGCTCCTCGCCGGTCTCGCTGTCGACCAGGCGCGCGTCGCCCGACAGCTCCGGATCCAATTCGCTGGCGCCGAGGATCTGCACCAGCAGCGGCTCCCAGCCCGCCGCGGCGACCAGGTTGAGCGAGCGGGTCAGATCGCCGGCGGTGAGGAAGTCGGAGAGCACGACCACCACGCCGCGCCCGCGGCCGCGGTTGAGCAGCTCCTCGAGCGCGCGCTCGATCGGCACGGTGCCCTCGGCCTCGGTCACGCCTTCGAGGGCGGCGAAGGCGCGGCGCAGGAACTGCCGGCCGCGCGCCGGCCGCAGGCGCTGCGGGTCCTTGGTCGTGCCGTCGACCGCCCATACCCCGACGCGGTCGTCGCCGTGCAGTCCCATCACCGCGAACGCCGCCGCCAGCTCGCGCGCCTTGGCCAGCTTGCCCTCGAAGCGCATCGAGCGGCTGACGTCGACGACGATGGCGAGGTGGCGCTCCTCCTCGAGCTTGTAGAGCTTGAGGTACGGACGTCCGAGCCGGCTGAACACGTTCCAGTCGACGAAGCGCAGATCATCGCCCGGCGCGTAGTCGCGGAAGTCGACGAAGTCGACGCTCGCGCCGCCGCGCCCGGTCAGGTGGTCGCCGCGCCCACGGCTGGTCGTGCGGCGCAGCGCCTGCACGCGCAGGCGCTCGAGCCGCGCGATCAGCTCGTTGGGCAGCAGGGTCGTCATGCGCGCGACGGAGGTCACGACGCCTTCGCCGCCTCCGGCAGCTCGGCGACGATCTCGGCGACCAGGTCGCCGATCGCCACGCCCTCGGCCTGGCCGTCGTAGTTCAGGATCACGCGGTGGGCCAGCACCTCGACCGCGTAGTGGCGGATGTCGGCCGCGGCGACGTGGGCGCGTCCCTGCGCCAGCGCGCGCACCCGGGCCGCGCGCACCAGCGCCTGCGCCGCGCGCGGCGACGCGCCCCAGCGCACGAAGCGCTTCACCTTCGGCGGCGCGACGTCCGATTCGGGATGCGTCGCGACCACCAGGCCGACAGCGTAGTCGCGCGCCGACGGCGAGACCACGATCTTATCCAGGGCCGCGCGCAGGCCCATGATGCGCGCCGCGTCGAGGATCTTCTCGACCGCGATCTGCGGCTTGAGGATCGTCCGGCTGACGACCTCGCTGAGCTCGGCGCGCGTCGGGAACGGCACGGTGAACTTGAACAGGAAGCGGTCGAGCTGCGCCTCGGGCAGCGGATACGTGCCCTCCTGCTCGAGCGGATTCTGGGTCGCCAGCACCACGAACGGCGGCGCCAGCTGGTGGGTCGTGCCGCCGACGGTGACCGAGCCCTCCTGCATGGTCTCGAGCAGCGCCGACTGGGTCTTGGGCGTCGCGCGGTTGATCTCGTCCGCCAGCAGCAGCTGGGTGAAGATCGGCCCGCGGCGGAACTCGAGCGCATGCCGGCCGTCGGCGGCGGTGGTCATCACCGTCGTGCCGATGATGTCGGCGGGCATCAGGTCGGGCGTGAACTGGATGCGGCGGAACTGGAGATCGAGCACGCGCGACAGCGCCTTGATCAGCTCGGTCTTGCCCAGCCCGGGCACGCCCTCGAGCAGGACGTGGCCGCCGCACAGCAGCGCGGCGATGACGCCGTCGACCACGCGCTCCTGGCCGACGATGACCTTGCCGATCTCGGCGCGCACGCGCCCGAGCTCGCCGCGCATGACGGCGATCTCCTGTTCCTGCTGCTGGGCGGCTTCGTTCATCGGGGGCTCCTGGAGAGGGACACGGAAATCACGAGGGCTTGTCGTCCTGTTCCTGCTGACGGCGGCGCTTCGCCTCGAGCAGGCGCCCGGCCATGCTCGACGCGGAGCCGGCAGGCGGCGGCGGCGGCGCCGGTGCGCGCGGCGCGGGCTTCGGCGCCGGCCCCAGCGCCTCGCCGCGCGACGGCGCGGGCGGCAGCGGCATCTCGACCGAGCGCGCCTCGTTGCCCTGCGCGGCCCGCTGCTTCGCCCCGAGCAGCGCCGACATCGTCGCGGTCGGCGCCGCGCGGCGTCCGCGCAGGCGCGCGGCGATGGCCGACCAGTCGATCTGCACGCGCCGCACCGCGACGTCGAGCGGCAGCAGGCACGCCAGCAGCACCAGCAGCAGATCGAAGATCGGGCGCGAGCTGGCGCGGCGCTGGCGCGGCACGTCGTACAGCGCGGCGCCGTCCTCGTCGCCGGTCAGCTCGCGCCCGCCGGTGCGCTCGGCGATGCGCCGCAGCAGGAACGGGTCGGAGCGGAAGCGCAGGTACTCGGCCGAGTACGGCACGACGAAGCCGCCGACCGCGCGCTCCTGCTGCTCGCCGTCGCCCCCGGCGACCACCACCTGGTAGCGGCCCTTGCCGGCGAGGCGGAAGGTGCCCTGGTAGCGGCCGGGCGCGACCGGGCGCAGCTCGACGTCGGCGTGCGAGGCGTCGGGCAGGCCGACACGGGCTCGCAGCGCGAGGAAGCCGGCGTCGCGCGCGGTGTCCGAGACGATGATAGTGCCGACGTCGCCGTCGGGCTCGGCGCTCATGCGCAGCCGGCCGCGGCGCTCGCTGCGCGCGATCGCGGTGAACAGCTGCTGGACGAACGCCGCGTAGCGTTCCCAGCCGACCCAGTCCGTGCCCCAGTTCGGCCCGAGGTCGGAGGTCCACGCGGCGCTGGCGCCGATGCCGTAGCGCCACAGGGCGAGGACCGGATCGTCCTCCTCCTCGTCGGGCCCTTCGAGGATGGTCTGCGAGCCGCTCTTCGGCGTGGTCAGGACGTAGCCCTGCAGCGCCGGCACCGCGTCGATGCCCTTCATGATCGGCGACGGCATGCCCGCCTTCGGCACGAAGACGATGTTCTGGATCTGGCTGCGCTTGAGGGTCTTCGCCTCCTTGATGAAGATCGCCGGCAGCTTGCCGGGATCGTTCGGGAAGTACGAGCGGCCGCCGGTGGCGAGGGCGATGGCGCGGAACGCCGGCGGCTCGGTGTTGCCGTGCGGGAAGACCGTGACCGCCGAGATGGTGATCTTCGCGGCGACGTAGCGTTCGATCAGCTCCGGCGGCGGCGGCGACGGATCACCGTCGCTGATGATGATCACGTGGCGGGTCGCGGCGTCGCTCGCCTTCAGCCCGGTCAGCGCCAGCTCCATGGTGTCGGTGAAGCTCGGCATGTCGCCCGGCTCGGCCTGCTCGACCAGCGGCGCGATGCGATCGTACTCGGCCGCCTCGGTCAGCGGGAAGACCCACTGCACGCCGCCCTGGTAGTCGTAATCGATGACGCCGACCTCGTCCTTGGCGCCGAGCACCTTCATCGCCTCCTTGGTGATGCGCTTGGCCCAGGTGTTGCCGTCAGCGAACTCGCAGGTGTGCAGGACGATCGCCAGCGCGCCCTTGGGCAGGACCTTGCGCTGCGAGATGTCCATCGACACCGGCAGGCAGGTCTCGACCGGCGTGCGGTTCCAGCCGCCGGGCCCGAAGCCGTTCTTGCCGCCGACCATCACCAGGCCGACGCCGAGATCGTAGACCGCGTCGTGGATCGCCTGCTGCTGCGTCGGATCGAGCGCGTCGGCCGGGACGTTGACCAGCGCGATGGCGTCGTAAGGCAGCATCGCCAGCGCGTCGCCGGGGCACTCGTACGCGGTCATGAGGTCGACCACCAGGTCGTGCTCGCGCAGCGCCTTGGCCAGCGGCTGCGCGTCGGCCGGCTCGCCCTCCGGATCGGTCAGCACCAGGACGCGGCCTTCGCCCTCGAGGTTCACGTAGCCGATCGTGGTGTTGTTCTCGCTCCAGCCGTCGGCGCCGGCTGCCGGCTCGATGGTCGCCGCGTATTCGTAGTAGCCCGGCGTGCGCAGGTAGAGCGGCAGGGAGAAGCGGTTCTTGCCCGCGCGCCAGCTGACCGGGCTGCGCGCGATCTCGCGCCCGTTCTCGCGCAGCACCAGCTCGCCCGCGCCGGCGTCGAGCGCGCTGACCAGCACGCCGGCCTCGTAGGTCTCGCCGACGCGCACGTCGCGCGGCAGGCTGATCTTCTCCGCCCAGACCTCGCGGCTGTGGTCGTACGCCACCGGCAGCACGTCGACGGCGATGCCGCGCTGCGCCAGCTGGTCGAGCGTGCGGTCGAGGTCGCCCTGGGTCGCCGCGCCGTCCGAGACCAGGACGATGCGGCCGTTCCGCTCCTCGGGGATCACCGCCGCGGCCAGCGCCAACGCCCGCGCCAGATCGGTCCCGTCGCGCGCGACGCGGGTGGTGAAGGCCTCGAACGGGAAGCTCTGGCGCGGCGGCAGCTCGATCGCCGCCTCGCGCCCGAACACCGCGAGCCCGGCCTCGTCCGTGGCGGGCTTGTCGGCGACGGTCGCGAGCATCCAGCGCCGCGCGCCATCGGCGGCGCCCTGGCCGATCGAATCCGAACGGTCGATGCAGTACATCACGCTCAGCCCGTCGCTGACGCGCACCGCGCGCGGCTCGGCGAGGATGGCGACGGCCAGGCCGATCAGCGACAGGCGCACGATGAGCGCGACCTGGGCGCGGCCGCCGCCGAGCCCGCCCCAGCCGGCGGCGTGCAGCCACCACACCCACGGCGTCACCAGCATCCAGGCGAACGCCGCCGGGGCGGCGAACGCGGCGATGTCGCGCATCACCAGGGTGATCGCGGCCGCGGCGTACAGCGCGAGGAAGATCACCAGCGGCGCCGCGCCGCGCGCGCGCACCGCGCGCCGCGGCGCCGGCACCAGGCGCCGCAGCACGTGCGCCGGCAGGCCGAGGAGGCGCTTCATCGGGCTGGCCGTGGCGCGCGTCATGGGACCAGCCTGGTCAGGCGGCGGTTGCCGGTGTCGGCGATCCACACCGCGTCGTCATCGGCGACCGTCATGCCCCACGGCGTCGAGTATTCGCCCGCCCCGCGCCCGCCGCCGCCATGGCGCGCGAGGATGCGCCCCTCGTCGTCGAGCCGGGTGACGCGGTTGCCCGAGTACTCGACCGTCCACAGCCGCCCCTCGCGATCGAAGGCCACCGCGTACGGGAAGCGCAGGTCGAGCCCCTCGCCGATCACGCGGATCAGCTCGCCCTGATCGCTCATCACCTGGATGCGGTTGTTCATCGCGTCGGCGACCGCCAGGCGGCCATCGCGCCAGGCCAGGCCCTGCGGCCGCTGGAACCGCCCGGGAGCGGTGCCGAACGAGCCGATCGTGCGCAGGTGCGCGCCGTCGGCGGTGAACACCTGGATGCGGTCGTTGCCGCCGTATTCGGCGACGTAGAGCCGGTCGGCGTCGTCGCACGCCACCGCCACCGGATAGCGGAACCGCCCGGCCTCATCCCCCTGCGTGCCGAACATGCCGGCGACCGTGCCATCCTCTGCGAAGATCACCACCCGGTGGTAGTGGGTGTCGGCGACCGCGACGCGGCCGTCACGCAGCCGGGCGACGCCTTCCGGACGCCCGACGTCCCACGCCGGCATCCGCCACTGGCGCCGGAGGACCAGATCGGCGCCGTAGGTCAGCACACGGCCGGCGGTGTCGACCACCAGGACCTCGCCGCCGATGCCATGGCCGACGCCGCGCGGCGCCGGCTGCGCATCGCCGTCGAGCGGCAGCATGACGCTGACGCTGGCGCGCGGCGCGCTGGTCGGCGGCGCGTCGCCGCAGCCGCCCAGCCCGAGCGCGATGAGCATGAGGGCCAGGCGCACCGCCACGCGCGTCCCCGCGGCGAGCGCGCCGGGCGGCCGGTGCAGGATGCGCAGCTGCGTGCCGTCATCGCTGGTCAGCTCGCTCTCGGCGATCGCGCCGTGGAAGCGCGACGCGCGCACCGTGGCTCCGCCCGCCGGGTCCGGCTGCACGACGACGCGCTCCGGACGCAGGCACTGCGGCGCCTCCGCGCCGAACCAGCGCCGCGCCTGCGCCGGCTCGAGCCAGTTGGCCTCGCCCAGGCAGGCGGCGATCGTCGCGCTCGCCGGGCGCTGGTGGATCTCGTCGACCGGCCCGGCGGCGAGGACGCGCCCCAGCCGCAGGCAGACCACGCGGTCGGCGTGGCCGATCACCGCGTCGGGCGCATGCGTCGCGTAGACCAGCGACTGCCCCTGCGCGCGCGCCAGATCGATCAGCGCCCGCCAGTAGCGCCAGGCGGCGGCGCGCTCGACATGGGCGAACGGCTCGTCGAGCACCAGCACCGCCGCGCGCGAGGCCAGCGCCCGCGCCACCGCGAGCCGGTCGCGTTCGCCGGCCGAGAGCTGCGCCGGCTTCGCGTCCGCGCACCACGCCAGATCGAAGGTCGCGATCAGCTCGTCGCTGGCGCGGCCATCCGGCGCAACGCGGCTCAGGTGCCCGCGCGCATCGGTGTCCGCCCACAGGCCGTCGGCGGGCGCCCAGTACAGCGGCAGCGGGCCGGGCGTGCGCGACGGCGCGTCGAGCCGTCCGCTGAAGCCGCGCTCGAAGCCGACCAGCACGTCGCACAGCGTGGTCTTGCCGGCGCCGGAGTGGCCGATGACCGCGGTGATGCCGGCGTCGATGCGCAGCGTCACGTCGTCGAGCCGCGGCGCGGCGCGACCGGGGACGCTGACGCCGGCGAGCGACCAGAGCTGCTCAGCCACGCGCGCCACCGTGCAGCAGCCGATGGCCGCCGCGCATCGCCGCGTACGCGGCCGCGGCGATCGCCAGCGGCGCCACGACCGCCAGCACCAGCCGCGAGGTCAGCGCCGCGCTCTCGCCGTAGTGCATGAAGTTGTAGAGCAGGACCAGCGCGGGGGTCATGCCGATCGGATGGAGGATGGACGAGGCGGCGAGGTCGCCGGCGCACCACCACATCACCAGCGTCCACGCCAGCCAGGCGAAGCGCCCGCTCGCGCGCCAGCGCAGGCGCTCGCCGGCCGAGCGCTGCGCCGCGGATCCGGACGCGAGCAGCGCGGCGACATGCACCGATGCGCTGCGCGGCGCCGCCAGCGCGACGCGCGCGGTCAGGGCGAAGGGCAGGGCGATCGCCACCAGCGCGATGAGCAGCGGCAGCGGCGTCGTCGCCAGGCCCGCGGCCGGCGTCGCGCGCAGCGTCGCCAGGCCGAGCAGCCCGATCACCAGCGACCCGCACAGCCCGGGCGCCAGCAGCGCCGCGATCAGCCACGGGCGCCGGCCGGCCAGCGGCGCGGTCAGCGCCCAGGCGCAGGTCGCGGCGGCGACCGCGAACAGCGCGGTGGCGGCGAGCTCGCGCGCGATGGCCGGATCGAGCGCCGCGACGTCGATCGTCGGCAGCAGGCGCGCGAGCGGCGCCACGACCAGCGCCGCGACCGCGGCTCCGAGCACGCTCCAGCCGGCGATGCGCCGCGCGCGGCCGGGCTCCGGCGGCGCCTCGGCTACCGCGCCGCGTCGCCGCATCAGCGCCCCGGCGCCGATCAGCGCCGCGAGCTGCACCGCCACGCCGGGCGCGGCATCGATGAGCGTCGCACTGACCGGGCGGCCACCCGCCTGGGCGTCGAAGAGCCGCACCGCCCAGGCGCCGACGGCGAAGCGCGCGCCGATCTCGAACTCGGCGAAGGCCAGCGGCATCAGCGCGAGCAGCGCGATGAGCCATCGCCGGCCGGGGCCCTGGAGCCACCAGCGCCGGGCGAGGCGCGCGGCGCCCGCGCCCGCCAGCCGCTCGCAGTGCAGGCCGCGCGCGCCCAACGGCGCCGGCGGCGCGATCAGCGCCACGGCGAGGGCCAGCGGCGCCAGGCGCAGCGCGGCGAGGACGACGTGCGCGGGATCCGCGACGCGGTGCAGCCCGGGCGTCGCCGCCCAGGCGTAGGCGATGGCGATCGGCGGCATCGCCAGGCACAGCGCGATCGCCGCCAGCGCCAGGCGCCGACGCGCGATGGCGCCCAGCGCCGCGCCCGCCGCGGTGGCGACGCCGGCGATCGCCAGCGCGCGCGCGACATCGATGGGCAGCGCCGCGAGGGCGCTCATGGCGCGTACGCCTGCTTGAGCCACGCCAGGCATGGCGCGCGGATCGGCGCGAGCTCGGCCAGGGGCAGCGACTCGCCGACCCAGCCGCGCAGGCGGCGCACCTCGTCGGGCAGCGCCGCGTCGTCGACGGGGCCGAGCGGCACCTGGCGCGACGGCGAGCGCGCGAGCAGCAGCTCGCCCTCGACGGAAGCGAGGAAGTCGACCAGCGCGCGCGCGTGCGCGGGATGCGGCCCGCCGGCGACGACCGCGACGGTGTTCGGCACGGCGATCGTCGCCTCGCGTCCATCCACCAGCACGCGCGCCGGCAGCATCGCCACCGCCGCGCCGGCATCGAGCGCGGCGAAGGCGTCGTCGGTGTCGGTGAAGCCGATGTCGCAGGCGCCGGCCGCGACCAGGTCCTTCACGGCGCCGTTGCCGTCGACCTCGCGCATGCCGCGCGCGCGCGCGTCGGCGTGCCAGGCCTGCAGGCCGGCCGGGCCGAGGCCGCGCCACCACGCGCAGTAGTGCGACAGCGTCGTCCCGTACAGCGGTTTAGCGATGGCCACGCGGGCGAGATCGCCGCCCGGCGACGCCAGGCGCGCGCGCACCGCCGCCTCGTCCGCGGCGAGACCGCGCTCGACCAGCAGCACGCGCAGCCGCGCCGCGAACGCGACCCAGCGCCCGTCGGCGTCGCGCGCGCCCGCCGGCATCCGCTGCCACGCCGCGCCCTGGTACGGCGCGAGCAGCCCGCGCTCGGCGAGATCCATGGTGCCGAGCAGCTCGTTGTTCCAGAACACGTCGCACGTCGGCGCGGCGGCTTCGCCGATCAGGCGTTCCACCAGGCCGAGCGACTTGGTCGCCTCGCCGTCGTAGCGCACGGCGACTGCGATGCCGGTGCGGCGCGTGAACTCGGCGAGCAGGTTCCCGGCGAAGACCGCGTCGTGGGCGCAGTACACCACCACCGCGCCCTCGGCCGTCGGCCACCAGCGGCGTTGCGCCGCGACCAGGGCGATGGCGACGACGATCGCGACCGCGAACGCGCCGGCCGCGCGGCGCGCGCTCATGGCGCCTGATCGAGATCGAAGTAACGGCGGACGGCGTCCTCGTAGCCGGGCGGCAGCTGCTCGTGCAGCAGCGCCTCGCTGACCTGCTGCTGGACCTCGCGTTCGGCGCGCTGGTAGTCCTCGCGCGCGGTCCCCGCCTCGGCCTCGCCCGCCGCCTTCCACTGCATGAGCACGCGCCCGGGACCGATGTCGGCGTGCGCCTTCTCGGGCGTGGAGCCGGTGACCGCGTCGTCGTTGAACTCGGACTTGCCACCCGAGGCCTGCCCTCCGCCGCCGGTGTTCTTCTTCTTCCTGCCCTTGCCTTTGCCCTCGCCCTCGCCGTCGCCATCGCCATCGCCATCGCCATCGCTGTCGCCGTCGCTCAGCATCCCCTGCTCGAGCATGCGCTGGTAGAGCTTCTTGTAGTCCTCGACGCGCTTGGCCCCGGCGGCCTCGCCCGCACGGCCGTCGAGTCCGCCTTCGCGCTCGTTGAGCTGGCGCGCCATCTGCAGCGCCTGCAGCGCCTCGCGCAGCTGCTGGCCGTCGCGCGCGTCCTGGCCGAGCGCCTGCATCTCGAGCTGCGCCAGCGCCAGCGATTCGCGCAGCGCCTCCGCCGCGCCCTTCTCCAGGGCGGGATCGGCGCCCTGCGCCAGCTGCTCGAGCGCCGCGCTCAGCGCCTGGGCCGCCTTGGCGCCGGACGGCTGCGCGGCCGCGGCGTCGGCCAGCTCGCGCAGGCCCTGCTTGAGCTCCTGGCGCAGGCGTTCGCGCTCGGCCGGATCGCCGGCATCGGCGAGCGCCTTGGCCAGCTGCTCGAGCTTGGCGAGGCGCTCGACCGCGGCGCGCTCGTCGCCGCGCGCCAGGTCCTTCTCCAGCTGGTCGCTCAGCGCGCTGCCCAGGCGCTGGCTGTCGGCGAGCGAGGCGCTCGACGCGAAGTCCTTGGCGCGCGCCTCGTTGAAGGCGCGCGCCAGCTCCTTCTGCGCCTCGGCGAGCCGCGCGCCGGTCTCCTTCGGGGTCTCCGGGCGCGCCGCGGCGAAGGTCGCGACCAGGCGCTCGAGCTCGGCGGCCACCGTCGCCGAGACCGCGGCGTCGGGCTTCTTCGCGCGCAGATCCTCGATGCGCTTCTTCGCCTCCTCGCGCGCCTCGGCGAGGCGCTCGCGCTTGAGCGCGGCCTGCGCGCGCTGCGCCTCGAGGCCGAACGGATCGAAGCGCGGCAGCCACAGCGCGATCGCGGTCAGCGTCAGCGCGAGGCCCGCGGCGACGGCCGCGCCGCGCCACGGCCGCCATGGGCGCAGCGCCGACGCGCGCAGCTCGGCGGCGCGGTCCGCGGCGCGCGCGAGGACCGCGTCGTGGTACGCGCCGGCGCTGGCGTGCAGGGTGACGGCGGTGGCGAAGAGATCCTCGTCGCGATCACGCGCATCGATCAGGCGGGCGACCGCGAGGCGCGGACGCGAGCGGGTGGCGATCACGCCGACGGCCAGCGCCAGCGGCGCCGCCAGCCATGCCAGCCAGGCATGGGCGTCGCTGACCAGCCCGGTGGCGCGCGCGAGGACGATGTAGGCGAGCGCCGCGCCGCCCAGCACGAGGAAGGCGATGCCGGTCGCGCTGGCCACGCCGGCCAGGCGTTCGCGACGCGCGACCGCCGTCATCAGCCGTTCGATGCGGGGATGCTCGGTCATCTCACTCCGGACTATGACCCATGCGATGGTGGTACAAGTTGGACGTGTGGCGCCGCGCTCCCTGACGCTCACATCCGCTCACATCCTCCGCGCCGATCGACGTGCCGGTCAATCGCGGTGGCGGGCGTGACAGGCCGTGCAGGACTCGGCGACCAGGCGCAGACGGCGGCTCGCCTCGGCCGCGCCCGCGCCATCGACCAGGGCGGTCTCGAGCCGCGACGCGTGCTCCTGCGCCTCGCGCAGGTCGCGGCGGAAGGCGTCGCCGCGGCCGAGCGACTCGTCGTGCGCGGCCAGGTCGCGCAGCAGATCGGCCAGGCGACCCGCCTCGGCCGCGGGCACGAGATCCGCGTGGTCGAGCGGCGCGGTCCAGCCGGCCTGCGCGCACGCCTTCAGGCGATCGAACGCGTCGTCGATCGCGACCATGGAGTCGACCGTGCCGGTGCTCGCCCAGGTCTCGGGGAAGTCCGCCGACGCCGTGTCGACGCGCCTGGCCGCCGGCCGCGCCAGCGCCACGCAGCGGTGCAGCCCCGGATAGCTCGGGGACGTCCCCGACACCGCCATGCGCGCGCCCGCCTGGTCGGGCGTCAGGTGGCCGAGCGTCACCCCGGCCACGCCGGCGGCGGCGGCGCTGCGATGCCTGCCGTGATGGCAGTGGATGTAGATCGGCCCCGGCAGATCGCGCACCGCGCGCGCGATCGCCAGGCCCCGGGCCTCGTCGATGCCGTCGTAGCCGATCGGCAGGTGGACGTAGCGCAGGCCGCGGGCGTGCGCCCGCGGCAGATCGGGCCTGGCGCCGTCGACGGAGAGCACCGTCCGGAAGCCGAGCGCGACGAGGGCGTCGAAGCCGTCGTCCCCCTCCGGCGCCGCGCCCGAGCAGATGCCCGCGGTGAAGGCGACGACGTGGCCGAGGCCGGGATGATCGACCGCCTGCGTGGCCGTCACCGGCGGCGGTCGCGGACCGTCGACGGGTCGGCTGGCGCACGCGGCCGCGGCCACGAGTCCCAGCGCGAGCGCGACGCCGATGGCCGATCGCATGCGCCGTCCGTCTTAGGCGGGCACGCGTGGCTCGCCATTCGGACATCGCGCGTCTCAGGGCAGGTCGATCACCTGGCAGCGTCCCGGTGCGGCGGGGATGTCGATCGGCGACCTGTCGATCGCGAGGGATACGCCACCGGGATGGGGCGCGCCGTCCGTGCGGCGCACGAGCAGGCGCCCGCCCAGCTTCAGCGCCGACACCGCTGGTCCCGGCCCGGGCGGAACGCCCGACACCACGGGCGTCCCGCCGGCGAGGAAGTCGCGGTGCTGGCCCGCCGCCGCCCACACGCGGTGGACCGGCGCGAGCTGCGCCGCCATGGCCTCCGCCGGACACCACATGCAGAACGAGTCGGCGCCGCGCAGCAGCAGGTGCCACAGCGCCTCCTCGTAGCGTTCGACCGCGAACGCCGGGTCGGCGTGGACGAACGGATAGATCGGCACCTCCGCCGGCGTCGCCGCGCCGGCGCTGCCGCCTTCGCGCAGCAGGTTGGCGAAGGCGAACCACGCCTGGTCCTCGGCGGATTCGACCGCGTAGGCGAAGGCGTGCGGCAGGATGTAGCACACCGGCATGGCGACGTCGTAGCCGGCGGCGTCGAACTCGTGGGCCCACGGGCGGTAGGCGGCGCCGTGGTCCTCGACGTACGCCACGCCGGGAATGCGCGTGTGCGACTCGAAGAAGTCGTGCCAGTAGCGGTGGCCGTCGTGCGGATTCATCCCGTAGACGCCGACCCGGCAGCGCGGGAAGCGCGCCTTCACCGTCGCCGTGATCAGCTCCTTCTGCCAGCGCGAGCGCTCGGCACGCACGGCGCGCTGGTAGGCGGTGAAGTCGTCGTCGATGGCCGGGATCCGCGCGCGGCAGGCGACGCAGCGCTTCGCCAGCGCCCACGAGTCGTTCCACTCCGATGGGCCGTCGAACTCGTAATCGCCGGTGATGAAATCGGGCTCGACCCCGGCGGCCGCGTACGCGGCGAGGAACGCGTCGATCTTCGACGTACGCGCCTGCAGCCGATCGTCGAGGTCGGCGAACGGGCACCCGGCCTTCCACACCATGAAGTCGCTGAGCAGCGCCGTGCCGTCGGCATCGTGGTGCGCGGTCGCGTCGGAGCCGTCGTGCACGCCGTGGATGAGGTCGCCGGCCAGGTCGATCGCCACCGGCGCGCCGAGCTCGCGCTGGATCCGCGCCAGCCGGATGCAACGTGCCGCGCTGGCGGCGGCGTCTCCGGTCCACCGGCAGAACAGGCCGATGCCGCGCGCCTCCATCGCCGCCACCGCGGCGCGCAGCGTCGCGTCGTCGGCATCGAGCGGGTAGTCGCACGTCCACACCCACAGCGGCGCGCGATCGCCGCGCGGCTCGGCCAGCGGCTGGACCGTCGCCAGGATCGCGGCGAAGGGATCGGGGCGCGCCGGCGCCTCGCCGGCGGTCGACATGGCGATGGCCACGACGCCGATCAGCAGGCATCGCCACGACGCCACAGCGCCGGTTCCGATCATGAGGTGCATCCGGGGTCCTCCGCCTCGCGAGGCGCAGCGTCGTCGGGTCACTTCTTCGGCGAGGCGCGGCGGAAGTTCGCCGGATCCTCGTACAGCTCGATCTCGTCGATCGCCGTATGCCCCGCGAGCACGGTGATCGCCAGGCGGCGCGTGCCGACCGGCGTGGCCAGCTTCCAGAGGTGGTAGGTGCCCACGTCGTCGCGGGTCTTGACCAGGTTGTGCCACGCGCCGCGCGCCGCCTGGCGCTTCTCGAAGGCGCTCAGGTCCTGGCGGGTCTCGGTCGCCTCGACGAACGCCTCGATGCACAGCGAGCCGACCCGCGGCTGATCCACGCTCTCGCTGATCACGATGTGCGAGATGACGCGCTTGCGCGGCAGCTCGATGATGATCGTCGACGGGATCAGCGCGTGCGCGGTGGCGCTGCGCGAGGTGTCGTTGCCGATCCACCACGTGCCGCCGTTGAGCTGCGGCTCGCGCGCGAACATCCGGCCGTCGAGCAGGCAGAACGGATTGGCGATCAGCGTCGACCACGCCGCGTTGTTCCCCCACGCGAGGTCCTCGCCGAAGATCGCGGCCTTCGCCGGCGGGTCGGCCTGGGCCGCGGGATGGGCGAGATCGCGGTAGAGCTCCGGGATGCGCGCGATGTCGGGCGACGGGAAGAGCAGCTGGCGCACGCTGACCGCGCACGCGGCGCCGCCCGAGACCGCGCGCACGGCGACCGCGAACGACTCCGGCCGATCCCCGAGGCGCAGGATCGCGCGCTCGGCGCGGTCGGTGGCGTCGGCGCGCCGGCGCAGCGACAGGCGGCTGGTCGGCGCCGCCGCCCCGGCTTCGTCCTCCGAGGCTTCGAGGACCATCTCGCCGTCGCCGCGGCAGGTCCATTCGACGAGATACGTGGCGAACGCCTCGCCGGGAGCCGCGGCGCTGATCGGCGCCTCGCCGACCTGGCCGGCGAGGCGCAGGAGATCCGGACCCAGCGGCACCTGATCCTCGATGCGCGCCAACGGCGACGCCGCGGCGGCGCCGTTGGCGCTCGGCAGCGCCTCGAGCTCGGCCCAGCGGCGCTCGACCTGATCGTCCGGCATGAACGCGGGCAGCGCGGTCGTCCAGGCGACGCGTCCGTCGGCGGTGAGCATCGCCGCGTCGCCGCGGACGGTGCCGGCGACGATCCGGCCATCGTCGAGCGCGACCAGCGACGCCGCGGTGCCCAGGCCGGCGCGCCACAGCGGCTTCAGCGCGAGGTCGACCGCGGTGACGTCCCCGCCATAGCTGGAGAACACGACCCGCCCGCGCGTCTCGTCGACCAGCGCCGAGAGCACCAGCCCGTCGCAGATCATGGAGTCCACGGACGTCCACGCGGCGTCCGTCACGCACAGGCGGTCGGCGACGGTGAAGATCAGGCGCTGGTCGGACAGCAGCGTCGCGTTGTCGATGTGCTGGACGCCCAGCGGCCCCGGGTTGCGGAAGCGCGTGCCGCGCCGCGGCGCGAAATCGCGGTCGAGCAGGACGTGCGCCTCGTCCTTCCTCCACGCGATCCGCACCAGGATACCCGCGCCCCCCGGCAGCATGCTCAGCGTCTCGATGGTCGGCGTCGCCTCGGGCGCCCAGCCGACCAGCGCGGCCATGGCGCGGACGTCGAGCGACGCGCGTCGGCGCTCGGTACCGGTGAGCGCATCGGCGACGATCAGCTCGTCCCCGTACGCGCCGGCCACTCCGGGCGCCTTGCCGACGACCCGGTAGACGATCGCGTCGCCGCCATCGAGCGAGCCGACCCAGGTCGCCGCCCGGCCGGCGATGAGGTCGGTCCGGCTCGCGAGCTGCTCCCACTCATCGAAGCCCCAGAGCCGCTTCAGCGCGTCGTCGAAGACCGCGAAGCCCGTGGCGTGACCGCTCAGGAACCAGCGCCCGCGCGGGTCGATCGCGCCGCGTTCGGTCGCCTGGCTGGAGAACGGCATGCGCCACGCGATCGAGCCGTCGGTCGCGCGCAGGTACAGCCAGCCGTCCGATGCGACGGCGATGCGCCCATCGGGCAGCAGCGCCAGTGCGGCGCTGTCCACGTGACCGACCTTGTCCTCGAGCTGGATCCGCCCATCCCCGTCGAGCACGAAGAGGTTGTCGCCGACCGCTCCGCAGGCGAACGCCAGGCGGCTGCCGTCGGCGGCATGGGCGATGGCCTGCACCGGTGCGCCGGTCGACGCCATCGCGACCGGAGCGGGCGGCAGCGGCGTCGCGTCGGCGCTGATCGCCGCGGTCGCGCGCTCGCTCGCGGGCTCGGGCGCGGGCTTGGCGACCGGGATGGGCGCCGGCGCGGCGGCGGGAGCCGACACGTCCGCCAGCGCGGTGATCGCCGCGCGCACGCCGGTGTCGTCCGGGCCGAGCAGGCACAGCACGTCGCGACCGTACGCGAACGGGCTGCGCACCAGCGCGACGAGCCCGCGGCCCGGTCCCGGATACGATTCGGTCAGCGGACGCGCCAGCAGGTTCGCCTCCTGGATCTCCTCGATCAGCGTGCTGTCGCCCTCGCCGCCGAGCAGCACGACGTGGCGCGTGATGTACTGGTCCGGCTTCATCTCGGTCCAGGCGCCGGTCTTCTCGCCGGCGGGGAACAGGTGCACGCGTTCCTCGCGCGCGTAGACCGACGCGTCGCCGGCGCTGCGGATCTCGCTGGCGATGCCGAGCGCGGTCAGCGCGCGCGCGGTCTCGTCGGCCAGCGCGCGGCGCGTCGCCAGCTGCGCGTCGTCCATCAGGATCAGCACCGCATCGCCGTCGTTCTTGCGCGCGGCGAGGAATTCGCCGACCAGCGCCGCGCGCTGGACATCGACCGCGGGCACCGGGCGCAACGCCTGCGCGAACGGCGTGGCTCCCTCGCCGACCGCTATGGTCGCGCTGGCGCCGTGGCCGGAGAGCAGCTCGCGCACCGTCACCGTCCAGGTGCCCGCGCGCGCGCCGAGCGCGGCCATGACCGCGCCGTCCCAGCTGCCGAGCGACGCCGCGTCGAGCCGTTGGACCAGCGCGCCGTCGGCGTCGGTGATCGTCACCTCGAGCGGGATGCTGGCGTCGATCGCCGCGCCGCCGGCGTCGACCGGCGTCGCCGTCAGCGGCACCATCGCGCCGAGCGCGGCGGCGTCCGGCGCCGCGAGGCGCACGCCGGCGATCGCCGTCGGCAGCGTCACGTACAGGCGGAACGGCGACGAAGCGAGATCGCACGTCGTCGCCATGCGGCCGTCGGCGCGCGCGCTGGCGGCGACCGGCGCCCCCGCGACGACGTCGTAGACCACGCCGCCGGGCGCGAACGAGATCGGCTCCCGCAGCGGCATGACCACGCGCTCGTTGGCCTCGTTGCCGTACACCGGGACGCGGCCGGTGCCGAGCCAGCTCGGATACGTGCCGCTCCACACCCAGGTGTAGCGGCCGGCGCCGGCGCGATCGGTCTGGAGCAGCACGCGCGTGCCGTCGGCGCTCGCGAACGGCGTCAGCTTTCCCGCCAGCGCCGTGGCGAGCACCGCCGTGCGGCGGCGCAGCTCGGGCAGCAGCCACGCGTGCTCGACGTCGCCGTAGACCTGGAACATCCAGGCGTTGTTCGTGTAGAGGATGTCGGCGAAGTCGTCGTCGATGCGCGTCGCGCCGGCGGGCAGCAGCGTGGTCAGCGACCCGGCGATCACCGGCCTGCCGGCGGCGGCGAAGCGCTCGATCGCCTTCAGATGCGCGTCGTCGAGGCGGTGCAGGCCGGGGACGATCAGCGCCTTGAAGCGATCGAGCTCGCCGGCGTCGATCATCTCCTCGGTCAGGACCTCGCTGTCGTGGCCGAGCAGGGCGAGCTGCGCCATCGCCGACCACGCGCCCAGCTCGACCTGGTAGCGGCGCCACTGCGGATGCGTCACCTTGAGGTCCTCGTACATCAGCTGGCGATGCGGATAGAGCACGGCGATGTCGGCGCGCGCCGCGACGTGGCGCAGCATCGGGCCGAGGCGCCGGGTCATCGCCTGGACCTCGCGGAACTCCGAATCGAGGTGCAGCTGCGCGGCGCCGACCGGCGAGACCACCGGGACCTTGCCCCAGAAGTAGCCGATGCCGCGCGCGCCGCCGGCCAGCGCGCCGGCGACGAGGTTGCGGAAGGCGTTCGGTCCGGCGTTCGGCATCGCGCCCATCGACGCCCAGATTTCGGCGCCGGTGCAGGCGACGGTCTTGGGGATGAGGAACGAGCTCCACGTCAGGTGCCAGCCGCCGTCGGCGTTGCCCATCATCGCCTCGATCACGTCGCAGTTCGCCGACGAGTTCCCGACGTAGCCGTAGGCGGGACCCTGGCCGCACAGCTTCCAGCGCGGCACCAGCGGCGCGATCGCGGCGCGCGCCAGGCCGTTGTAGTCGCCGGCCAGAGCGTCGACCGCTCCGGCCCAGGCTTCCCACCGTTTCGCGTGATCCGCGAGCTCGGGCGTGAGCGGCCTGCCGGCCATCAGCGCCTCCAGGTACAGCCCGCCCTGGCTCAGCTCGCCGGGCTCGAAGCCGTGCTTCGCGATGAACTGCCGGCGCATCTCGCGGATGCGGCCGCTGCGGTTCTGGTCGGGGAACTCCGAGTTGCCCATCGGCTGGGTCGAGTACTGGTACGGCGACATGCCGATGATGTGCTCGTAACGCTCGGCGGCCTGCGCGATGAGCTGGTACTGGCGCATCTTCGCGTCGACCTCGCGCGGCACCGAATGGATCAGCGACATCGGCGACCAGGTCTCGGGCGCCTGGACCATCAGGCCCATGCCCTCGTGGGCGAGCGCGTCGCAGATCGACTCGAAGTAGCCGGCGTAGCGGTAGACCTCGTGCGCCGGCAGGCCCGGCACGTCGCGCAGGATGCGCTCGACCTGCGCCACCTCGCTCGAGGAGTCGCGGCCCTGGAAGGTCGCGTGGCCGGGGCCGCTGAACGACCACTCCGGCAGCCAGATGTCGTACGTCCGGCCCATGAACGCCGCGTTGGCGCGCCACACCGTGCGCGCCTGGTTGGCCTCGGCGATCGAGCGCGGCACGTTGACGTACGGCACGCCGGTCTCGAGATGGTTCTGGCAGAGCATGCCCTGCGCGACGATCGGGATGGCGTTGGCGCCGCGGCGTTGGCTGATGCGCAGCGACCAGGTGTTCGAGCGCAGCGCGCCGAGGCTGGCGACCAGCGTGTAGTCGCCCGGCGCGAGCGCGGCCGAGGCCTGGCCGTCGAGCCGCCAATGGAACGGGTGCGTGCCGGCGCCCAGCGCCGCGACCGGCTGCTCGACCACGGTCCACTCGCGGCCGTCGCGGCGCAGCGCGACGCGCAGCGTGCCGGCGGGGATATCCGCGGCCCCGCGCGCGACGACGCTGATCGGCAACTCCGAGCCATGCGTGAAGGCGTGGCGCGCCGAGGGCGAGAACAGCGACAGGCTCGCCGCGGCATCGGGATTGACGACCCCGAGGACCATGTCGGCCTGCAGCGCGGTCGCCGGCGAGCACGCGCCGCGTCGGTCGGCGACGAAGCGCACCCAGTAGACGTTGCTGGCGACGTCGGGCGGGACGTGCACGTCGATCAGCCCGTCCGCGGCCGGCACGATGCGCAGCTGGCGCCACTCGCTGGCGTCGACCGCGCCGCTCGGCGACGCGCGCAGCACGCCGTCGTCTTGCAGCACCGCCGGCTGCCACAGGAACGCAGCGACCTGCTCGGGCGACAGCGTCGGTCCGTCGAGCGCGTCGAGGCTGCGCACGCGCGCGCGCAGCGCGGCGCCGGCGGCGACGTGGAAGCCGGCCATCGCCACCGCCAGCACGCGCGGCTCGCGCGCCTGCGCGTCGCCGGCGTCGACGACCACGCGCTGGCGCGGCATGGCGCCGAGATCGCCGAACAGGCCCAGCGGCTGGCTCTGGGCGCGTACGCCGACGGTCAGCTCGGCACCACCGGGCGCCGCGATGGCGTAGAACGTGCCGGTCGAGGACGTCGCGCCCGGCGGCACCGCGAGGCGCTGCGCCCCGGCCGGACCGCTGAACGACGCGACCACGCCGGCGCCGCGCAGCGTCACCGGGATCGCGACCTTGCTCAGGGCGATGGTGAAGCGGTCCTCGACCCAGGCGCCGCCGTCGGCGACCGGCGCGCCGGCGGCGTCGACCAGCGTCACGCCGGCGGGGCCGACGTGGAACGAGCGGTCCGAGGGCGACAGCGCGTAGCCCGCGCCATCGGCGTTGGCCATGAGGTAGAGCGTCAGGCGCTGGAACGTGGCCGTCGGCGCGAGGTACTCCTCCTTCGGCACGAGCTCCTCGCCATCGAGGCGGATGCGCGACGCCACCGGCAGCCGCCGCATCTCGGCGGGCAGCTCGCGCACCGCGCTGCCGTCGACGACGATGACGGTCACCGGATAGAGCACGACATCGAGCGTCGCGCCGCGCGCCTTCAGGCTCGGATCGTCGCTCGTCACCGCCCCGCCGGCGACGGTGAAGCGATGCCCGCCCGGCTGGATCACGTGCTCGCCGTCGGCGAGATCGAGGGTCAGCACATCGGTGCGGCCGAGGAAGTTGCCCTGGTAGGTCTTCTGGAAACGGATCGCGCCGTCGATGGTGATGGCGTTGCCGCGCATGACGTTGACGTAGCGGTCGAACTGCGCGCGCGGCGCGACCACGGCGTCCTTCGGCGGCGCGCCGACGACGCCGCCCTTGCCGGGCGCTGCGGCGACGCCCTCGCCGGCGGCGGCCGCCGCGGCGGCGAGCTCGGCGGAGACGTCGATCACCGTGGCCGCGGTCGAGGCGAGCTGGTCGGGCGCCTCGGCGCGCACCAGGCGCAGCGTGACCTCCAGCGCCGAGGCGGGGACCGCCAGCAGCGACGCGAGCAGGCAGCGGACGAGCATCGGGCGCATCAGGGACCTCATGGCGCCGGCGCCGGCGGGGCGGGACGGAAGTGCAGCGAGCCGCCGCGCGTGGTGATGATCAGCGTGCCCTGGCCGAAGACCGGCGAGCGCCAGACCGGCCCCGTCAGGTCGGCGGTCCAGATCTGGCGGCCGTCGCGCGCGTCGATCGCGAAGCCCTTGCCCGCGAGCGTGCCGCCCCAGATCGCGTCGCCGATGCGGATCGGCGCGGCGACGATCGCGCCGGCCACCGCGGCGGCGGGCCATGCGGGCACGCCATCCGCCGCCATCAGCCCATGGACCTTGCCCGCGGCGTCGCCGAAGGCGATCAGGCCGCCGGCCAGGCAGGCGCCGCCGTCGATCGCCGCGCCGGCGTCGTAGCGCCAGACGACGGCGCCGGTCGCGGCGTCGAGCGCCACGAACGCGCCGCCGTGCGTGCCGACGTAGACCCGTCCCCCGTCGACCAGCGGCGTGGCGATCACCGGCGCGCCGAGGTCGGCCTGCCAGCGCTCGACGCCGAGCCGCGCGTCGAGCGTGTACAGCCGGCCGTCGCGCGAGCCGACGTGGATGCGGCCGTCGGCGGCGCACGGCGTGCCCTCGATCCAGTCGCGCGCGGGGTGGTTCCACGCCATGCGTCCGCTCGCCAGATCGAGCGCGTACAGCCGGCGGTCGAGCGCGCCGAAATAGACCATGCCGCGGTAGACCAGCGGCGCGCCGCGCGACGAGCCCGGACAGGCGAAGCTCCAGCGACGACGCCCGCTGGCGATGTCGACCGCGTGGAAGCCGCCGTCCTTGGTGCCGACGTAGAGCACGTTGTCCCACACCGCCGTGCCGCCGGTCACGCCGTAGGGCGTCGGCTGGACGTCGAACGGCAGGCCGTAGAGCGCGCGGCCCTCGACCCAGCGGTCGGTGCTGGCGTGCGCCGGATCCCACGGCTGGGACTGCTGCGGGCGCACGTCGGCGACCATGGTCAACGGCGGCGCGAACGCCGCGTCGACGACCGCCGCGGTGCGCGTGGCGTACTTGCCCTCGGTCAGCCAGCCGGCGTCGTAGGCGGCGATCTCGGCGCCGTCGTCGAGCGCGGTGAACTCGGCGGCGCGGTCCGGGAAGCGCTCGCGCCCAAGCCGGCACAGGCCGCGCGCGGTGGTGTGCGCGCCCTGCGCGATGTGCTCGGCGATGGTCGCCAGCCATGCCGCGGCCTGGTCGCCGGCCGCGGTCCCGGTGCCGGCGCCTGCGGGGAACGCGCCGGGGAACGCGGCGACGCGTCCGTCGAGCGGCTCGGCGGGCGCGTCGCTGCCGGCGCGGCCCATGCGCAGCTCGGGGTTCTGGCGCGTGGTGTAGAAGTCGAGCACGTGCTCGCCGACGGCGAGCTCGGCGGTGCCGACCGTGCCGACGACGAAGCCGAAGATGCTGCCGGCGAGGTACCAGCCGCTGATCGCCGGCCGGGCGACATCGCCGTCGATCAGCAGCACGCCGAGCTGATCGGAGTCGGCGCCGTTGCCGGCGACGAACGGATAGGCGCCGGCGGCATCGATGCGGACGTGCGCGCGGACGTGGTGCAGCCAGTGGCCATGCACGCCGTCGACCGCGAGGTTCATCGACGTCGTCGGCAGGCGCGTCGGGATGGCGAAGCGCCGGCGCTGGGCCGGCTCGGGCTGCTTGGCCGCCTCCTCGGCGGCGAGCGTCGCCGCCTGCTCGCGCCAGCGCGCGAACTGCGCCACGGTCTGCTCGGCGCTGCGCATCGTCGCCTTGTCGAGCGGCTGCACCGGATCGTAGCTGATCGCGCTGAAGCCGCCCTCGGGCACGAAGTCGGCGCGCCCCGCGAGCGCCATGCCCTTGGCCAACGCCGGCAGCGCCGGCGAGAGGTTGCCGAAGCGCACGACGTAGCGCCCGGGTCCCGGCGCCGCGTCGATCAGCACGCGTGCGCTGGTCGCGTCGGCGTGCGCGACGAACAGGCTGACCGGCGCGCCGTCCGGCCCGCTGACGCGCACGTCGCGCGCGTCGGCCTGGGCCAAGCCGCGGTGGTCGAGCGCCAGGTCGATCGCCGGCGCGGCGGCGGCGAGCTCGACCTCGGCGCTGAAGCGCCACGCGGCAAGGTCCTCGCCGCTGGCGGCGGCGACCACGCACAGCGCGAGCAGGGTCCGGATCATGGCGCGGCTCCGGTGGCGAGCTTGGCGGCGACCAGCCCGCGCCAGCGCGCGCACGCGCGGCGCACGTCGGCGTCGGGATCGCGTTCCATGCCGATCAGCGCCGGCAGCTCGGCGGCGTCGAGCACGCCCTCGCTGAGGTACAGCCCGAGGGTCTCGACCGCCTCGTAGCGCACCTCGGGCGAGTCGACGGCGAGGTAGGCGAGGATGCCGGCGCGCGCGTGCCAGGTGCGCAGCTCGGGCTCGCGCAGCAGGCGCAGGAACACCGGCGCCATGCCGAACTGGTCGAGCGACGGCGCCTTGGGGTCGTAGAGCGCGAGCGCCAGCGGTCGCGCGGCGGGGCGGCCGATCGCGCGGATCGCCGCCGCGGTGGCCGCGGTCAGCTCCTCGACCTTGGCCTCGCCGACGCGCAGCAGCCGGCACAGCGGACGGCCCGCGCGCTGCACCTGGAAGCGGCCGAGCAGCTGGACGGTCTCGAGGTACAGCTCGGTGAGGTCGACGTCGGCGCCGAGCTGGTCGTGCGGCAGGCTGAGCGTGTCCATCAGGTGCGGCACCGCGCGCTCGTCGCCGAGGCGGCCGGCGATCACCGCCAGGGTGCCGTTGGCGATCAGCAGCGGCCAGCGCGTGGCGATGGCATCCTGGTCGTAGCGGATGGGCGTGATCCGGCCGAGGCACGCGGCGGCCGCGGCCTGGCCCATGCCATCGATCGCGCGCACGATCGCGGCGCGGTTGAAGCTGTTCTCGAACTCGAGCGCGCCGATGAGCGCCGGCAGCGCGTCGACGACGTTCAGCGCCGCCAGGGCGCGCACCACGGCGACGCGCACGCGCGGGCTCGGCTCGCGCCACACCGGCGTGGCGAGCGTCGCCGGCTGGCCGGCGTCGGCGGCGCGCGGATTCGCCCGGTGCTCGACGTGGACGGCGAGGCGCGCGGCGAGGTGCGGCAGCAGGTCGGCGCGCTCCAGGGCGCCGAGCGCGTCGACCGCCGCCAGGCGCGTGCTCTCGTCGTCGCTGGTCAACGCCGCGACCAGCGCCGCGTCGCCGCCCGGCGCCTTCAGGCGCGCCAGCGCGTCGACGGCGGCGGCGCGCGCCGGGGCGTAGGCGTCGACGGCGATCGGCGTCAGGGCGGCGACCGCGGCGCCATCGCCGCAGCGGCCGAGCGCCCAGGCCGCGGTGGCGCGCAGCTCGCCATCGGGACTGGCCAGGAGCGGGACCAGCGCCGCGACCGCGCGGCGATCGCCGGACGCGCCGAGCGCCTGCGCCGCGAGATCGGGCCGCGGGCCGGCGAGCGCCGCCAGCGCGGCAGCGATCGCCGCCTCGCCGGCGGGCGCGGCCGCGGCGAGCGTCATCAGGGCGGCGATCAGGCGCGGTCTCACTTGAGCTCCAGCCGCGCGTCGGCCCAGTCGGCGAAGTCGTTGAGCGGATCGCCGCAGTCGTCGACGCCCAGCAGCAGGACGACCGAATCGGAGACGTCGATGTCGATGTCGATCGGCTTGGTGTAGTACGACATCTCCTGCGAGTCGAACTTCAGCGCGCGGCTCTGGTCCATGATCTTGAAGCGCACGGTGCCCCCCTGCGCCTCGCCGCTCGCGCCGAAGGCCTCGTCGACGCCGACCGTCGCCCTGAAGCGCGCGTACTGCTTGTTCAGGCACAGCACGATGATGCTCGGGTTGCCCGCGTCGCCCGAGTGCGTGCCGAAGCCCTTGGCGCGCACGACGCCGGGCGAGCCGTCGGGCTCGACGCGGAAGCGCAGCGCGCCGCCGAGCACGTTGCGGTCGCGCACCGCCTCGGCCGCGTAGTGCCCGCTGACGTTGGCCAGCGGCGAGAGGTCGGAGACCCACAGCGTCCGGCTGGTCAGCGGCGCGCCGGCGTAGGCGAAGCTGGTCACCTGCGTGCCGGGCTTGGGGACGAAGCGCAGCGCGGCCGCCGGCTTCCCGGCGAAGAAGCGGTTGGGCACGACGAACTCGAGGTCGCGCCAGCGGTAGCGCGGATCGGTCTTGAACGCGAACCACTGGCCGACGGGCTCATCGCCGCAGAACACCTCGACCAGCTGGTCGCGCGTCGCGTAGTCGATGCGCTTGCGCAGGATCAGGTCGGCGTCGCCGTAGGACCGCACATCGACGGCGAAGGATTCGGCGCCGGACATGCGCCGGCCGGTGTCGACGAGGTGACGGCCATGCTCGTTGTGGTACCAGCTGGCGATCGGGCCGATCGGCTGGCTCTCGGCCGCCGCATAGCCCGCCGCCACCTCGTCGGCCGCGTCGCCGACATCGAGGCGGAAGTCGAACGCGCTCTTCCACGCCGATTCCGGCGCATCCTCGTAGCGCACCCGGGCGCGCTCGAGCGCCTTGACCAGGACGTCGACGGCGACCGGCGCGAACACCGCCCAGCGCGGCTCCGGCGTCAGGCGCAGGCGATCGGTCGGCAGCGGGTTGCCGTAGAGGTCGACGACGCTCTCGGGGGCGATCGCCAGCTTCACGTCGCTCGCGCCTTCGCGCCGCCAGGCCGCCAGCACCAGCCGGCCATCGCCGCGCTGGAAGAGGTACGCGCGCGCCAGCCCGCTGACGCGATCATCGAGGAAGATCTCGCGCACCGGCTTCGCGTCGCCGATCTGCGCGCGCGCGGTCTTCGCCGACAGCGCGGCGGGCTTGATGCCCCAGCGCGCGGGGAAGAGGCGCTGCCCGTCAGGCAGCGTCAGTGGCTGGAGTCCGATCGCGGCCTCGTCGACCGCCGCGGCGGGGAAGATCAGGTCGGCGGAATCGCGCATCGGCGCGCCCTCCGTGCCGTCGGGCTGGAGCAGGACGTTGGCGATGCCGACGGCGCGGCAGATGGCGTAGGCGCGCGCGACGTAGCGCGCCTGGGTGTCCTCGTCGACGCGCTCCTGCCCGGGGCCGGTCGGCCAGCCGAGATTCATCACCCACAGCTCCGGCGCGACGCGTTCGCGCGCGCGGATGGCCTGCGCCCGCGCGAGGGTGACGTCGAGGTAGCTGTCCTCGGGCGACAGCGGCGCATCGGTCGGATAGCAGCCGATGCCGTGCAGGTAGCGGTCGACGCCGATCTCGGCGAGCGCCTGGATGTAGTCCTCGATGTTCTCCTTCGCGACCGCGCCCGAGACCAGCTTGGCGCCGGGATCCGCGGCGGTGGCCGCGTCGTGCGCGACCTCCAGCATGCGGCTGGCGAACTCCTCGGGGGTGGCCTGGAACTGCGGCGAATCCGGGCGGTCCCACACCACCCACGTGCCGACCGTGCCGGCGAAGGCGTCGACCGTGCGGCGGACGTACTCCTCCCAGTAGATGGCCTGCGACGGCATCACCAGGTTGCCGCCGAGCCATGCCGACGACTTGCGGTTGTAGTTGGCGCCGGGGTCGGCGTAGATCGGCGTGAAGCCGAGCTTGCCGATGACGTCGAGGCCGGCGTCGGCGCGCGCCTGGACCGGCGCCACGAAGGCGTCGAACGACCAGCAGCCCTGCTGCGGCTCGACGCAGACGCCGCCGTCGATGCTCGCGTGCCACTGGAACAGCAGCACGTCGTCGGCGAAGCCGAGATCGGCGAGCACCCGCTCGCGCGAGCGGAGATGCTCGTGCAGGGCCTGCGCCGCCAGCGGCGCGCCGGTCGGCTCGTAGACGGTGAAGGTGTTGGCGGGGACCACGGCGAGCGGCCGCTCGGCGGCGACCGCGGCGTCGACGCGCGCGCGCACCTGCCAGCCACCGGTCGGCAGGCCGGTGAACGCCAGACGCTGCACCTGCTCCGAGCCGGGCTCCAGGCTCAGCGCGCCGGAGCCGAGCGCGCGCGCGGCGCCGGTGAGGTCGACCAGCTCCGCGCTGAAGATCAGGGCGCGCGGCGCGCCCCACAGCCAGGTGTTGGCGATCGCCAGGCCGATGGCGTCATCGTGGGCGAGCAGCCCGAGCGGCTTGCCCGTCACCAGGCGCGTCGTGATCGCGTCCTCGGGCTCGCCCTGCGTCAGCACGCTGACGTCGTCGATCAGCACGGTCGCGCCGACCGGCCCCTCGAGCTTCAGCCACTGCGCGGTGAGCGGGTAGTCGATCACGCCGTCGCCCTCGTTGTGCGGATTCGCGCGCGCCTTCGCCCGGCCGAAGCCCGGCATCGGCACCTCGACCCGGCGCCAGTCGCCCGCGACGACGGCGACCGGGCCGACCGTCCAGGCGTCGGGATTGCGCCGCTGCTGCGCCTCGATGCCGGGATCGGCCAGGCGCAGGGACAGGGCGATGTCGGCGCTCGGCTTGAGCCACAGCACGAGCGACACCGGCCGCCCCGGCAGCCCGAGGGCGAGCGGCACGGTCAGCGCCGACGTGGTCTTGGGCGCGACCGCGGGCGGCAGGCGCGCGATCAGTCCGGCGGCGCCGCTGCGCGCGCCGTCGGCGGCGGTCTCGAGCACGGCGCCCGGCACCGGCAGGTCGGCGAGCTCGAAGTCGGCGATCACGACCTGGCGGTTCGCCTGGCCGACGGTCGCCTCGAACGCGCCGGTGGCAGCGCCGCCGATCTCGGTCCAGGCGCCGGCGACGGTGAACGGGCCGCGGTGCGCTTCGCCCGGGGTGAAGCCGACCAGCTCGGTCCGCGGCGCGCCGGCCTCGGCGCTGATGTCGCGGGCGATGTCGGCGACCTTCTCGCCGTGGTGGTCGGTGACAGCGGCAGCGATGCGCACGGTGCGCGCGGCGCCGGCGGACGCGACGACGATCGCGAGCTTCAGTTCTTGGCCGCAGGCCGGCATCAGCGCCGCCACGCCGTCGGCCTTGATGCCGGCGACGCGGTGCAGCGACGGGTCGTAGTGGAAGCCGTCGTAGTGGAACGGCGCGGACGAGAGCGCGGGATCGGGCGACACGGCGACGTGCAGCTCGGGCACCCGCGGCAGCGCCGCGTTCGCCGAGGTGGCGCCGAACCAGGCGACGCCGTCGTGGACCATCTGCCACTGGAAGTTCCACGGCGGCGGGGCGTCCGGAGCGGTGATCGAGAACCCGAACACGGCCTCGCCACCGGGCGGGACGTCTGCGGTCAGCGGCACGCGCGACATGCCCCAGGTCTTGTTGTCCTGGAGATTGGCCGAGCCGAGGTGGAAGCCCGCCTCCCTGGTCCAGGTCGTGTCGCCGGTGTTGCGCATGCGCACCACCACGGGATAGGCGTGGCCGGGCGCGAGCCCGATCGGCACGTCCTGCGAGACGAACGCGGCGTCGTCGGCCGCGGACGCGGCGGCGACGATCAGCAGCGCGAGGATGCAGCGCAGCGG
>DASPLE010000049.1:0-16524 GCA_035627695.1 Planctomycetota bacterium
TTGGAGGACGTGCAGCAGATGTCGGTCTCGGCCTTCACCGCGGCCGTCGTGTTGACGTAGGAGACGACCACGGCGCCGGGGTGCTCGACCTTCCAGGACCGCAGCTGGTCCACGGTGATCGAGTCGGCGAGCGAGCAACCCGCGGCGGCGTCCGGGATCAGCACCGTCTTGTCCGGGCTGAGGATCTTCGCGGTCTCGGCCATGAAGTGCACGCCGCAGAAGACGATGACCTCGGCTGTGGTCGTCGCCGCCTGGCGCGCCAGCTGCAGGCTGTCGCCGATGAAGTCGGCCTGCGCCTGGATCTCGTCGGCCTGGTAGTAGTGGGCGAGGATGACGGCGTTGAGCTCGCGCTTCAGCTCCTGGATCGCCGGGATCAGCTCGGCGTCGGTCGCGGGCGCGGCGGTGACGGTGGCCATGGCCGAACGGTAGCTGGCAGGTCGGGTGGAGAAGGCCGGAGAGGCGGAGATGCAAACGCCGCCACGGGAAAGGGATGATGCCATCGCCACGTCCCGCCGCCGAGATGACCCCGCGACGTGCGTGTCCGATCCGGACCCACGCGCACATGGTTGCCTGGTCGTCGACGACTCCTTAGCTGGCGCCGCGAACGGACAGCACCGTCGTCCAGGGGTTTCATGAGCGTCGTCATCCTGCGCGAATCCGGTTTCCCCACGCTCGACGCGGCGCCGGTCGCCGACGGCGCGCTCGAGGCGCTGGCGCGCGCGCATCGCGGACGGTTCGTCACCGTCGCCGACCTGCCGGCGGCGCTGGCGCAGCGGCCGCGGCTGCTGGTGCTGCCGTACGGCTCCGCCTTCCCGAGCGCCGCGTGGAGCGCGTTCATCGCGTACCTGGGCGCCGGCGGTTCGTGGCTGAACCTCGGCGGCTCGCCGCTGGCGCGACCGGTGTGGCGCGAGGGCCAGGCGTGGCGGGTCGGGGTCGAGAACCGCGCCTATCCGCAGCGCATCGGCATCCAGCAGGCGTACCCGGAGGCGATCGACGCCGCCGAGGCGGCCGCGGGTTTCGCCGCCGTCGGCGTCGCCGACGTCGGTCGCGGCACGGCGTGGGCGCTCCAGCCGCGGCTGGCGGAGGTCAACGAGCTGCCCGAGGAATGCGGCACGCAGGGCCAGCGCGACGCGCGCATCGCGCCGCTGATCGTCGGCCGGCGCGGCGGGCGCGCGGTCGCGTCGCCGGCGCTGGTGATCGATCGCGATCGTGGTGAGTTCGCCGGCGGCCGCTGGGTGCTGGCGCCGACCAGCGCCGCGCTGCCCGACGCGCTGGTCGCCGCGCTCGCGGCGGAAGCGTTGCGCCGGCGCGTCGTGGTGACCATCGATACCGGCTTCGCGACGTTCGCGGCCGACGAGCCGCCGCGCGTGCGCGTGCGCATCGCCTGCGCGGGCGACGAGGCGATCGTCGGCACGCTGCGCGTCCAGCACGAGGGCGCGACCGTGCACCAGGAGCCCATCCGCATCGCGCCACGCGACGGTGCCGGCGAGTCCGCGAGCGGCGCGATCGCCGCGCGAGCCCCCGGCTTCTACCGCATCGCCGTCGAGATCGCCGGCGCGCCGTCCGCGACCGTCGCCACGCACGGCTTCTGGGTGCGGGACGCCGCGCTGCTGACCGGCGGCGGGCGCATCACCGTCGGCCGCGACTACCTCGAGCGCGACGGCCGGCCGTTCCCGGTCGCCGGCACGACCTACATGTCGACGGTCAGCCACCGCCGCTTCCTGGTCGAGCCGACGCCGGCGGCGTGGCACGACGACTTCGCCGCGATGCGCGCCGCCGGCATCAACCTGGTGCGCACCGGGCTGTGGTACCTGTGGAAGGCGCACGTCCACGAGGACGGCGCGGCGCGCGAGGACGTGCTGCGCGCGCTGGAGGCCTTCCTGCTGTCGGCGCGCGCGCACGGCATCGCCATCATCTTCAACGTCTACGCGTTCGTCCCGCCGAACTGGGGCGGCGGCGTCAATCCGTGGCTCGATCCGGCCGCGGTCGCGGCGCAGGCGGCGTTCGTCGCCTCGCTGGTGCGGCGCTTCAAGGACGTGCCGGACCTGATGTGGGACTTCATCAACGAGCCGTCGGTGACCTCGCCGCAGCGGTTGTGGGTGACCCGGCCGAACTACGACCGCGTCGAGGCCGCGGCCTGGTCGCGCTGGCTGGAGCAGGCGACGCCCGACGAGTGGCGCGAGCGCTTCCGCATGGCGGCCGACGAGCCGCTGGGCCAGCCCACGCTCGACGATTTCAGCGACGCCAACTGGTTCACCGGCAAGCGCCCGCTGCGCGCCGGCGGCTTCCACTGGTTCGCGCAGGAGGCGTTCATCGGCTGGCTGGCGGCGATGGCGCGCGCGGTGCGCGTCGCCGGCGGATCGCGGCAGCTGATCATGGTCGGCCAGGACGAGGGCGGCAGCGACGACCGGCCGAATCCGCAGCTCTACGCGCACCTGGTCGACATGACCTGCAACCACCCGTGGTGGCGCAACGACGACCTGCTGTGGAGCGCGGTCACGACCAAGACGCTGCACAAGCCGAACCTGATGCAGGAGGTCGGCGTGATGTTCTACGAGGCGCTCGACCGCACCGCGTGGCGCACGCCCGAGCGCGCGCGCAACCTGCTCGAGCGCAAGCTGGCGCTGTCCTTCGCCGGCGGCTGCGGCGGCTTCGTGCAGTGGCTGTGGAACACCAACCACTACAACGTCTCGGACAACGAGGCCGGCATCGGCCTGCTGCGCAGCGACGGTTCGCAGAAGCCCGAGTTCGCGGCGTTGTCGCGGCTCGCGGTGTTCGTCGCCAAGCACGCCGACCGCTTCCGCGGACGCGCGCTCGAACGCGCCTGCGTGGTCCTGCCGCTCGGCGGCCAGTACAGCGTGCGCAACCAGGCGGTGCCGGCGACGCGGCGCGCGCTGCGCACGCTCGAATACCGTCTCGGCATCGCCTGCCGCGCCGTGCCCGAGTCGCGCGCCGCCGAGGCCGAGGGCGCGACGCTGATCGTCCTGCCGTCGCCACGCGTGGTCAGCCAGGCGTGCTGGGACGCGCTGCTGTCGCTGGTCGAACGCGGCGCGACGCTGGCGGTCAGCGGCTTCCTCGACGCCGATGAGTGGCACCGCCCGGCGCCGCGCCTGGCGACGCTCGGCATCGACACCAGTGCGGTGACCGTGCATCGCGACGAGGCGGCGACGTTGGTGCGCGACGGCAGGACCCATGTCCTGCGCGCGACCTACGACGGCGAACTGGTCCAGCGCCTGCACAAGGCCGGCGCGGCGGATGGCGGCGCGCTCGACGCGCGCATCGTCGAGCACGGCAAGGGCCGCGTGATCTGGTGCCCGCTGCCGATCGAGCTGGCGCAGGCGGAGGAGCAGTGCCTCGCGTACTACCGCGTGGTCGCCGCGGTCGCCGGCCTGGAGGCGCGCGACGCGCCGCCGGGCGTGCTGCTGCGCGCGGTCGAGCTGGCCGACGCGACGCTGTGGATCGCGGTCAACGAGTCGTCGACCGCCGCGCGGCTCGCCGAGGTCGGCGGGCTCGGCGCGTGGGCGCGGGACATCGTCGTGCCGGCGGACCGCTCGCTGCTCGCGTTCAGCGGCACGGACGGAGAGTTGATCGATCGCAGCGAGCCGCCGCCCTGAGGAGCGGCGCTCAACCCGCGCCGTGCGGGCGGCGCGCGCGGTTCCAGGCGACGCAGTCGTGGTACTTCACCGTGCCGCCGAACAGGTCGAGCGCGCTGCCGATGGTCAGGTCGATGGCGCCCTTCGACAGGCGCTCGACGCGCTCGAGGTCGCCGAGCTCCTTGGCGCCGCCGGCGTAGGTGCAGGGGATCGGCGACCACGTCGCCAGCGCCGAGACCAGCTCCTCGTCGATGCCCTGGCACAGGCCTTCGACGTCGGCGGCGTGGATCAGCAGCTCGCTCGCGTAGTCGGCGCAGCGGCGGATGAACTCGGCGCCGAGCGCGGTGTCGGTCAGCGTCTGCCACTTGTTGGTGGCGACGATCCACTGGTCGCCGCGGCGGCGGCAGCTCAGGTCGATGACCAGCTGGTCGCGGCCGATCGCCGACGACAGCTCGCGCAGGCGGTCCTCGCTGAAGCGCGTGTTCGGGAACAGCCAGCTGGTGGCGATGATCTTGGTCGCGCCGACCTTCAGCCAGGTGCGCGCCTTGTCGGCGTCCATGCCGCCGCCGACCTGCAGCCCCTTGGGCCACGCGCCGATCGCGGCGCGCGCGGCCTCGTCGTTGCCCGGGCCGAGCATGATGACATGGCCGCCCTCGAGCCCGTCCTCGCTGTAGCGGCGCGCGAACCACTCGGGTCCGTGCGGCGAGACGAAGTTGGTGCGGCCGACGCCGTGGTCGCTCAGCGTGCCGCCGACGATCTGCTTCACCTGCCCCTCGTGCAGGTCGATGCAGGGTCGGAAGAGGGTCATGCGCTGGTCGTAGTCAACGCGGCCGAGCGGCGCAAGCGGCCCGGGTGGTCGCGGCGCGCGCGTGCAACGTTCGGCGCCGGACGCCCCGGAGCCGGGATCGGGATTGTCCCTCCACCGCCCGGGGCCACCATCGCCGCCTCACCCCCGGATCCGCTATGCGACTGCGCGCCATCATCCCTTCCCTGCTCGTCGCCTGCGCCGCAGCGGCCGACCAGGCCCCCGCACCGATCGACCTCACCGGCGGCCAGCCCGTGGCCAATCCGCCGGTCGACGAGGCCGCGCTGGTCGGCAAGGCCAGCTACATCTTCGGCGTGCAGATCGCGCAGCAGATCAAGCAGCTCGAGCTCGACCCGGCCCGGGTCCAGGCCGCGCTCGCCGACTTCGCCGCCGGCAAGCCGCCCGAGATCGCCGAAGCCGAGTACCAGCAGGTGATCACCGCCTTCCAGGCGATGATGCAGGGCAAGCAGCTCGAGAAGGCCCAGAAGCTCAACGAGACCAATCCGGCGTGGCTGGCCGAGAACGGCAAGAAGGAAGGCGTCGTCACCACCGCCAGCGGCCTGCAGTACAGCGTGATCAAGAGCGGCACCGGCGCGACGCCGACGCGCGCCGACCAGGTCATGGCGAACTACAGCGGCAAGCTGCTCGACGGCACGGTCTTCGACGCGTCCGCCAAGCACGGCGGCCCGGTGACCTTCCCGGTCGGCGGCGTGATCCCCGGCTGGACCGAGGCGCTGCAGCTGATGAAGGAAGGCGACCAGTGGACGCTCTACATCCCGAGCAACCTCGCCTACGGCGAGCGCGGCCAGCCGCCGACCATCGGACCCAACCAGATCCTGATCTTCGACATCGAGCTGGTGAAGGTGCTGGCGAAGAATGGCGGTCCGGGGCTCGACGTGGCGCCGGTGCCGAAGGCCAATCCCTGATCCCATGAGCAAGCTTCCGCGCGTCCTGGTCGTCGGTGGCGAGGCTCCGGGGTTCTCGGGCGCGGAGGCCATCGCCGCCGCGCTCGAGGCGGTGGGCATGAAGGTCACCCGCGCCGCCGAGAGCGGCGCGATCAAGCGCCTGGACGGCGGCGGCTTCGACTGCGCGGTGCTGTGCCCGACCAGCCAGGTCGGCGAGAACGACGTGCTGTCCCTCGAGGACTTCGTCCGCGCCGGCGGCGGCCTGGTCGCCGCCGGCGCGCCGGGTTCGACGCGCGGGCGGTCGACGCTGCTCGACGCGCTGCTCGGCTGCCACGTGGTCGAGCACTCGCCGCCGACGACCTTCAAGGTCGGCGCCAGCGACCCCAACCATCCGATCGCGCACCGCATCCCCGAATTCGCCATCCACGACGAAATGTCGGTGATCGACCGCGGTCCCGACCTCCAGGTCTTCCTCGGCGCCTGGTGGCGCGGCCGCCTGCAGCCGGTCGCCGGCGCGCGCGCGGAAGGCAAGGGCCGCGTCGTCTGCCTGGCGAACGGCCGGACGCCGGCCGCGGTCGCGCATCCGTCGTGGCGCCAGGTGCTGGCGCGCTCGGTGCGCTGGGCCGCGGGCGAGGACTGGTCGAAGAAGGCGCCGCGCACCGCGCTGATCGGCTACGGCGCGTCGTTCAACACCGGCCGCCTGCACGCCGACGCGCTCGAGCGCGCGCGCATGCCGGTGGTCGCGGTGGTCGAGCACGATCCCAAGCGCCTGGCCGCGGCGCGCGCCGAGCTGGGCGACGGCGTGCGCATGTTCACCGACAACGCCAAGCTGCTCGCCGACTGCGACGCCGAGCTGATCGTCGTCGTCACGCCGCACCGCACCCACGCCGCGATCGCCGAGCAGTGCCTGGCGGCGAAGCGCAACGTGGTCGTCGAGAAGCCGTTCACCGTGTCGATCGACGAGGCGACGCGCGTCCTCGAGCACGCCCGCCGCGTCGGCCGCGTCGCCACCGCCTTCCACAACCGGCGCTGGGACGGCGACTTCCTGGCGATCAAGAAGATCGTCGACTCGGGCCGCATCGGCGAGGTCTTCGCCGTCGAGTGCTTCTTCGGCGGCTACGCCGAGCCGCGCGCCGACTGGTGGCGCAGCGACCGCGAGGTCTCCGGCGGCGCGCTGTTCGACTGGGGCAGCCACTTCTGCGATTGGATCCTGCAGCTGGTGCGCAAGCCGGTCGAATCGGTCTCGGGCAGCTTCCATAAGCGCGTCTGGCACCAGGTGACCAACGAGGACCACAGCCAGGCGATCATCCGCTTCGTCGGCGGCGCCACCGCCTCGATCGAGCAGAGCTGGATCGCCGCGATCGGCAAACCGCGCTTCCGCGTGCTCGGCACGCTGGGCGCGATCGAGCAGCGCACCGCCGATCCGCTCGAGGGCATCCGCGTCGTCGAGTACGGCACCGGCGTGCGCGTCGAGTCGACGGTGCCGTGCGCGACCGGCGACTGGGACGGCTTCTACCGCAACCTCGCCGACCACCTGGTGCTGGGCGAGCCGCTCGCGGTCACGCCCGAGCAGGCGCGCGACGTCGTCGCGGTGCTGCAGCTCGCCGAGGATTCGGCCAAGCGCGGCGGCGCGCCGCTGGCGCTGCCGTACGCGGCGGCGACCGCCGCGCGCTGATCGCTCAGCGGAGTCGCAGCAGGCGCGCGCCGTGCGCGGCGACCTCGGCGACCTCCGCGAAGCGCACGTCGCGCCGCTGCCAGCAGTCGCGCACCGTGGTCGTGTCCGCGAGGTCGCTGAAGCGCGTCGGCTCGTCGCCGAGGTTGAAGAGCGCCAGCCAGGCGCCGTCGCCCGACGTGCTGCGCCAGACGCGGCGCACCCCGTCGCGCGCGGTCTCGCGCGGATCGCGTCCCCGCTTCAGCGGCGCCAGCGCCTCGTCGTTGCTGAGCAGGGCGCGGGTCCACGGGTCGAGGCGCGCGAACGAGCCGCCCATCATCAGCGGCGAGCGCGCGATCACCCACAGCGTCATCAGCGCGGTCTGCTCGTCGCGGCTCAGGCGCGTGTCGCGCTCGCCCAGGCCATGCTCGGGATTGCGGATCGCGAGGTGGCCCAGCGGCAGCATGTCGGCGTCGGCCCAGCGGCCGTCGCCGCCGTGCGGCGCCCAGGCCGCGCACAGCTCGAACTGGCGCTTCAGCTCGTCCCAGGTGTCCCAGTAGTCGGCGCTGATGCGCCAGCACTCGGCCAGCGCGCGCAGCTCGGCGGCGCGCCCGATGGGCGCCGGGCCGGGCGACAGGCTGAGGGTGATCGCGCGGCCGCAGCGGTCGATCGCGCGGCGCACCAGCGCGACCTCGGCGGCGTGGAACGGGTGCGAGGCATCGTCGAGCTTGAGGTAGTCGCAGCCCCACGTCGCGTACTGGCCGACGATCGCGTCGTACCACGCCTGCGCCGCCGGATGGTCCGGGCGCACGCCGACCATGTCCGGGTTCCAGGCGCAGGTCGACGCCGGATCGGCGATCTCGGCGAGCGCGTGCCCGTTCGGCAGGCGGCAGTCGCGCGCCACCGCGGCGCGCGGGATGCCGCGCAGGATGTGGAAGCCGAACTTCAGCCCGAGCGCGTGCACGCGCTGCGCCAACGGCGCGAAGCCGCGTCCGCCGGCGGCGCAGGGGAAGCGGTCCTCCGCCGGCTGCAGGCGGCCGTGCGCATCCATGGCGAACGCCGGCGCGTGCTGCCAGCCGAGCGGGTTCGGCGACGGGTCGTACCACTGGTAGTCGACGACGACGTGGTCCCAGCCGTGCGCGCGCAGCGGCGCCATCGCCGTCGCCTCCGCCAGGACCTCGGCCTCGGTCACCGACGAGCCGTAGCAGTCGAAGCTGTTCCAGCCCATCGGCGGGGTCGGCGCGGCGCTCACGCTCAGGCCCCGGAGAACATCCCGGCGATGCAGCCGGTCATGAGGGTCGCCAGCGTCGCCGCCAGCAGCGCGCGCGGTCCGAGCCGCGCCAGATCGTCGCGGCGCGACGGCACGACCGCCGCGGTGCCGCCGACGAACACCGCGATCGAGGCGATGTGCGCGAAGCCGCACAGCGCGTAGCTCATGATGGTCAGCGAGCGCGCGCTGATCGCGCCGGCGGCGCGCAGGTCGTGGAGGTGGCCGAAGGCCACGAACTCGGTCAGCACCGCGCGCTCGCCGAGCAGCTTGGCGCACGGCCCGATGTCGGCCGGTGTCACGCCGAGCAGCGCCGCGAACGGATAGGCCGCCCAGGTCAGCAGATCGGCGATGGTCGGGGGCGCCGCCAGACCGAGGTGGCGGCCCTGCGCCAGCAGCAGATCCGCCAGCGCGACGACGCCCAGCAGCGCGATCAGCCCGACGGCGATGCCGACCGCCAGGCGCATTCCGTCCATGCCGCCCTGCATCAACGCGCCCATCACGCTGCCGCGTCGCGCCGGATCGTCCGCATCGCTCGGCAGGGCGCCGAGCGTCAGCGGCGTGTCGCGCTCGGGCACCAGCAGCTTCGCCACCAGGATCGCCGCGGGGATGCTGATGACCGTCGCGGAGATCAGGTGCCCGGCCGCGGTCGGCAGCACGGGCGTGAGCATCATGGTGTAGAGCGCCAGCACCGTCGACGCGACCGTCGCCATGCCCGTGGTCAGCAGCACCAGCAGTTCGCTGCGCGTCATGCGCTCGAGCCACGGCCGCACGACCAGGGCGGATTCGACGCCGACGAAGAGATTGGCGCCGGCGCCCAGGGCTTCGGCGCCGGACAGACCGAGGGTGCGCTGGAACAACCGCGCCGAACCGCGCACCAGCGGTTGGATCACGCCGAGCCGGTATGCCGCGGCGGCGAGCGCCGAGACGAACACGGCCACCGGGAGGATCTGGAAGGCGAGGACGAAGCCGATCGAGCCGGCGCCACCCGGGCCGATCGCCAGCGGGCCGAAGACGTACTCGATGCCGCGCTGCGACGCCGTCAGCACCGCCAGCACGACGCCGTTCAGCCACAGGAACACATCATCCGTCCACGGCACCAGGAAGACCAGCGCGCCGATGGCCAATTGCAGCGCCAATGCGGCGGCCACCGGCTTCCACGCCACGGAGCGCCGCGCCTCGGAGCACAGCCACGCGATCGCGACCAGCGCGAGCAGCCCCGCGAACGACCACAGGTTGAGCATGCGCCGCGATGGTGTGGCGCACGGCCGGGAGGGAAGGGGGCGGACGGATCGGCGAGTTCGCGCCTTGCCGATCAGCCGCGCGCGGCGGCGAGCGCCTTCAGCGCCTTCATCTCATCGCGCCTCGCCTGTGGGATGCGCGCGAGCTGGCTCCGCCAATGCCTGAGCGGCGTGGTGACCGCGCCGGTGAAGCGCAGGCCCTCCTCGTTCTCGCGGATGTTCGGCCCCAACGCCGGACCGAAGCCGAGCGCCGCGCGGTCGGCGGCCATGCGCGCGAGCTGCGCGCGCTTGGCGTCGCCCCAGCTCAGCTTCCCCCAGTGGTAGCCGCACTGATCGTGCGCCTCCTGGCTGATGTAGTGGATGTAGAACGTGCGCCGCATGCGCTGGCCCGCCGGATTCGGGCGCGAGCCGTGCGGCGTCGACAGCGCGTGGAACAGGACGTCGCCCGGCTTCATCCGCACCGGCACGGCGAGCGGATGCGCGAACAGCTCGTCCTGGTCGCGTCCGGCGAGCGCGACGTTGCCGACCAGGTGGTGGCCGGGGATGGCCCAGACGCAGCCGTTGTCCTCGTCCGACTCGTCGAGGTAGATGTCGGTCGTGAAGTTGGGCACGACGTAGGTCTCGCGCCGCGCCGGGTCGCCGTACGGCGGATCCTGGTGCCACGCGATGCCGGCGCCGCCGGGGTTCTTGACCACCAGCGAATCGTTCCACGGGAAGAAGTCGTGGCCGATGCACTGGCCGATGTTCTCGACCAGCGCCGGATTGACGGTCACGGCGCGGAACGCCGGATCGCGTTCCCACATGCGCTCGCTGCGGCAGTAGACGCTCGTCCCCGTCGGGTCGTCGTGGTACAGGTGGTCGGCGCCGCCGCGCGCGATGCCCTCGGCGACGCAGCGCGCCGCCGCGTCCTGCAACGCCTTCAGCTCGCGGCCGGTGATCAGGCCGGGCATGACCAGGAAGCCGTCGCGGTGGAAGGCGTCGATCTGGGACTGGGTCAGCATCGTTGGCTCCGATGCCAGCCATGGTGGGCATGTCCCGGGAAGATCGTCGCGTTGGCCGTGGATAATTTCCCGTATGCTCAGGTCATGGCCCGGCGCTCGCCCTCGATCCACCACCAGTCGTTCGGCCTCGCCGGTGCCGTGATGACGCTCACCCAGCCGTCGGAGAACCAGCACGTCCACGGCGAGATCGAGTTCAACCTGGTGAGCGGCGGGCCGCTGCGCTACCTCTTCGCCGGGCGCTCGCTCGACTTCCCGAGCGACCGCTGGCTGGCGTACTGGGCCGGCCTTCCGCACTGCGTCCTCGGCGTCACCCAGCCGTGCGAGCTGCTGTGGTTCACCGTCCCCGTCACGACCTTCCTGGGTTGGGACGACGCCGGTCTCGCCGGCCGCCTCCTCGCCGGCGAGATCATCGCCGAAGCCGCGCCGCGAGCGGGTGCGCGCGCCCACGCGCATGCGATCGAAGCGGCGCTGCGCGGCGACGCGCGGCGTCGGCGCATCGCCGAACTGGAGATCGAGGCGGTGGCGCGCCGACTCGCGCTCGACGCGCGCACGCTCGCGCCGGCGCTGGGCGCGGCCCGACGCCGCGTCCGCGCCCCCGCCGCGACGGGCACGGTGGAACGCATGGCGGCCTGGCTGGCCGACCACTACCGCGACGACGTCGACGTCGCCGCCTGCGCCGCGGCGGCGAAGGTCCATCCCGGCTACGCGATGACCGCGTTCCGCGCGGCCACCGGTTCGACCGTCCGCCAGTACCTCGAACGCCTGCGCCTCGCGCACGCCCAGCGGCTGCTGCTGACCAGCGACCGCGACGTGCTGGCGATCGCGCTCGATGCCGGCTTCGGCTCGCTGGCGCGCTTCTACGTCGCCTTCAAGCGCGCCTTCGCCGAGACGCCGGCGGCGTATCGGCGGTCACGGCGGGGCTAGCACACACCGGCACACACGCGCTGGCTTGTGCCGCCGCCGCGCATCGCTCGGATCGGCGCGTGCACCGCATCACCCCGCTGATCGTCGTCTGCGCCGTCGCCACCGCGCAGGAGACCGAGGTGCCCCGGGCCGAGGCGCCGACGGCGATCGATCCCGAGCCCGCCGCCGCGGTCTACGATCCGCTCGCCGGCATGGATCGCAGCGGCCGCATCCCCAAGGTCGTGCTGCCGGCCGACGTGCCGCATCCCGAGCGCTGGCGCTACATCCCCGAAGGCCGGATCAAGCCGGGCAACGTGCTCGAGCGCTTCTTCGTCACGACGTTCATCTCGCCGATCATCTACCACGAGCAGGACATCGGCACCGGCGGCGGGATCGCGCTCTCCGACATCGACTTCCGCGGCCAGCACCGGCGCGAGTTCACCGCGGTCTCGGCCTCGCGCTCGACCGAGGGCCAGGAGAACTACGCGATGGTGTGGAAGCGCGCGCTGCACCACCGCCACCTGCCCGGCGGCGGGATCATCGTCGAGGAGCGCAGCTTCCTGCGCGCGCAGGTCGGCTACGAGCGCGCGCGCACGCGCCGCTTCTTCGGCTTCGGTCCGGAGACCGCGGAGGACGACGAGACCAGCTACACCGACGAGGTCTCCTGGGCCGTCGCGCAGGTCGCCGACGCGCTGCCCGGTCCCGGCGCCGACTGGGTGTGGTCGGCGGGCGCGCGCGGCGAGCACCACAACCTGGCGCGCGGCCGCATCAGCCGTCGCGCGACCACCGGCGACGCCCATCCGGACGAGTTCGCCGCCGGCGACTCCAACGACGCGTTGTGGCTGTCGGCGGGGCTGCGCTACGACACCCGCGACAGCCAGCACCAGCCGTACGCCGGCGTGCGCCTCGCCTACGTCGCGGACGTCTGCGTGGTCCAGGACAACCAGGAGGTCGGCGCGATCCACGAGGGCCGCGCCAACATCGCCGTGCGCGTGCCGCCGTTCTCGCACGACGGCGGCGACGCCGGCGAGGAGAACCCGCCCACCGACACGATCGCCCTCGACGTCTTCGTCCAGGCGGCGCAGGGCGAGCTGCCGTTCTATTCCCTGCCCAGCCTCGGCGGGGCCGAGACCCTGCGCGGCTACATCGGCAACCGCTTCACCGACCGCACGGCGTGGCACGGCTCCGCCGAGTACCGCTTCTGGCCGGTGCCGCGCGGCGTGCGCATCACCGACGCGATCCGCATGGAGCGCTTCGGCCTCGCGCTGTTCTACGACGTCGGCACGGTCGCGGACGAGCTCGACGAGTTGGTCGACGCCGACCTCCACCACAGCTACGGCCTCGGCTTCCGCATGGCGTTCGAGCGCACCGCGGTGTTCCGCATCGACATCGGCTTCTCGGACGAGGACATCGGCGTCACGGCGAAGTTCGGCATGCCGTTCTGACCATGGACGCCGCCACCCCTCCGGCACCGCCGCCGCTGCGCCGTCGCAGCGGGATCCCCGTCGCCACGCGGCGCTCGTGGTGGCGCCTCGCCGCGCTGTTCGCGGGCCTCGGCCTGCTGCTGACGTTCGCCTGGTGGCGATATGGTCGTCAACCCGGGGCCAGCTGGCAGGGGGAGCTTCCGCCGATGAACGATGCGCAACGCGCCCTCGTCGATCGCCTGCGCGCCGACCTGACCGTGCTCGCGGTCGACATCGGCGAGCGCAACCTCGGCGCCGAGCCCGCCGCGCTCGAGCGCGCCGCGCTGTTCATCGAGCAGGCGTTCGCCGCGGCCGGGCACGCCGTCGAACGCCACGAATACCACGTCGGCGACAAGCCGTGCCGCAACCTCATCGTCGAGATCCCCGGCGCGGCGCGACGCGACGAGATCGTCGTGGTCGGCGCGCACTACGACTCGGTCGAGGGCACGCCCGGTGCGAACGACAACGGCACCGGCGTCGCCGCGCTGATCGAGTTCGCGCGCGCCTTCGCCGGCGCGACCCCGGCGCGCACGCTGCGCCTGGTCGCCTTCGTCAACGAGGAGCCGCCGTACTTCCAGCGCAGCGTCATGGGCAGCCTGGTCTACGCCCGGCGCTGCCAGGAGCGCCAGGAGCGCATCGCAGCGATGATCAGCCTCGAGACCATCGGCTACTACACCGACGAGCCTGATTCGCAGCACTTCCCGCTCGCGCCGCTGGCCGCGATGTATCCGTCGACCGGCGACTTCGCGGCGATCGTCGGCCAGGGCGATTCGATCGCCCTCGTCAACGAGGTGGTCGAGCGCTTCCGCCGCCTGGTGAGCTTCCCGTGCGAAGGCGTCGCCCTGCCCGCCGCGGTCGACGGCGCCGGCTGGAGCGACCACTGGTCCTTCGCCCAGTGCGGCTACCCAGGGGTGATGGTCACCGACACCGCGCCGTTCCGCTATCCGCACTACCACCAGCCGACCGACACCGTCGACAAGGTCGTCTGGGAGCGCTACGCGCGGGTCGTCGAGGGCCTGATCGCGGTGGTCGCGGAGATGGTCGAACGCTGACCGGCGGGTGGGCTGTCGCGGCCCTCTCGGCGGCCGACCGGGTCCCCCGGAACCCTTGCCCACGTCGCCACCGGGGTAGACTGCGCCGCTTGCCGGTTTCGGCGGGCATGGAGCGCGAATGACCACGGAAAATGCCGGTCCCTCGAACGATCTGACGCTCGAGGACGAGGTCCGCGAAAGCTACCTGACGTACGCGATGAGCGTGCTGATCGACCGCGCGCTGCCCGACCTGCGCGACGGCCTCAAGCCGGTCCACCGGCGCATCCTCCAGGCGATGCGCGACCTGAACCTGACGCCGACGCACAAGTACATGAAGTGCGCCAAGATCGTCGGCGACTGCCTCGGCAACTACCACCCGCACGGCGACACCTCGGTCTACGACGCGATGGTGCGCATGGCCCAGGACTTCTCGCTGCGCTACGAGCTGGTCGACGGCCAGGGCAACTTCGGCTCGATCGACGGCGACTCCGCCGCGGCGTATCGCTACACCGAGGCGCGCATGACGCGCGTCGCCGAGATGATGCTCGACGACATCCAGTACGACACCGTCGACCACCGCCCGAACTTCGACGGCCGCCTGCAGGAGCCGACCGTCCTGCCGGCGAAGCTGCCGAACCTGCTGGTCAACGGCTCGTCGGGCATCGCCGTCGGCATGGCGACCAACATCCCGTCGCACAACCTGCGCGAGGTCTGCCTCGCGATCACGCACCTGATCGACAACCCGGGCTGCACGGTCGGCGACCTGATGAAGTTCATCCAGGGTCCCGACTTCGCGACCGGCGCGACGATCTGCGGCCGCGCCGGCCTGCGCGAGGCGTACGAGACCGGCCGCGGCCGCGTCGTGATGCGCGCGCAGTACAAGCGCGAGATCGTCGACGGCCGCGAGACCCTGGTGTTCTTCGAGATCCCGTACGGCATCAAGCTGGCGACGATCAAGCAGTCGATCATGTCGGCGGCCGAGGAGGAGCGGGTCAAGGGCCTCTACCAGGTCAACGCCGACGTCGTGGGCGACGGCGTGCGCCTGGCGATCCAGCTCAAAAAGGGCGAGGATCCGGACGTCGTGCTCAACCAGCTGTGGCAGCACACCAGCCTGCAGTACAACTTCGCGATCAACATGATCGCGCTCGATGGCGGGCGCCCGCGCAACATCGGCCTCAAGCGCATGTGCCAGGCGTACGTCGAGCACCGCAAGGAAGTGATCATCCGCCGGACGCGGTTCTTCCTCGAGCGCGACGAGGCGCGGCTGCACATCCTGCAGGGCCTGCTCAAGGCGATCGACATCATCGACGAGATCATCGCGCTGATCCGCTCCTCCGAGTCGACCGACATCGCGCGCGCCGGGCTCATCGACCGCCTCGGCTTCAGCGAGCGCCAGGCCCAGGCGATCCTCGACATGCAGCTGCGCCGGCTGACCGGCCTCGAGCGCGACAAGCTGCAGGCCGAGCACGACGCGCTGGTCGCGGCGATCACCGACTACAAGGACATCCTGGCGCGCGACGAGCGCCAGTACGGCATCATCAAGGCCGACCTCGCCGAGCTGGCCGAGAAGTACGGCGACGAGCGCCGCACGCAGATCGTCGGCGACGCCGGCGACCTCTCGATGGAGGACCTGATCGAGGACCTGCCGTGCGTGGTGATGGTCACCAAGAGCGGCTACATCAAGCGCCTGCCCGTCGACACCTTCCGCGTGCAGCGGCGCGGCGGCAAAGGCGTCAGCGGCAGCAGCCTCAAGGACGACGAGGACTTCATCAGCCAGGTCTTCACCGCGACCAACCACCAGTACCTGCTGATCTTCACCAACACCGGCAAGCTCTACTGGCTGAAGGTCTACGAGATTCCCGAGGCCTCGCGCACCGGCCGCGGCCGCGCGCTGGCCAACGTGCTGTCGCTGGCCGAAGGCGAGCACATCACCGCCACCATCCCGGTGCGCGAGTTCCGCGACGACCAGTTCCTGCTGATGGCGACGGTGCAGGGCCAGGTCAAGAAGACCGCGCTGTCGGCGTACGGCAACCCGCGCGCCGGCGGCATCAAGGGCATCAAGCTGACCGAAGGCGACACGCTGGTCGAGGTGATCATCACGCATGGCAACGACCAGGTGCTGATCGCCAGCGACGACGGCCAGGCCTGCCGCTTCGAGGAGACCGACTGCCGGCCGATGGGCCGCGACACCGGCGGTGTGGTCGGTGTCGATCTCTCGCCCAGCGCGAAGGTCGTCAGCCTGCTGCGCCTCGAGCCGGGCACCGACGTGCTGACGATCTGCGCCAAGGGCTACGGCAAGCGCACGCCGTTCGAGGACTACCGCCTGACGCGCCGCGGCGGCAAGGGCGTGATCAACATCGAGACCAGCGACCGCAACGGTCCGGTCGTCGCGAGCCTCGCGGTCAAGCCGGGCGACGAGCTCATGCTGATGAGCCGCAGCGGCCAGGCCGTGCGCACCAAGGTCGACGACATCCGCACCACGGGCCGCGCGGCGCAGGGCGTGCGCGTCATCAACCTCGAGGGCGACGACGTGCTGACCGGCGTGGCGCGCTGCCCGCGCGACGAGGATGTGACGGACAAGCCGACGGAGCTGTAGCCGAAGCTCGAAGCTCGAAGCTCGAAGCTCGAAAGCTCGAAAGCTCGAAGCTCGAAGCTCGAAGCTCG
>DASPLE010000050.1:0-16874 GCA_035627695.1 Planctomycetota bacterium
ACTCCTGCGCCAGGTGTGCTCGGGGTTAGCCACCCTAACCTCTTCCAGATGCCCGCGATGGCGTCGAGGTCTGAGGAAGCGGTCCGACCCATCCTCGAAAAGACGCCGTGGGAATCCTCGTCGAAGGGCGGTGTCGGCTGCACGGGTGTCGTGCCGTCGCGGTCGCCGGCCCTACCAGTCTGCCGGTTCGCCGGCGAGCCGCTGGATCCAGCGGATGGTCCCGACCGGATTACGGTTCATCGCCTGCGACCGCCCATCGCCGAAGTCCTGCGAGGCGTTGAAGGCGCGCCACGCGTAGTGGTCGATGTGGATGCGGTTTTCGAGCAGTTGGTACATGTTGTCGCTGACCGCGGGAGACCACTCGACTCGGTACCACAGCCGCGGCTCGTCGTCGCGCAGCGCGTCGAAGACTTCGCGATGGCCGAATCTCGCGATCGCGTCCGGCCCGGCCGCCGCGACCTCGTTCCAGTCGCGCCAGCCTTCGGTGCCGCCGCCGCCGCACGCGACGACGAACCGAGACGAGGCGATGCGCTTGACGCGGAACCACGCCATGCCGACCGACGTGGGGCGGGGCCGCGGATCGCCGCGCGCGAAGTCGTCCCAGCGCGCGGCGTCGACGCTGCCCGGCCAGCCGTTGTCAACCGCCGGACGCGGATCGGGGTTGCGCAGGTACGGCCTGCCGAAATCGGGCGACGACTCGTCGGCGATCGGATTGGCGCAGGCGGCCGTCGAGATCGCGAAGCGCGTCCTCGTCCACAGGTGCATCGGGCACCGCGCCACGCTGCCGACCGGGAAGGCGTTGCTCGAGGCGTCCTCGCGCGTCTTCGGGCCGTCGGTGCCATCGCGCACGTCGACCCAGCCGAACGCCTCCTCGTGCACCGTCGGCGTCGCCGGGTCGTCGTAGCCGAGGCGCGACGCCTCGCGCAGGTAGCTGCACGCGGCGACGAGCATGATCCGCGCCTGCGCCTCGCGCGTGATCATCCGGCTCTCGGCGGCGTCCTCGCGCATGCGACCGAGGAAGGCGATGGCGAGCGCCGCGAGGATCGCCGCGACCCCGGCGACCAGGATCAGCACGGTACCATCGCGCGTGGCGCGCGCCGTTCGGGACCACCGGGGGGCGATCATGGCTGGTAGGTTCCGCCGTCGAGATCGCGCGACGGATCGCCCGGGTCGACGCGCTGCTGACGCGCCCCGCGCAGCGACGTGGCCAGGGTCGTGAAGCTGAGCTCGACCGCGTCGCCGGTGACCGGGCTGAGCCAGCGCACGGCGCACTGCGTCGTGAAGCGGCCGTGCGCGACGTAGCGTGCAACCGACATGCGCACGTCGGGCCAGTGGGCGGGCCTCAGCGCCAGCGTCCGCTCGGTCCACCGCGCATGGGTCTCGAACGCGGCGACGTGGGCGCTGTTCGAGTCGCGCCCGGTGAGTAACCCGTGCCGCGTCTCCGCGAGCGCGGCCGCGCCCGAAGCGTTCACCGGCAACGCGAACAGGTGGTACATCGTGAGCACGTAGTCGCCGCGCGGCAGGTCGCAGTCGGCGCCGCGCTGCGAAAGGTAGTTGTTCTCGATCCCTTGGGGGGTGGGAGCGCTCCACTCATGGCTCCAGCCGACGGCGCTGTCGCGGTCGCCGTATACCGCATAGAGCGCGTTCGCCGGCAGGTATTCGCACAGGCCGTAATAGCCCAGCGCGTTCTTGAGCCCCTCCATCTGGTTGAACAGCCATCGGTGGCGGGGCGACGCGATGCCGGAACCGCCGGGCCCGAGATCCGGAGCCGCTTCGAGATGGGTGAAGTTCTCGTAGTAGCCCCAGCGATTATCGGTCGACATCGTGTGCTCGGCGAGGTTGCCGCGGAACCAGTAGCGCGGGTCGTGCGCCGGCCATGGATCGGTCGGTGTCCAGCGGTTCGGCAGCCCGTCGATCTGGGACTCGGTGGGCGCGAATGAGAGCGAGAACGGCGCGAACGGCAGCCAGCGCACGCCGTCGCCGCCGCGCAGTCGCTGTCGGGTCGGATCGTCGGCGCGATCGACGGCCTGCCAGAAATCGGCCTCGTCGAGCGCGGCGGTGAAGCCGGCGCGCATGCAGCTGTTCTCGGTGGCCAGACGGTTGGCGGAGGCGATGGCGCTCGAGGCGGCGCGCAGGCACGCGAGCGCGGCACCCGCGATGACGCTGCCGAGGGCGATGGCGATGCAGGTCTCGATCAGGGAGAAGGCGCGGCGCATCACCGGATCTCTCCCATCACCCTCAAGTCGTAGTAGTTGAAGCGCCCGACGGTCGACGCACGCAAGCGTTGGGAACGAGGGACAGGGCCACGATCGAGTCGCTTGTTGGCGTTGCGGTCAGCGCCCCACCGGCCTGAGAACACGCTCATCGCGACGGGCGTCGCGCCGCGATCGTGCACGGCGACATTGTCGTTGCCGGCGATGAAGGCAGCGACGTCGGAGCCGGTCGCGGCCGTGGCGACCGACGGATTGGTGAAGGCGAGGGTCTTCTCCGGGTTGCGGTAGCCAAACTGTTGCCAGTCCATGAAGCGGAAGCGCTCCATCAGCGACGCGAAACCGGTCGCCGCGAGGAACGGCGCGCTGAGCGGATAGCGGCCCGCATCCACCGGCGCGCTCGGCGCGGTCTCGAAATCCTCCCACGCCTGCCAGTCGACCGCCCAGAACACCAGCTGACGACAACGTTCGGACGGCGCGAACGGCTCGGCCAGCGTGAAGCGGGAGGGATCGCCCCAGAACGGGGCACCGCCGGCCCCGGACGGCCACGCGGGATCGGTGCTGGGCACGTCGAGGTTCATGAACTGGAACCCGCGGCCGATGCTGCGGCTCAGCGTGTCGGTGTCGGCGGCGATCGGGCGCCACTGCTCGGCGCGGATCGCGGTGTGCGGGATCGTCCCGGACAGCGGCGCCGTGAAGAGGTCCCACTGCAGCAGGGGGAAGTCCATCATCGTCTGACGGTTCAGCGGCCGCGGTACGAGCCAGTCGTAGGGATGGCGCGAGGCGAAGCGCATGGCGAAGTCGAGGCAGGTGTCGTGGTAGGCCGCAATGTTCGCCGAGGTGATCACAACGTTGCGCATCGCGATCGCCGTCGCGGGCGCGCCGACGAACGCGACCGGAGCGAGAGCGACGCCGGCGTCGAGTTCGCCGCGCGGGACGTAGGCCGTCAGGCAGCTGGCCGCGTGCGCGAGGAAGCGCATCGCGCGCACCTGGTCCCGCCTTCCGGCCTGGTCCGGCGCGCCGACCCAGTCCGTGAGGCCCGCCGTGATGCCGTCCAACTCGGCGCCGAAACCCTTGCGTGCGAGATACCACAGGGCCGCCCGGCAGTAGCGCTCGGCGCTGGCGCGGTCGTGCGTCTTGAGGTGGTCGCGGTACCCGTACGCTGTTCCCGTATCGTCGGCCGCGTCGAAGACGAAGCGCATGTCGGGATCTTCGCACCCGAGATCCTCCCAGAGGAAGACCGTGCGCGCGCGGAACGCCGAGGGCATGCCCGCCACCGGCGTGCGGTTGGCCGGCTTGGAGTAACCGGGTTCGTTGGCGCCGTGGCCATGCGCGGGTGGAGAGGGATACGGCACGTAGTATGGCCAGTTCTTCCACGGGAAGTGCGTCAGCGCGTTCTGCTGCGCGTGGCCGACGACGGCGAACACCAGGCGCTGCGCCTCGTTCGGCGGCGCCGCCCCCACCGCAGTCTCCTTGAAGCCGGTGGTCGCGAGCGGCTGCGAGTAGTAGAGGTACGCTCCGTCGTCCAGGATGCGCTGGATCTCGTCGCCGTCCGAGTCTATGCGCCGCGCCAGATCGATGGGCAGCGGGAACAGCCCGAATCGGAATGACGCCAGGCGATGCTCAAGGTCGGGCGCGAGGTTGCCGTACGTGCTGGACACCATCCAAGGAGCCGGGGCTTCGCTATCCATCGCGGGGTTGGCGGTGTGGAACGCCGTGTAGCCGTCGACCAGCTCCAGCGCCTTCGCTGCCGCGTAGATCTGGTACCGCGCCATCGTCTGGCTCTTCATGCCCGCCGGGAATACGAGCATCACCGAGGTCACCGCCGTCGCCGCGATGGCCAGCGACACCGCGATCTCGAACAGGGTGAAGCCCCGCTTCGCGGCGTGACCACTGCGCGCGCCCGACCCAGCGACCATGCCCGCCTCCTGTCTCCGGGCCGCGCGCCGATCGCGTCCCACGGTGTAGTGACTCGGCGGCGATGGCCGGACCGGACAGTCAATTTGGTACTGTCACATTGCGGCTCAGGCGGGACAATGCCATGCACCGCCACACGGACCCGGCGCGGATGTCCGGCGACCGGCGAACGCACGCGATCACGAGGAGGACGACGATGAGCCTGACCATCGCTGATGACGACGCCCGGACTGGAGGCAATCGGCATTCCCGACGTAACGCGAGCCGAGCGGTGCGCTATCCGGCGGGAATGGACGACGAGACCACTCTGGTCGAGCGCGCGCAGCGTGGGGACATGGGCGCGTTCACCGTGCTGATGGACGCGCACCTCCCGCAGGTGCGCCGCTTCCTCGCCATCCGCGCGCCGGTGGCGCACCTCGCCGACGAGCTCGCGCACGACACGTTCGTCTTCGCCTACCGCAACCTGCGCGGGTTCGCCGCCGGCACCGACTTCGCGGCGTGGCTGCTGTCCATCGCCGCCAACACCCTGCGCGCCGAGGTGCAGCGGTTCGCCCGCCAGCGGCGCCACCTCCAGCGCTACGCCGAGCTGCGCGTGCTCGAAGCCGCTGCGGATGGCGAGGATCAAGGCGACTGCCGGCATGACCGGCTCGTGCGCTGCCTCGCCAAGCTACCCGGCCACCTGCGCGAGCTCGTCGACCTGAAGTACCGCGCGCAGCGTAGCACCGAGGAGATGGCCGAGCAGCTCGGCCGCAGCTGCGCCTGGGTGCGGACCACGCTCTTCCGCATCCGCGAGCAGTTGCGGGAATGCCTCCAGTTGGACGGCAGAGCATGAGCGCCGACCTCATCGGACGCCTGCTCGATGGCGCGCTCGAGGGCTCGGAGCTCGACGCGTTCGAGGCGGCATGGCGGGATCCGGCGCAGCGGGCCGACATCCTGGCGCACGCGCGGCTGGACGCCGCGCTGCGCAGGCTCGCGCGCGCCGATGCGGCGGTGCGCGATGCGGTGCTGGCGTCGCTGCAAGCGGCATCCTCAGGGCGCCTCAAGAAGGACGTCATGGCGACGCTGGGGCGACGGCGTCGCACCGCGCTCGCGGCGCTGATCGGGGCCGCGGCCGCGCTCGTGCTCTGGGCCACCTACGCCGTGGCCAGCTCGTGGTCGACGATGCCGTCGCGGCAGCAGCTCATCGTGCGTCTCGCCGCGGACGCGTTCGTGTCGCGCGGCCACGACAGGCTCCCCCTCCTGCCTGGAGCCGAGCTGCGCGCCGGCGACCGGGTCGACGCGATCGGGCTGACGATCGCCTGGGACGACGGTACGACGGCGACGTTCCGCGACACGGCGTTCATGGTCGCCGATCCATCCCGACGGCTGTCGATCGCTTCCGGATCGGTCGCCGCAAGCGTCGAGAGCCGTCCCCGCGATCCCCTGCTGTTCGAGACGCCGCGTGGCGTCGCGCGCGTCGTCGGCACGGATCTGCTCCTCGCGGTCGACGCGCGGCGCACGCTGCTGGACGTCGCGCACGGGCTCGTGCGCCTGGAGCAGCCCTCGGGCGCATCGGCGGATGTCGGCGCCGGTGGATGGGCGCGGCTCGATGCCGCTGGGATGCAGGACGGAGCGGTCGCCGCTCGTCCCGGGCCGTCGCTCGCGCCGGAAGCGCCACGCGACGACCCGGTGGCAGCGCGCTACGGCCACGATCACGGCTGGGTCGCCGCGTTCCCCTGGACACGCGTGTTCGACGCGCGCGACGCGCGTGCGCCGGACGATCGTCGTCGCATCGCCCTGGCGATCGACGCGGCGGTCGCCGCCGGCGGCGGGGTCGTGTGGCTGGCGCCGGGGACGTGGCGGGTCGATCGCGACATCGAACTGCCCGCCGGAGTGGTGCTGCGCGGGTCCGGCCATGCGTCGCTGCTCGTCTTCCCCGACCGCGCCGGCGCCGGCATCATCAACGCCGACGCGCGGGCGCGCGATCTCGGCATCGTCGACCTCGCCATCGACGGCGGCTCGATCCGGCTGCTGCCCGAGCTCGAAGGCCACGACGGCGCATTCGACGGCTGGCGCCGCGCGAGCGGCGTCGTCGGCATGGGTGCGCGCAAGCTGGTCGTGGGCGTCGCGCTGCGGCATGCGACCCAGCCGCTCGGCGAGGGCCTCGCGTGGCCGCATCCGTTCAGCACGGCGGTGGCGGTGTACAGCGACGAGCACGCGTTGGTCGCCGACAACGACCTCCTGCCGGCGACGCGGCGCGTGGACGTCGGCCTGGACCTGGCGCGCGCCGCCGGCGGCCGGTTCACGGCGACGGTGCCGTACCCGTACGACGAGCGCTACGGGATCGACGTCAACCGGCTCATGCTGGGCGGCATCGCGGGTTCGCGGCATGGAGCGCAAGCCGCCGCAGGCGCGATCGAGCCGTCGCAGTTCCCTTGGTGGTTCCGCCGAGGCCTGGCGATCCGCGACAACCGCGTGCATTGCGCGGGGCGCGTGGGGATCTCCTGGAGCGGCGGCGGCGACGGCGCGACCGCCGGGTCGGGTACGCTCGTCACCGGCAACGCCGTCGAGATCGCAGCTGCATCCATCGCCTACAGCACCGACGGGCGTACGCTGCGCAATCCATCGAGCAGCAACGAGAACCGCTGCTACGACCAGTGCGGCCACGCATCCCTCGTCGCCTGCAACCGCGGCATCGCGCGCCGCCAGCGGACGGTCGATCCCGGCTTCACCGGCGACGGCGAAGCGCTGCTGCACCGCGCGCTGACGAGCGCGAGGCTGGCGATCTGGCGCGACAACGACTTCACGGGCGGCCAGCCATGTCTGGTCGCGTACCAGGGCGTCGCCCAGGTGTCCGACTGCCAGGTGATCGGCAACCGCGCCCCGTCGGGATCGACGATCGGCGGAACCCGTGTCCGCCTCGCCCGTGGCAACACGGTCCACGGCAACGATCCGCGGGCAATCGGCCTCGATGATTGACCCATCCACCAGGAACAGCGAAACATGACGCGCTTCATCATCCCCCTGCTGCTCATCTTGTCCGCGCATGCCGCGGAGTACGAGCTCACGACCTCGTCGTGGCTCGGCGGCGACGGCGATGAACGCGCGGTGGGAGCCGCGTACCAGCCGGATGGCACGCTCGTCATCGCCGGGATTTTCGGGCCGTCGCCGCGCGGCGGGACGGAGCACGTCATCCCGGGGGCCGACGCCTCGGCGCCCGCCGCGGTGATCCGCCTGGCGCCGGATGGCCGCGAGGTGCTGTCGCGGACGCTGATCGGCGACGAGGTGTGCGATCTCGCGGTAGACGGCGCCGGCCGCATCCACGTCGCGTGCGGCGCGCTCGGCTACAACGTGCTCGCAGAGGACGGACGCCCGCTTCGGCGCCTGGGAGTCCACGCGTATCGGGTCGACGCAACCGCCGACGGCACGGCCGCCGTGCTCGTCCCGTCGATCCCGAACGAGGATGCGAAGCCGGGGCCGGGGGAGATCCTGGTCTTCGACGACAAAGGACGCGAGCTGCTGACGTTCGCGGGACAGCGCAACACGCTGGACCTCTGCCTCGACGCCGAGAATCGCCAGGTGATCACCATCGGCTGGCGGCAGACGACGGCGCACGACGGCGTACGCAAGGAGCCGGTGCAGATCGCGTACCTGCTCGCCACCGGTTTCGATGGGGACACCCGCTGGTCGGGGTACGACTGGTCGACCGACCGTACGCGGCGCGATTCGCTGAACGCGAGCACCAACAACATGGCCGATACGCGCGGCTACCGCGTGACGATCGGCCTCGACGGAAAGCTTTACGCGGCATTCGAAGCGGCCGGCGGCAACCACCAGTTCCGCTGGAGCCCCACCGACATCCACGCGCCCGTCGCTATCGTCGGCGGCGACCCGCACCACAGCTGGCACTCGACCAAGTCGGAGCACAAGACGTTCATCGGGCGCTACGATCCCAAGACCGGCGCCTACCTCGCGGGGCAGCAGTTCTGCGCGCGCCTCGAGAATGGCCGTGGAAACACCGCGCGGGTCCACAACGGCGCGATCGCCGCCGATGCCGAGGGCCGCGTCTACGTCGGCGGATCGGCCGCGCACGGCCTACCCGTTTCCCTCGACCCGCTGCCCGCAGGCACGCGCCGCGGCGGCGCCTACGTGCTGGTGCTCTCGCCGGACCTGAAGGAGCGTGAGCTGTGCACCCGCCTGTCGGGCGATGGCTGGACCCGCGCGATCGCGCTGCGTCCAGACGGCGCCGGCTTCGCCATGGTCGGTAACGCCGGCGCGGCGCTGCATGTCGTCGAGCCGGTGCAGCCGGCCTTCGGTGGCAAGGAGCAGGACGGCTTCCTCGCGCTGTTCGCCACCGTCGAACCGGCGCCTTCCGGTGAGTGACGGCCGCGGCACGACCGACGCGACACGGTCGGCGTCGCCCGGGGCTTCGGGCGACGCGGCTCCGGCCGCGGCGCTGCGGCCCGAGCGGCCATCTGCACCGGATCGCCTCGCCCGGCGGCCGGGCCTGGCGTTCGGCTGCCGCGCGCGCGGCCGCCTCCGCATGACAGGCGGGCATGGCGTGCCCGTCACCGCCGTGCGCCGGAGCGCGCGCGCCATGGAGGCGGCGATCACCGGATCGTTTCGTGGACATGGTCGCGAGCACGACGTCCTGACCTTCGCGATCGTCGTCGGCGACGGCGACGGGCGTCTCGAGGATGTCGATGCCTTCCTCGCCGTGGCCGATCCGGCGATCGCATCGGCGCGCCGGATGGGCCTGCGAGCGCGCCTCGATGTCACCGTCGAGGCCCGCGACGCAGCCGGCGAGATGCCGTTGGTCTTCGACAACCGCCTGTTCACGGCGCTCGCGCGGCACTACGTCGGGCTGACGGTGGCATGCCGCGAGCGGATGCGGCCGATGCGGGACAGCCCATGAGCCGCGCGTTCAGCCTGCGGGCGATCGCGATCGGTTGCGCCCTCTCCGCCGCGGCGGCGTGGCTGACGCCGTGGAACGACTGGTTCCTGCACAACGCGTATCTCTACAACAACCACCTGCCGCCGATCGTCACCGGCATGCTGTTGGTGTTCGCGCTCGCAATCAACCCGCTGCTCGGCGCGCGTCGGCTCGTGCGCGGCGAGATGATCGTGATCACGTCGATGCTGCTGGTCGTCGGCGGCGTCGCCTCGAGCGGGCTGGCGCGGTACTGGCCGCTCGCTGTCGTCGGCCCGTCCCGGCACCTGGTCCACAAGCCCGAGCTCGGGCTCGAGCGCCCGCTCGCCGACGACGCACGCGGGAAGCTGCGGGAACACGGCGCGGCGGCGGCCGCCGACGACCACGCGCGGCACGACGGCGATGGCGACGGACGGCTCGATGCGACCGAGGCGTACGGCGGGGCCGAGCGCATCGCCGCCGACGATCGCGATGGCGACGGGCGCCTGGACCGCGACGAATACGTCGCCGGGCGCCTCGCGCGCGATCCCGCGGCGTCGGCCGACGCCGCGATCGCGATGCCGTCGCAGCTGTTCATCGCGATCCCGCCGGCCGGGCCGATCACATCCGGCGACCCCGAGTTCGCCTACGTCGTCGACGGCTACCACGATGGCGAGCGCACGGGCGGCGAGGCGCGCGTCGTCCATCGTTCCCGCGTCACCTGGCGAGGCCCCGACGGCGCGGTGCGCGAGCAGCACGCGCTCGCGGGCGCGGCGCGCGAGCAGCACGCGAGCTCCGGCGTGCTCGATCTCGAATCGCCGATCGGCAAGGCGCTGGCGGGAAGCGAAGCCGGCGCCGAGGCCGCATGCCCCGGCGGCACCGCCATCGTGCTCGCCATCGAGCGCCCGGCGCCGGTGCCGTGGTACGCATGGGTCGGACCGGCGCTCGCCTGGGCGCCGCTGATCATCGGCATGATCGTCGCTTCGATCGCGGCCGCGTTCCTCGTCCGCCAGCAGTGGCTCCACCACGAACGCCTGCAGTACCCGATCGCTGGGGCGGCCATGTCGCTGCTCGAGGATCCCGGCGATGGAAGGCGGCTGCCCCCGGTGATGCGCACGCGCGCGTTCCAGATCGCCTTCCTCGGAGCGTTCGCCGTCGTCTCGTGGCGCGGGCTGCACGCGCTGGGCTTCGTGCCGCTGACCTTCGCGCTCGAGCTCGACATCAGCACGCAGCTCGGATCGAAGCCGTGGACCGATATGCTCTACTGGTGGCGGATGTCGCACCCGCAGCTCTACCTCTCGATGATCGGGATCGCCTTCCTGATCCCGCTCGAGCTCAGCTTCAGCGTCTGGGCATTCTTCATCGCCGCCAACCTGGCTACGATGTGGCTCCGTTCGTCGGGCTACGAGATCCAGCACAAGCATCCGCACGAGATGGCGCTGGGCGGCTTCATCATGATCGCGCCGCTGATCCTGTGGATCGGCCGACGCTGGTACATCCAGGTGGCGCTCGCGGCGCTCGGCCTGCGCCGCGACGCGGTCGCGCGCGAGGCGGCGCCGTGGCTGTGGGCGGTGGTCGCGGGTCTCGTCGCGATGATCGCGTGGCTGACGGCCTATGGGACGCCGTTCCCGGCCGCGCTCGCCGTCGTGCTGGTGCTGTTCGCCGCGCTGCTGGTCGCCGCGCGCATGGTGGCGGAGGGCGGCATGCCGCACATCGGCTTCCCCGCATCGATCACCGACATGTGCTTCTTCGCCTTCGGCTTCGGCCTGCCCGTGGCGGCGATGATGCCGATCGCGATGATCGGGGCGACATTGTCAGACCCGCGCGAGGCGCTGCTGCCGTACGCTATCAACGCTAGCCGCCTGGCGCACGACGACGCGGTCCCGGCGCGCCGGCTCGGTCCCATCCTGATGGCGGTCGCCTCGACGGCGGCGGTGATCGCGATCGCGTCGATGCTCTGGCACGCCTACACGGGCTCCGGCTTCACGAACGCCTGGCGGCCCTCGCAGCGCGAGGTGGAGAAGGTCGCGTGGTTCTCGGGATTGGCGAGCGAATCGGCCCTGGACGAGTGGCGGACCAAGGCGCTCTGGGGCTACGCCCTCGGCGCCGTCATCGTCCTCGGCTGCGGCGTCGGCAGGATGGCGCTGGCCTGGTGGCCCCTCCACCCGCTGGGCATGCCGATGGCGATCAGCTATCCGGGAAGCCGCCTGTGGGCGTCCTTCCTCGTCGCCTGGGCGATCAAGGCGGCGGTGATGCGCTACGGCGGCGTCGGCGTCTACAAGATGCTCGTCCCGGCGGCGATCGGTCTGATCGCGGGCGAATCGCTCTCGGTCTGCGTGTTCGGGCTCACCAAGATCATCGCCACCGGCATCTTCGGCGAGACCATGGAGCCCTACGTGTACGCGCTGCCCAATTGATCCGTGCCGCCGGGCGTCGCGTGAGCGCAGTCGCGCTCAGCCCTGGAGATCACCGCCAGCAGCGCGCTCCGCCCGCAGCCATCGCGCGGATCGCGCTTCGACGGCGATCGGCGCCCGCCCATCCAGCGCCTCGCCCGTCACCGCGTCCAGCCAGCGCGCGTACGCGTAGCCGCCGGTGTCGAGGACCGCGTGCCGCGCAGGCCCGTCGTTGAAGAGGAACCAGTGGTCCGCCGCGGGCGCCGCGAGGCGGTACGCCACGGCTCCCCGGCAGGAGTACGGACGCGCGATGCCGCGCAGCGCATGCTCGACCAGCAGACGCTGCCCGGCGTCGTTGCCCGCGCGGTGGCATGCGAGCGAGGCGTCCCAGCCGAGGATGACCGCGCTGCCGCGCCCACGGTGGTGCTCGGTCACCGCAGGAGCGCCATCCTGGTACGTCGCCGCGACCGAGGCGCCCAGGGCCGTGAGATCGGCGACCCAGCCAGCGCACGCGTGCCCATCGATATGCCGCGGTTGGTTCCGGTCGGAGTACTGGAAGTCGTCGAGCGACGCGCCGAAGATCCGCGCGAACCGCGACTGCGCCCCGGTGGACAGAAGCCGGCCGTGCGCGTCGTACCAGCAGCCCGGCAGGTCCATGACCAGCCTGCCGCCGCCATCGACGAAGCGTCCGAGGATCTCCAGCAGGTCGTCGCCGATCGCGATCACCGCCGGCAGGTAGATCACGCGGTAGCGTCCGGCCAGCCCGGCGCGCAGGTTGCGCGCGGTGACGTATTCGAATGGGACGTTGGCGTCGATCAGCGCCCGGCTGGCGCCGATGCGCGCGCGTATCGGCTCGTGCCGGTATTTGTCACGGTTGGGATGCGCGATCGCTGCCCACATCGCCTCGCATTCGAAATCGGTGAAGATGCCGACCACGGGCTCTTTACGCGCAGCCCACAGCTCGTCGCGCCAGCGTCGCATGGCGAGGCCGATGGCGCCGGCGCGCTCGGCGCGCGGCGTGACGCGGCGGTCGCGGTCGAGCAGGGCGTACTCGCCCGCTTCCCATCCCGCGGTACGCGCCGTCCAGCACCACTGGCCCACGCCCCGGAATCCGGCGGCGACGTAGCTGAGCATCAGCTGGCTGATGGTGGCGGCATCGCACGTGAATCCCGCCGTGCGCTCGGCCATCTCGGGCGTCCACGCCTTGCCGCCGGAGAGCTGCTGCGGACCACCAGTCGACTCCCAGGTCGCCGACCATCCACCCTTGAACCAGTCGTTCGCGAGCGCGGCCTGCATGTAGATGCAGCGGCCCGCCTCGAAGTCCGATTCCTCGAAATGCCAGGCGAGGTGGATCGACGGGTAGAAGCTGCCGTGGTCGCGCATCGCGCTCGCGATCCCCTCCATGTCGGTCGCCCGCGCCGCGAACGGCAGGAACATGCCCATCTCGCCGCCGGCGCGGAACGGCGCGTCGGCATCGCTGCACCTATGGCTGCGCGCTAGGTCCACCACCCCGCGCGTGCGATCCTCGGCCTTGAAGAGCAGGAGGTCGACGAGGTGGCGGAACTCATTGATCCCCAGCGCGCGCCATTCGCGCGCGACCTGATCCCACGATTCCCAGCTCGCGCTCATGTCTGGCGATGCGATGTTGTAGTGCTCCAGGTTCCACGCCTGCGACAGCGCCCGCGGCGAGCCGTAGCGGTCCCGCAGCCACGCGACGAAGCGGTCGTCGTACCGCACCGGCAGTTCGCTGCCGATGGTGTGCGGCATCGGCTCCCACGGCGCATCGGAGGCGGGCGCCGCGAGCGCGACCGATGCGCCCTCGGCGCGGTCGACGCGGCGGCGCATCGACCGCATCTGACGATCAAGGTATTCCGGCCGATCCATGAGGTCGCCGGCCGACCGCCACGGCACGCCCAGCTCGAGAGCGAGCGCCTCGGTGGGCTCCTCCCAGCCGGCTTCGCCGTACCACCACGGGATGATGCCCTCGTCCAGCGCCCAGTGCATGACGCGCCGGCGATCGGTGCCGGGGCAGGTGCACAGCTGCTTCAGGCAGGTGAATCCCGTCCGTCGCATCAGGCGGAAGTGGTCGCGCGCATCCTGTTCCGACATCCCGGGCCATTCGATGAATACGCAGCCGATCGGCATCGGCCGCATCGCGCGGAACTTGCGCTGGCATGGCGAATCGTTGAGCGAGTCGTAGCGCGCCTGGAGGTACGGGTCCGCGTCGGTCATGGGGTCTCTCGCGCGTGGATCGAGGCGGCTCCGCCGCCGGGCGTGCGTCATCGGCGACGTTCAGATGAAGCGGAAATCGGGCGTGTCGCCCGCCTCCAGCGCGGCGTGGACCTCGTCCCACAGCCGGTCCTGGACCGACCGCGACGTGTAGAGGCCGAGCAGCGAGGCCGTGATCGTCGTCGTCGCCGGCGCGCGTAGCTGGCGGCGCCCGCCCAGGCGCACCGCGAGGTCGGCGTAGACGCCTGCGAGGGCCTTGGGCCGCCCGTCGGCGCTGAAGATGCCGCCGTGGTTGGAGATGTCCTCCGCTTCCGACATGTCGAACGTCGGCCAGTTCAGGAATCCGACCGCGTGCGGGATGAGCGCGTCGGTGAAGCGCCGCGCGTAGGCGGCGTGCTCGTCCTCGCTGCGGTGCGGGAGCGGCCCGAGGAAACGCGACTCGCCGCCGCCGTACCAGCCCCACTCCTGGATGACCACGGGCTTGCCGTAGTGGTCGAGGCGGGACATGCCGATGCAGGCGTTGATCCAGTAGCGCAGCGGCACGCCGTCGTCCCGCAGGTGGTCGAGCGGATCACCGCGCCCGCCCGCCTTCGCCTGGCACGCGGGATAGGGGTGGTGCGTGATGAAGTCGAAGAGGTCGTGCACGGCGCGGTTGTGGAAGCCGTTGGCCAGGAACAGGTCCTGGTCCGGGCTCAGCCAGGTGTTGTTGCCCGAGCAGATCAGGTGGTCCGGCGCGACCCGGCGCAGCACCTCGCACTGCCGTCGGCACCAGTCGTACCCGCGGTCGTTGAGATAGCACCGGAAGTCGTGCAGGCGCGCGTCGTACGGCGCCTCGACGAAGCGCACCGACCCGGGGACGGCCGCGAATGCTCCGTAGGTTCCGGCATAATGGCGGTTCATGGTCGCCACGTCGCCGTACTTCCGCTCGAGCCATCCCGGCCAGCGGTCGATCAGCCGCGCTGCGATGATGTCGTGGTCGCCGGCATCCGAGCCCGGCGTCGGGCTATCCCAGTACAGGAGCTCGTTGCGCAGGTCCCATGCCCAGACCGCGGGATCGCCGGCCTGCTCGGCGGCGAACGCTTCCCAGAACGCGCACGATTCGTCGAGCGCGCGCCCGTGGTCGGCGAGCCGCGCCGCATCGAACCAGTCGTTGCCACCGACGTACCCGCCGACGGGCATGACGTAGATGCCGTGCTTGCGCGCGAGCGCCATGAACGCGTTCCAGCTGCGCATGCCCTCGGGCTTCAGGCCCCGCGCCGGATCGAAGACCTCGTTCACGCCGATCGCCTGCCGGAGGCAGTTCAACCCGAGCTGCGCCATCAGCCCCAGCCGGCGGTCGCAATCGTCGCGGTCGAACGCGCGGAAGATGGTGCCCGACGATGGATGGACGGTGCCGAGGATGTTGCCGCCCAGCGGCACGATGGGCGTTCCCGAACCCTCGAGCTCGAAGTTCCAGCGATCACGGGCGACACGGATTCGACGCATGGGCGACCTTCATTGCCATCAGCGGATGTCGGCGCCGACGCTCCGCGCTGCGGTGGCGACGCGGGGAGTGATTGCGGCGGTCGGCCGATGGTGGCGGAACAGCCCCGTCGCGGCAGCCGCACCTGTCATCGCGCGATCGTCGGCTCGACGACCTCGTCGATGACGACCTCTCCCGTCCACGACCCAGCTGCCGAATCGCTGACGGCGAGCGGCAGAACGGTGCGCTGCGCGCCCGGCGTGGACGCATCTGCGGACCAGGTTGCCCCCGATGTTGCCGCCGACGTCCCGCCCAGGTCGATCACGAATGGCGCAGCGCCCGTCGCCGAGCCATCGAACTGAACCCGCGTCACGTCGAGGCCGGTCGGAACATCGCTCATCGACACCCGGTCGCCATCGATCCCGTAGGTGGTCCCGCCGACGCTGAAGGACCGGCTGCCATTCGCTCCACTGCCGCGAAGGCCGGTGATCGCCGGGTGCGTGCCGCCCGCGGGGACCAGCGTCATGACGACCAGGTGGTCGCCGTCATCGCTGCGGCTGTGGATGAACCGGTTGTTCGAGTGATCGGTTCCGAGATACGGATAGGCGCTTCCGCGTGCGCGTTCGCCGGTCGCGAACACCGCCGTCGCCGGGTGGATGACGGTGCCGCGCAGGCTCGCGCCGTTCGCCGCCGTGATCGTGAACGTATTGCCGGCCGTCTGTATCGTGTTGGCGGGGAGCGTGCAGAACTGGAAGTACTTGCCGTCGTCGGAAGTATCCGAGACGACGAACACGGCGCGGGCCCCGGATTCCGCCGAGAAGTCGCTGAGGAAGCGCCGTGTGTGCGCTTTGACATTGAGGTTGGTCGTCGCGGCTCGAAGCACGACGCTGCCGCGCTTGCCATCGAACATCGGCGTCCCGACCACCGTCCCGGGGTTGTTGTTGACGGTCAGCGTGCCATCGGGGTCGACGGGGTAGAGCGAGTTCTGCGAGCGGTAGTACGGATTCCCGCTGCTGTACCGTCCGCCGCCGACGGCGAACGGTGCACCAAGGCCGATGATGCGGAAACCGAGGCCATCGGGACCGTTGTGGCCCGCCGATCCGCGCAGCTTGCCGTAGACCTGGGCGAGGACGTCTCCGGCGTCCAGGTAGCTGTCGCGGAAGGTGAACATCCCGTTGCCGCCCGTGTCGAGCATTGCGCTGCGCCATTCCGGGATGCTGGACGGGTCGCGCGCCGCGATGGCGGTACCGGGATGGAAGAGGATCGAGTAGATCGTCCCGGCGCGCGCATTGTCGAACGTGCGATCGCCGCCGATCCCCACCATCCGATCATACCAGGAGACCAGTCCCGGCTTCAGCGCCGTCGGGCAGTAATGGAAGGCGAGACCGTAGCTGCCTTCGCCGATGTGCTCCGGGTGGTCGTCGCTGAAATCGGGGCGCAGCCCGAAGGTGCCCGGGCGCCGGCTCTGGATTCGGCACGCGGCGGCATACACGGTCCACAGCGTGTGATCGACCGCGGCCGGAGCAGCCTCGCGGATGTCGAGGCCGGAAAGGCGTTTCGCGGCGATGCCGTAGGGACCCACCGTTCCCCAGGGGTACATGGTGTAGCCCAGCGCCTCGATGTTCCAACCGCGAGATGCGCCTGATGTTCCCATGTTCTCGGCCAGGAAGCGCTTCACCTTGGTGAAGCACTGCGTCGCGTTGGCGGCGGGGTACGTGTCATCGGTCGCGAGGTAGCACAGGCCCGCCGAGGACCAGCGCAGGCCCTGCCAGTTG
>DASPLE010000051.1:0-30300 GCA_035627695.1 Planctomycetota bacterium
AGCTCGAAGCTCGAAGCTCGAAGCTCGAAGCTCGAAGCTCGAAGCTCGAAGCTCGAAGCTCGAAGCTCGAAGCTCGAAGCTCGAAGCTCGAAGCTCGAAGCTCGAAGCTCGAAGCTCGAAGCTCGAAGCTCGAAGCTCGAAGTCGACGCTCCGGGACGTCTACTGCATCCCCGGCGCGACGAACTGGATCTGGTCGAGCTGCAGGTGGCCGTCGTTGAGGCCGTGGTAGACCAGGAACTGCACTTCCTTGATCTGATCGAGGTTCTGGATCGTGCCGTTGTTGTTCCACTCGGTCGCTTCGCTCTTGAACGTGCTCGCGGTGAGGTCGAAGCGCAGCAGCGCCCACTCGTCCTTGGCGGCGATGGTCTGCAGCGCGCTCTCGTGGAACACCCATTCGCCGGTCTTGATGCCGACCGACATGCGCAGCGGGAACTTGCCGAGGTTCTTGGCCCAGAACGTCAGGGTCGTGCGCTCGCCGAGCGGCGCCGGCATCGCGCGCCGGATCGCCGCCTTGTCGATGCGTCCGCCCTTGCGCTGCGGATCGGCGGTGAAGGTCAGGTCGAGGACCTTGTTCTTCCCCTCGACGGTGTCGACGTCGACGGTCTTCGCCACGACCGGGTTGGAGTACTGGAGCGACTCGCCTTCCCAGCGCCGGCTCTCGAGTCCGCGGTCGTCGCCGGTCGGCTTGGTCACCGCCGCGACGGACGCGCCCTCGACGTTCGCCGCCGGCTTGAGCTTCGCCTGGTGCTGGCGCACCGCGTCGTCGAGCTCGGCCAGGCGCGCGAGCGTGGCCGCGTCCTTGCCGCCGGCGTCGCGGTAGCCCTGGTAGAGCGCGAGCGCGGCCTCCGGACCGTTGAGCTCGTCGACCAGCGCGGCGTGCGCGGCACGCGCGGTCAGCACCGCATCAGGAGCGGCGTTGGCCTGCCAGCCGAGCGCGAGCGCGAACAGCTCGAGCGCCTCGGCCTTCATGTCCTTGGTCAGGCACCAGCGCGCGAGCTCGACCGCGCCGGAGAAGTCGCCGTCCTTGAGGGCCTTGCGCCGCGATTCGTAGCCGCGCTCCTCGCTCTTCACCAGGTCGCGGCGGATGCGGATCTGGCCGCCGTCGGCGAGGCGCACGAGGACCTTGTCGTCGCGCGCCGCGGCGCGCTCGTCGATCGCGCCCAGCAGGCGCTGGCCGTTGGTCAGGAAGATGATGTCGCCGGACGGCGCGGCCGCCGCCGACTGCCCCGGCGCGGCGTCGGTCGCCTCGCCGGCGGACGCGGATGCGCAGATGATGGATGCGGCACAGAGGGCGGTGATGAGGCGCGAAGACATGCCGACGACCGTAACGGCGGCGCAGCCAGCAGGTATGGCGAAATGTGCGACTCGGGCGCCGCGGATCCTTTCACGCGACCTCATCCATCGGCGGTCGCCTGAAAGGCCGCGGCGACCTGGTCGTCGCGGACGCTGCGCCGCCCGAAGCGCCGTGGTCTATTTCCTGAGCGGCACGAGCACGACCTGGGCGGCGCTGGCCTGCCCGGAGACGTCGATGCGCGCGCCATCGCCGCACCACAGCGAGGCGTGCAGTTCCCCGCCGAGGCGGACCGCTTCGCCGCGGTCGGGCAGGCGGGCGAAGGCGCTGACCTGCTCGAGCGCCGCGCCGACCAGGGCGGCGGTCAGCTGCGTCGCCGGCTGCTCCGGTCGCTGGCCCTGGTCGCGCCACCCGATCGGCTGCGGCAGGCCGGCGCGGACGCGCGCGCGTTCGATCTCCCACCAGCAGGCGACGTGGTGCGGGGTGGTCGGCTTGCCGCGCTCGTCGGCGACGCGCCAGAAGGCGGCGCGCGACGGGGTCGCCGCCTGCGCCGGGCTGGTCGGCTGGGCGCCGCGCGCGTCGATGACCACCGCGCCCGACCACCAGCCGTCGTCGGCCCAGCGGGTCAGCGCGTAGACGCCGGCCTTGGTGAAGGTCACCTGCGCATCGAGTCCGAAGGCGACGCCGTCCCGGAAGAGCATGCCCGAGCCCGGGAACGCGACGCGCGCCGGCGGGACCGCCACCGGGCCGAGCGCCACCGGCACGTCGCGGACCGCGCCCGATGCGGCGTCGACCGATCCCGACCACTGCAGGGTCGGACCGGGCTGGTCGGCCTCGACCGTCAGCTGGTGCAGGCCGGGGGGCAGCGCGAGCGCGCCGTCGACCGCGCGCCACTCGCCGCCGTCGACCCGCGCGCGCAGGCGCGGCGCGTCGCACAGCAGCGTGACCTGCGCCGGCTCGACCGCGGGCGCCGGGCGCGGCCCGCCGCGGCCGATGAGCACGAACCCGGCGGCCGCGGCGCCGAGCACGGCGACCACCACCAGGGCGATGAACAACGCGAGCCCGGTCGGTGCGCCGGCGCGCGCGCGGCCGTGGGCGTGCAGCAGGTCCGCGAGCTCGCTGGCGGTGGGCCGCTTGGCGGGCTCCTTGGCCAGGCAGCGCTCGATCAGGTCGGCCAGGCCGCTGGGGATGCGCTCGTCGATCTCGCGCAGCGGGCGCAGCCGGCCTTCCAGGTGGCCGCGCATGACCTCGTAGGCCGTGCCCTGCGCGAACGGCGGGCTGCCGCTGACCATGTGGTAGAACGTCGCGCCCAGGCTGTAGATGTCCGCGGCGACCGTGACGGTGCGCGGATCGCGGATCGCCTCGGGGGAGACGTAGAGCGGCGTGCCGACGACCACGCCGGTGGCGGTCAGGCGGGTGACGTCCTCGTCCTCGTAGTTCTTGGCCAGGCCGAGATCGGTGATCTTCGGCTGGGCGTTCGAGCCGACCAGGATGTTGTCGGGCTTGATGTCGCGATGGATGACGCCGGCCGCGTGGATCGCCGCGAGGCCGCGGCAGATGCCGATGCCCAGGCGGATCACGGCCTCGGGCGGCAGCTGGGTCTTCGAATCGAGGATGCGGCCGAGGCTGGGCCCGTCGACCAGCTCCATCACCAGGTAGGCGACGCCGTCGGCCTGGCCGGCGTCGATCACCTGCACGACGTTGTCCTGGTGGACCTTCGCCGCCGCCTGGCCCTCGCGCAGGAAGCGCTCGAGATAGCTCGCCGCCTTCTCCTGGGCATGGGCGAGCAGCAGCTTGACCGCGACCTCCTTGCGGAAGCCGAGGTGGTAGCCGCGATAGACCACGCCCATCGCGCCCTGGCCGAGCTTCTCGATCAGGCGCACGTTGCCGAGCGAACGGCCGATGTAGGGGTCGTGGGCCATGGGCGCGGGCACAGGATACCCCGCGCAGGGCGGTCGGCGCAAATCCGTAGCGCCCGTTGGGGTTGCGGCCGGCGCGCGATGAAATCGGGTCGGGCGTTGCGCCATCCGGGCTGCGCGCTGAGGTGGGCCGCCATGCTGCCCACCGCTACCGCCGAGCTGCCCGGCACCGGGGGCGTGTTCCGCCCCGGACCCGAGGACGTGTCGTGCGAGGAGGTCCTGGTGCGCCAGGCCGGCGGCGCCGGCAAGTTCTGGTGGGCGAAGGCGATCAAGACCGGCATCGGTACGACGCAGGCGCGCGAGGCCGTGGCGCGGTCGGTCGGGATCCCGCCCGACAAGGTCGGCTTCGCCGGGCACCGCGACCGCCGCACGAAGTGCACGCAGTGGTTCAGCGTGCCCGGCGAGCTCGTCGAGACGCCCAACGCGCTGCGCAACGCCGGGTTCCGCAGCAGCCTCAAGGTGGTCGAGGTCGCCCAGGCGCATGGCCCGATCGGCCCCGACTCGGTGGTCGACCTGCGCTGGCGGGTGCGCCTGCGCGACGCCGCGCGCAACGACGGGTTCCAGCGCGCCAAGGCGATCCTGGCGCGCCTGCGCACGATCGGCGTGCCGAACTACGTCCACCCGTCGCGCTTCGGCAAGGACGGCAACCTGGTCAAGTGGGGGCGCCTGCTGGCGAGCGGCGGCCGCCTGCCGCGGCCGGTGGCGGCGACCGGCGTCGTGCCCGGCGAATGCCTCTCGGCGTTGCAGTGGTCGCTGTTCAACCGCTGGCTCGCGGCGCGGATCAGCGACGGCCTGCTCGCGACGTGCCTGGAGGGCGAACGCGTGCGCACCGGCACCGGCGACGAGGTCATCGTCGCGGATCCGGCCGAGTACGCCAAGCGCTTCGAGAGCTGGGAGGCGGTCGCGCTCGGGCCGTTGTTCGGCGCCGGCATGTCGCGCTGCGCCGGGCAGGCCGCGGCGCGCGAATCGGCGCTGATCACCGAGGCCGGCCTGGGCGACGAGGCGATCAGCCGCCTCGCCGGCGGCCGCCGCCCGGCGCGCGTCCAGCCGCGCAAGACCACGCTCGACCTGAGCGGCCCCGACCTGGTGCTGGACTGCGACCTGCCGGCCGGCGCCTACATCGGCGTGCTCGCCGACGAGATCATCAAGCCGGCGCCGTGATGGACACGGTGTTCATGGGCACGCCGGAGATCGCCGTGCCGGCGCTGCGCGCGCTGGCGGCGGCGACGACCGTGCGCCAGGTCGTCACCCAGCCCGACCGGCCGGCCGGGCGCGGCAACAAGCTGCATCCGCCGGCGATGAAGCTCGCGGCGCAGGAGCTCGGCATCCCGGTGTGGCAGCCGGAGTCGCTCAAGGGCGCCGAGGACGACAAGCGCCTGCGCGCGGATATCATCGTCGTCATGGCCTATGGCGCGTTGCTGCGCCAGCCGCTGCTCGACCGGCCCCGGCTGGGCTGTGTCAACCTGCACGCCTCGCTGCTGCCGCGCTGGCGCGGCGCCTCGCCGCTGCAGGCGGCGATCCGCGCCGGCGACCCGGTCACGGGCGTGAGCGTGATGCGCATGGTGCGCGGTCTCGACGCCGGGCCGGTGTTCCTGCGCCGCGAGCTGCCGCTGCATCCGCGCGTGACGCTGCCGGAGCTGCACGACGCGATGGCGATCTGCGCCGCCGAGGCGCTGACGGAATTCCTGCGCGATCCAAGCCGGCCGGCGGTTCCGCAGGACGAAGGCGCGGTGACGATCTGCCGCAAGCTGGTCGACAACGACGGCCAGCTCGATTTCACGCGCGACGCGCTGGAGCTCGATCGCTGGGTGCGCGCCTACGTGCCGGCGCCGGGCTGCTGGGCCATGGCGCACTACGCGACCGGCGAGCCGCTGCGCCTGCGGGTGCTGGCCGGCGAGGCGCGCGACGTCGACGCCGGGACGGCGGGCAGCGCGCACGTGCTCGCCGATGCGCTGCTGGTCGGCTGCGGCCGCGGCGCCTTCGCGATCACGCGGCTGCAGCTGCCGGGCGGCAAGCCGCTGTCGGCGGCCGATTTCCTGCGCGGGCACCGCGCGCCGGTGCGGCTGGGCTGATCCCCGCAAACGAAACGAGCCCGGCGCAGGCGCGCCGGGCTCGTTCGACTCGTCCGCCGACGGCGCTCAGGGCGTCGCGGCGGGCGCCGGCTCCTCGGCGGGAGCGGCGGGCTCGGCCACATCGGCCGGGATCGGCGCGATCTCGATCGTCTCGCCGCCATCCTGCATGGCATCGTCGAAGCCCGGACCGGGACCGGGGCCGGGACCGCCGCCCATGCCGCCGGCCTGCGCCGCGAGGTCGGTCAGCGGCGCGAAGGTGCTCTCGTCGGTGGTCCACGTGCCGTCGACGAGCTTGAGCTTGAGCGGCAGCGTGCGCGGCTTGCCGAGCACCGTGAACTGCAGGTTCGCCGTGCGCGCGTCGCCGGTGCCGGCGACATCGGTCACCTGCATCGAATCGAGGAACGCGTCGAGGTCGCAGCCGTAGACCGCGAGGCCGGCCTTGAACTCGTTCAGGGCGTCGCCGCTGCGCGTGAGCACGTCGTCGAGCGACAGCGCGCGCAGCCCCGCGCTGTCCGCGACGCCGTACGCCTTGCCGGCGGCGACGAGGTGGGTCAGCATCTGGCGCAGCTTGGCCGGGTCGTTGATGCCCGACGTCGGGAGCCAGGTCATCATGTCGGTCGCCAGGCCCTGGATGATCTCGGCGAAGGGCATGCCTTCCGGGCTCGAGGCCAGGCCCATGCCGATCATGCCGGCGCCCATCTGCAGCTGGAAGCCGAGCTGCTGCGGATCGATCTGCGCCAGCGCCGGTTCGGCCTGCAGCATCAGCAGGTCGACGGCGTTGGGCTGGTTCACCAGCTGCAGCATCTCGTCGAGCTTGGCGTCCTGCTCGGTCGGCGGCTGGTCGCGGTGGGCGGCCCACTCCGCCTCGGCCTCGGCCCGCTCCTCGGCGGGCATCGCCTTGTAGAGCGCGAGCACGTCGTTCTGGCGCAGCGCCTTGACCGGGGCCAGGAGCGCCTCCTCGGGGGAGCCCGCGGGAGCCGCTTCGCCGCCGACGGCTACCGCGGTGGCGAAGAGGGTGATGAGGAGGAGGCGGATCGGACGCATGGGTTCTCCGGTGCGGGCTCTGACGGTCGCCGCCGGCCGGGGATGGCAAGCGCTGGACGCGACAGGCCATGGCGCGGCAGGCGTCATGGTTATGTCCAGATGTCGTGGCGGTGGAGCCCGTTCCGCCACAATCGCAGCGTTTGGCATTTCATTCGCATGACCATGTCGAGCTGACGGAGGTACCACGACCATGATCTTCGACCCCATCTACCTGGCGATCCTGGGCATCAGCGCGCTGCTGTCGCTGATCACCGCGGGCATGGTCAAGGCCCAGTTCGCCCGCGGCCGGCGCGTGCTGATCGCCAGCGGCCTGCGCGGCGTCGACGTCGCCCGCCGCATCATGCGCGATGCCGACATCCACGACGTCGAGGTCGTGGAGCACCAGGGCTTCCTGTCCGACCACTACAACCCGATGACCAAGACCCTCGCGCTCAGCCCCGACGTCTACCACGGCACGCACGCCGCCGCCGCCGGCATCGCCGCGCACGAGGTCGGCCACGCGATCCAGCACGCCGCCGGCTACCGGCCGATGTGGATGCGCAGCGCCATCGTCCCGATCGCCAACATCGGCAGCATGATCGGCCCCTGGCTGATCATCGCGGGCATCATGATGGGCGCGGCGCAGGGCGCCGGCCTGGGTCATGGCCTGGCGGTGTCGGGCGTGATGCTCTTCGGCGCCGCGACGCTGTTCACGCTGGTGACCGTGCCGGTCGAATTCAACGCCTCGAACCGCGCCAAGGAGCGGCTGATCGCGCTCGGCATCACCCGCGACGGCGAGGAGGCGCAGGCGGTCCGCGGCGTCCTGACCGCGGCCGGGCTGACCTACGTGGCGGCGGCGATCGGCTCGATCCTGCAGCTGCTCTACTGGGCGATGCAGGCCGGCCTGCTCGGCGGTCGCAGCAGCGACGAGTGACGGCTCCGCCGCCGGGCGGCGCTCCTCCCCGTGTCCGGACGGGCCCTCCGCGGGCGGCTCCGACGGCGTCGCGACCCTGGTGAGGTCGTGACGCCGCGCGCTTTACGACCGCCTGCGTCGCACCTAGCATCCCGACCGACCCCCGAGGAGCCCATCGATGCCCGAACCGAAGATCCTGCTGCAGAAGTCGAAGGACTACCGCGAGATCAGCCTGACCTCGCGCCTGCTGATGGATCGCGTGGTCTATCTCGGCCAGGAGATCGAGAGCGAGTTCTCGAACTCGATCGTCCAGCAGCTCGTCTACCTCCAGAGCGAGGACAAGAGCGCCCCGATCACCCTCTACATCAATTCGCCCGGCGGGTCGATCGTCGACGGCATGGCGATCTACGACGTGATCAAGCGCAGCCCCTGCCCGATCCACGCGATCGTCGCCGGCATGGCCGCCTCGATGGGCGCCGTGATCCTCTCCGGCTGCACCAAGGGCCAGCGCGGCATCCTGCCGCACGGCGAGGTCCTGCTGCACCAGCCGCTCGGCGGCGCGCGCGGCCAGGCGACCGACATCGAGATCTCGGCGAACCGCATCATCAAGATGAAGCGGACGCTGCTCCAGATCCTGGCCGAGAACACCGGCCATCCGTACGAGAAGCTGGTCGAGGACTGCGACCGCGACTACTGGCTCGATGCGGACGAGGCCAAGGCGTACGGGATCGTCGACAAGATCCTCTGAGCGCCGTCGGCGCGCGCACCGAGGCGAGCAAACAGAGGCCAGAGGTTCGAACCTGAGTTCGGGCTTCTGGCCTCTGGCCTTTTTGTGCTTCGGACTTCGGACTTCTGGGTCCGAGCCTCGGCTCGGACGACTGCGCGTCAGCCCGGCCGACCGCGGCGCATCCGCCACTCGCGCGGCGGGCAGCCCTTGGTCTTGCGGAACACCATGCTGAAGTACTGCGGCGTGCAGAATCCCAGGTCCTGCGCGATCGCCGCTATCGCCGTGCGCGGTTCGTCGATGAGCCGCCGCGCCGCGGCGTCGACGCGCAGGTTGGTGACGTGCTCGATCGGCGTGCAGCCGACCTCGCGCTTGAAGGTCACCGCGAAGTGCGCGGGCGCGAGGCCGACGCGCTGCGCCATCTCGGCCAGCGCCGGCGGCGTCGCCAGGCGCGTCGGCAGCCAGGCGAGCAGATCCTGGAACTCGTTGCGCGTCGGCGTGCGCTGACGGAAGTCGCCCGTCACCTGCTCGCGCTGGGCGATGAAGCAGCGCGTGACGAAGACCAGCAGCTCGATGATCAGCGCCTGCACCTGCAGCGCGGTCAGCGCGGTCTTGGCGCGGCTGGCCTCGAGCCGGTCGAGCTCGGCGAGGATGCGGCGGAAGATGTGCTCGGCGCCCTCGCCGCCGTGGATGACCCGCCGCTCCAGCGCGCCCTTCTCGTGGTCCAGCGCCCAGGTCTCGGCCAGGGCCTGCTCGAGGTCGCGCTGGGTCTCGTCGTCGAGCCGTCGGCCGCTGTCGCGCGCCACGCGCCGGGCGTCGAAGGCGATGGTGAAGAAGTGCCACGGATCGGTGGCGTCGGCCCGCGCGCCGTGCTCCTCGCCGGGCTGGATCAGGTAGAGGTCCCCTGGGCCGACCGCGCTGCGCTCGCCGCGGGTGATGCGCTCGCCGCGACCCGACAGCACGTAGCACAGCTCCATCACCGGATGGCGATGGAGCTGGCGCTGGTGCGTCGGCAGGCAGACCGCTTCGCTGACGTGCATCAGCACCGGCAGGCCGGGGACGGCGCTGTGGCCGTGGATCAGCGAATAGCCGTTCGCGAGGTCGGGACCGCGGCTGCGCATCAGCGTCGTCCGCGGTCGCATGATCGGGCGTCGTCGGGCACGGCGCGATCGTAGCCGCCCCCGGCGCGGGGCCAGTCACCACGCCAGGTCGTCGGCATCGTCCGTGGCGGCGAGCGGCGCCGACGAGAGGCGTTGGATCCAGCGGATCGTGCCGCAGTGGTTCGGCCGGACGACGCTGTTGCGCAGCGATCCGTGCGAGCGCTGCGAGGCGTTGATCGGATGCAGCAGCCAGTGGTCCCAGTCGCGCTTGTTCGAGCCGCCGCCGCCGGCGTAGGAGGCCGGATATATCTCGTTGTCGATGAAGTTGCCGAAGTACGCCGAGCCGATCGCGTCCGACCACTCGACGCGGTACCACAGGCGGACCTCGTCCTGGACGAGCCGCTCGAAGAGCTGCTGGTCGTTGCCGAACAGCTCGGCCTGGCTCGGCGGGTAGGTGACGTCCGCCCAGTCGCGGAAGCCCATGGTCGCGCCGGCGCCGCAGGTGACGACGAAGCGCGCCGACGATTCGCGGAACACGCGGAACCAGGAGATCCCCGCGCTCTCCGGCCGCGGCTCGCGGTCGCCCGCGCTCCACGCGGCCAGGCGCGCGTCGGACACCGCCGCGGCGGCCGTCACCGGATCCGCGGGCGGCGTGGTCGGCCAGCCATTGCCGGTCGCCTGCGGAGGCTGCGGGTCGGGATGACGCAGGTACGGCTTGGCGAACGCGGGATCGGCGGGATCGGTCGGCATCGGGTTGTAGGCGGCGGTCAGCGCGGTGGCGAACGGTGGCTGCCGGAGGACGTGCATCGGGCAGCGCGCCGCGGCGCCGATCGCCGGCCAGCGCTTGCGCGCGCCGCGTCCCGACGCGGTGACCGGTACGTCGGTCCACAGCGGCGCGCGGGCGGCGTCGCGCGGGCCGTCGAGCGGCGCGCCGGTGAACGCCGGCCGGACGTCGATCCAGCCGAACGCCTCGGCGTGGCTGCGCGCCTGCGTGGTGTCGAGCGGATCCGGATCGTAGCCGACGCGCGCGCCCTCGAGGATGTAGCCGCAACCGGCCATGAGCATCACGCGCGCCTGCATGGTGCGCACGATCTGCTGGTTCTCCTCGGCCTCGCCGCGCATGCGCGCGAGGAAGGCGATCGCCAGGCCCGCGATCAGCAGCGCCAGGCCGGCGACCACGACCAGGACCGAACCGCGACGCGTGGTGCTCATGGCGAATCCAGGTGCTGCGGCCAGGTCGCGGGCCGCGCGCTCGCCCAGTCGGCCCAGCCGCCGTACGGCGCGCGCTGCATGCGCGCGCCGCGCAGGGTGGTGCCGAAGGCGGTGAAGTTCAGGGCCGAGACGTGGCCGGTGACCGGGCTCGACAGCCGCACGCCGCACTCGACCGTGCCGCTGCCGTACGACGACGAGCGCCGCACCGATACCGACACCTCCGGCCACGTGGTCGGCGCCAGCGGCAGCAGCCGTTCGACCTGGATCGAGGTCGGCGCGTAGGTCGTCGACGCCGCGGTGAAGACGTTGAGCTGGTAGAACCACCAGCGGTGGTAGTGGACCATCTGCTGGTCGTCGAGGCCGCGCGTCACGTCGTTGTTGGGTGGCACGACGGCGAACGAGCCGCCGCCGATGCTCAGGAAGTTGTTGTTGTTCCAGTCGCCCAGGAAGCAGAAGAACGGATTGCGCAGGCTCTCGAGCTCGCGGTTGCCGCGCATCGGACGCGTGAACTCGCGATCGTAGCCGCCGTTGGTCGTGCCCCACGGCACCGCCGGCGCGTGCCCGCTGGTGCCGGGACGCCACGGATACGGCGGGTTGTGGTCGGCGCCCGGATCCGGCGGCGGCGCGCGGTATTCGCCGTACCAGGCGTAGGGGCTGTTCGACGGCGCGTAGTCCATCAGCCCGTAGTAGCCGAGCGCGCGGTTCAGCCCGCGCATCTGGCTCGCCAGCCAGGTGCGCTCGGTGGGCAGGGTGACCGAGCCGAAGGCGCCGGTGTCGGGCGATCCCAAGCTCGGCGCGCGGTGCGCGTTCGAGAACATCGCGTAGCGGCCGGCGCGCAGGTCGCCGTGGTTCTTCTCCATCAGGTTGCCGCGCCAGCGCGCCTGGCGGTTGGCGCTGCTCCACGACTTCGCGTCGAGATCGAAGGTCTCGGTCGCGTTGTCCGGCCACGCCGCGGCCAGCGGCGTGAACGGCATGCCGAGGCGGATCGGATGGCCCGGCTCGTGCCCGTCCTCCATGGCGATCGACGGGCGCAGGCGCTGGCCCTGCGCCGGCGGCGCGTCGGGATCGTCGTAGCTGCGCCAGAAATCGACCTCGTCGAGCGCGTCGACCAGCCCCGCGCGCAGCAGCGCGTTCTCGTGCGCGATGCGGTTGGCGATGGTCATGGTGCCCGCGGACATGCGCGCGGCCGCGGCCAGCGCGAGCATGACCAGCGCGCCCGCCGCGAGCGCGACGAGCAGCTCGATCAGGGTGAAGCCGACCTGCCGGTGGGTCTCGCGCGCGCTCATCGCAGCACCCCGCACAACCGCGGATCGTAGAAGTTGATGCGCGCGATGGTCTGCGCGAACAGCCGGTTGTTCGCCGGCATCGGACCGCGGTCGAGGCGCTTGTTGCCGTTGCGGTCGGCGCCGTGCGCGCCGCTGAAGATCAGCGGATCGACGCGGTCCGGGCTGTAGAAGATGTCGTTGCCCAGCAGGTCGAAGCCGGCGGTGCCGGTGCCATGGCCCGTGCCCTCGACCAGCGCGGTCCCGCTGGGGACGCCGTCCATGTCGTGCAGGAAGAGGATGTGCTTCTCCGGATTGCGGAAGTTGACCTGGTGCGGCCCGATCCAGTCGAGGGCCTGGTTCTGCTGGTCCATCGTCGCTCCCGGCCACGGCGCCGCCTTGGGCCACCGCGAGGCGTCGACCGCCGCGCTGGGCGCGGTCTCGAAATCCTCGAACGCCTGCCAGTCCACCGACCAGAACACCAGCTGGCGGCAGCGCTGCGCCGCATCGAAGGAGGCGGTGAGGTTGAAGTGGGTGGCTGCCGGGCTGAACACCGCGCTCGCGGTGGCGGTCGAGGTCGGATACGACCAGCTCGTGCCGAGGTTGGTGATCGGCTGCGCCGACAGCGGCTTCCACTGCGCGGCGCCGATCGCGCCCGAACCGTCGATGATCCCGGTCGCCGGCGGCGAGAAGAGATCCCACTGCATGAGCGGCAGGTCCATCATCGACGGCCGCTCGGCCGGTCGCGGCGCGCCCCAGTCGTACGGGTACGACGTGGCGTACAGGTCGACCAGGTTGAGGCAGCTGGCGTGCCAGAGATCGATCTTCTCCGACGTGATGGCGACCGGCGCGGTGGCGAAGCCGTCGAGCGTGATGCCGGGGATGGTGTAGGTGCCGCCGAGCTCGGCGGCGGTCTTCCAGCGCGTCAGGCAGGTCGCGGCGAAGGACAGGTAGCGCATCGCCAGGACCTGGCGCCACGGCGGGCAGGTGCCGCGGCCGAAGTCGGTCGCCGGCGTGGCGATGCCGCCGCAGGCGCTGTCGTCCATGCCAGACTTGCGCGCGAACCACAGCGCGCCCTGGAAGGAGCGCTCGGCCATCGCCAGCATCGTCGCCGCGTCCTGCAGCGGCTTCTCGAGGTACGGGAAGCAGCCGTAGACCGTGATGCCGCCGTCCTCGCTGAAGTGGAAGGCCTTCATCACGTCGTCGCGGAACGACGGATCCTCGGGATGCGCGCACGCGTCCCACAGGTAGTTGTCGCCGTGCGACTGCCCGGGGTCGTTGCTGCCGATGCCGAACACGCCGGGACGGCGGTGCCACGGCGCCGGCATGCCGACGACCTCCGCCGGATCGCCATCGACGTAGCCGCGGGCGTGCTGCATGACCTGCGGCGGGCTGGGGTACGCGACGTAGTACGGCCAGCGCTTGCGGTGGAACTGCGCGATCGCGTTCAGCTGGGCGTAGCCGTTGACCGCGAACACCAGCTTCTGCGCATCCTGCTCGACCGCGCCCTCGGCGGTGCAGTAGTAGAGCTGGGCGCCGTCGTCGAGCAGGCGCTGGATCTCGTCGTGGGCGCTGTCGAGGCGGCGCGCGAGCCGCGTCGGCAGGGGGCAGATGCCGTAGCCCTGGGTGCTCATCCGCGCTTCGAAGTCGTTGGTCAGGTTGATGTACGACGACGGCACGTCCCACGCGGCGTTGGCTTCGAGATCGATCGAGCTGTTGCCGTTCCAGCCGGTCGCGAACGCGTCGATCAGCTGATAGGCCTTGGCCGTCGCCAGCAGGCGGAAGCGCGCGGCGCGCTGGACGGTGATGCCGGACGGGAAGACCAGCAGCGCCGAGCTGGCGATGGCCGCGGTGATCAGCAGCGCGATCGCGACCTCGAACAGCGTGAAGCCGCCGCGCGCGGCCGGGGACGACGGGATCTGGGCGACGGGGACGCGCATGGTGACCACCTGTGCCCGGGACATGCCCGAGCCGGGGTCGCCGGACATCGTTCGCAGCGCTTGCCTCGATCTGGGCCCGTTTGCGGGCGTGATCTTTCGCCGACGTACGTGACCTTTCGGCGGGCTCGTCGGCCGGCCGCTCGCGCTCAGCGAGCCTCGAACACCCCGCTCGCGGCGCGCCAGCGGAAGCCCAGGGCCTCGGCGCGCTTGAGGTCGCTCAGCTCGTCGATGTCGCTGAGCCGGCCGCCGAGCGCGTGGTCGATGCCGGCCTGGTCCAGCGCGCGCACGGTCTGCGCCAGGACGCGCTCGGTCGACCAGTCGATGCCCTCGTGCAGGCAGGCGCCGATCGCGCGCGGGTCGCGCATGCCGATCGCCCAGTAGCCGCCGTCCAGCGCCGGGCCGATGGCCACGCGCCCGCCGCGCATCAGCGTCGCCAGCTCGAGCAGATGGGCGAGCTGGACCTCGACGCAGTCGGCGCCGATCACGATCACCCCGTTCGCGTCCGGCTGCGCCAGGACCGTCGTCGCGATGTGCGCGAGGCGCGCGCCGAGGCCGCCCTCGCACTGGCGCGTGCGCGCGAAGCGGCCCAGCGGCGAGCCCGCCAGCGCGCGCTCGTCGCCGGCGAAGAACACCTCGACCGGCCCCTCCCAGCGAGCGAGCAGGTCGGCGACGTACGCCAGCAGGCTGCGGTAGACCGACAGCGCCGCGTCGTCGCCGATCGCGGCGGCGAGACGCGTCTTGACGCGCCCGCGCTCGGGGCTCTTGGCGATGACGGCGAGGGTGGGCAGCATGCGGGCCTCCTTCACGCCGTCTGGGTCGCGAGGTCGTCGTCGCGCACGCTCCTGCCCGGGGTCGGCCGCCCGGCCGCTTCCCACGCCAGCAGCAGTAGCGCCGGCAGGTGGGCGACCGCGGTCACCCACGGCGACTCCGTCCACTCGCCGATGACCTGCATCTCGACGCCATGCAGCCAGAACACCGGCGACAGCGCCGTCCAGATCAGCAGGCCCCACGAGCGCGTGAACGGCGCCAGCAGGGCGATCGGCAGCAGGTACCACGGGTAGAGCGTCGGCAGGCAGATGAACAGCAGCGCCATCAGCTGCGCGGTCAGGCGCGGCGTGTCCGGGTGCTCGGCGCGCAGGTGGCGCCACACGACCACGCACGTGCCGCTGAGCAGGATGGTGATCAGCGCCGCGAGCACGACCGGCCGCACCAGCTCGGCGCCGACGATGCCGGAGGCGAGCCAGCGCAGGCTGGGTTCGAGCGCGCCGTGGAAGTGCATCTCGCTGCCGAAGCGGTTGAGGCTCGCGAACAGCGCGGTGCCGGCGTCGCCGAACGGCAGGTAGGCGGCGACCGCGAGCGCCGGCGGCAGCAGCCACCATCCCCAGCGCCGTCCGATCAGGTGCGGGATCAGCGCGATCACCGCGAACGGCTTGGCCAGCGCCGCGGCGCTGGCGGCGGCGATGCCCCACCAGCGGTGGCGCGACCAGCCGACCGCCAGCACCAGCAGCAGCGCCATCAGCACGTCGTTGTGGCCCTCGCCGGCGGTGAACAGCGGTCCGACCGGATGCCAGGCGGCGAGCAGCACCAGCGACGGCGCCAGCCCGGCGCGCATCAGCAGCGCGAGCACCAGCGCCAGCGCGACGATCTCGGCGATCGCCGCGGCGATCTTGAAGACGCGCGGCGTCGCCGCGAACTCGCTGACCAGCGCCTCGACGTACAACGTCACCGGCGGATAGATCGCCGCCATGTCGGCGTGGTTGACCTCGCGGTAGACCTGCGCCGAGATCTCCCCCGGCACCAGCGCCGCGGCGCGCGGATCGGCGGGCGCGACGACGTACGGGTTCTGGCCGGTCATCACCTGGCGCGCCTCAAGCACGTAGCGGTTGACGTCGTCCGACGGCGCGATGGGCAGGCACGCGATGCGGAACGCCACCGCGCAGCCCAGCACCCACGCGACGGTCGCGCCGCCGCCCGCGCGCCGGCGGATGGTCGCGACCGCGGCGAGATACGCGAAGCCGATGCCGACGCCGATCGAGGCGAAGAGCATCGGATGGTCGCGCCAGGTGCCGGCCTGCAGCGCCAGCACGACGTAGCCGGCGAGCGCGGCCAGGCCGAGCGGTACCAGCACCGGCAGCGGCGAGCCCTCGCCGACCGGACGCAGCGCGCGCATCGCCGCCAGGCGCTCGCGCAGGCTCAGCCAGGCGACCCAGCAGAAGCCCGAGATGTAGATGAGCAGCAGCGGCAGGATCCACGGACGTTCGCCGTTGAGCCCGATGACCAGGCCGATCGCGGCCCAGATGGCGCACAGGAATTCGCCGATGCCGGTGGCCGCGTCCGCCTTGTAGCTGCCCTTGCCGAAGCCCTGCTTCGGCGTGCGCACGAACTCGGACGGCTTGCCGACCAGCGCCTCCCACACCGCGCGCGTGTTCGACACGGCGATGCCGGTGCCGAGACCGGCGAGCGCCGGCAGCAGCCGCAGGCGCCTGAGCCCGCCGGGCCCGCGCAGCACCAGCTGGCTGGCGGTGTAGAGGATCAGCGGCGAACCCGCGCCGACGACGAAGCCGACCAGGCCGAGCGCGGCCACCCACCACGGCATGTGCGCCGACCACGTCAGCGCCGGCGGCGCCGTGATCAGGCTGAGCAGGATCAGCGGGTGCACGAGGTAGTGCGTCATGTGCAGCGACGCGGCGACCTTGCGGTGCAGGCTCCACGACGAACGCCAGATGCGCGGCAGCAGCTTCTTCGCCGTCTGGATCGAGCCCTTGGCCCAGCGGAACTGCTGGCTGCGCCACGCCGACAGCGTCGCCGGCACCTCGCCCGGCACGGCGATGCCGATGCGGTAGTCGCAGCGCCAGCCGACCAGCTGCGCGCGGTAGCTGAGATCCATGTCCTCGGTGAGGGTGTCGTGCTCCCAGCCGCCGGCGTCGATGATCGCCGCGCGGCGCCACAGGCCGCACGTGCCGTTGAAGTTCATCGCCAGGCCCGACCACGCGCGGGCGCCCTGCTCGATGGCGAAGTGGCCGTCGATGCCCAGCGCCTGCGCCGCGGTGAGGAGATTGTCGTCGCGGTTGAGGTGCTCCCAGCGGCCCTGGACCAGCGCGAGCTTGGCATCGGTCAGCAGCGGCTTGATCGCGCGGCGCAGGAAGTCCGCCGGCGGCACGAAGTCGGCGTCGAAGATCGCGACGAACGGCGCGTCGTCGCGCGCCAGCCCGGCCTCGAGCGCGCCCGCCTTGTAGCCGCGCCGGTCGACGCGGTGCAGCTGCACCGCGTCCATGCCGCGCGCGCGCAGCCGCCGCATCGCCGCCTCGCCGATCGCGACGCTGTCGTCGGTCGAGTCGTCGAGCAGCTGCACGCTCAGCCGGTCGCGCGGCCAGTCGAGCTCGCCGACCGCGTCGACCAGGCGCTCGACCACGTCGCGTTCGTTGAACACCGGCAGCTGCACCAGGACGCGCGGCAGGTCGGCGTCGGCGGGCAGGGGGCTCGCGTCCTCGGTCGCGGCCAGCGCGACCGCGGCGCGGCGATGGCGCAGGAACAACCACAGCAGCCACAGGCTGTGCAGGCCGTAGGTCGCCAGGATGGAGACCGTCGCGACATAGATGCCGGCGACGACGAGGCTGAGGATCTGGAGCAAGGGCATGTATGTCGGGGGTGCTGCGGCGTGAGCGGAGGACGTTAGTCGGCGTCAAGCGTCCGTGCAACCGATGCGGAAGGCGCGATCGTTGCTGGACTGCCGTGCCCGCAACCACGGTCGGCGGGGGTCTCGACGGACGCAGGTGCCTGTGCGCGACGCAGTTGGCGCCGCGCGGCCGGCGTCTACGGTCCGGACGTGGCCCCGAGCGTGTATGATCCGACGCCGGATGGCGGCGCTGCCGACCCGTTCCCGGGACTGACCGCGGTCATGCCGGCGCTGAACGAGGAGGGCTCGATCGGCGCGGTCATCACCGCGCTGCAGCGCGTGGGCGTTCGCCGCATCGTCGTCGGCGACAACGATTCGACCGACCGCACCGCCGAGATCGCCCGCGGCCTGGGCGCGATCGTCGTGCGCGCCCATCCACGCGGCTACGGCTCGGCCTGCCGCGCCGCCGCGCTCGCGGTCCCGGCCGGCACGCGCGCGGTGGTGTTCTGCGATGCCGACGGCGCCGACCAGCTCGAGAAGCTGGGCGAGCTCGCCGGGCCGGTGCTGGCCGACCAGTGCGACCTGGTCATCGGCAGCCGCGTGCTCGGCCGCCAGCAGGCGGGCGCGCTCAGCCCGCCGCAACGTTTCGGCAACCTGCTGGCGGCGGCGCTGATGCGCTGGCTGTACCGGGCGCGCGTCACCGACCTCGGACCCTTCCGCTGCGTATCGAGCGCGGCGCTGGAACGCCTGCGCATGGAGGACCTCGGCTACGGCTGGACCACCGAGATGCAGGTCAAGGCGTTCAGGCTCGACCTGCGCTACCGCGAGATCGCCGTCGACGCGCGCCTGCGCATCGCCGGCGAAAGCAAGATCTCCGGCCGGCTCGTCCCGGTGTTCCGGGCTGGTTACGCCATCCTCTCGACCATCTGGCGCTACCGCCGCGCGCACCTGCCCGGGGCGGTGCGGTGAATTACCCCAGCCACGGCGGGAGTCGCAGACTGTTCAACCTTGGCAAGTGAGTGCATCGCGTGTCGAAGCTTGGCTGGCGACCAACCCCGCCGTCGCTGGTCCTGATCTATCTTATGGGCGTACCCCTGGAGCACCGTACATGCAGCCGTCGCGTCCCATGGCCATCGACTCCTTGCTCACCTATCTCGCCGCCTGCGGCGGCAGTGACGTGTATCGGATGTGGGATTCCAATGGTCAGCCGGACGTGCCCGCCGCACGCGCCATCGCCGAGAAGCTGCGCGCCACGCTCGGCGACCAGCTCGGCGTCGTCGCCTCGGTCGAACAGTCGGTCAACAAGGTGACGCTGACCGCGCTCGAGCCAGCGCGCGTCTGACGTCGGTCGTCGGCGGACGCCGATGCGTGCAAGGACCGCGGCCAAACGGCCGCGGTCCCTTTTTTTTCAGTCAGGTTCGCGCCGCGCGCTTCGGGACCATCCTCGATGGCCGGCACCCGAGCTTCGCGCCGATGCGACCGACCAGCGCGCGAGCGCGGGCCGCGCGGTCGGACGATGGCCCGCTTGCGTCGCGCGTCGGCGAATCAAGGGCGCGTTTCAGTCGCGCGCGCGTGTCGCGCCGCGCGTCGATCGCAGCTCGCAAGTTGTTGCACCCGCGATGTCGCATTTAAGCTCCGGGCCCTCGTGCCGGAGATGCGTTGCGCTGTCCCTATTGCCAACAAGACGATGACCGCGTGATCGACTCGCGCGCCACCGATGACGGCACCGCGATCCGCCGGCGCCGCGCCTGCAATCCGTGCGGCAAGCGCTTCACCACCTACGAGCGCGTCGAGGGCGAAGAGAACCTGCGCGTGATCAAGAAGGACGGCTCGATCACGTCGTTCGACCGCCGCAAGCTGCTGCACGGCATGCTCATCGCCTGCGAGAAGCGGCCGGTGCCGTCCGAGGAGCTCGAAGCGGCCGCCAACCGCATCCACCACCGCCTGCTCAACGAGTACGAGCGCGAGGTGCCGACCCAGGTCATCGGCGAGATGGTCATGGACGAGCTGCGCCGGCTCGACCAGGTCGCCTACGTGCGCTTCGCCTCGGTCTACCGCCAGTTCAAGGACCTCGACGACTTCATGTCCGAGCTGCGCCTGGTCATCGCCGAAGGCAAGCCCGCGCCCATCGACCGGCCCGCCGGGACGAAGCCCGCATGAAGCCCGCCGCCGTGATCAAGCGCGACGGCGAGGTCGTGCCGTTCGACGTCACGCGCATCGCGTCCGCGATCGCCCTGGCGCAGAACGCCGTCGGCGTGCAGGACGCGGCGCTCGCGCGCGAGCTCGCCGTGGTCGTCGAGGAGCACCTCGAACGGATCTGCGACACCGACCGCCTCGGCATCGAGGACATCCAGGACGCGGTGCTGCACGTCCTGCAGGAGAGCGGCAACTACCCCGTGGCCCTCGCCTACTGCCGGTACCGCGACGCGCGCGAGCGCTTCCGCCGTTCGCGCCGCGCGCTCGGTGACGGCCAGCCGACGCTCAACCTCGGCGTGCTCGATCTCGACGGCCGCCGGCGCTCGTGGGACCGCGCGTGGCTGTGCGACCTGCTCAAGTCCCAGGTCGGCCTCGACGAGAAGGGCGCCGAGGACGTGCTCCTGCAGGTCGAGAGCGTCCTGGCCGAGAGCTCGCTGACCGAGCTGTCGATGCCGCTGCTGCTCAGCCTGGTCGACGCCGCGCTGGTGCGCTGCGGCATGCACGCCGCGGCGCAGACGCGCGCGCCCCTGCGCCTGCAGCGCGATCGCGCGCGCGAGATCCTCGGCGGCGCCAACGACGGCCAGCGCGCGGTGATCGACTGCGGCCGCCTCGCGCTCGAGCAGCTGTCGGTCGCGGAGTGCTTCCCCGAGCAGGTGATCCGCCTGTGGACGCGCGGCCGGCTGTGGATCGACGGCCTCGACGATCCGCGCCGCGGCAGCCATCTGACCGCGACGATCGACGGCAGCTCGAACCCGTGGCAGGTGCTCGCCGGCGCCTACGCGATCGCCGCCGAGGCCGCGGCGTCGTGGCGGCGGGTCAGCCTGATCCTGCCGCCGTCGATCCTCGGCCACCTCGAGCGCGGCGCGCACGCGCTGGTCAAGCCGGTGGTCGCGTTGTCGTCGCTGGCGTTCGTGCACCTCTACTGCGACGGCCGCACGCCGCTGCTCGAGCACTGGCCGTTCTCCGGCCGGCGCGTCTCGATCGCGACCTACGCCGACGACTTCCTGCTGCTGCGCCGGCTGCAGGAGCTGAACCTGCCGTTCCTCGCCGGACCGCACCTGATGCAGGGCGGCTACCGCTCGCGCGTCGGCGTCGAGCTGGCGCTCAACGCCCAGGGCCTCGAGGACGAGTACTCGCAGCTCGACCTGATGGCGATGGGGCTGGTCGCGGCGGCGCGCGCGCGCCTGAAGCAGATGGGCGACGATCCGACGCTGGCCGGCAGCGACATCCGCTTCGCCATCTACGGCCTGCCGGGCAACTCCTCGTCGCACGATTATCTCGAGCGCCAGGTCGTGCAGGAGGGCCTGCGCAACGACCTGACGCTGCACCGCACGACCAACCTGCCGGAGGAGGCGTGCCGCCACCTCGGCCGGCTGCTCGGCGCCGCGACCGCTTGAGCGCGGCTGACGCGATCCGCGCGGCGCAGGCCGTGCCGCAGAACGTCGAGAAGCTGCCGCTGCACCACTGGCGTCCCGGCGCGCGCGCGCTGGTGGTCGGCGCGCGCGACGGCATCGCCTTCGACGGCGTCGACGAGCGCGGCAGCTTCACCCGGCCGCTCACGCCCGCGCTGATCGCCGAGGCCGCGCGCAAGGCGCGGGTCGACGCGATCGCGGCGTGGTGGAGCGAAAGCCTGCGCGACGGCGCGCGCCTCGCCGCGCTCGCCGAGGTCGCGGCCACCGTGCGCCTGCCGCTGATCGTCGGCTCGTCCGGCCACGGCGATGCGGATGCGCTGGAGCGCGCGCTGTCCGGCGCGGCCGCCTGGGTGCTGTTCGCGACCACGCGGCACGGCCCGCACGCCGCCGCCATCCTCGCCGGCGCGACGCACGTCGAGGTCGTGCTCGGCCTCGACGAGGAGCCGATCCCGGCGCTCGGCTACGCGCGCGCCGCCTGCGTGCATCTGCTGCCGCGCCGCGCCGCCGCCGCGCCCGAGGACCTCGAGCGCTGGCGCGCCCGCGCGCGCGCGTCGCTGCCATCCGGCATCGCGATCCACGACGACCACGCGCCGCACTCCGATTGCGCCTGCGGCGCGCGCCTGGTCTGGCGCGCCGGCGGACGCAGCCGGCTCGACGCGCTCGATCCCGCGACCGGCCGCTGCCGCACGTGCGGGCGACCCAGCGGCATCGCATCGATCTAGATCGTGCGCAGGACGATGCCCGAATGCTCGGGCACGCCGAGCGCCCCGAAGACGATGTCGGCGCCGGCTCCGAGCCACGCGCGGAACGTCTCCGGCGTGGTGCCGAGGAAGGCGTCGAACTCGTTGATCAGGTGCGACTGGTCGTAGAAGCCGCCCGCCATCGCGAGCGCCGTCCAATCCGCCGGGCCCGCATCGATGCGGTCGATCAGCGTGCGCATGCGCGCGACGCGCGCGTAGTCCTTGGGCGTCATGCCGATGTGGCTGGCGAAGGCGCGCCCCAGCCGGCGCTCGCCGACCCCGAGCTGCGCGGCGAGCGTGGCGATGCGGATGCCGCCCGCGCAGCGGTCGAGCGCCGCGATCGCTCCGGCGGCCAGGGCCATCGCCGGATCGCGTCGGCAATGCGCGCTCAACGATCCGGCGAGGACGCGCACGCGTGCCACATCACCGCGCGTCGCGACCAGCCGGTCCGAGAGGTCGCGCGCGCGCGCACCCCAGACCTGCTCCAACGGAACGATGCGATCGAGCAGAGTGTGCGCCGCCACGCCGACCGCGGCGAAGACGGCGCCCGGCATCAGCGACGCCGCGATCACCAACTGCGCGTCGTCGACCAGCGGCGGGGTCAGGCCGAGATGCGACCCGGTGACGCACAGGCGGGCGCTGGCGACCGCGCCATCGCTGGCGAACTCGTCGACAATGAACACGAGGTGTGCCTCCGCCTCCGCCAGACGCGCGTAGCGTATGGCGCCGCCGAGCGGATCGGGACCGGCGGAGGCGATATAGAAATGACGGACGACGTCGGCCAGGACCGCTGGCGTCGGCAGCACGGAACGGAGCGTCAGCATGCCGATAAGGTAATGCGGGCGTGCGGCTCGCCATCATGGCAGACGCGGGGTGATGTGCGCACGATTCAGCGTCGCCAGGCGGCGATCGACCCGAACGACAGGGTCAACGGCGCGAACGGGGTCGAGAGGATATGTCGCGGCGTCGTACCGGTGACGTCGCGCACCTCGTTGATGAGGTGGGACTGGTCGTAATAGCCGCTGGCGAGCGCAGAGTCGATCCAAGCAGTCTCGGTGGCTGTCGCGAGGGTCGCCAGCGCATTGCGCACGCGCACCGCCCGGCAGTAGCGCTTCATGCTCATGCCGGTTTCGGCCAGGAACACGCGCTCGAGGTGGCGCCGGCTGTAGCCGCTGCGGGCGCACAGGTCGTCGATGCGCGCGCGGCCGACCGCCTGGTCGATCGCGATCGCGAGATCGAGGCCCATCGCCGGACGGTCGGAAACCATCCGCGCGAGGAGGAACGCCTCGATCAGCGCGAGGCGCTGCCCAATGCAGGCGGCCTCCGCCAGTCGCTCGGTCAACGCGACGCCATCGCGTCCGACGACCACGTCGAGCGGATGGCTGGCGCCGGCCAGGTCGCGGCCATCGATGCCGAACAGATGCGGCAGCGACCCGGGCTTCAGATAGGCGACCAAGGCCTCGACGGCGCCGCCGGAACGGCATTCGGCGAGCGACTCGTGCGGACCCGTCAGCAGGAGTCGCGCTCGGCGTACATCGGCGTCTCGGCCGTCGGCGACGCCGCGATCGATGGTGAAGTTGAGGATCGACTGACCTTCGGGCAGGCGGTGATAGGCCAGTCGCGCGCGGTTCTCGGCGGTGTACGAGAGGCGGTAGAAGCACTCGACGAAGCGCGCCAGCGGCGGCGACGGCTGGTAGATCTCGCAAAAGTCGAGGACCGGCGGGCCGGTCATGCGTGCGGTCGCGGTGCGGATGTGCATGGTTGTCCTGGCGCGAACGGGGAGCCGTCCTTGTGCCACGCGGTTCCCGTCAGCGCGATGTCGCTTTTTTCCAATACGGTTACGTCAGCGCGGCTACTACGGGGGCCTCACCACCCCCGGATCGCCCATGAAACCGACGCTCGTCCTGCTCTGCACCATGCTGATCGCGCTCGCGGGAACCGCGGCGCACGCCGCGGACACGAAGGGATGGACGTACGGGACCTACTCGTTGACCGAAGGCGCGACCTATCCGATGCCGCCCGGCGCGAGCTCGGCCTACCTCTCGCTGCAGCTCCGGCGGGAGGGCTTCGTCTTCGGCGCATCCATCGACGCCGCTGACGAGACCAACTGGATCATCATCTACCGCGCGATCAGCGGAACGACGTGGACGTCGATCGGTCGGCCCGTGGATGCGAGCCTCGCCAACACCCCGAACGGCGAGTTCGCGCTGGCCGTCAGCATCACCGCCGGCGGCAAGCTGCGCGTCTACCTGTCCGCTTACAACTACTCCGACTTCCACCCGTCGCCGACCGCCGGCACCCCGATCACGCGCGCCTTCGTGTACTCCGACGACACGCCGGCCACCACGGGCTGGGCCGACGTGTTCGCGTCGGGCGCCGATGTCGCGAATGCCATGTGGTGCACCGATCCGACGGTCGGAAGCGATCGCGCCGGCGGCATGCGCGAGCAGACCGACAACGCCGACGACATGCACCCGATCCTGCGCCAGGACGGCGTCGATGCGGATCTGCACGGCGAACTGGACGTGCTTCCGGCCGCCGGCATCCAGCCGCCGTACCTGTCGCTGATCACCGCGATGAACGGCGATCACCTGGCGATGATCTACTGCGCGACGCTGGCCGATCTCGACGACGACGTCTTCGAGGTGCTGTATCGCGACCGCGGCGATGCGCTGGGACAGGTATCGCTCTTTCCCCGACCGGCCTCGGTCGCCTTCCCGGGCTTCACGTCGACCGACGGCGAACTGGACGTCAGGGACATCTCCCCGGGTGCGGTCATCGTCTCCTGGGATGACCTGAGCGCGGCCGACACCGACGACGAGGCGAGCTTCCTGTGGACGCCCGCGACCGGGAACCACGTCGTGCGCTTCGCGCCGCTCGCCGCCGCCGACCACGCCAACGCGGTGTTCTCGATCAATCCCTCGAGCAGCGCGGCGGTCGGCAGTTCGGGGACGCAGACCGAGGCGGGCGGCCTCTACATCCCGGTTCGCTGGACCATCAATGCCGCGGCCTCGCCGCCGGTGATCAGCGCCGCGACGAGCCTGGTCGAGGAGCTGCACCCGTCCCGTGAAGCGGAACTGACCGGCGACTGGGCCGAGGCCAACCACATCGATGAGCACGGGGTCATCACCGTCGGCTACGGTTCCTGGAACAACCTGCTGATCCCGCTGCCGACGCTGACGGTGACGACATCGGCCACGACCGTCGCCGAGCCATCCGGCAGCGTGGCGCTGACCGTCACGCGCAGCGGTTCGACCCTGCTGCCGCTGACCGCGGGCCTGACCGTGTCGGGGACCGCGACCGCCGGCGACTACTCGATCAGCGGCGCGACCGCCGTCAGCGCCACGCACCTGCGCGTCGTCATCCCCGCGGGCCAGGCGAGCGCCGTGGTCACCGTCCAGGCGGCGGACGACGCGGCGACCGAGGCCGACGAGACCCTCGGCGTCGCCCTGCGCAACGCGATCAACACCGACTTCGCCGATTCGTCGCCGTTCAAGGCGGGGGATGCGCGCGCGACCTACAACATCGGCGCGACCAGCCACTCGGTCGCCCTCACCGTCACCAGCGACGACGTGGACGGCAATCCCGCCACCTCGCTGAGCCTGTCGACGCCGAGCGGGTCGAGCACCACCGCGATCAACGCGAGCGCCGTGTTCACCGTGCAGTTCGCTGCCGGCGTCACGGGCTTCGTCGCCGGCGACGTGACGGCGACCGATGGCGCGACGGTGGCGGACTTCGTCGCCGTCGACGCCGACACCTACACCTTCACCGTCGCCAAGGCGGCCGACGGCGCCTTCGCGCTCTCGGTGGCGGCCGGCGTCTGCGTGCGCAGCGGCTCGGCGGACGGCAACCTGGCTTCGACCACGTTGAACCTCGCGTTCGACAGCGTCGCGCCCGCGGTCTCGGCGCCGGATCTGGCCGGCGCCGACGACAGCGGGTCCTCGAGCAGCGACAACCTGACGCGGCGCGCCTCGAACCTGACCATGAGCGGCACCGCCGAGAGCGGCGCCATCGTGCGGGTGCAGGAGGGCGCGACCGTCCTCGCGACGACCACCGCCTCGGGTGGCGCCTGGACGGTCGACATCGGTCTGAGCGGTGAAGGCGCGCACAACCTCGTCGCCCAGGCCAGCGATCGCGCCGGCAACGCCACGAACTCGGCCGCCTTGGCGATCACCCTGGACACGACGGTCCCCGCGCTGGCGATCACGGCGCCGGCGGCGGGCGCCTACGACGACGATGGCGACATCACGGTGACGGGCACGGTCGAGGTCGGCGCGGAGCTGGGCCTGTCCGTCGACGGCGGAGCAACGACCTCGCCGGCGGTCATCGCTGGGGCGTGGTCGAGCGTGCATCTCGGACTGGGCGAAGGTGAGCGCGTATTCCTCGCGACCGCGACCGACGCCGCCGGCAACGTCGCCACGGTCGAGAGGCGTGCGACGGTGGACTCGATCGCTCCGACGGTCGCGTTGACGACGCCCTTGCCGTCGACCGCCGCGAACCCGATCGCGGTGACGGTGACCTTCAGCGAATCGGTGACCGGGTTCGACGCGGCGGTCGATCTCCTCATCGTCGGCGCGACCGTCGCGTCGTCGTCGGGCAGCGGCGCCGTCTACACCGTCATGCTGACGCCGACGGCTGGGACGATCCTGGTCGATCTCGCCGCCGGCACCGCGGCCGACGCGGCGGGCAACGCGAACGCAGCGGCGACCCAGCTCGCCATCACCGCGGTGACGGGCATCACGGCCGTCGCGGCGACGGCGATCGGCCAGGAGGATCCGACCAGCGCCAGCCCCGTGGTATTCACCGTGACATTCGGCGCGGCGATCGATCTGGCGACCTTCGTCGCCGCCGATTGTGCCCTCGGCGGCACGGCCGGCGGCACGCGCAGCGCCGTCGTCGCGGTCGACGCCTCGGCGCCGTCCAACACGCGTTTCACGGTCACGGTCAGCGGCATGGCGACGACGTCGGGCACGGTGACGTTCGCGGTGCCTGCCGACCGCGTCGCGACCGGCGCCAGCGAGCCGAATGCCGCATCGAATGCGGCGAGCGTGACCTGGAACGCGCCCGTGGTCACCGCGCCGCCGCGCCGCGGTGGCGGCGGCGGTGGCGGGAGTTGCGGCCTGGGCGGCGGCTTCGCCGCGCTCGGCATCACCGTCTTCCTCATCCAGCGCCGTCGTTCCCGCGCCTGACCAACCCCGAAGGCCATCAGCCGGCCGCGATGCGCGGACGGGAGAGGGAACACATGCGCCATCATCAGCGTCTCGTCCGTCCACTCGCTGCGTTCATCGTCGTCGGTGGCGCCGCCGCGCTCGAGTCGCCGATCGTCGGCCCTCGCGCGCTCGGCATGGGCGGCGCCAACGTCGCCGCGACGGACAACACGGCGGCGCAGTTCTACAATCCGGCGGTGTTCGGCTTCTTCGGCCGCGATGCGCCGGTGGTCGAGGCCGCCAGGCCCGTCGAACCGGCGGTGGAGTCAGACCCGGCGGCCGACGGCGCGGCCTTGGGGCCGACGTCGGATCCGGCGGCTGGCGCATCGTCCGCGTCGCCGATCGAGCCCGCGCCGACGCCGGCCCGTCCGACGACGCCCGTTCCATCGCCGACCGCGCCGTTGCCGAACTCCGAGCCGGTGGCCCCGGTGAGCGCGGTCCCGGCGGGCGCCGAACCGGCGGCCGTCGCGTCACCGCAGCGTGATCGCGACAACAACGACGTCGGACGCAAGAACTGGGGCTTCACCCCGATCGATCTGCTGGTCGGCGTGCGGTCGCATGGCGACGCCGCCCGCTCCGTGCAACTCGCCGCGGACGTCGAGTTCGACGACCTCGCCAGCGGCCTGGGCGGCGAGGATCCGATCGAAGGCCTCGTCGCGGTGGGCACGGTCGTCGGCAACATCGACGACCCGGGCACGGCGATCATGGCCTGGGCCAACGCCGGTGTGGCGGTCCGCGTCGGGCGTGTCGGCGTCGGCGTGCGGACCTTCGCGCAGGCCAGCGGCAGGGTCGAATCGGTCGACCGCGACAACCTGGGATTGCCGGCGCCTCCCGGGCAGACGTTCGCCCAGGCGGTCAATGCCACCGGCTCGGCCTCCGACGGCGACGTGATCCTGCTGACCGATCCCGCGTTGCTTGCGGCGCTGGGCGGCGACACAGCGGCGCTGGAGCGCCTCGACTTCGCGGCACGCCAGCAGGGGATCTCCGCTGACGACGCCGCGGGGCTCAGCGAGACCCTCATCCTGATGTCGCAGCAGCACGGTGACGACACGCTCGCGGACAACGCCACCAGCGCGCTGGTCCACGGGCTGTCGGTCAGCGAATTGCCCATCACCTACGGCCACCCCTTCGGAGACCGCCTGGCCGTCGGCGGCAGCATCAAGCTGCTCGTCGGGCGGGTCTATGGCGGCAACGAGCGGGTGTTCGACAACCTCGCGGACGACGAGGACGACGGCGTGGATCTCGACGAGCAGTACCAGCAGAGCATCACCGCAACCATCGATCTCGCCGTCATGGTGCGCCTGCCGATGCTGAACCTCGGGTTGACCGGCCGCAACCTGACCGCGCCGCGTTTCGACGGTCCGACCGCCGACGGCATCGCCTTCCCCGCGGTGCGGCTGGATCCGCAGGCGACGTTCGGCGTCGCGTTCATCCCGTTCCGCACGGTGGTGCTCGAGGTCGACTGCGATCTGACGCGGACGCGTTCGCTGCTTCCCGGGTACCGCTCGCAGGTGCTGTCCGCTGGCGTCGAGTTCGACCTGCTGCGCTTCCTCGCGCTGCGCGCCGGCGGCTATCGCAACATCGCCGAATCCGAGCCGGGTCCGGTGGTGACCGCCGGCATCGGCCTCAACGTCTGGGCGATGCGCATCGACATCGCCGCCGCCGCGGCGCTCGAGACCATCACCCTCGAGGAGGGCGAGGACGAACTGCCGCAGGAAGCCCAGGTCAGCCTGGGGCTGGCGATCGATTTCTGAGTCGGCCAGGGTGACGCGTCGTGGCGTCTCCGGCGCACGGAAGCGTGGGGCGAGTTGCGAGGATGCTGCTCCGTCGTGCGCTGCCGCCTCCGCCAGCGCACGCCGGCATCGTCGCCAGTTCTCGATCCCGTATCCGATGCCATTCCGGCGCGGCATCGGAATAGAGACATCGTGCCGAGTCATGCTCGTCGGCGACTGGTCTACGGCGCGGTGATCCCGCCGCCCGCGGTCGGCGGGATCGCTGGTCGTCTGACGTCGCTACTTCGCGCCCTGCGCCTCGATCGCCGCCAGCACGGTCTTCGCGAACACGGCGTGGCCCGCCGGGCCGAGGTGGACCTTGTCGTGGGCGAACAGCGACGCCGGGTCGTCCTTGCCGGCCTCGTGGAAGGCGGCGAAGGCGTCGGCCAGCCCGGCGTTCTCTGCCTTCGCGGCGACGCGGCAGGCTTCGGCGAGCTCGCCGAGCGCGTCCCACTGCTCGACGTTCGGCACGGTCGTCACGACGAGGACGTCGGCGGCTCCGCCCGTCACCCGGCGCACGCGGCGGATCGCGTCGCCCATCGCCTGGGTGAACATCGCCTGGCGCATGCCGCTGGCGTAGTCGTTGCCGCCGAAGCAGATCACCACCAGGTCGGGCTTCGGCGTCGTCGCCAGCCAGCGCGGGATCAGCACCAGGTTCTGGCGCAGCTCGGTTCCGCCGATCGCCGGGTTGACGATCGTGACGTCGGACTTCATCGCCGCCTTGACCGAGGCGACGAACATCCCCGGCCAGTTCTGCTCCTTGTTCGCCCAGTGGCGGAAGTCGGTGAGCGAATCGCCCATCGTCACCACGGTCAGCGGCTTGCCGGCCTTGAGCTTGGCCAGGGTGCGCGCGAGCGGCGCGCCCCTGGGCGTGTAGTCCTTGGTGTCGACCGCGATCTCGTTCTCGAGCCGCAGGTCGTCGATGGCGTACGACGTCGCCGGGTACTCCCTCCAGTACCACCACTTGCCGAACCACGGGTTGCCGAGCTTCGACGGCTGGCGATCGCCCGTGGGGTCGAGCGGCTTGGAATCGGCGTTCGCCAGCACCGGGATGAAGTCGCTCCACGGGATGCTGATCTTGGTCCACTCGGTCGAGCTGATCGGGAAGGCGACGTCGTAGCGCTGCGCGTAGTCGTCGTTCCACACGAACTGCAGGCCGCCCAGGTTCTGCGACCCATCGCCCTTGACCCAGAACGAGATGCCGGCGGCCTGGTCCCAGCCGGGCTGGCCCTTGACGCTGCCGACGCCGAAGGCGTTCTGGCCGTTGGCGTTGACCGTGAACTGGATCGCCTTGCCCTGCTTGCCGTCGACCGACGCGATCTGCACCTGGTCGTTCAGCGGCTTGAACGACACGCTGTCCATGCTGTCGATCGGTTGCGAGTCGACCGCGCCCAGGGCGGTGGTGAGCAGCAGCAGTCCGATGGATCTCATGCGTCCTCGCGGTCAGGGGTTGGGACACCTTGTAACCCCCGCGGGCCATGGCCATTTCCGCCTTGCTGCGCGTGGATGCGGCAGACCGTCCGCCCGATCGCGGCCGGCCGCGGATCACCCGCCGAGCAGCGCCTTGAGCTCCTGGTCGACGAGGTTCTCCATGAGCTGCGACGGGGCGATCGGCGGCGGCCAGGGGAAGCGCGGCACGAAGCCGTGGAACTGGCAGTAGCGGGTGCGCTCGGACACGATCGGCACCGCGCCGTGGATCAGGGTCTCGGTGAAGAGGACGATCGATCCGGCGCGCACCGTCGGCTGCACGATCGGGCAGCGCGCCTTCAGCGTCCCGTAGTCGCCCTCGTGCAGGTGCGATCCGTCCAGGAACGCCGTCGCGCCGTCGCCGGCGGCGACGTCGGTGAGGTAGGTGATGTTGTTGAGGAAGGTGCAGGCGATCAGGCGCGGATCGTCGTGCG
>DASPLE010000052.1:0-5431 GCA_035627695.1 Planctomycetota bacterium
AAGCTCGAAGCTCGAAGCTCGAAGCTCGAAGCTCGAAGCTCGAAGCTCGAAGCTCGAAGCTCGAAGCTCGAAGCTCGAAGCTCGAAGCTCGAAGCACGAAGCTCGAAGCTCGAAGTTCGAAGCTCGAAGTTCGAAGCTCGAAGCCCGAAGCCCGAAGCCCGAAGCTCGAAACCCTACCCTTTGACGCCGGTCATCGTCACTCCCTGGATGAACCAGCGCTGGCACACGAAGAAGATCACGATCACCGGCGCCGTCATGAGCAGGTTGCCCGCCATCATCATCGGCCAGTCCGCGCCCTCGAGTGACATGCCGTAGAGCCCGAGCGACAGCGGGAAGCGCGCCTGGTCGCGCAGGAAGATCAGCGGGCCCATGAACTCGTTCCACGCGCCCATGAAGGTCATGATGGCGATGCCGGCGAGGGTCGGCTTCACCTGCGGGACGATGATGTACCACCAGGTCTGCACGGCATTGAAGCCGTCGATGCGCGCGGCCTCCTCGAGCTCCTTGGGGATGGTCTTCATCTGCTGGACCATCAGGAAGATGAAGAAGGCGTTGCCGAACCACGCCGGCACCCACAGCGGATTGAGCGTGTTGTACCAGCCGAGCTCGCGCCAGATCAGGAAGCCGGGGATCATCGTCACCTGGCCGGGCAGCATCATCGTCGCGAGCAGCAGGATCAGCGCGACGCCGCGGCCGGGCCAGTTCAGGCGCGCGAAGGCGTAGGCGACGAAGGCGCTCGAGAACAGCGCGCCGCCCATGGTCAGCGCCACGAGGATCATCGAGTTGATGACATAGGTCCAGAACGGCACGGCGTTGAAGGCGCGCTGGTAGTTGCGCATGACCTTGCCCCACACCGCGCGCGCGGTCGAGCTCGGCGACAGCGTCAGCCGCAGCTCGGCATGCGCCGCCGTCGGCAGGATGCGTCCGTCCTGGCGCAGGGGGATCCAGGTGCGCGCGCGGTAGGTCGTGTCGTCGAAGCCGGGCGGCTGGAAGACCAGCGCCATCGGCCGGTGCTCGCCGAGGTAGACCGTGCGCTGGCCGACCCACGTCCGGCCGTCGAGGTCGAGCTCAGCGTCGAGGCGGTGCCAGGAATCGTCCGGGCGCAGGCTGACCACCAGCTTGTGCAGATCGGCGCTGGCGAAGCCATCGGGCACGGCGAAGCGCAGGCGCACCACGACCGGGGCGTCGCCGCCCGAGAAATCGCAGCGCAGGCGCGCTCCGGAGCCGATCGCGGCGAGGTCGCCGGGTCCGTCGATCGCCAGCGCGTCGACCAGCGCCGCGCCCTGGCCGAGGTCGGCGATGCGCTGGTCGCGCGCGATCCATTGCACGCCGGTCAGCTCGATGCGCGCACGCACCTGCTCCAGCGCGCTGGCGACATCCTCCGGGGCGAGCGTCGCGCCGACCGCGGCGACGAGGTCGCCGTCGTCGCGCCACTGCGCGCGCGAGATCCGCGCGGCGAGGCGATCGACCAGGACCTCGGCCGCCTGATCGCGCCAGCGCCGCGGGTCGAGCGCCGGATCGTCGAGCGGCACGTCGGCCAGCACCGCGAGCGCGTGCGCGCGCAGGGACGCGACGGCGTCCTCCCAGCGCGAGCCGGGCGCGTCGTCCGGCCGGCGCGGCTCGGGCGCGTCGCGCACGTACGGCGTCGCGGGGCGGTGCGTCGGCAGCGCCGGGAACAGCCGGTCCTGGCTGATCTCCTCGTCGGTCTTGAGCGACGTCCCGACCATCCACGCGAACGGGAAGAGGAACACGCCGGCGCCAGCGAGCAGCACGACGTGGACCCAGCCCTTCTCGGCGAGCCAGCGGCGGAAGCCGGCGGCGCGCGGGCGCACGATCGCCGCGGGCGCGTCAGGCCTGGTCATAGTTCACCCAGCGCTTGCTCAGCCAGAGCTGCACCAGCGTCAGCGCCAGCACGGCGACGAACAGGATCCATGCGAGGGCGCTGGCGTAGCCCATGCGGAAGAAGCGGAACGCCTGGTTGAAGAGGTTGTAGGCGTAGAACAGCGTCGAGTCCTGCGGCCCGCCCTGGGTGACGATGAAGGCCTCGCCGAAGATCTGCATCGTGCCGATCAGGCCCATCACCAGGTTGAAGAGGATGTAGGGCGACAGCATCGGCAGCGTGACGTGGCGGAAGCGCTGCCAGCGTCCGGCGCCGTCGATCGACGCGGCCTCGTAGAGGTGCTGCGGGATGCCCTGCAGCCCGGCGAGCCAGATGATCATGCCGCCGCCGGCCGACCACAGGTTCATGAGGATGAGTCCCGGCTTCGACCAGTCCTGGTCGTTGAGCCACAGCGGCGGCGTGAACACCACGGGCTCGGCGGTGAAGCGGCTGACCAGCCACTCCAGCGCGTGCGAGGGGCCGGTGTCGAACAGCCAGCGCAGTCCCTCGTTCAGCGCGCCGTGCGCGGGATTGAACAGCCAGATCCACAGCAGGCTGGCCGCGACCGCGGGCATGATCGACGGCAGGTAGAACGCGGTGCGGTAGAAGCCGATGGCGCGGATGCCGTGGTTCAGCAGCAGCGCGATCGCCAGGCTGATCGCCATGCCGAGCGGGATGCGCGCGATCATGTAGGCGGTGTTCCACAGGCTCTTGGCGAACAGCGGGTCGTCGGCGACCTCGCGGTAGTTGGCCAGGCCGACGTAGCGCGCCGGGGTCAGCACGTCGTAGGTGGTGAACGAGAACACGATCGAGAACAGGATCGGTCCGCCGACGAAGACCACGAAGCCGACCATCCACGGCGACGCGAACATCAGCGCCGCCCAGACCTCCTTGGGCTTGTAGCCGTAGCGCTTGCGATGACGCCGGTACGCGATGGCGATCGCCGCGAAGGAGGCGGCGATCAGCGCCGCGTAGCCGAACAGGTACGGTCGCCAGTCGACCAGGTGCGGCGGCGGCGGCGCGAGGACCTCGTCGAGCTGCCGCTGGACGACGTCCTGCGACCGGCGCAGGGCGTAGGCGTACTCGTCCTCGCCGGCGGTCTCGGCGGCCGCGCGGTGCGTGTGGTTGACGCCGGCGCTGTAGGCGCGCTCGTGCTCGTTCCACAGCAGCTGCCCGACCGGCGACACCGGGCGGTAGAGCGTGCGCGGCAGCATCTGCTGCATCACCGCGTAGCCCTCCTGGATGCGCCTGGGGATGCGCGGGTTGCCGGTGACCCAGTCGCGCACGCGGCCTTCGAAGGTCACACGGTTGGCGTCGGCGGCCGGCAGGTAGAGGCGGCCGGCGCTGTGCTGACGCTCGCGCACGCCCTGCTCGAGCAGCTCGCCGACCTCGCGGCTGCGCAGGTACTTCACCAATTCGAACGCGCCCTCCTTGGACCTCGCGGTCGCGGGGATGACGAAGGAGAAGCCGCCCGCCCAGGTGATCGGCTGCTCGCCCGCCGCGGCGCGGTCGGCGGGGATCGGCGCCGGCGCGACGATGAAGTCGAGGTCCTGCTGCCACTCGGCGATGCCGATCATCGACCAGTTGCCGTCGATCTTCATCGACACCTGGCCCTTGATGAACGGGTCGAGCGGCCCGCCCTGGAACGACTGCTGGAAGGCGTCGACCTGCGCGAAGCCGCCGAGATCGTCGTAGACCTCGGCCATGTAGCGCAGCGCCCGCGCCACCGGCGGCGAGTCCATGGTCACGCGCGTGCGATCCGGGCTCAGGAACTCGCCGCCGGCCTGCCAGGCGAACATATAGAGCCACGAGTTGCCGTAGTTCGGCGCGAAGCCGAGCCGCGTCAGGCCCTTGGCGCGGTCGTCGTCGCGCCAGCGGCTGAGCGCGGTCGCGTACGCGCGCTGCTCCTCCCAGGTGCGCGGCGGGCGCGGCTCGCCGCGTTCGTCGACCAGCCCCGCCTGGCGCAGGTGCTCGGCGTTGCAGTAGAGCAGGCGGATGTCGGTGGTCGCGGGGATGCCGTAGATGCGCGCGGCTTCGCTGCTGCCCGGACGGCGGTAGCTCGCCTCCTCGACCGCGAACGGGTAGTACTCGGCGAGGTCGATGCGGTACGGATCGTCCGCCCGCTGCGCGGCGAGGTACGGCGTCAGATCCGCCAGCGCGCCGCGCGCCGCCCATTCGCCGATCGCGAAGCGGTCGAACCACACCAGGTCGGGCGGCACGCCGCCGGCGATGGTCGAGAGCAGGCGCTGCGCATCGCCGGTGATGTTGCGCGACGCCGACGTCCCGAGGATCACGCGGTACTGCGGGTGCCTGCGCTCGAAGTCGGCGACGACCGTGTAGACGTCGTCGCCGAGTCCGCGGTTGGACCAGAACACGATCGGCGTGCGCCCGTCGCCCAGGTCGTCGCCACGGGTGCTGGCCCACGTCCACCACGCCAGGGCGACGACCAGCGCCGCGCCGAGGATGGCGACCACGCGCAGGGGGACGATGGCGGCGCGATGACGGCTGACGGGCGAGGGGCTCACGGATGACTGGTACTAGTCATCTGAGGACTCCGTTCAAAGGCGATCCGAGGGTCCGCCGGCGCTTCGGCCCAATGCGCAGCAGCGTATGTGCTTCGGGCGCGAGCTTCGAGCTTCGAGCTTCGGGCTTCGGGCTTCGAGCTTCGAGCTTCGAGCTTCGGGCTTCGGGCTTCGGGCTTCGGGCTTCGGGCTTCGGGCTTCGGGCTTCGGGCTTCGGGCTTCGAGCTCCCGGGCCTCGGCCGCCGCTACTCGCGCAGCTTCGACAACCGCGTCGCCGCGTCGCGGAACGACAGATCGATCTCGACCAGGCGCTGGTAGTGCGTCGCGGCGACGTCCTTCGACCCGGCCTCCTCCTGCAGGCGCGCCACCGAGTAGCGCACCTCCTTGGCCTCGTCCGCCGCGTCGTCGTCGACCAGCTTGAGGTACGAGTCGTACTGCTGGATCGCGAGCGGGAACAGGCGCTCCTTGGTGAAGCACGCGCCGAGGTAGCGGTGGCTCGCGCGGCGCAGCTTCGGATCGCGCACGGTCTGCTGGAACTCGCTGGCCGCCGCCTTGATCTCGCCCGCCTTGAAGAGCCGCTGGCCGAGATTGTAGCGGTGCATCATCTCGGTCGGCTGGCGCTCGACGCGCCGGCGGTACTCCTCGATCTCGATACGCAGCAACTCGCGCGCGAGCTCGGTCGTGTCCTGCCCGGCGGCCTTGGCCGCCTCGATGCGCCCGGTGATCTCGGCGACGCGGGTGTCGCCCAGGCGCATGGTGACGACGAAGTCGTGCGGATCGATCTCCTGGGCCTTCTCGTACGCCGCCTGCGCCTCGACGTGCTGGCGCATCTGGCGGTGGATGTCGCCCTTCTTGACCCAGAGCGACTTGTCGCCCGGCGTGACGCCCAGGTCCTGCTCGATGTAGCCCAGGACCTCCTTGGCGTCCTCGGCCGTGCGGATCATGCGGTTCATCGCCTCCTGCCGGCGCGCCTTGTCGTCGCTCGACAGCTGCGAGCGGTAGTCGGTGGCGGCGCCGGCGGTCGAGCGCT
>DASPLE010000053.1:0-21468 GCA_035627695.1 Planctomycetota bacterium
GATCGACCGCGGCGCGGTACTGCTCGAGGGCGTTCTGCTGCTGCTGGAGCGACCAGTAGTCCTGGGCGACGCCCAGGCTGAGGTCGCGGCGGAACTGCTCGTGCGAGCGCAGCGCGTAGAGGTGGTTGCGTTCGGCGCTGGTCAGCGTCTCGCGCCACACGGCGTAGCCGGCGCCGCGCAGCAGCGGCTGGGTGATGCTGGCGGTGAGCCCGGTCGTGCGGCTGTCGACGTCGATCGCGTGGAACCGCGAGGTGTCGCTGGAGATGCTGAGCTGGCCGCCGGTCGGCAGGCCCTGCGCGACGCCGAGGACGGCGGTCTGGTCGTCGGAGCGCTCGCCGCCGGTCGTGCCCGAGACGCCGGCGGTCACCGATCCGAACGGCTGCGGCCCATAATCGCGCCGGACATTGCGCAGCGACATGGCGAGCAGGCGCAGCTCCTCGTCCTGGAAGGTCTTCTCGCGGCCCTGGGTGTGCGCGAGGCGCAGCGCTTCGGCCAGGGTCAGCTCCGCGGGCGGCTCGGCGGCCACGACGGCGCCGATGACCAGCAGGAGCGCCAGGCACGCGGCGATGCGGGGGAGACGCGCGCCTCGACGACTCCCAAGCTGCGTCCGGAGCGCGGTCACCATGGCGATGGTGACGTTCCGAACGCGCCGGCGTTCCGCCCGAGACCAGCCTCGGCCCGCCGGTGAGTCAGCTACCCGGGGCTGCGGCGGGACCGAGCTTCACGGTGCCAGGCGCTGGTACTGCGGATGATCGCGGGTGATGGGCAGCGCCACGGCGCCGCCCGACTTCGAGGCGGCGTAGATCGCCGTCAGCAGCTCGAACGTCGGCCGATAGCTGGCCATGTCGCGCCCGCGCGGGTTCCCGCCGCGCAGGATCGCGCACCACAGCTGGGCCTGGCGGTGGAAGGACTGCGAGTGGCCGGTCGGGACCGGCGGCTCGACGATGCGCGCGCGGCACGCGTCGACCTGCGCCTGCCGCGCGGGATCGACGCACACCACGGTCCACGGCTCCTCCATGTAGCTGTACGGCGAGGTCGCGTAGCGCACCTCGCAGTGCTCGAACACCAGGCGGCCGGTGTTCTGCTCGGCATGGGCATGGGTCGTGACGGTGTAGACGAACCAGCCGCCGCCCTCGCAGCGCAGCAACGCCGCGCCGCAGTCCTCGACCTCGATCGGATGGTTGAGCGTCGCGCTGTGCGCCTGGACCGACCGCACCGGCGGCAGGTGCGGCAGCACCATGTCCAGGCCGTGGATCGCCAGGCCGGCCCATGGGCCGCCGATCTCGGTCGCGTGGCGGCCGCGCCACGGCGCCGAGTAGTACTCCATGTCCCGGCGCCAGTGCGTCTCGACGGTGCCGTGGAGGAAACGCCCGGTCAGATCCGCCTCGGCGAGCGCGCGCAGCAGGTAGGACGCGCTGGACACGCGCACCTGCACGATCGGCAGCAGCAGGAGGCGGCGCGACGCGGCGAGCGCGATCAGCGCGTCGAGCTCCGCCAGCGACGCGGCGGGCGGCTTCTCGACGATCGCGTGCACGCCGGCGTCGAGCACCTCGCGCGCCATCGGCGCGTGCAGGTACGGCGGCGTGCAGATCAGGGCGGCGTCGGGACGCAGCGCCAGGCCGGCGGCGAGCGAATCGACGACCGGGAGGTCGGCGCCGAGCTTGGTCGCGAGCGCGCGCGCGCGCGCCGGATCGGCGTCCGCCAGCGTCACCCGCACGTCCGGCTGGACGAGCAGCTCGCGGGTGTGGTACGGGGCGATCCCGCCGGCGCCGACGACCAGGATGTGCAGCGGAGCGCTCATACCCGCGAAGCAGACCGCCAACCATGGGGTTGGAAAGCGGCGAGTCGGGCGATCACTCGGGGAAGAAGCTCTCCAGCACGGCGAGATCGGCGCCGAACAGCCCGGCCGTGAGCCACAACGCCACCGCCAGGGTCAGCGTGCCGATCAGCACGCGGGCGATGCCGATCTGCGCCACCGGCTCGTCGCTGGCGGTGCGCCAGCGGCCGAAGATGTAGGCGGCGGTGACCAGGGCGAGCGCCGCCCAGGCGGCGACCACCGAGGTGCGCGTGAACACGCCCCAGTGCCAGTGGTGGTCGCTGATCACCAGGAACTTGAGCGCGGCGGCGATCTCGACCAGGCCGCCGACGATCTTGAACTCGTTCATCCAGCCGCTCGCGCGCGGCAGCCGCGCGAGCAGCCCCGGGCTGATCGCGAGCAGGAAGAACGGCACCGCGACCACCGAGGCGTAGATCGCCATGCCGCCGATCGCGCGCGCCCACGCGTTGCCGGTGTTGTCGGCGACCGCCGCGGCCAGGACCGAGCCGGCGAACGGCGCGGTGCAGGCGAAGGCGGTGACGGCGAAGGTCAGGCCCATGACCAGCGCGCCGATGTAGCCCGACCGGCCGCCGCCGAGCGCGTTCTCCAGCGAGGACGGCAGGCGCAGCAGGAAGGCGCCGAGCAGCGACAGGCCGAGCACGATGAACAGCGCGCCGATCACCAGGTTGGTGACCGGCGAACCGCTCACCGTCGCCAGCGACGAGCCGATCACGCCGGTGACGACCACGCCGAGGCCGACGAAGCAGGCGATGATGCCGACCGCGTAGAACGCGGCGAGCGGGACGACGCGATGGCCCGACGCCGCCTGCTTCGAGAAGAAGTTGATGGTGAACGGGATCATCGGATAGGTGCACGGCATGACGAGCGTGAACAGCCCGCCGAGCAGCGCGAGCAGCAGGAATCCGCCGAGATCGGACGACGTGCCGATGTCGGCGCCGGCGCCGGTGCCGGCGAGGAAGGCGAGGAACTTCTCCAGCGTCGCCTCGTCGTCGGCATCGAACGGCTGGCTCCACCGCGTTTCGCTACCGTCAGCCGCGATGCGCACGTAGAGCGGACGGTTCTGGGTCTTGAAGCGCTCCTGCTGCCACTGCGCGAGATCGCTGTGCGAGTCGGTGTCGATCTCGATCGGCACCTGGGCGTTCCATGCGGCGATCACCGGCTTCAGCCGGAACACGGTCTTGGCCATGTTCTGGCAGACGTTGCAGCTCGGCCCGGTGAAATCGACCAGCGCCGCCTTGCCGGCGGCGTGGGCCTCGGCGATCAGCGCTTCGGCCTCCACGCGGGTCGATGGACGGCGCCAGCGGATGCGCGCGGGCTGGCTCAGCTCCTCGAGCTGCTTCGCGACGTCGGTGCGGACCTGGAGCAGCAGCGCCTCGGACTGCTCGGCGAGCAGCGCGCGCACGTCGTCGGCGCTCAACCCGCCGCCCGGCGCGGCGGCCGACGACGGCGCGGTCGGCAGCTGCACCACCACCGGCTCCTTGCGCGCCGGCTGCAGGCACAGCTCCTCGGTGCAGGCCATGTAGCTGATGTGCAGCGTCACCTCGGCGCTGCCGCCGGGCGCGCCGGGCGGCAGGCGGATCGGCAGGCGGACCTCGACCGGACCGGGCGGGTAGATGCGCAGCTTGCCGCCGAGCGCTTCGAAGACCTTGTCCTGGCCGGGCTTGTCCGCGGTCAGCGGCCCCGTCGCCACCGCCTCCTCGCCGGGGGCGATCGCCAGGCGTGTGGGAATTCCCGTCTCGCCGACGTGATCGATCGCGTAGAGGTGCAGCGCGTCGCCGTCGGACTGCGGCGTCAGGCGGCCGACCAGCGTCGCCTGATCGCCGGTGCCCGGTTCGAGCCGGATCTCGACCGCGACGCCGTTCTTGGTGAAGGCCGCCAGCGCCTCGCCCGCGACGCCGCGGACGGCGGTCATCAGCAGCAGGATCGAGACCATGAGCGCGCGCATGCGTGCAGTTCCTTCCACCGATACGTACCGCGGCTTGCCTCCGATGGACCCAAAGCCCACCATCCCCGCCGTGCCAGACCGTACACCCCAGCGGGTCAGTGCCAGCCGCCGCCCCACGGAGCGTCCCATGTCCCTCCTGCGCATCGCCGTGCTCGCCGCCGTGGTCGCCGCCGCGTGGTCGGGCGAAGCCGGCGTGATGTTCCGCCTCGATGGCAAGCCGCTGTACTTCGAGAGCGATTCGGGCGCGACCGACAAGGAGAAGAAGGCGTTCATCCTGCGCTTCGCCAAGCCGATCCAGGAGACGTCCGACTTCTTCTTCCAGGCCTTCCAGCTCAAGAAGACGGCGTTCGAGGACTTCGTGCGCTTCTACGATCCCAAGGGAACGGAGTGGGAGCCCCTGGTCCGGGTGCGGGTCTTCGCCAACTACGACGCGTTCCGCGAGGACTTCCAGAAGCGCTACGAGACCAAGACCATCCCCGGCGCGTTCTTCGGCACGATCCGACCCAAGGACGAGTACGGCAAGGCGACCGGGCGGTGGATGCGCGAGGTCGCGACCTCGTCCGAGGGCCAGACCGACCAGCAGGTGCTGCGCCACCTCTACCACGAGCTCGGCCACCTGTTCATGGACACGTTCATCCTCTACCCGGTCGAGGTGCCGAGCTGGATCGAGGAAGGCACCGCCGAGCTGTTCCAGTACCGCAAGGGCAACGGCACCGATCCCGAGGAGGAGCGCGACCAGCGCTCGGCCTGGCTGGTCGAGATGGTCAAGGAGGAGTCGACCATCCCCTGGCCGGAATTCATCAAGGTGCAGAACCTCGACAACCTGGACTTCACCTACCAGGACCCGCTCCGCTCGACCGTGCAGTACGCCCAGGCGTGGGCGGTGATGGAGTTCATGATCGATCCGAAGTCGAAGCGCGGCGCCGCCTTCACCGCGCTGCTCAAGGACTTCAAGATCGAGGCCGAGAAGGCGGTGATGGATGCCAACCGCGCGGGGCTGAGGGACCAGGCCTGGCACGATCGCGTGCGCCCGTGGCTCTACCCGATCCAGGAGAAGCTGTTCAAGAAGCACTACGGCGCCGACCTGCTCTCGGTCGAGGGCAAGTGGAAGGATTGGATCGTCGCCAACTACGAGCGCGACGTCGTCAAGAAGCCGATCCTGCGCTACTACCGCGGCGAGTGGCATCTGATCCGCTCGAACTACGCCCGGGACGACGCGTCTCGTGAAGCCGCGCTGGCCAAGGCCGAAGCCGTGTTCATGGAGGCGGTCGCCGCGACGTCGACCATGCCCGAGGCCTACGTCGGCCTCGGCCGCGTCCATCTCGCGCGCGGCAACGCCACCGCCGCCAACGAGCAGTTCGCCAAGGCGATCGCCGCCGGCACCGACAACTTCGAGGCGCTGCTCTACGGCGGCCTGGCGCAGATCCGCGGCGGCAAGGCGGCCGACGCGGTCGCCCCGCTCAAGCGCGCGGTCGAGCAGCGGCCATCGCATTTCGAAGCCAACTTCTACCTCGGCCAGGCGCTGGCGATCAGCAGGCTCGACCCCGATCTCGCCATCGTCCACCTCAAGCGCGTGCTCGATTCGCGCCGCGACATGACCGCGCAGGTCGCGCTGTACGAGGCCCTCGTGCACTACCAGCGCGGCGACATGGGCGCCACCAACCTGAGCCTGCTGCGCGCCGGCAGCGCCAATCCGGGCGACGGCAACCTGCTGCTCATGCGCGCGATCGTGAAGATCGAGAACAGCGAGCTGGCGGAGGCGACCGAGATCCTCGAGCACGCCAAGGCGCAGGGCAACACCAACGCGATCGCGCTGCTCGAGCGCCTGAAGAACAAGCAGCCGATGCCGAAGCTGGGCTTCAGCCGCAATGGCTACCCGACGTTCGTCGACGGCGATCCGCAGGCCGACAACGCCGCCGACGGCGACCAGCCGGCCGGCGACGCGTCGGGCGCGGCGGATGAGCGCGATGTCGACGCCAAGGCGAAGGACCTGTTCGGCCCGGGAACCGACGGCGAGTAGACCGGCGCGGCGATGCGCGGCGTCGAGCCCGCGCCGAGAGAGGCCGACGTTCACCACCGATCCGGCTCCGCCATCAGGCGCTGGATCCAGCGGATGGTGCCGACCATCTGCACCGAACGGCCGCCGGTGTGGGCGGCGTCGGGGCTCGAGATGGCGTTCAGGTGGTACGCGTGGTCGAGGTAGTGCATCGACGAGTTGCCGCCGACCGCCGCGCTCCACGCGCAGCGGAAGTGGAGCCGCGACTCGTCGCGGCGCAGCTCCTCGAACGCGTCCCGGCCGCCGAAGGAAGCCTCCGCCGAGTCCGCCTGCACCTCGTTCCACCCGGCGTAGCCGCGCGTCGCGCCGGCGCCGCAGGTGACGACGAAGGTGGCGACATCCTCGCGCAGGACGCGGAACCAGGCGACGCCGTCGGTGCCGGCGACCGGCTGCGGGTCGCCGGCGGCGAACTCGGCCCACGTCGCGACCTCCGGCTGCGGATCGGGCCGGGGATGCGCGATGATCGCCGACCACGGCAACGACGGATCGCGCGTCATCGCGTTGACGACCATGCCGTTCGCCATGGCCCACGGCGGCCGACGCTGCACGCGCATCGGGCAACGCGCGACGCGGCCGATCGCGGGAAACGCATCGCCGAGGCCGGTCACCAGGTCGAATGCCGCGGTGCCGTCGCGCGCGCGTACCGGCCGCCCGTTGGCGGTGCGCGGTCCGATGCCGCCGTCGCGCACGTCGATCCAGCCGAACGCCTCCTCGGCGGCGGGCGTGGCGGGATCGTCCCAGCCGATGCGCGCGGTCTCGCACACGTACTCGAGCCCGGCGGTGAGCATCGCCCGCGCCTGCACCTCCGCCAGCCAGCCGCGGCTCTCCTCGGCGTCGCCGCGCACCCGCGCGAGCAGCGCCACGGTCATCGCGGCGAGCACGGCGGAAAGACCCGCGACGATGATCAGGATCGTGCCCGAGCGGCTCATGTGCCGTCGTCCAGGGTCGGTTGTCCGGCGCGCGCCCAGCCGGCGTCGCGGTGGCGCTGGCGACGCGCGCCGAGCAGCGTCGTGGTGTGCGTGCGCAGGTGCAGGCTGATCCGCTCCGCGGTGGTCGGATCGACCACCGTGACGTTGGCGATCGCCCAGAAGCGGCCGCAGCCTGCCCAGCGGTTGAGGTCGATGGCCAGCGCCGGCCATGTGGCCGGACGCAGGGGCATCGGCGTGATCACGGAGACGCAGCCGCGCACGCCGTCGAGCCGCCACTTGTCCGTCGCCCAGTTGGAGAACCAGCGGTGCGACGGATCGTCGCCCGGCTGACGGAACGTGGCGGCGGTGGTGACGCTCGCCGCCGACAGGCAGCTCAGCAGCGCCAGCTCGCGCGGCTCGTCGCGCGCCTCCGACCAGACGAAGGGCTGATAGAGCCGGTCGCGTTCGGTATAGCCGTCGGTGGCATGGAACTGGGCCGGCACGAAGCCGTCGGCGTCGAACCAGCTGAACACGGTGTTGGCGGGCATCAGCTCGAAGAGCGCGTAGAAGCCGAGCCGGTCGACGATGTCCCGCTGCATCCGCGCGCTCCAGCGTCGCGCCGCGTCCGGGTGGTCGATGCGCCCGTGCAGCGCGTAGTCCCCGTACTCGCGCCCGCTCCCGGCCGACCAGCCGTTCGAGATGACGCCGGCGCCGCGGTACCAGCAGCGGGCGTCGCTCTGATCGGCGTCGAGCGCCAGGTCGAGATCGTCCCAGCGCCGCGGATCGCCGTCCGGCAGCGCCATCGGCTGGAACGGCTCGCCAGGGGCGCGCAGCGGCTGGCGCGCGGCGTCGGTCGGGTCGTCGTACGACGACCAGGTGTCGAGGTCGTCGAGCGCGGCGTGCGCGCCGGCGCGCAGCAGGCGGTTCTGGATCGACAGCCGCGTGACCACGGTGATCGCCTGCGACGCGGCGCGCACCGCCGACCAGGCCGCGGCGGCGAGCAGGGTTCCCAGCGCGAGCGCGATCAGCAGCTCGATCAGCGTATGGGCGCGGCGCACGGTCAGTTCCGCAGCGCGTGGGGAACGCGCCGGTCGTAGAAGACGAAGCGGGCGACGGTCGCCGCGCGCAGCCGCGCCGTCGCCGGCAGCGGCCCCTGATCGAAGGACTTGTCCCCGTCGCGGTCGGCGCCCCACCAGCCGAGGCGCAGTTGCTTGTAGGCCACCGTCTCGATGCCGCTCTCGACCGCGCCGAACACGTACGGCGCGGGAAACGACGCGCGTGCGGCGTCGGCCCAGAACAGATGGTGCTCGGGATGGGCGACGACCGGAGCCAGCGTCACCTGGTTGCCGCGCGAATCGATGTGGCAGAGCCGCGCGTCGAGCGGCGCCGCCGGCGCCGATTCGCAGTCCTCGTAGGCCCGCCAGTCGACCGCCCAGCACACGATCTGGCGGGCGCGCTCCTCGGCGGCGAAGCGGCTCGCGAGATTGAAATGCGACGCCTCGCCCCAGCTCTCATCGATCGCCCGCCGATTGGGCGGGATCGGCGCGGCCCCGGTGGCGTAGACGCCGCGCGCTTCCGGATACCAGCGCGGGCGGCGGCCGGCGACGACGCGCCACGACACGTCGCCGGTCCCGTCCGGAACGCGGTAGATCGGATCGGGATGGCCCGGCGACGCGAAGCAGTCGAACTGGAGCAGCGGGAAGTCCCAGCCGATCTGCCGGTTGAGCGGCCGGGCCGCGCCCCAGTCGTAGGGATCCATCGCCGCGTAGCGCGTTGCCCACCCGAGCGCCGCGTCGTGCGTCGCCGCGGCGTAGGCGATCTCCTGCGCGGACGCCGGCGCCGAGGCGGCCAGCACGCCGTTGGTGCGCATGGTCGCGGCATGCGCGAGCACGCGCGTCGCCAGCACGCGCCATGGCGGCGGATAGACATCCGGATCGGCTGCCGGCCAGGGTGGCGTCAACGTCCTGAGATCGGCCGGCGGCAGCGGCTGCGGCCCGCCTGGCGTGGCGACGGTGGCGCAGGTCGCCGCGACCAGCGCCTGCGCGGCGCGGACATACGCCGCGACCTGCGCCAGGTCGCCGACCACGGCCTGCACCGTGTCGGGATTGACCAGCGCGTGGACCGCCTCGGCCTCGACCAGGCCGGGCCACGGGCCGTCGGGGTCGTTGGCCGCGGCATGCGCGCGCCAGGAGGCGATCTCCCAGGCCTGCAGCGGCGCCGGCGTCCAATCGTAGTACGGCCACGCGAGGCACGGGTGGTACGGCAACGCGTTCTGCTGCGCGCAGCCGACGACGGCGAAGACCAGGTTGGCGACGTGCGACGCCGCCTCGTCGGCGCCCTCCCCGGTGCCTCCGGACCAGTCCGTGAACGAATCGCCCCGCTCCGTGATGTTGGCGTAGCGCGCCTCGGACCCGAGCTGATGCGGGTTGGGCGATGGGTAGAAGAGGCATCCGCCGTCGTCGAGCAGGCGCGCGATCTCATCGCCGTCCGAATCGATGCGCCGGGCGATCCCCGAGGGCAGCGGAAGCATGTCGAACAGGCTCTTCACCATGCTCCGTTCGAGGTCCACCGGCGAGGCGGTGAAGGTCGATTGGCCCAGCCATTCCGCCTCGGTCTGCTGGCTCGCGACGCCGTGGCCGGCCTGGGCGAAGCTGTCGAGCAGCTCGAGCACCTTGGCGCCGGCCATGATCTGGTAGCGGCTGAGCTGCTGGGTGCGGATCGCCACCGGATAGGCCAGGGCCGTGCCGGTGATCGCCACCGCCAGGATGAGCAGGGACACGGCGACCTCGAACAGCGTGATGCCCGCGGCGGGCCGGCGACGTCGGCTCGACCGCGCCCGTTGATCGCGCGGCGGCGCGGGCGAGCCCGAAGTGACATCGCACCCAAGATCAACCACCATGTGACATTGACGCCGCTGTCACGGAAACCCGGACACGCTGCCGGCCACCATGACCGTTGGCTGGTATGGTCCGCTGATCGGACTTTCTTCCTGCCGGAGGTGACGCTCGAACCTGGCGGCTCGGTGCCAGGATCGCGACGATCCGAGTTGGAGCGCCCGCATGCCCCCCATCCGCGTCCTGGTCATCGGCTGCGGCAACATGGGCGGCGGCCACGCCCGCGCCTACGCCCGCGATGCCGGCTTCACGCTCGTCGGCCTGGTCAGCCGCTCGCAGGCCTCGAGCGCGGCGCTGGCGCGCGAGCTGGGCGGCGTCGCGACCTTCACCGACGTCGCCGCTGCGATCGCCGCGACCCGCCCGGACGCGGTCTGCGTCGCGAGCTATCCCGATACCCACGTCGCCTTCGCGCGCCAGGCGATCGAGGCCGGCTGCCACGTGTTCTGCGAGAAGCCGCTGGCCGAGACCGTCGCCGAGGCCGAAGGGCTCATCGCGCTGGCTCGGGAGCGGCAGCGCGCCTTGTACGTCGGCTACTCGCTGCGCGTGCATCCGACCTGGCAGCGCTTCGCCGAGATCGCGCGCACGCTGGGCAAGCCGCTGGTCATGCGCATGAACCTCAACCAGCGGTCGAGCGGCAAGACCTGGGCGACGCACAAGAGCCTGATGGAGGCGACCCCGCCGATCGTCGACTGCGGCGTGCACTACGTCGACATGATGGCGCAGATGACCGGCTCGCGGCCGGTGCGGGTCAACGCCATCGGCGCGCGCCTCTCGTCCGAGCTCAAGCCCGGCGGCTACAACTACGGGCAGCTCCAGGTGGTCTTCGCCGACGGCTCGGTCGGCTGGTACGAGGCCGGCTGGGGGCCGATGATGAGCGAGAACGCCTACTTCGTGAAGGACGTGATCGGCCCGAAGGGCTGCGTCAGCATCATCGGGCCGAAGGACGTCGCCTCCGACGACGTCGACCAGCACGGCGCGGTCGATCGCGTGGTGCTGCGCCGCGCCGATCCGACGGGCGCGACGGCGGGCACGACCGAGGTCCTCCCGCCCGAAGCGGATGTCGGCCACCTCGGCATCTGCGACCGCGAGCAGGCGCTGTTCCTGCGCGCGATCCGCGGCGGCTTCGCCCTCGACGAGCACCACACCGCGGTCATCGACAGCATGCGCATCGTGCTCGCCGCGGACGAGAGCGTGCGCACCGGCCGCACCGTCGTGCTCGATCGCGCCGGCGCGGCCGCTGGCGGTTGAGCCCCGCCGTCGCGGCGCCGCGCGGCCCGATGTCCGCCCCCGCGTCGGCGACCGCGAGCCGGCACGAGCCCACGGTGTGCACGGGCCCCGCCTCGGGGCTCGCAACCCCCTGCCGGAACAGCGCCCGCGACCACAGCCGTCGGCGAGCGGCGTCGGAATCGGCGTGAGATCGCCGCGAGCCCGGCGTACTGATAGTGGATGGACCCGTCCGAGCCCGACCTGATCGCCCGCGCCCGCGCCGGCGATGCCGCGGCGTTCGATGGCCTGGTGCGGCTGCACCAGGCGCGGCTGCGCGCGCTGGCGGCGCGCTGCGTGCTCGACGCCGACGACGCGCACGACCTGGTCCAGGAGGCGTTCATCGACGCCTGGCGCCACCTCGACCGCTTCGACGCGACCCGCGAGTTCGGCCCGTGGCTGCGCACGCTGTGCCGCAACCGCGTCACCAGCTTCCTGCGCGCGCGCGCGACCCGCAGGACCCGGCCCCTGGCGCTGGTCGACGAGGCGCTCGCGGCGCGGCTCGAGCGCGACGACGGCGGCGGCGACGGCGATATCGCCGCCGTGCGCACCTGCCTCGACGAGCTGGGCGAGCGGCAGCGCAGCCTGGTCGATCGCCGTTACGCGCGCTGCGAGGCGGTGAAGGACATCGCCCGCGCGCTCGGCCGGACCGAGGGCAGCGTGTCGATGCTGCTGCTGCGCGTGCGCGATGCGCTCATGCGCTGCGTCCGGCGCCGCACCGGGGTGGCGACGTGACCGACGAGGAGCTCGCCGCGCTGGTCGAGGCGTACCATGACGGCGTCCTCGACATCGCGGCGGCCGAGCGCATCGCCGCGTCGTTGGCGGCGGGTGACGTCGACGGCGAGGCCTTCGCCGCGCACCACGCGTTCGCTGGTCTGCTGGCGCAGGCCCGCGATGGCGCCGACGGCGAGGCGGTCGTCGCCGGGCTGCGCGAGCGCCTGCGCGCCGAGGCCTCGCCGTCGCGCTTCCTCCAGGCGGTGCGCCGGCGGCGCGGCCGCGGCGCGCGTCGCACCGCGTATGCCGCCGCGCTGGCGGCGTCGCTGCTGCTCGCGTGCTGGCTGGTCGCGCGCGGACCAGGCGGCGAGACGGTGACGATCACCGACGGCGAGGTCGCCGCGGCGGGCGGCACGGGGTTCGCGGCGGGCGCGCGCGGCGGCGCGGGCGACACCATCCGCGCCCTCGCCACGCCGGCGCGACTGCGCTTCGCCGATGGGACGATGCTGATCCTGGACCCCGGATCGGCCGCCACGCTCGAAGCAGGGGAAGGCAAGCGGCTGCGCTTGACCGGCCGGTGCACGGCCGAGGTGGCGCCGCAGCCGGCGGACCGGCCGCTGGTGATCGCCGCCGGAGGCGCGACCGCGACCGTCGTCGGCACGCGCTTCGCCCTCGCGACGACGCCCGATGGCGCGCGTCTCGAGGTGGTCGACGGCAGCGTCGTGCTCGCCGCGGGCGACGTCGCCGAGACGGTCGGCGCGGGCGAGGCCGCGATCGCCGTCGATGCCGGCGATCCGGTGGACGGCGGTGCGCGCATCCACCGCTTCCCGGCGACGGCGCGCGACCCGCGCGCGTTCGGCGCGATCGCCGACGACGCCGATAACGACGCCGGCGCCTTCCAGGCCGCGCTCGATGCGGCTGGTCGCGGCGGCACGGTGCTCGTGCCACCGGGGCGGTGGCGCTTGGCGCGGCCACTGCGCCTCTCCGCTGGCGCGCGCCTGATCGGCGAGAACCGCGCCCGCTGCATCCTCGCGCCCACGCTCGACGCGATCGACGCCCTGGTCGGCATGACCGCGGCCGACGGCGTGGAGGTGCGCGAACTCGGCTTCGACGGCGAGCGCCGCCTGCGCGAGCCGGCGGTGATGGTCTACGGCGGTCGCGACATCCGCCTGCGCTGGCTGGCGGTGCGCGACCTCGCGGACGACACCGACGTCGCCGCGATCTGGCTGGTCGGCGAGCAGGGCGTCGCCAGCTATGCCGGCGGCGTCGCCGACGCGACCATCGCCGACTGCGTCATCGAGCGCATCGGCCTCGCGTCGCCGTGGAGCGCGGGCATCCGCATCGGCTGGGGCTGCCACGACATCGTCGTCGAGCGCAACCGCGTCGCCGGCGCCGGGCGCGGCGGCATCGTCGCAAACGACGGCGTCCGCCGGCTCGTCGTCCAGGGCAACCGCATCGCCGGCATCGGCCGCGGCGCGGACGTCCGCCTCGGCATCGAGGTGTGGAAGGACTGCGACGACGCGGTCATCGCCGACAACGACGTCGAGCACCGCATCAGCGTCGTCGGCTGCGCGCGCGTCGCCGTGCGCGGCAACCGCATCGGCGCCGGCGCGTCGGATCGCGGCGACCTGGCGCTGTTCCTCAACGGCGTCGATCTGCTGGTCCGCGACAACGTCGTCGACGGCGGCCACGAGTGCGGCGTCCTGCGCGATGGGGACGGCAACCGGCGGCTGTGGCTGACGCGCAACCGCATCTCCGGAGTGCCGGGCATCGCCGTGGCGTTGAGCGCGGGTGATGGCGCGCTCGCCGTCGGCAACCGCATCGAGGGCTGCGGACCGGTCGCGGCGCGGCCGCAGGACATCCTCGCGAATCTCGTCGATGGCGTGGCCGACCCGGCGTTCACCGGCGCGCCGCTGGAGCTGACCGCTCCGTCCACGGCGACGGTCGGGGCGGCGACCTCTCTCGCCCTGCGCTTCGCCGACGGCCGGACCATGGCGCACGCGCTGTGGGACGTCGGGGTTGGACCACCGCTGGTCGGCGAACGCATCTCACACGTCTTCGCAAGCGCAGGCCCGTACCGCGTCTCGGTGGTGGCGTGGGATGCGGCCGGGCGTGTCGGCATGGGATCGGCCGTCATCGACGCCGCCCCGTGAACGCGGCGTGATCGCGCCTCGCGGCTGCGGCAGAAGAAGCCGCGTGAGATCCAGCGGACGGACGCGTACGGAAGCAGGAGGCCCCCATGTCCATCCGCTCCCGCTCCCTGGCATCGCTCCTCGCCCTGGTCGTCGCCGCCCACGCCGCCGGGGCGACCATCGACGTCCGCGCCCGCGGCGCGGTCGCGGGCGATGGCCGCGATGACGCCCCGGCCATCCAGGCGACGATCGACGCCGCCGCCGTCGGCGATGTGGTGGCCGTGCCCGCCGGGCGGTTCCACCTCGCGCGCGGCCTGCGCGTGAAGGGCGGCGTGCGGCTGGTTGGCGCCGGCCGCGACGCGGCGACGCTCGAATGGATCGGCGGCGCCGAGGAGATGATCGTGCTGGCGGGATCGGACACCGAGGTCGCCGGGCTGCTGCTCGACGGCGCGGGCCGCGGCGCGTCCGCGGGCGTGTTCGCGCACGCCACCCGTGGCCACCGCCTCCACCACCTGCGCATCGAGCGGTTGTCGGCCGCCGACGCCCTCGGGATCCGCTTCACCGGCGACGCGCCGTCGGCGGCGAACGGCGTCACCGATAGCGAGATCGCCGACTGCGTGATCCGCGACATCGGCACGACCTCGGACTGGGGCGGCGGCATCCGGCTGTCGTGGGGCTCGTCGCGCAACCGCATCCTGCGCTGCGTCGTCGACGGCACCGGCCGCGGCGGGATCTTCGCCAACGACGACTGCACCGACCTGGTCATCGCCGGCAACACCGTGACCCGCTCCGGGCTGCACACGACGCGCCTCGGCATCGAGCTGTGGGGCCGCTGCCACCGCGGGCTGATCGAGGACAACCGCATCGATCACTGGCTGAGCCTGGACACCTCCAACCACTGCGCGCTGCGCCGCAACACCGTCGCCGACGCGACCGGCTGGGGCTTCATCGGCATCGAGGTCATCACCAGCGACGCGGTCGTCACCGACAACCTCGTCGACGGCGGCCAGGACATCGGCCTGTCGGTCTCGAACACCGCCGACAACCGCCATCACTTCTACGCGCGCAACGTCTTCCGCGGCTGCCGCCAGTGGGGCTGCCAGCTCTACGCCGAGGGCGACGGCATCGGTCCGCTGTACTTCCACGGCAACACCTTCGCCGCGACGCGTCGCGGCGTGGCCGGCGCCCCGTACCCGGGCGCGGATGGCCGCGGCTTCTTCTGCAACAGCGGCGGCGCGTCGAGCCGGAACCTGGTGTTCGAGGGGAACGCGTTCATCGACAACGCCTCGACCGGATTCTACGTCGAGGGCGCCGCGGATCGCGTCACCGCCTTCGGCAACCGCTTCATCGGCAACGCCGGAGCGGGTGTCTCCAGCTACGGCGGCAGCGAGCTCGACTGGCGCGGCAACACCGTCAGCGGCAATGCCAGCAACGCCCAGCCAGCGTCGCGCGGCTTCACCGACCGCGCGCCGACCGCCGCGTTCGCGGCGCCGGCGACGGCGGCGATCGGCCAACGCATCGCGTTCGTCAACCAGTCGAGCGATCCGGACGGCGCTATCGCGCATTCGCTGTGGGACTTCGGTGCCGGCGTGCCGAGCTCGCAGGCGTCGCCGACCTACACGTTCGCGACCGCCGGCACCTACCGCGTCACGCTCATCGCGTGGGACGACCGCGGGCGCGCCGGCCGCGCCGAGCGCACCATCGTCGTCGGGGCGACGACCGGGCAGCCGCCGACCGTCGCCCTCACCAGCCCGGCCGCCGGCACGACGGTCACGGCGCCGGCGTCGATCGCGATCGCGGCGACCGCCGCCGACGACGGCGCGATCGCCCGCGTCGAGTTCTACGCCGGCACGACGCTGATCGCGACCGATGCGACGGCGCCGTACGCCACGACCTGGACGGGACCGGGCATCGGCACGCACGCGATCACAGCGAAGGCCTACGATGACCGCGGTCAGGCCACCGTCTCGGCCGCCCGTACGGTGACGGTGGTCGCCGATGGCGGCCGCGGGACGGGCCTGTCGGCGTCGTACTTCGACGCCATCGATCTGAGCGGCGCGCCGATCACCCGCGTCGACCACGGCATCGATTTCACCTGGGGCGGCGGATCGCCCGATGCGCGCATCGCCGCCGACACCTTTTCCGCCCGCTGGCAGGGCGAGATCGAGGCGCGCTTCAGCGAGATCTACACCATCACCACGGTCAGCGATGACGGCATCCGCGTGTGGATCGACGATCGCCTGGTGATCGACGCGTGGAACGACCACGCGCCGCGCTCCGACCGCGGCACGGTCGCGTTGCGCGCCGGAGCCCGCGTGGCGATCCGCGTGGAGTACTACGAGAACGGCGGCGGAGCGGTCGCGCGGCTGCTGTGGGCGAGCGCGAGCCAGCCCGAGCAGATCGTGCCGGAGACGCGGCTGCATCCGGTCGCCGGGGTCGTCGCCGGCGGCGCGTACCGGCTGGTGGCGCGGCACAGCGGCAAGTGCCTCGACGTCTCGGGCGCATCGCCCGAGGCGGGCGCCGACGTCCAGCAGTGGGATGACAACGGCACCGACGCGCAGATCTGGCGCATCGACGACGTCGGCGCGGGCGCGTACCGGCTGACGGCGCGCTGCAGCGGCCACGCGCTCGACGTCGCCGGCAGCGGCGCGGGCGACGGCGCGAACGTGCTGCAGTGGCCGTGGCACGGCGGCGCCAACCAGCGGTGGAGGATCGAGCCCGTCGGTGACGGCTGGTACCGCCTGGTGTGCGTCGCGAGCGGCAAGTGCCTCGATGTCGCGGGCGTCTCGGCAGGCACCGGCGCCGACGTCCACCAATGGACCTGGGTCGGCGGTGCCAATCAGCAGTGGCGGCTGGAGCCGGTGGCGATCGGCATCGCCGAGCGTGCCGTCGACGAGGCGCCGCTAGATGCGGGCGAGGTTTCTCGCCGGCCAGAGGCGCAGCGGATCTACGGACAGTCGCAAGCCGTGCAGTTTTGATTACCCGAAGGTATGACCGGCATTGGCCCCAGTGGATTTGCCGGGGGCAAGCCCTGCCTCACGTTCGATCCTATTTCCCACTCGAGAAACCCGTTCGGAGCAAAGATTGTCGGATCATAGCGGGGCGCGTATCGCGGGTTTGGGATCATATTGTAATAGTCGACGAATGGGCCGTCAGGCGAATGGAGAAAGCACTCTTCCGAAAAAGCGTTATACCCGACCTTCGGATCGTTAGTACGGATGACGCCTTGGCCAACGGGCCAACTGCGTCCGAATCGCCAGGCAATGACATATCGTCCGTCCGCGAATCGGGTTTGCCACGCGACAAAACAGCCGAAATGCACGTCTAACGGGTTCATCTCGATCACGCCGTATAAATGAGAGGCGTGGACGTACTGTTGCGTCGGGGTTTCACGCCACGCGTAAGTCATACTCGCCCAGATGGCATTTCCATACGGGTACCCCATCAATGAAGGAGCGGTGTACGAAGGCGGATAGTGGACGACGGATGATTCCGCTGCAGTGCAAGCTGGGGCGATGACGCCTGAGAGCGTGCTCAGGGCCGCTCCGAGAAGAACCAGGAGCAATCGATAGCAATTCAAATGAAGCATTCTGACCCTGAGTAGAGAGCTCGGCAAGCGTGACGAGGAGGCTTGACACGTGGACAGCGGCGAGGTGCAGCAACGTTGAAACGACACGATCGATATCCGCCTCGGCGATCATCGACTCGTGCGCTTGGAAGCCAACCTGCTTGCGGCATACGCTGAGACGCAGCGGCCTACGGGCACGGACACGATGAACATGGCGCCGCCGGACCAGGAATGACTGGCAGCGGTCCGCCTACGACGTTTGCGAAAAAGTCTGGATGACAGAGATCGTAGCCCGCGTCAACTGTCAAAGTTAGGGCAGCAGCCATTGGGCCGTTCGGCGCGTAGCGCTGGAACTCCGCGACTTGGGAAGCGTCGGAGCCATACCCCCACTCCCACCGCATCGTGCCGCCCCAGTGCGGCCCGCGCCCCTTCGAGTACCAGAGACGGAACTCGCGAAGCGTCGGGAAATAGACGGCGATGAACGTCTCGAAGTACTGTGGCTCGTCGGGAACATCGTTCCCGTAAGGGTCCTTGAGGTCGATCATGACGTAGTGGAACGCGGTGAAGGGCCGCGCGCAATGCGGGTAGCCCCAGCCAGGGTGCGTGAACTGGCTCGGACCCGTGTTGTAGTTGGTTATGCCAAAGTTGATGGGCACCGCCCCGATCGGACCCGGGTCCTCGGGCACGTCTCCCGATGCCGCACGCGCAGGCGCCTCGAGGGACAGGAGGAGCAGGAGCACTAGACCCGCTGCCGCAGAGCCATTCGTCGGCGTTTGTTCATGGGCAAAACTCATACCTGTCCTGCATTTCACTGACCGTTCACAACAAATGACTATGGGCAAGCGCATGATGCGCACGGACCCGCACCCGCGGGAATCGAATCCATGGGATGGTCGTCTAGGTCGCCGCTTGCTCGCAACCGCTCATCCATCCACGCACGCGGCGCATACTCTTCCGCTTTGATATCCACCAACCACCCAGGTGAGGTCTTCACCTGCGAGCAGAATTGTTGGAAAACCTCGTAGCCGGCGAAATCGGGCGGCTGCCCGTTCCAGCCGTTCGCCGAGAGGATTTGACCATTCGACTCGAAGAGGGTGTACGCCCATTGATTGTACCCTCCCCACCAACCCATCGTACCTGCAGACGATGGGTTCACCCAGACGACGCTGATGACGACGAATCGACCTGGATAGGCTCCCACCTCATAGCGCCGCGCGATCAACTTGTAGACGTTGAAGTCCATTACCAACGGCGCACCACCGACCGGAGCATCGACGACGCCAACCCCATATGCCGAGGTTGGAGCCAGGAGGATGAGCGCCAACGCGCATCGGACGATCAGGAGAGGTATATTCATTGAGAGGCAACAATTTCAGGGCGCTGGACCGGCGTCATGGCGAGCAGAGATCCACTGATCCCGACGCTCGGAATCGTCAGAATGTCGGACATTGAGCCGGTCCCTGTCCGACGGGCACATCCACCAGCGCCTCTGGATTTCCGCGGGTTGGCGCAGCGTAGGCGGCCCAACCGCTTGGCGCATACGGCCACATCTCCTCACCGGTGCCTGGCGGAGTCCGCCAATGGTGGACCCCGACACCGGTATCGATGAATGGAGTTGGCGGCGTTCCTGTTTGGACACTGCCGGCCACGATGCCGGCATCTCCGCCTGGGCGAAAGGGCTGGACGATCGTGTAATACCATCCGATGAAGCTGCGATGCTGGATAGAATATAAGCCCGCGTACTGATAATAGGCGAACGGGACTTCCATCGGAAGTTGACCGCTCTCGGTCCACGATACGTAATGATATGCCCAGATGTGGTCCGGGTTGCCGGCATCCGGAGTAAAGAGGGTTCCTGACGAACTGTGCGGCTCGGCGCCCCCACCGAGCAAAGGCGATCCTTCAACGCTCGACGCGAAAGTCGCAAGAATGGCGCTCATAGCGAGACATCTGAGGCTCGTCTTTATCCTTCGGAACCGACGGCTCCGCCCGTTCTCAAAGCTGCCCACCTCCCAGTGCACTTCCGTTCGTGCAATTTGGCAGTAGCCGAACGACATATGGAGTGCGGACCTTCCCAAAGTGATTTTCATCAGTATCTCATCATCGGGAAGCGCATGACGGGACCGAGAACTTGGTTCGCTGGTCATTGGCAAGAGCATGGGGGAGGTGGACCAACCGGGGCCCCAAAGAGAATGTGGAGGTGCGCCGTGCGGCGTCGTCACCTTCATATCTCATGCATTTCCAGTCTGCGACCAGACCTGATCCTCAGGCACGCTTCGCGAGGCCGCACGCGAAAGCGCCTCAAGCTCATGCCTGTCCTCCACTCCCTGACGCGAGAAAAGCCTGGATGATTTCATGCTAGGGGCGATCGTCAGCGACAGCCGCAATCATGACAGTCAGAACCACTGGGGACGACGACGAGTGGGCTCGACCAGATCGTGCTGGCGAAATCCGCATCGCATGTGTTCTGACCGGAATCGAACGCCATCATGATCTGCGCAGCAGTCGCCCCCGTCGGTGCGTACCGTGAAAAGCCGCTCAAGTTCTTCGCCGCATGTTCTGTGCCGTCGTCCCATTGGTGATACGTTGCGCCGCCGAACGAACTGTACGCGATCCATTGCGTAAACGACCGATAAGTTGGATTGAAGATGCCGATGAAGCTTGTGTAGTAACGCGGATCAGGCGGGAGCGGGTTGCCGAAGGCATCGAACAATTGCCGCATGTGAAAATTGTAGACCGTGAACGGCTTCCGGCAGGCGGGCCAGCCACTTGGGTGGATGAAGTACCACGGGTACAGATTAATAAAATCCACGCCGAAAGCCGCCGGCAGATCCGGTGGTTGGGGCTCCTCAGGGAAGTGGTTTGGGAACTCATCGACAGCTGAAGCTTTCGTGGCGATAGCGATAAAAATGATGATAAGGGAGACAAGCCTAACCGCGGTGGCGAGCCCTCGGGCGTGCTCATGTTCCGCTCGCGCAGGCGCCTCGATGGACGCGAGGAGAACTAGACTAGCTGACTCCGCGCGCTGCCGAACGATTACTTCACGGTCGAAGCTCGTGCCTGTCCTGTCATTTGCGCTGAGTCTCACACCTCACCATTTACTCGGCTGCGCACGCTTCTGCTCCAGCCGCACGCACCAGCCACGAAAAGCTATCTGTAGCGCAGGGCCAATCGATGCACCACAACTCGACCATAAAGTGCTCACCGTCACTTCCCAGCTGCCTTCCCCAATACCAATTACGCTGGGCTGGCTGGAACCAATAGGTCCAGGCGTTCAGCGACCACTTAGATTCTCGCATGGCCTCGCCCTGCTGAGGGAGCGGCAGTGACCTGAACCACTTTAGCCAGGCAAGGCTTTCCTCTTTACTCCTTTCTGGACCGCAGGCGTCAATAAACCAATGTGGGAGGATGGCGCTCCATTGCTCAAGCGTAGGGAAGTGTTTCCAATCGGACAGGATGGTTTCATCCACTACGCGCAACGCTTCCATGGCGCGACGGATGATAACGTCGTGATCCTCCGCAGATTTGATGACCATGTTGCCGGTCAGTAGACCTTCATCGATTGGCCCCTCAGGCATACCCCGGAGTCGATTCAGCTCCGTCTCAAATAAGTTCATCGTCACTCGCACTTACCGGACCCTTCGATGATTGCATCCTTTAAAGCATCAAGCTGGGCTGCAGTGAGGCCAAACTGATCGGCGGCTTTAGTCGGGTCGACAATCTGAGGCGCATTCGGGAACTGCCCGCCAAACTGCTGCGGCACTGCGTCCGCCCGAAGATCGTCTAGGAACGATCTTGGCACCTGGAATGACTTCACTTGCACGCCAGGTAGCCCCCCGGCGATCTTCTGAGCCAGGTATTGTTCTGCGCGCTCTCTACTGCCGAAGTTCAAGAACAACATCGTATCCCCAAGGATGCCGACGCTGCCGTCATCCCCGATAACCAGGCGAGTGTTGGGAGAACCTTCTACTCGGAATACCGTGACCGGTGGCTCCGGGGTGCCCGGAGGTATAAGGTCAGGACAACCGCACGTCAGCGGTTTGACTTTCGCGGCGCGCGCGGCCAAGCCCAGGAGCCGCAGAGCCTGCGTCGCACCAACCTCACTCAAAGCAACTTCGAGTGCAAGCTGGTAGGCGCCATAGCCGCCCATT
>DASPLE010000054.1:0-9336 GCA_035627695.1 Planctomycetota bacterium
CGAGCATTGCATGCACGCGCATAACGAGTTTCTCGATGCTGCGATCGACGGCGGCATCATCGGGTTCGCCGTCCTCTCGCTCCTCGTCCTCGGCGTGGTCTGGCGTGTCGCTCGGATATGCGATCGGTCGGTCCGCCTCGCACTGCAGGCCATGGGATTGGCGATGCTCGTGCACGCATGTACCGACAACACCTACGGGACGGTCTATGGAGGGGCGTGGTGTGCGGTAGCGGTAGGCGTCATGCTCGGTGCGCCGAGCGCGACCGCCCGCTGGCGTTGCTTCACATCGCTGACGTCGATGCGATCCTGGCAGTGGCTCCTAGCCTTGCCGGCGCTCGGCGCGGCTCTGAACATGACTGCATCGATGTTCGTGGCTCGTGACGCGACGCTCGCTGTCCACGGCAATACAATCGAGCGCGTGCTCAACCCGGGCGCGATCAACGCGCACGTACTGTATGCCTGGACTGATGCGAATCGGCAGGGCTTCCATGGCTTCGCTCAGCGCATCGAGCGAACCTTGGAGCGGCGCTTCGGCTCGATCGGGGCATTCCGTTCGCTTGCGACCCAGACGGCGCTCGTTCGTCGGGATGAAAGGGCCATGGCATCATCGCTCGTGCAGGCGCTGGACGACAATCCCATGTCCCTCCAATGCTACCAGCGCCTCGAGTGGCTCATGACGAACGTCCCCGACGTCGCGAGTCAGCTTCCGCCGCGCTGCTCGGTGCGTCTCGCGTACATCACAGCCCGGGACGGACTGCCGAGACCTGATATCGGCGTGTCGCTGGAGAGCATCGAGGTTGCAGCCGACCTTCATGCGGCTCTGCACTGGCTCGTCATGCGCGGCACCTCCTGGGCAGAAATTTCCGCGCCGATGGAGCGCCTGGTCCGCAGATACGGCGACATCGACGGGGTCGCGCTCCTTCCCATTCTCGCCATCAAGGCGCTTGGAGGGAAGGTCCCCGAATGGATCGACAGACACTTCACCACGATGTGCAGGTCGCGCACTTTCGCGTACGACGTCGCACGAGTTCTGTCTGAACTCGATGATCCGCGCGAGGCGGAAGCGCTTCGCCCGTATGTCGCGCGGCTCTACCCCGAGATACTCGACGAATGCGAGCGGGGCACGATGAGCGTCCGGGCCGAGGCCGACGCAAGGTATCATTTCGTGCGGAATGCCGTCGTGCGCTACTGGTCTTTGCTTCGCACGACGAATGGTGGGCGTGGCTTGGACTCGCGACGCGGACTCGGTCCCGATCACGAATCGCCGAATGGCTAAGCCGGGCGCATGCCCGGACCGGCGCACTCCACACGCATGACCGTGCCAGTGCGCGTGCCCTGGAGCGCGTCAGCGATGCGATCGGCGGAAGCGTGGTCGGTGAAGGAGAGAACCGTGCTCCCGCTGCCGGAAATGATCGTGCCGATCGCCGCCACGCGTGCGGCGGCGGCCCTCACCGGCTCCACCGCCACATTCACCTGCGCGCGATACCGCTCATGCCACGCATCCGCGAACAGCCCGCGCAGGTCCTCGACCCGCCCGCGCGCCAGCGCCGCGACGATCAGCGCCGTGCGTTGGATCGCCGTCACCAAGTCGCGCTTCGTCACCTGATCAGGCAGGATGCGTCTCGCCTCGCTGGTCTTCACTTCGTACGGCGGGATGACCAGCACGCAGGTCAGGTCGGCGGGCGGATCGAAGCGCGTCCAGCGCACGTCGTCGCCGACCTGGCCGACGATGGTGAATCCGCCGAGCACCGCGGCGGCGACGTTGTCTGGGTGGCCTTCGATCGCGGCGCCGATGCGGATGAGCTCGCCCTGGTCCTGCGGCAGGCCGGCGAGGTCGCGGCAGGCGGCGGCGACGCCGACGATGATCGAGGCCGAGCTGCCGAGTCCGCGCGCGATCGGGATGTCGCCGGTGACGCGCACGCTCAGCCCCGGGAGGGTCACGCGCCAGCGCTGCGCGCACGCGTCGCGCACGCGCGCGACCATCGCCGCCAGGCCGGCATCGCGGCTGTCCGGCGTCTCGATCGCCTCGTTGGCGAGCGGCTCGACGTCGATGGTGTTGTACAGGGCCAGCGCCATGCCCAGGCAGTCGAAGCCGTGGCCGAGGTTGGTGGTCGAGGCGGGGACGCGGTAGCGCGGCATCGCCGCACGGTAGAGCGCTCGTAGCCGCGTGGGAGGGGGCCGTCGCGCTCCCGTGTCCCGATCGGCGCGTTAGGGTCGGCGCATGCTCCGCTCAGCCGCCCCGGCGATGACCATCGCCCTGTTCCTGTCCCTCGGCGCCGCGCTCATCGCCGAGGACGCGGCGCCGCCCGCCGAGCCGGTGCTGCAGCCGGCGGTCCATCGCGATGACGCCGTCGAGCCGGTCGACGACGTCGATGCCGAGCCCGATCAGACCGCCGGCACGCTCGTCCTCGAGCTCGCCGGCACCTTCCCGCTGCGCCCGGCGCCGGCGTTCTTCGCCGCGGGCGAGGTCTCGCTCCACGCCGCGTGCCTGCAGCTGCGCCAGGCATTGGCCGCGCCCGAGAAGCACCTGGTGCTCGACCTCGCCGGCGGCTTCTATCCGTCCCTCGCCGGCGCCGAGGAGATGGCGGCGATCCTGCGCGATCGCGGCGAGGGGCGCACCGTCGCCTGCCTGCTCGACGGCATCGACGACGCCGCGCTCGCGGTCGCGGCGGCGTGCGACGAGGTCGTCGCGCCCGAGGCCGGCCTGCTGCTGGTCGACGGCATCGAGCTCAGCGTCGACTACTACGCGGATGCCCTCGCCAAGCTCGGCGTGCGCTTCGCCGCGGTCACCAGCGGGCCGCACAAGACCGCGCCCGAGCCGTTCACGCGCAACCGCCCGAGCGACGCCGGCGCCGCCGAGCTCGCCGAGCTGGCCACGGCGCTCGACGACGCGCTGCTCGCGTGCTCGGCGCGCGGACCGCTCGACGTCGCGCGCATCCGCGCCGCGCGCGCGCTGGCGCCGCAACCCGGCGCATCGGCGCAGGCGCTGGGGCTGATCGATCGCGCGGTCGAGCCCGGCGCGTGGCTCGATGGCCTGGCGCAGCCGGCGCGCTGGTTCGATGCCGAGGGCGAGCAGCCCGACGCCAGCACCTTCGCCGGCATGATGGAGCTGTGGGGCCGGCTGCTGCAGGGCGAGAAGCGCACGCGCCATCCGCGCGTGGTCGCGGTGGTCGAGCTCGAGGGCGAGATCGTCGACGACTCGGCCAGCGAGCCCGGGTCGACCATCGCCGGCTTCGACACCGCGGCGATGATCGACGATCTCGCCGACGACGAGCGCGTGGTCGCCGTCGTGGTGCGGGTGAATTCGGGCGGCGGCTCGGCGACCGCGTCGGATCGCATCCACCACGCCATCCGCCGGCTCGACGCGGTGAAGCCGGTGATCGCGCTGCTCGACGAGGTCGCCGCCAGCGGCGGCTACTACCTGGCGTGCGCGGCGCGGCGGGTCATCGCGCATCGCGGCACCTTGACCGGGTCGATCGGCGTGTTCGCGCTGGCGCCGGATCTCACCGGCACGCGCGACCTGATGGGCATCCATCGCCATGTCGTCACCACCGGCCCGCGCGCCGACCTGCTGTCGACCGGGGCGATGACGCCCGACAAGGAGGCGGCGCTGCGTCAGATCGTCGACGACACCGACGTCCGATTCCGCGCGCTGGTCGGCGCGCGGCGGACGCTCGCCGACGACCGCGTGCGCGAGTTGGCGGGCGGTCGCGTGTTCACCGGCCAGCAGGCGCTCGACAACGGCCTGATCGACGAGCTCGGCACGCTGACCGACGCGGTGGTCGCGGCGCGCGCGGCGGCCGGCGTCGAGGACAAGCTGCCGCTGGAGACCCATCCGGTCGACAGCGGGCTCGCCGGCCGCTTCGCGCTGTTCGGCGCGCGTTCGGCGGCGCACGTCGCCGAGCGACTGTGCTACCCGGCGGCGTGGCGCACGGCGCTGCGCGCCATCGACGCGCGCCGCCCGGTGATCATGGCGTGGAGCGGCGTCGGCGCGGCGCGCTGACCGCGCGCGACGGCCGCTTCAGCGAAGCGTATCGCTGCTGTCGTCGACGGGAGCCGTCGGCGCGGGTTCGAGCTCCGGCTCCGGCTCGGGCGCAGCCGTCGCGGCGGCTTCGGCGGGGATCACGGCTTCGGCGGCCTTGATCAGGAAATGATCGGGATGCGCGGCGCGCATCGCGTTGAGCGCCTCGACCGCGGCATCGCGCTGCTCCATCCCGCTGTACGCGAGCACCAGGTAGTAGTGCTGGCGCGGCGTGCGCTCGGCCGCCGGCACCGACGCGATCTGCCCGAGCACCTCGCCCCAGGCGCGGCGTTCGGCGAGCCCGGCCAGCTGCGTGTCGTCGGCGACCGGCGAGGCGACGCGCGCGTTCGGCAGGCGGTGGGCCAGCGTCCGCACGATGCCGCTGCTGACGCTCGTCGCCGGATCGCCGCCCTTGCCGGCGATCGCGACGTGCTGCTCGTCCTCGCCCTCCGCCCACAGGCGGGTGTTGACGACGACGTCGCCGCCGGCGTCCTCGCGCGTGAGGTGGACGACCGCCAGGTTCATGTCCGCGGTCGTCAGGTGCTCGGCGATGTTCGGCGAGGTGATCAGGTCCTGGATCTTCACGTCGCGCTTCTCGAGCTCGGCGGCCGCCGCCGCGCCGATCACGACCTGCACGTTCTCGCCGCCGACGCGGCGCAGATCGTCGGCGACGGTGGTGGCCAGCGGCTCGTGCGCGGGGTCGGCGAACAGGATGAGGATGACCAGGAGGGTTTTCATGAGGGATTCCGCAGGTCATCGTGCACACCGCGATGTTCGCTGCCAGCGCGGAGCGGGTCGCGTGGTACCCGGTCGGCTGCCGACGCGCTCGTCGCCGCGGGCCGGGGTTCGGCGGGCCACCGCCGGCCCACCCATGGCGTGGCTCGCGGCCGGCGCTCAGATCCCCAGCCATGCGCACCCTGCGCCTCGCGTGGATCCTCTTCCTGACGACGTTGAAGCGTCGCCTCGCCTACCGCGGCGACCTCGCGCTGCAGATGCTCGACGAGCTGGCGCGCGGCTTCGTCGCCTGGGCGCTGCTCCAGACCTACCTGAGCAAGACCGACAGCCTCGCCGGCTGGTCCGCGCCGGCGCTGCTCTTCGTGCTCGGGTTCAGCATGGTGCCGATCTCGCTGTTCCATTGCCTGTGCGGCAACCTCTACCAGCTGTCGAATACGTACATCATCCAGGGCAACCTCGACCGCGTCCTGCTCCGGCCGTACCCCAGCTTCCTGCAGATCTGCTTCGACCGGATCGCCGTCGAGGACCTCTCCGGCGCGATCTTCGGGGCGATCCTCATGGGCGTGGCGATCAGCGGCATGCCCGATTTCCCGCTCGATGCGCTGCATATCGGCCTGCTGCTGCTGCTGCTCGCGTCGGCTTTCGGCGTGGTCGTCGCGGTGTTCATGGCCTTCGCGGCGACCGGCTTCTGGTTCGAGGACCGCGTCGGCATGGTGCCGCCGGTCTACAACCTGATGGAGTTCGGCCGCTGGCCGACGCGCATCTACCACCCGGCGCTGCGTTTCCTGATCAGCGCGGTGATCCCGTTCGCCTTCGTCGCGTTCTATCCGGCGAGCTTCTTCGTCGGCCCCGCGGACGGGACGTCGTGGCTGGCGCTCGCGACGCCGTTGGTCGCGCTGATCAGCCTGCTGCTCGCGTCGTTGATGTGGCGCACCGGCATCCGCCGGTACAGCTCGACCGGGAGTTGACGACGATCAGGCGTCGGATTCGAGCCGCGGCTCAGCGCCAGCGTTCGCTCTTGAGCTTCAGCGCCAGCGCGCGCAGCGCGTTCGCCGCCGGGCCATCGCCGTCGGCGAACGGCCGGCGCTTGCGCACGGCCTCGGCGACGTGGCGATCGCGCGGCAGGTAGCCGGCGTAGGCGAGATCGCGGCGCAGGTAGGTGCTGCTGACCTTGCGCAGGCGCGAGAACGCCTCGGTCGCCTCGTCCTGGTTCGCCGCGAGGTTGACCAGCACGCGGATGTCCTTGCCGGGCTGCTTGCCCTCGACCAGCTTCACCAGCGCGTACGCGTCGGCGAGCGAGGTCGGATCGGGCGTCAGCACCACCAGCACCAGGCGGCTGGCGAGCACCAGGGTGGAGACCTCGCGGCCGATGCCGGCGGCGGTGTCCATGAGTATCACATCGTGGTCGGCGCCGGCGCGGCCGATCTCGCGGACCAGGCGGTTGAGGCTGCGCGCCGGCAGCTGGGTCAGCTCCTCGCGGCCGCTCGCGGCGGGGACGAAGCCGAAGCCGCGCGCATCGGCGACGATCGCCTCGTCGATCGGACGGTTCTCGCACATCACGTCGTAGAGCGTCGCGCGCGGATCCAGCCCGAGCATGACGTCGGCGTTGGCCAGGCCGAGGTCGCAGTCGACCAGCAGCGGCTTGATGCCGACCGCGGCCAACGCGAGCGTGAGGTTGACCGCGACGCAGGTCTTGCCGACGCCGCCCTTGCCGCCGGTGATCGCGATCGCCGGCAGCGCCGGCGCGTCGGCGGTGCCGGCGAGCGCGCGCAGCTGCTTGGCCTGATCGTCGATCCGGGCCGGGGTGCGGGTCACCTTCGAGGTCATGCTCACACGTTCACGCCGCCACGGCGTTGGCCGCGAACAGCCGCGCCGGCAGCATCGCCGCGTCGGCGGGCTGGATGTCCTCGGGAACTTCCTGGCCGGTGGCGAACCAGTTGACGTTGAGGCGGTGGCGGCGCAGGCAGCCGATCAGGCGGCCGATCGCCGCGCATTCGTCGAGCTTGGTGACCACGCTGTGCTCCAGCGGCAGCAGCGAGAAGCGCTCGACCACCGCGGCGAACTCGGCGCGGCCGGCGGTGGCGGCGATGGCGAGCGCCACCTGGATGCCGGGCCTGCAGCGGCTGAAGCCCTTCAGCTCGTGGACGCGCGCGGCGTCGGCGGGGCTGCGCCCGGCGGTGTCGATCAGCACGTGGTCGTAGTCGGCGAAGCGCTCGAGCACCGCGGCAAGCTGCGCCGGGGTCTGCGCGACCTCGAGCGGCACGTCGAGGAGATCGGCGTAGGCGCGCAGCTGGTCGGTCGCGCCGACGCGGTAGGTGTCGATGGTCGCCAGCGCGACGCGCTGGTTGCGCTTCAGGCGCAGCTCGCCGGCGAGCTTGGCGATGGTGGTGGTCTTGCCGACGCCGGTCGGGCCGACGACCATCAGCCGGCGCGGCTTCGACCAGTCGATGGTGCCCGCGCAGGGCACCGCGCGGCGCAGCCACAGCTGGGCGAAGTCCTGGCGCTGCGCCGGCTCGAGGCGGTCGCCGGCGCGGCTGATCGCCTCGTCGAGCTCGGCCAGCATCTCGGCCGGCAGCTCGGCGCCCTGCAGGCGACCGGCGAGGTCGTCGCCGAGGTGCGCGGTGGGCACGGTCGCGCCGGTGGCGAGGCGCGCGAGCTGGCGGCGGATCGCGGCGAGCTCGAGATCGAGGGCCTGCTCGCCGGCGATCGGCCGGGCCGCGGGCCGCGCCGCGGGCGCGGCGAACTCGGCGACGGCGCGCATGACGCGCGGCGTGGTGCGTTCGGCTTCGGGGTCGGAGGCGGCGATGATCTCGTAGCCGACGCGCCGGCCGAACATGCCGGGTTCGGACACGGTCCGGGTCTCGATGATCAGGGCGGCCTCGCCCAGATCCTTCTTCACCTTCTCGAGCGCCTCGGGGACGCTGCGACCGGAATAGCTGCGCACGATCATCGCCGTTGCCTCCCGGAGCGCGTTTCATCGACACGCGCGTCCGTCGGAGGGATCAGGAGCGAGGACCGTGCCATGCGCGGTGGGCGGCGGCTCATGCCGCGCCGACCTTCTCAGCCACCGGCTTGCCGCCGAGCGAGATCGTGCCGACGACCTCGACCGGCACCGCGCCGCCGATCTCGCCGTAACCGAGGACCGCGAGGTCGGGATAGAAGCGCGCGGTGATCTGGCGCAGGTGGCGGCGCAGGGGCGCGGTGGTCAGCAGGACCGGGTCGTGGCCGGCGCCGGCGGCCTCCTGCAGGGTGCGGCCGAGCTGATCGATCAGCGCCGACGCCTCGGCCGGGGCGATGCCGAGGCCGCCGCCCTGGTTGGCGGCGGTCAGCGCCTGCGACAGGCGGTTCTCGGTCGCCGGCTCGAGGATCGCCGCGAACAGCCGTCCCTGCGCGTCGAGATGCCCGGCGACGATGGCGCGGCCGATGCGCATGCGCGCCTGTTCCGCGAGCGCCGCGGGATCGGCGGTCGGCGCGTCGGCGACGGCCTCGAGGATCTTCTCGAGGTTGGTCAGCGGCACCTTCTCGTCCAACAGGTGCGTCAGCACCTTCTGGACGGCGCCGAGCTTGGCGTTGGTCTCGATGTCCTTGACCAGCGCCGGCGCGTCCTTCTTGAGGCTGTCGAGCATCGCCTGCACGTCCTCGCGGTTGAGCAGGGTGCCGGCGTTGGCCTTGAGCAGCGCGGTGAGATGGGTGATGAACACCGATGCCGGATCGGTGACGGTGTAGCCGAGGGCCTCGGCATCGCCGCGCTTGGCCGGATCGATCCACACCGCGTCGAGCCCGAACGCCGGCTCCTTGGTGGCGATGCCGGGGACCGGCGTGCGCGCACCGCCGCCGTCGATGGCGAGCAGGCGGTCGGGATGCAGCTCGCTCGAGACCACCGTCTGGCCGTGCAGCAGCACGCGGTAGGCGGTGGGCGCGAGCTGGATGTTGTCCTTGATGCGGATCGGCGGGATCAGCAGGCCGTGGTCGCGCGCGAGCTGCTTGCGCAGCGCGGTGATGCGCTCGAGCAGCGTCCCGCCGCGCGCCTTGTCGACGAGCTGGATCAGGCGGTAGCCGATCTCGACGCCGATGCGGTCGCTGGTCAGCAGGTCCTCGACCTTCTCCTCGGCCTTGGGCTTCTCGTCCTCGCCTTTCGCGGCGATCGCCGCGACCTCGGCGTCGTTGCCCCTGACCTTCAGGTACAGGGCCCAGACCAGCCCGCCGACGACCGCGAAGGGGATCAGCGGCATGCCCGGCACCAGGCCGAGGCCGACGATGATCACCGCCGCCACCGCCAGCGCGCGCGGCTTGACGAAGAACTGGCGCGACAGCTCGGTGCCGATGGTGTCGTCCGACTTGGCCTTGGTCACCAGCAGGCCCGAGGCGACCGTCACCAGCAGCGACGGGATCTGGCTGATGAGCCCGTCGCCGATGGTCAGCAGGGCGAAGGTCGCGAGCGCCTGCGACGCCGACATGTTCATCATCGTCATGCCGATGATGAAGCCGGCGCTGATGTTGATGACCGTGATGATCAACCCGGCGATCGCGTCGCCCTTGACGAACTTGCCGGCGCCGTCCATGGCGCCGTAGAACTCGGC
>DASPLE010000055.1:0-14350 GCA_035627695.1 Planctomycetota bacterium
TCGCCGCGCGCGACGCGATCCCACGCGACCGGGTCGAACTCGAGCTGGTCGATCAGCGACGAGCCCTCGCCGTAGGTGTGGCTGGGACGGACGATGGTGCAGGCGAAGGCCTTGTCGGCGTGCGCGCGCATGAAGCGCCGCTCGCAGGCGAGCTTGTCGCGGCCGTAGGGAATGACGGGCTCCTGGGCGAAGTCCTCGTCGATGAGCACGCCGGGCGGGATCTTGGCGCCGTAGGTGCAGACGGTCGAACAGAAGATGAACTGCTCGCACCGCCCGCTGAACGCGCGCAGCGACGCCTCGGCCTGCGCCGGCGTGAAGCAGATCATGTCGATGACCACGTCCCAGGTCTGGCGCGACACCGCGGCGACGAACTCGTCGACGCGCTCGCGGTCGCCGGTGATGACGCGCACGTCGGCGGGCAGATCGTGCGCGCGTCGGCCGCGGTTGAACATCGTCACCTCGGCGCCGCGCGCGCGCAGCGCCGTGACGATGCCGACGCTGATCAGACCGGAACCGCCGATGATGAGGACGCGCATGGCCGCCGATGGTGCGGGCGGGGCCGGGGTTGCCACCGCCGCCTACCCGCCCCGCGCGCGCTCCGCGCTGGGCGGATGCCCCGCCCAGCGCCGATACGCCGCCGAGAACGTGTAGGGATCGGCGAAGCCGACGCGTTCGGCGACGGTGCGCAGCGGATAGCGGCTGCGCCGGATCAGGTCGCGCGCGCGTTCGAGCCGCAGACGGATCAGCTCCTGATGCGCGCTCGCGCCCAGCCGGCGATGGCACAGGCGCTGGAAGGTCGCGACCGACACGCCGGCCGCGCGCGCCAGCGTCGGCACCGACCACGGCTCGTGCAGGGCGTCGCCGACCGCGCGCCAGGCCGACGCGAACGCGTCGGCCTCGGGCGCCGGCGCGGGCGCGGCGGCGAATTCGCGCAGCTCGGCGAGCAGCGTCGCGGCGTGCATGCGGCCGATCGGGTCGTCGCCGTCCGCGGCGAGCCGGTCGAGCAGCGCCTCCATCGCCGCCGCGTGCAGCGCCGCGTGCGGCCAGCGGTGCAGCGTCGCCGCCGCGGTCGCCAGCCCGCGCCACGCCGGGGTCGGCTCGATGTACCACCAGACGATGCGCCACGCGTCGCGATCGACGCTCCACGCGACCGGTTCGCGCGGCACGCCGACGAACATGCTGCCCGGTGCGAGGGCGACGCGACCGGCCGGGGTCTCGGCCCAGCCGCGGCCGCCGACGGTCGCGATCAGCATGAGCCACGGCGGATCGGGATTGACGATCCTATAGCCGGGGACGAGGTCGCTGACGCCGCTCCAGATCAGGCCGGCGCGCTTCCAGTGCGCCAGCGCCGGGTGATCGAGCGGCACGTAGCGCTCCCGGCACGCAGGCGGGATCGTGATGCTTTTTCGCATCAGATTGATCCGATCACCCATGGTATTGGACCATCAGAACCGGCTATGCTGGGGCGCAATGAGCGAATCGCACATGCGAATCGCGGAGATACCGACCATGTCCAGCGGCCGGACGAGCCCCCTCACCCTGGGCGACGCGTATCGACGCGACGGGTACGCCATCATCCGCGAGGCGATGCCGTCCAGCGTGATCACCGCGGCGCGGGCGCAGCTCGACGCGCTGATCGCCGGGCTCGCCCCCGACGAGCGTCCGGAGAACCTCGTCGAGCCGCACGTGCGCGCGCCCGACTGGCGCTTCTGGCTGGAACTGTGCCGCCATCCGGCGGTGGTCGATCGGGTCGCGGAGTGCCTGGGCGCGCACGAGATCATCCTGCTGATGTCGCACCTGATCGTGAAACCGGCGCGCGACGGCCTCGCGGTCGAGTGGCACCAGGACAACACCTACTGGCCGTCGGTCACGGGCACCGACGTCACGACGGTCTGGCTGGCGCTGGACGACGTCGACACCGGCAACGCGTGCATGCGCATCATCCCGCGCAGCCAGGTCGGGTACCCGGAGCTCGAGAAGCTGCCGACCGACGGCACCGATCTGCTCAACGTGCGGGTCGAGGTCAGCGCGGCGCAGGAGGCGTCGGCCGTGCCGATCGAACTGGCGCGCGGCGAGTTCTCGCTGCACGACTCGTTCGCCATCCATGGCAGCCACGCGAACCGCGGCGACCGCCGCCGGGCCGGCTACACCATGCGCTATGCCGACGCGTCGACCGTCCGCGTCGCGCTCGAGCGGCATTGGAACCCGGTCTACTACGTGCGCGGCGACGGTCGCGCGCTGCTGCCAGGCATGCGCGATCTGCGTCCCGGGCGCGAGCTGCCGACGACCCCGGCGGACGCGCGCGGCAGCGGACCGATGGACGGCGCTGCGTAGGCGCGACGGTTCGAAGCGCGAAGCGCAGCGCCGCAGCGACTCAGAACTCGTGCTTCGCCGAGCCCTTGTCCGCCGGCGCCTGCGGGGCGGCCGCGGGCGCCGGGGCCTTGGGCACCGGCGTCGCGATCTTCGTCCCCGCCGGCTCGAGCAGATCGCCGAGGCGCTGCTTCGCGTCCTGCCAGCGCGCGTCGAGCTCGTCGAAGCGGGTGTCGGCGGCCTGCCGCGCCTGGGTCTGCTCGTCGAGCGCGGACTGCACCGTCGCCAGCTCGTTCTTGGTCGCGCTGAGCTGACGCATGGTCAGGGACAGCTCGTCGCGCACGATGCCGAGTTCGCTGGTCGCCTTGGTGTGCGCGGCCTCCGAGGCGGCCAGGCGCTCGCGCGTCAGCGCGTGCACCTTCTCCTCGCCGGCGAGCCGCTCCTGGGTCGCGCTCAGATCCGCGCGGGTCGCGACGTGGGCGGCCTGCTCGGTGACGAGCTGCCCGCGCGTCGCGGTGTGCTGGCCCTGCTCGGTGACCAGCGCCTTGCGCTTCAGATCCCACTGCCAGGTGATCACGCCGAGGGCGGCGATCGCCATCATCAGCAGCGCGACCGCGGCCCACATGCCGCGATTGCGCGACGACACCGCCGGCGCGGGTGACGCGGGCGAGGACGACGGGGCCGCCGACACCGCGGCGTTCGGCTTCGCTTTGGCCACGACCGGCTTCGCCGTGGCCTTCACGGGCTCCGCCGCAGCGGAGCTCGCGGCGACCGGCGACGCCGGGGCCTGCGGGACGCTGCGCCGCGCGAGCGAACGGGCCTCGGCCGCGAGCGACTCGTCGTCGTCGCCCGCGTCCTTGGCCAGCGGCACCTTCGCGACGGGGATGCCCTTGGCGGGCGTCACCGCGGTCAGCGGCGCGGTCTTCGCCGTGCGGCGATCGGATGCCGACGCCTTGTGGCTGTCGGTGTGCGGCAAGGGCTTCTGCTCGACCGAGAACGGCGCGACCGACGACGGGAAGCGCCCGGACGGGGTGCGCCCCTCCTCGACCGCGGGCGTCGCCTTCGCGGTCGGCGCCACCGCCGCGTGCGGCCCCGACGCGGGGCGCGCGATCGGCGGATCGTCGTCGACGATCTGCAGCGGACTCGACTTCTTCCTCTCGGCCTCGACCACGGGCAACGGCCCGGAGATCGCGCGGGTGCCGCGCGCGGGCGTGATGGTCGGCTCGATGGCGTCGTCGTCCTTGGCGGCACGACGCTCGAGCGCCTCCGATGCCGGGGTGGACGGCAGGCCGCCGCCCATGTCCACCATCTGTTCGCCGCGGCACGACGGGCAATAGATCACGCCGCCGGCGCACGACGGCGAGATGCGGCTCTGGTAGCCGCAGTTCCGGCAGGTGAACTGCATGCCGACGCGGGTCAGCGCGCCGGTCTGCGGCTGACCCTCGGGAGCGGGCGTGGCGGTGACGCGGTTCAGGATGGTGGTGTTGCCGGTCGGCGCCGGCGCGGTCTCGAGGTTCGCGACCTGCATCGCGACCGTGGCGCTGGCGGGCACCGCCTTGCCGCAGCCCGGGCACAGCACCGATCGCCCGGAATAACGCGCCGGGATGCGCGCCTTGTAGTCGCAGTCGCCGCAGGTGAAGAGGATGCGGTCCTCGTTCGCCGCCGACTTCGGCGCGGCGAACGAACCGGTGTCGCCCGCGGCGATTCCGCCATCGGCCCGCGCGGGCACCGCCTGCGACGCGCCGCAGCCGGGGCAGCGGATGCTCGTCCCGGCGTGCTTGCCGGCGAGGCTCGCCGAGTACTGGCAGGAGCCGCACGTGAAGCGGACGGTGTCGTCCGGCTTCTCGACCGACTTCATCGCCGACTGCTCGCCGACGTACGCGGCTTTCAGGTTCTGGAAGGTCAGCGTCTGGCCGGTCATGTTGCCGCCGATGCCGGTCTGGGCGACCTGCACGACCTGGCAGCGCGGGCAATGCACTTCCTTGCCGGAGTAGCGTTCCGGGATCCGCGCGCGGTAACCGCACGCGTTGCACGTGAAGAGCATCTTCCCGCTCGGATCCATCGCTCCCCCGTCGCCGTCTGGAATCAGGAACTGATATCTACCCCGGTTCGCACCGGGCCGCTTCAGCTTCCTACGACCGCGCGAGGGGCAATGGCGCGACCGACTCATCCGCCGACGGGTGAGTCAGTTATCGCCGACGGCGGCGACCGCTTGACGCGCGGCCGACAGGCGTCGCGCCTCAGGCGGTCTGCAACGAAGGCAACTCCTGGCGCAGAGCCAGCAGCGGCGCGAAGAGATCGCCGTGGTCGCGCAGGCGCGCCAGCACCTGGGGCGCGGTGAATGACAGCGCATCGGGACCCCGCGACCGGCTGCGCGCGGCGCTCGCGACCTCCTTCCAGGTCACCGGCGTCGACACGGTCGGCGTCGGGCGGGCCCGCAGGCTGTAGACCGCCGCCGTGGTCTTGATGCGGTCGTTCTGGCTCCAGTCGACGAAGACCTTTCCCGGTCGCTGGTCCTTGGCCATGACGCTGGTGACGCGGTCGGGGAAGCGCCGCTCCAGGGTCATCGCCATGGCGCGGGCGAACGCCTTGGTCTCGTCGAAGGTGGTCGGGGTGTTGAGCGGCACGTAGAGGTGGAGGCCCTTGGACCCGGAGGTCTTGACCAGCGACTCGAGCCCGAGGTCGGCGAGCAGCGCGCGCATCTCGATCGCCAGGCGCGCGCAGTCGACGATCGTCGCCGGCGCGCCGGGATCGAGATCGAAGACCATCATCCGCGGACGGTCCTGGGCGTCGCCGTGCGCGAGCAGGATATGCAGCTCGAGCGCCGCGAGATTGGCCAGCCAGCACAGCGTCTGCACGTTGTTGATGACGCAGAACTCGATCGGGCTGGTCTTGGCGGTGAAGTGCACCGTCTCGACCCAGGACGGGCGGCCGTTCACCGGGCAGCGCTTCTCGTAGAAGAAATCCTGGTCGACGCCGTTCGGGTAGCGCTTGAGCGTCACCGGGAAGTGGCGGACCTGCGGCAGCATCCATTCGGAGACGCGCAGGTAATAGTCGATGACGTCGCCCTTGGTGAATCCGGTCTGCGGGTAGAGGACCTTGCCGAGGTTGGAGAACGTCAGCTCCTTGCCGCCGATGTTCACGGTGGTCCGCGCCTTGCCGGCGACGTCCAGGCGGCGCGGCGTGGCCGTCCTGCGTGCCGTCGGCTTGCGTGCTGTCGGTCTGGCTCGGGTGGTCGTCGCCATGGGTGCTCCGCACCGCGCATTGTGCCTGGCGTGCGCGGCGCGGCAGGGCGCGGGACACGCACTTCTACATCTCCTGCCGCCTGTGCTGTTTCAGGCAGATCCCCACTGTTTACGTATCCTTGCAGCGTAGGCGCCGGGCGCCTACAACCGCGCGCCACCCCTCATCTGCGCCGAAAGCGGCGAAAGCGACGTTCTCATGCGCACCAAGACCGGCTCCTTCCCCATCGGCTTCCGTCGCGGTTGGAGCGACTGGCAGAAGGACCTCGACGGGCTCATCGCCTGGGCCAAGGCCAACCAGTTCGAGTGCATCGACACCGGCTCGATCGCGCCGGCCGAGCTCGCCAAGATCACCGCCGCGGGCCTCAAGGTCGGCACCATCGACCTGCTCGGACCGTGGACCGATCTCGCCTCGCCCGACGCCGGCAAGCGCAAGGCGGCGGCGCAGAAGGCCGCCGACTACATCGGCACGGTGGTCCAGTATTCGAAGAACTTCTTCACCGTGATCATCCCCGAGCAGCACGAGGCGTCGCGCCACGACAACTTCAAGCACGCCGTCGACGGCTACGCGCAGCTGTGCAACGCGATCCTCAAGCACGGCGCGCGCATCGCGGTCGAGGGCTGGCCGGGCGGCCATCCGCACCTCAGCTCGCTGGCGTGCACGCCGGGTGAATACCGCGCGTTCCTGAAGGAGATGCCCGCCAAGGCCGCCGGCATCAACTTCGATCCGTCGCACCTCGTGCGCATGGGCGTCGACCCGGTGCGCTTCCTCGGCGAGTTCGCCGCGCGCGTCCACCACGTGCACGGCAAGGACACCGAGATCTTCACCGAGGACCTCTACGAGCACGGCTGGGAGCAGCAGTCGTTCGCCGCCAAGGGCCACGGCTTCGGCGGCTCGTTCTGGCGCTACACGATCCCCGGCCACGGCCAGGTGCGCTGGACGCGCTGCTTCGAGATCCTCAAGGCCGCCGGCTTCGACGGCATGGTCTCGATCGAGCTCGAGGACGAGCGCTACAACACCGATGCCGCCGGCGAGAAGGCCGGCCTGATGGCCGGTCGCGACTACCTCGCCAGCGTCTGAGCGATCCGCATCACACCACTCTCCGCGCGGCGCCACACCCCCGCCGCGCAGTCCCGAAAGGACCAGCAATGCCCAAGGTTCGCGTCGCCATCCTCGGTTGCGGCGGCATGGCCGGCGAGCACGCCCGCCGCTTCAAAGGCAACAAGGACGTCGAGATCGTCGCGCTGTGCGACGTCACCGAGGATCTCTGCCAGAAGTTCATCGAGCGCAATCTCAAGGACTACCCGACCAAGCCGGCGATCTTCACCGATCGCAAGAAGATGTACGCCCAGTCCAAGCTCGACGGCGTGGCGATCATCACCCCGCACACCATGCACTTCGACCACGGCAAGGAGGCGCTCGAGGCGGGCTGCCACGTGCTGATGGAGAAGCCGATGGTGACGCAGGCCGACCAGGCCTACGCGCTGGCCGAGCTGGCGAAGAAGACCAAGAAGATCGTGACCATCGGCTACAACACGCCGTGCACGCCGGCGATGAACTGGGTGCGCGACGCGATCCGCTCGAAGAAGTTCGGCAAGCTCGAGCTGGTCAGCGGCTACCTGTCGCAGAACTGGATGAAGGCGGTCGCGGGCACCTGGCGCCAGAAGCCGGAGCTCTCCGGCGGCGGCCAGGCGTACGACTCGGGCGCGCACATCCTGAACTCGCTGTGCTGGACCGTCGAAGGCAACGTCGCCGAGGTCTTCGCCTTCGTCGACAACCACGGCACGCCGGTCGACATCAACTCGTCGATCAACGTGCGCTTCGAGAACGGCGTCATCGCCTCGATCGTGGTCAGCGGCAACTGCATGGCCGCCGGCGCGTCCATGCACTTCGTCTTCGAGGACGGCCGCATCGACGTCGACGGCTGGGGCGGCGGCTGGATCAAGGCCTACGACGCGAAGGGCGAGGTGAAGGTCGACCTCAAGGGCGAGTCGAACACCCCGAACGACAACTTCATCGACGCCGTGCTCGGCCGCGCCGAGCCGCGCACCTCGCCGGCCAACGGCATCGTCCAGAGCGAGCTGATGGACGCGATCTACGAGAGCCAGCGCACCGGCAAGCCGGCCAAGCCGAAGCGGACCGCCGCCAAGGGCTGAACGCCGACCTCGCGGGCGTGAACGGGTCCGACCGGGTTTCCGGTCGGACCCTTTCGTTTGCGCAGCAGGCCGTCCGCCCCCGGGCATGCCGGCGATAGCGGCCCCCTATCGACGCCATAGGTGCGCTGGACCTGCGTGGCGGGCGCGCGCCGCCATGATCCCCCGGCGGACGCCGATCCGCATCTCTTGACTCACCCGCGACGTCTGGGGACAGTCGCGGCCTCTCAACCATCGTCCCCAACCATCCTCCACGGAGATCGTCAATGTCCCTCGTCCAGAAGAAGGCCCCCGATTTCAAGGCCACCGCCGCGATGGCCGACGGCTCGTTCAAGGACATCAAGCTGAGCGACTACAAGGGCAAGTGGGTCGTGCTGTTCTTCTACCCGCTCGACTTCACCTTCGTCTGCCCGACCGAGATCATCGCCTTCAGCGACCGCGCGAAGGACTTCAAGGCGATCGGCGCGGAGATCCTCGGCGTCAGCGTCGACAGCCACTTCACCCACCTCGCCTGGCGCAACGTCGCGCGCAACGACGGCGGCCTCGGCCAGCTCGAGTACCCGCTGGTCGCCGACCTCAACAAGTCGATCGCCCGCGACTACGGCGTGCTCATCGAGGATGCCGGCATCGCCCTGCGCGGCCTGTTCATCATCGATCCCGAGGGCGTCGTCCGCGCCGCGACCATCCACGATCTGCCGGTCGGCCGCAGCGTCGACGAGACCCTGCGCGTCATCAAGGCGTTCCAGTTCGTCGCCAAGAACGGCGAGGTCTGCCCGGCCAACTGGACCGAAGGCAAGCCGACGATGAAGGCCGACACCCAGGGCGCGAAGTCCTACTTCAAGGCCGTGAACAAGTAAGCCGTCGCGGCCGCGACCGCGACCAGCGCGGGCGCAACGAAAGCAACGACCCCCGGGAATCCCCCGGGGGTCCGTTCGTTCATGCGGTGTCGGATCCGCCCCAGGTGGCCACGCCGCGCCATGGCGTGTATCACTGAGGACCCCGATCCCGCGGTCGGCCCGGTGACAATCGCCGGCGCTCGGACCATCCTCTCTGCAAGGTCCATTCCCGGCCAGATTTCCGCGGCGTCGTCGCCGCCCGAAGGACGTTCCATGGTGTCGAAGAACGACCAGCCGCTGCCGGACATCGCCTGGCAGCTCGACCAGATCGGCGAGACCACCACGGCCGCCGACCTGGTGCGCCGCAAGGGCCAGTCGCGCAAGCTGAAGGTGCTGTCCGAGAAGACCCTGGTCGGCTGGATCGAGGGCATGCTCGGGCAGTACATCGCCGGCAAGGAGGACTCGTTCTCCGACCGCGAGAAGGAGGCCCTGCTCGAGAAGATGCAGGCCGACCTCGCCGCCAAGATCGAGGCCCAGGGCCGACTCGAGAAGGATCGCGCCGCCGCCCAGTCCCGCCTCGACGAGGTCATGGCGACGCTCGACAACCAGAAGCTGTCGAAGGGCGAGCTCGACCAGGCGATCAAGGCGCTGAAGGACCAGCTCGAGCAGAAGGAGAGCCACGAGCGCGAGTTGCAGCAGTCGAACGACGAGATGCAGGACGAGCTCGAGAAGCACCGCGCGCTCGTCGCCGCGACCATCAAGGAGAAGGACAAGCTCCACATCGAGCTGCAGAGCGTGAAGGAGCGCGACGCCACCTTCCGCAACCACGCGGTCAAGTCGGCCGACCTGTGCGGCGGCATCCTCGCCATCGATCGCGACTACTACGGCGAGCGCCACCAGAACGAGCACCCCGTGCCGCCCGAGGCGACGCAGGAAGCCGCCTTCTTCCACGACTTCGACGTCGCCGCCGCCGTGGTCGAGACCCTGTCGAAGGATCTCGAGCGCCTGCGCGAGATCCTCCACGACCAGGAGACCGGCAAGCAGACCAAGAAGGATTCGCCGACCGACAACCTGCTCGAGAGCGATCTCCAGCTCCTCGAGCAGCTCAAGTCCGGCTCGCTCAGCGCGACCGACGTCGCCGAGCCGGTCGCCGCCCTGGTCACGGCGATCGAAGGCGCCCGCGCCGAGGCCGAGGCCCTCGAGGACACCGCCAGCGATCAGCTGGGCATCGCCGGAAGCAAGAAGACCACCTTCAGCAGCATGCCGGAAGAGACCGGCAAGCCCGCGGAAGTCCTGGCCGGCGCGACGCGCGTGGTGCGCGAGCTCGCCGCGGCGCTGGCCAAGGAACGCCAGCGCCTGGGCGCCGTGAAGTCGATGGCCGACGAGGCCGACGAGGTCCGCAACGAGCGCGAGAGCGAACTCGAACGGGTGCGCGAGGCCAACGGCAAGCTGATGGAGGCGATCGCGGTCCAGGCCAAGGCCCAGGGCATCGCCATGCCCGCGGTCGTGACCAAGGACGACGCCGACGTCGCCGAGCGCGAGACCGCCGCGGTCGAGGTCGTGCGCAAGCTGGCCGGCAAGGACGTGAAGGCCGAAGCCGACAACGCGCGGCTCAAGGGCGAGCTCGACAAGGCGCGCGCCGAGGGCGCCGCGCTGCGCAAGCAGGTCGACGAGCAGGCCGCCCAGCTCAAGAAGAAGCGCGATTCGGAAGGCCGTCTCGCCGCGAGCCTCAAGGATCTCGGGCGCGTGGTGTTCGCCGAGCCGAAGGCCGCCGCGACGCCGAGCGTCCAGCCGCCGACCGCATCGGTCTCCGCCGGCTCGACGCGCGTCGACGAGCTCGACCAGGCGATGGCGACGTCGGCGTCGGACCAGACCGACGTCCTCAACGCCGCCAACGCCGTGGTCGAGGCGCTCAAGCGCGACGTCGCCAAGCGCGACGAGAAGAACAAGGGCCTGGCGGGCGACCTCGATGCCCAGCGCCGCAGCAACGACGATCTGCGCAAGCGCCTCGACGAGATCGAACGCGCCCACGACGAGCTCAAGGCGCGCAGCGCCATCCTCGCGAAGACCGAGAAGGCGATCGCCGAACGCGTCATCGAGGCCGCGCACACCGATCCCGAGCTCGCCGACGCCGCCGCCGATCTGGCGGTCGCGCTCGAGGCCAAGGACGCCGCCTCGGCCCAGGAACGCAGCGACCGCGCCGCCGCGACCATCGAGCTGCTGGCGCATCGCAAGCAGGCGCTGGCCAAGCAGGTCGACGCGCTCAGCCGCGAGCTGGCCACCGTCCGCGCCGATGGCGACAACCGCCTGAAGACCGCCGAGCACGACCTGGCGCAGGCGCGCTCGCGCCTGACCGATCTCGACAAGCAGGTCGGCGCCGCGCGCGAGCAGCGCCGCGTCCTCGAGGAGCGCGTCGGCGAGCTCGAGAGCGAACGCGACGAGGCCATGGCCTCCGGCAAGGAGGTCATCCAGCAGCTGAACCAGAGCCGCGAGCGCAGCGTCGCGGAGCTCAACGACCTGCGCACGCGCGAGGCGGCGGCCCAGTCGCGCCTGACCGATCTCACGCGCCGCGTCCAGGACTCCGACGCCGCCAACCGCGCCCTGGTCGACGCGCTCAGCGAACTGCAGCGCGTCGGCGCGGCGTCGCCGGAGCGCGCCGCGCTCGACGAGGCGATGACCGAGCTGCCCGGCGACGACGACGTCCCGCTCAAGCCCGAAGCCGCGCAGAAGGTCGCCGAGGCCGGCAAGCGCCTGATCGCCGATCTCGCCGAGCGTTCGAGCCGGCTCGCCGGCGCCACCGAGCGCATCAGCCGCACCGACGCCCGCCTCGTCGAGCTCGAGCGCCTGCTCAGCGACGAGCGCGCCGCGCTGGCCGCGGTCCGCGACCACGTGCGCGAGGTCGAGCACGAACGCGACGAGATGGCCGCGTCGGGCAAGGAGGTCATCGCCAAGCTGACCCAGGCGCGCGACGCACGCGTCGCCGAGCTCGCCGAGTCCCGCGCCACCGCCGAGAAGCTGCAGCGCACGCTGGCCGCCGTGCAGACCCGCACCGCCGCCGCCGAGAGCGCCAACCGCGCGCTCGCCGAATCGCTGTCGCGCATCGCCGCCGCCGAATCCGGCGCGCGCGACGTCGAGGATCGCCGCGTCGAGCTCGAGACCTGCCTGTCCGAGCTGCCCGAGGACGGCGAGGCCGACGTGGTCGTCGCGCCGGACCTGCCGGTGCGCCTGGCCGAAGCCGGCCAGCGCGTGGTCGAGGCCATCGTCATGCGCGCGCGCTCCTACAAGGAGGTCGCCGCCAAGGCGCAGGCCCAGGCCCAGGACGTGCAGGGCAGGGTCGAGAAGGTCGAGAAGGATCTCGCCACCGCGCGCGGCGAGGCCGCCGCGGCGAAGACCCAGGTCGCCGAACGCCAGCAGCAGCTCGACGGCGCGCGCACCGAGCTCGGCCAGCTCTCGCGCCGCACCGACGACGCCGAGGCCGCGGCGCGCGATCTCGCGAGCGCGCTGCAGCGCGTCGCCGGACCGGACGCGGGCAAGGCGGCGACCGCCATCGCCCAGGCGCTCGAAGCGCACGCCGCCGGCAAGCCGATCCCGCACCACACCCTGGCCAAGGCCGGCGGCGAGGTCGCCGAGTCCCTCGCGCGCGCCCGCGACGAGGGCAAGCGCCTCGCCACCGAGCTCGACCGCGCCCGCGGCGAGCAGGCGACGACGCAGAAGGAAGCCGCCGACGCCAAGCGCCGGATCGCCGAGCTCGAGAAGCAGCTCGCCGACGCGCGCCTCGACGAGAAGCGCCTGGCGGACAGCGCCAGCGCCCTGACCCGCGAGCTGCTGGCCACCGCCAAGGCCGCGGTCGCCGACATCGACCAGCCGAAATCGGAGCGCTTCGCCAAGACCGCGACCGAGCTCGACCAGCAGCCGCCGGCCAAGCGCATCGCCACCGGCGTCGAGGTCATCGCCACCCTGCGCGAGCGCCTCAACGCGCAGCGCATCGATGTCGCCAACGCCCGGACCAAGGCCGAGAGCGAATCGCAGCGCCACGCCGAGGAGCTCGAGCGCCTGCGCGGCGAACTCTCCGCCCAGGTCACCGCGCTCAGCCGGACCGAGAAGGATCTCGGCGCGACGGCGACCGAGCGCGACGCGCTCGCCAAGAAGCTCGACGCCCTGCGCGCCGAGCACGACCGCGTCGCGGGCGCGCTGAAGGCGACCGCCGACGAGCTGCGCCTGACCAAGGCCGATCTCGAGGGCTACCAGGCCGGCGACAGCTCGGCGTCATCGGCCGCGTCGGTCGAGGTCCAGCGCCTGCGCAAGGAGCTCGCCACCGAGAAGGCCGCGCACGACCAGGCCGAGACCGAGATCGCGCAGCTGACCGAGAACACCGAGGCCCTCCAGGCGCGCCTGGTGAAGCAGAGCGCCGAGCTGCGCGCCAAGATCGACCAGCTCAGCAAGGACCTGGACGCCAAGCAGAAGGCGCTCGACGGCATCACCGGCCAGAAGATCGACGTCGAGGCGTTGCAGGCCGAGCTCGAAGGCGTGCGCGGCGAGCTCTCCAAGGCCAACACCCGGCTGAAGGACTACGAGGCGATCCACGGCCAGCACGCCGGCTCGGCGTCGAAGAGCACCGGCCTGGCCAAGCAGCTGGCGGAAGCGCAGAAGCACCGCGACAGCCTGCGCGACGAGAACCTCAAGCTCGAGAGCCAGCTGGCCGACATCAAAGGCCAGCTCGAGGAGGTCCGCGTCGGCCGCGAGAAGCAGGCCAAGGACACCCAGGGCCGGCTCGACAAGAAGACCAAGGAGGCCGAGGCCATCGCCAAGGATCTCGAGTCGCTGTCCGCCGAGCACCAGAAGCTCAAGAACGAGATGGCGCATGTGAAGGCCAAGATGCGCAAGCTGACCGAGGGCTGAGACCGCGGGGAGGTCCGACTTCCCGCCTCAGCCCCGGCGCCCACCATCGCGGCATGCGCTGGCTCCTCCTGCTCGCCATGGCCTGCACCGCCTACGGCACCGAGACGCTCGTCTGCCTCGGCGACAGCCTCACCGCCGGTTTCGGCATCGACGAAGCCCAGGCGTTCCCCGCCAAGCTGCAGGAGCTGATCACCGCCGACGGGCTCGACTGGAAGGTCGTCAACGCCGGCGTCTCGGGCGACACCACCGCCGGCGGCCTCGGCCGCATCGCCTGGGTGCTGAAGTCCAAGCCGACGCTGGTCCTCGTCGCGCTCGGCGGCAACGACGGCCTGCGTGGCATCAAGCCGTCGGCGATGCGCGCGAACCTCGAGAAGATCTGCGACCGCCTGATCCGCGCCAAGGCGCGGCCGGTGATCGCCGGGATGCAGATGCCGGTCAACCTCGGCGATGACTACCGCACGGCCTTCGCCGAGGTCTTCCCGGCGGTCGCCGCGAAGAAGGAGGTCCCCCTGCTGCCGTTCCTGCTCGAGGGCGTCGGCGGCGTGGCCGAGCTGAACCAGGCCGACGGCATCCATCCGACCGCCGAAGGCCACGCGCGGATGGCCGCGCACGTCTACGCGTTCCTCAAGCCGCATCTGCAGCCGCGCTGAGCGGGGGCGATCCCGACCTCGCGTCGCTGCACGGCGCGGTGATCGATCGGCCCCGCCGACCGTCTAGGCTGCCGCCGCAGGACACCTCCCCATGCCGATCGTCGTCGCGCAGGATCTGGCGAAGCGCTACGCCGCGGGCGAGCAGGCGGTGTCGGCGCTGGACGGGGTCAGCTTCAGCGTCGAACCGGGCGAGGTGGTGGCGATCACCGGCCCATCGGGCAGCGGCAAATCGACGTTGCTCGGCCTGCTCGCCGGGCTC
>DASPLE010000056.1:0-30993 GCA_035627695.1 Planctomycetota bacterium
TCGAGCACGATGTCCGCCTGACGCGCGGCCTGTGGCTGGCGGACAGCGAATGCACCCAGGCGCTGTGGTCGACCGTCACCGATCAGGCGCCATCCGAGTTCCCGAACCCGCTGCAGCCGGTCGAGTCGGTCACGCGCGAGGACTGCCAGCGCTTCCTCGACCTGCTCAACGCGCGCATCCCGAACCTGCGCGCGCGCCTGCCGAGCGAGGCGGAATGGGAATACGCCGCGCGCGCCGGGACGATCGCGCCGTTCATCCACGACGACCGGGTGACCAAGACCCAGGCCTGCATCCGCGGCGCCGACCAGCCGTGCGCGGTGAAGTCGTTCGCGCCCAACCCGTGGGGGCTCTACGACATCGTCGGAAACGTCCGCGAATGGTGCGCGGACACCTACGAGGACTACCCCGAGAACGCGGCGATCGATCCGCTGGTGGTCGGTGACGGCCGCGGCGTCACGCGCGGTGGCTGCTGGGACGACAGTCCCGGCGACTGCCGCGTGGCGCGCCGGCACGAGACCAAGGTCCGCGCCAAGAGCGCGTGGAACGGACTGCGCATCGCCTTCGATGCGCCGCCGGCCACGAACCCGACGAAGTAGACGGCGGCGGTCGAGCCCGGCGCTGATCGATCAGAACGGCGGGGCCGGCGGCCCGGACAGCTCCAACCCGCCACCGATGGTGGTCAGGACGTCGTCGGTGACCGCGCCATCGTCGCCGAGGTCCTCGAGCACCGAATCGCCGACGTCGTCGGCGACATCGCCGAACGTCTGCTCGCCGACTTCGCCCGACATCGCGTCGGAGTCGTCGCCGTCGATCGTCTCGGGGAACGCCTCGAGCACGTCAGCCAGGCCGGGATCGGTCGTCGCGTCGCCGCCCGGCATGAGGACGGGCGCCGTGCCCACGGACGTCGGTTCGCCGAGGCCGCCGCTGGTCGAGCCGCCGACGCCCTGACGGCTGTCGAGGTCGACGCGACGCTGCTGGTTCAGGGCGTCGGCGACCGCGCGTCGCAGCCCGACCGACAGGTGGCCCTTGATCAGCGAGACATGGTCGGCGTCGCGCTGCACGCGCTCGACCATGAACAGCGTGCCGGTGACGGTGATGTCGAGCGCCGCACCGCGCACGCGCACGTCCTGCCATGGACCGGTGCCGGACAGATCGAGACGCGCCGCGCCCTGATCGAGCTGGACGACGAGGCGCTCGCGTCCGGCCTTGTCGCCGGCTTCGGTCGACAAGGTCGCGCGCGATCCCGGGCGCAGGTCGAGCCAGCCGCGCGCGAAGCCGGTGAGGGCGATGCGGGTGACGCCGCCGTTGGCGGGCGCGGCGATGGCCTGGCCGGCGGCGATCGGCGCGCCCGCCTGGTCGGTGCCGAGGCTCGCGGCCGGGTCGGCGGCGTGGGCGCTCGTGGCGAGGACGGCCAGGAGGAGGAGCCGGGAACGACGGGAAGCTGGGATCATGAGCGGGGCTCCGGGGGAGGCTGGTCTAACCGATGGCGGGTGGGCGACAAGTTTCGCGAACTCAAGCCGATCACCAGGCGGCGCTGATCCGCCCGCCCGCCTGCCAGCGATCGTAATCGCGGTCGACGCGGTCGGAATCGCGCACGGTGTACTCGACGTACAGGCCCAGGGCGCTCCACCGGCACGTCCAGTACGCCACGTCGGCGCCGATGTTGGTCAGCAGCTCGGTGCCGATCTCGTCCCCGGCGACCTCGCCGTCGCCGTACTCGCGCCAGTCGAGATGGCCGCGCAGGTTCAGGTCCCACGTGCCGAGCTGGGGCTTGGCGCCGATGCGGTACGACACGCCGAGCTCGGGGCGAACGGTGACGTAGCTCCACGCATCGCTGTCCGCCTCGTAGGCGCCGGCGCGCAGGCCGGCCTCGATGCGCTTGCGGCTGTCGTTGGGCTGGAGCAGGAACCAGTGGCGGTAGCGCGCGGCGGCGAGCACGCCGGACGCCTCGTCCAGCTCGTCGTACTCGATCGCGTAGACCTCGACCGCGGGGATCGCGACCCAGTCCGCGCTGATCCGGCTGCACGTCGCCGTCGCGGTGAAGACATCGGCGGCGTCCTCGCCGTCGAGCAGGTAGCGGTGCGCGCCGATCGAGCCGCCGGGGCTCCAGCCGCCGTTCCACTTCGTCAGCCCGCTGACGATCACGCCGAAGCGCGCGAGCTGGCGGTCGTCCTGGTCGGGGTATTCGTCGAGCTCGCCGTCGAGGGTGACGTTCAGCCGCGCGTCGGGCCGGTTGACCGCGCGCCAGACGCCCTTGACGTCGATGCCGATGGCGGCGCCGTCCTCCTCGGTGTCGAGCGTCGCGATCGCCTCGTCGTCGAGCAGGACGATGTTCGAGTCGTAGCCGCCGGACAACGCGATCGACGCGCCGAACGGGCCCGGCGCATCGTCACGCACCACGCCGGCGCGGCGCGCGCGCCGCGCCGGCGCGACCGGATCGGCCGCCGGCGCCTCGACTGGCGCCACGCCTTCGGACTGGGGCAGCGGCGGCGGCGCGCCGTCCTCGACCGCGGCGCGCAGCGACAGCGGCAGGAGGAGGGCGATGAGGGACGGTGCGAGGCGGCGCGAATTCACGGTATCTCCACGACGATGCGGAAGCCGAGGGGGGAAAAGATCGCTTCGGGCTGGATGGGTTCGTAGGCGTCCACGGCGAACTGGCGCGCCGCATGGTCGCTGAAGGCGCCGCCGGCGACCGGTACGCGCGCCTGGCCGCGATCATCCAGGCGATCAGAGCAGAATTCGCGGACGTTGCCAGCCAGGCCGAGATGGCCGAACGGGCCGACGTCGGTGGTGGTCTCGGCGACCGGCCGCGTCTGGTCGTCGCCGCGCTGCGCGCAGACCACGAACGCGTGGTCGAAGATGTCGCCCCACGGCCATACGCGGCCACGGTCGCCGCCGCCGGCGGCGAAGCGCCACTCGGCGAGGGTCGGCAGCCGGACCTTCAATCCGCTGACGCCGCTCAGCCAGGCGCAGAACGCGAGCGCGTCGCCGTGGCTGATGCCGTTGACCGGCCGGCCGATGAAGAAGGTGTCGAGCGCGACGTCCTCGGTCACGTCGCCGGTCTCGTCGAAGACCTCCTGCCACACCAGCACGCCGAGATCGGCGCTGCGCGGCACGTGCAGGATCGGCGTGCCGCGCGCCCCGTTGAGCGACGCCAGCACGCGCTTCCAGATCTGCGGATCCTTGATGAATGCCGCGTACTGGTCGTGGGTGATCTCGCCGGTCGACAGCATGAACGCCTGCTGCTCGTCGACGCGCGGCACGTAGCGCAGCGGGATCGCGGGCGCCGTCAGGCGCGGCAGCCGGTCGGGCCAGGCCACCAGCACCTCGGCGCCGGGATCGACCACGACGCTGATGGTGGTCGCGCCGTCATCGAGCTGCCAGCGTCCAGCGGTCAGCGCCAGCGCATCCGCCGACGGCGTCAGCGCCCGCGGCGGATCGACCGCGACGAGGCGCGTATCGGCGCCGTTCTCGATGCGCCTGAGCGCGATGCGCGCGGTCGCCGGCCCCTGCACGACGAGCGTGCCCTGGTCGCCGAGATCCTTCAGGTAGCGCGATTCGGCGTCGTAGCGCCGCAGCAGGTTGGTGAACGCCGCGACGACGTCGCCAGGGGCGCTCGTCTCGCGGGCTTCGGCGAGCCGGCGGGCGTAAAGGTCGGCGAGGATGCGACGCGCCTCGGCCGCCAGCGCGTGCGTGGGCTCCTCGGCCATCTGTCCGAGCGCGGCCTGCGCCTCGCCCTCGGTCAGGGCCCAGCGCTCGGCGGCGAGCCGTCGCGCGTCCTGCGCCGCCTTGCGCTTGGCCAGGCGCGCCTGGTCGTCGCCGCTGCGTTCCAGGCGCGCGATGGCGTCGCCCAGCGCGCGCTGCTCGGCATCGCGCTGGTCCAGCTCGCGCATGCCGGCGCGCGCGCGGGCCAGCGCCGCCTCGGCTTCGCCGCGGGCGGCGGCCAGGCGCGCGGCTCGCGTGCGCGCGGCCTCGGCGGTGGCCTCGCCCGCGACCGCCCGATCGCGCAGCGTCAGCGCCCGCGCGCTGCCGGGGACGCGTTCGAGCGCGGCGGCGGCGGCTTCGCGCGCCTTCGTCCAGTCGCCCGCTTCGGCCATGCGTTCGGCCGCCGCCACGCCCTCGTCGTGCGCGCGCCGATCGGTCGCCAGGCGCGCCTTGGCGGCGCGCGCGTCCTCGCCCTGCTGCGCGAGGACCGCGGCCGCGGCGATCAGGTCGGCGATGCGCGCCGGCGGCTCGGCGCCCTGGCGCGCGGCCTGGCTGAGGGAATCGCGCGCCTGATCGATGGTGCGCTGCAGCGTGTCGTCGTCGAGCGGCAGCGCGCGCGCATCGCCGAGCAGCGCCTCGCCCTGCGCCGTCAGGCGCTCGGCCTCCGCGGTGTCGCGGCGCAGGCGTTCGTCGTTCAGCAGGCGTACGTAGAGGTCGCGTGTCGCGATGATTTCCTGGTCGTCGCGCGCCAGCGCGAACGCGGCGTCGGCCGATCTGCCCGCTTCCTCCAGCTTGCCGGCGTCGCGCAGGCGATGCGCCTCGGCGACGAGCTCATGCGCGCGCTGGGCGTTGGCGCGTCGCTCGATCTCGGCGGCGCGGCGGCGCGCGCCCTCGTCGCGCGCGACGAAGATGTCCTGCTTCAGCGCGGCGAGCCCGGGGTCGGCGGGAGCCAACCCGACGGCGGCGACCACGGCGTCCCAGGCGCGATCGAGCGCGCCGGCGTCGAGCGTCTCCTTGCCCGCGGCGAACTCGTCGCGCGCCGTCGCCGACAAGCTCGCCACGCGGGCGCGCGTCTGCGTCCGCTCGAACCACACGGCCCCCCCGGCGGCGGCGCCGGCGATCAGCACCGCGGCGACGGCGACCTGCACCTGGCGCCGATGCGCCGCGATCCACGCGCCGGCGCGCTCGATCAGGTTGCGGTGGCGCGCGAGCACCGCCTGGCCGGCGAGGAATCGTCGGATGTCGTCGGCGAACGCCTCGCACGTCAGATAGCGCAGGTCGCGCGCCAGGTTCATCGCCCGGCGCACGATCGCGACCAGGTCGGGATGCAGGTGCGGAGCCTGCCGCTCGAGCGGGATGAGCTCGCCCGAGATGGTCTTGGCGATCATCTCGGCGGGCGGCCCCGGCTCGAGCGGGCGCTTGAGCGCGAGCAGGTTGTAGAGCGTCGCGCCCAGCGCGTAGACGTCGCTGCGCGCGTCGACCTCGTCGAGATGCCCGGCGGCCTGCTCTGGCGGCATGTAGAAGATCGTGCCCATCGCCGCGCCGGTGAGCGTCTGCGACGCCGATTCGTCGTCGCGCAGGCTGACCACCCAGCGGCGCTTCTCGGCGGCGGCCAGCTCGTCGCTGGTCTCGATCCGGCCGAGCACCTTGGCGATGCCCCAGTCGACGACCAGCACCTCGCCGTGCGCGCCGGTCATGATGTTGTCGGGCTTGATGTCGCGGTGGATGACGCCGCGGCTGTGCGCGAAGCCGATGCCGTCGAGCACCTTGAGGAAGGTCAGCAGCAGGCGATCGAGGGTCCAGTGCGCGACGGCGTCGGCGTCCTCGGCGCGCAGCTGCTTCACCACCGATCCGAGGCTCTGACCCTCGATCATCTTCATGGTGAAATAGAGGGTGCCGTCCTCCATCACCCCGAGGTCGTGCACCGGCACGATGTTCGGATGCTCGAGCTGGGCGGTGACCTGCGCCTCGGCCAGGAACCGCTCGACGGCCTCGGGCGCGTCGGCGTGGCGGCCGAGGATGACCTTCATCGCCGCGTCGCGCTGGAAGTCGTTGTCGTGGATCGCGAGGACGGCGCCCATGCCGCCGGCGGCGAGCGGGCGCAGGATCGAGTAGCGTCCCTCGGTGCCCTTCTCGTCGACCAGCTTGCGCAGCCCGGGCGGGAGGACGTCGCCGCGCGCGCTCGACATGTCGACCAGCACCGACGGCCGCGACAGCTGGAGCTTCTCGTCGAGCTGCTGGGCGTCGGCGGGAAGCGCGAGGTTGATGCGCGTGCGCAGCGTGCGGGTGAAGGTCCCCGTGCCGCCGAAGCCGGTGCGGTAGCCGCCGCTGCCGGTGCCGCCGGTCGGCACGCCCGCCGCGCTGGCGGCCTGGGTCGGCGCCTCGCCGGCGGCGAGGCGGCCGGCCGTCGGCAGGGTCTTGGCGAGCGCCGGGACCTGCGTCCCGCGCAGGTCGATGGCGAGCGTATGCGCGTTCTGGTCGGTCGATGGCGCGAGCGTCGGCGCCTCGCCGGGTGCGGGCAGCGGGAGGCCGTCGGCGCGGTCGGGCGGTTGCGTCATGCGCGTGGGGCTCGTTGGCAGTTGGCGGACTGCCTTGTACGTCGAGCGCCGAAGGCACAAGCGGAGCGGAACGGCATCACCATCGCGATCCGGCGCCGCGCGATGCGCGCTCTGCATGCGATGCGCCGGAACGCTTCGCGAGTGATCCACCCGCCTTGACAGAAGGACCGCTGTAATAAGGTGCGCGCTCCTTCGCCGGGGGGCGCTTGCGCACTGTTCCCATGGTCGGATCGGGAGTTCATGCAGTGGATGGGCCTCAGCCGGAGCAGCGCGGTGAACGGCGACAGCCGCCCGCCGCGCCATCCGGCGCCGAGCGCTCGCGCGGACTCGCATCCGCCGCGCTGCTCATCGCGGCGCTGGTCGTCGGCGTCGGCCTCGGCTGGGCGGTCGATCGGCAGCTGGACAGCGCGCCGTGGTGGACGGTCGTCTTCGCCTCGCTGTGCATCCTCGCCGGCCTGTGGCGCGTGCTGAAGGGATCGGCGCCATGAACGCGATCGCCCTGCGCCTCGGAACCCTCGCCGCCGTCCGCGATCGGAGAGCCAGCGTGACGGATGCCGAGCATGAACCCGATGTCCGCGCCCGCGGCGGTCGCCTCGGCGGCGCGCTCTACACCATGATGGGCGCCGTCGGTCTGGGCGTCGGCGGCGGCTGGGCGCTCGATCGGCACCTCGGCACGTCGCCGCGCTGGCTGATCGGCCTGAGCATGCTCGGCCTGGTCGTCGGCTTCTATCACCTCGTCCGCGAAGCGATGCGCAAGTGATGCTCGCGCGCGCGATCCTGCCGCCGCTGGTCATCGCCACGGGCGCCGCGCTGTGGGCGCCGGACGCGGCCGCGATCGCGCTCCTGGCCGGCGTCGCCGTCGCCGCGATCGCGACGCTCGCATCGATCGCGAGCCGCTCGGAGGTGTCGACGGACACCGCGCGCGCGTTGCGCGCCACGCTCGCGGGCCTGCTCATCCGCCTGGCCGGAGGCTTGGGCCTGGTCGTGCTCGGCGCCGCGACGCTGCCGACGCATGCGGCGCTGATCGCGGTCGTCACCGGAATCGGCCTCGCGGGCGCCGTCGCGATGCAGGCGTGGGCGACCGTCGCCGGTCGGGAGATCACCAGTGGCTGACCACGTCGAAGCCGCGCCGGCTCCCAATGCCGTCGCCGATGACCTCCCGCGGGTCGCCGAAGCCGCCGCCGAGCACGGCGACGGCGCCGACCACCCCGGCCATGCCGAGGATGCCGGCCACGGCCCGTTCAGCATCTCCGCGGCGATGCTGCACCACAACATGCCGTACCCGGCATGGGAGCCGATCCACGGCTCGCCGATCATCGTCTTCGATCTCGGCACCTACGCGGCCGCGAACCTCGGCCACATCGAGCACGATCCCGCCTTCGCCGCCGCCGACGGCCGCAAGCACCTCGACTGGGCGGAACAGGTCGTCGCGACGAAGGACTTCCGCCACGCGCGCGAGTTCGGCCCACAGGACGCGACGACCATCGCCAAGGCGATGAGCGTCGCCGAGTCGCACGCCGGGCTGACCTTCCCCAAGGCGCTCAGCTGGATGAACAACCAGCTCTTCTTCGGCGGCGTCGCCTTCACCCTGCTGTTCCTGCTGATCGGCGTGTTCTTCCGTCGCCGCAAGGACCAGGTCCTGCCGCAGGGCCGCGTGCAGGGCGCCGTCGAGGGCCTCATCGTCTACCTGCGCGACGAGATCGTGAAGCCGGCGTTCCATGGCCACGACCGCTCCTGGACGCCGTTCTTCGTCTCGATGTTCCTGATGATCCTGTCGGCCAACCTGATGGGTCTCGTGCCGGGCACCGGGACGCTGACCGGCAACATCGGCGTCACCGCCGGCTTCGCGGCCGTCACCCTCGTGTGCATGCTGTTCTTCGGCATGAAGGAGCAGGGGCCGAAGTTCTGGATCAACCTCGTGCCGATCCATTTCACCCTGGCGATGAGCCCGATCTGGCTGCTGCTGCTGGTGATCGAGATGCTCGGCCTGGCCATCCGCCCCTTCGCGCTCGCCGTGCGACTGTTCGCCAACATGTTCGCCGGCCACACCGTCCTGCTCGTCTTCCTCTCGCTGGCCTACGTGATCATCGCCCAGGCGCCCGACAGCGCCGGGTTGGCATCGGGCCTCGGCATCACCGGCTTCCTGCTCGCCACCGCGTTCTACGCGATGGAGCTGCTGGTCGCGTTCGTCCAGGCCTACGTCTTCACCATGCTCAGCGCGATGTTCATCGGCATGAGCATCCACCCCGAGCACTGATCTTCCTCCAGGAGTCCCCATGGACCTCGTCTCCGTCGCCCAGACCCTCACCAACGCCGTCGTCGCCGCCGAGACCACGCCGGTCGTCGCGACCGCGGTCAGCTACGCGCCGCTCGGCGCCGGCATCGCCGCCGGCCTCGCCGTGCTCGGCGCCGGCATCGGCATCGGCCTGCTCGCCGGCAAGGCGCTCGAAGGCGCCGCCCGCCAGCCCGAGATGGCCGGCAAGCTCCAGACGACGATGATCCTCGCGATCGCCTTCGTCGAAGCGCTGGCGCTGATCGCGCTGATGGTCTTCCCGTTCCTCATCAAGTGATCGTCTAGCGCCGTCGCCACCGCCGCGGAGCCCTCATGGAATTCCTGCTCAACCACGCCTACAGCTTCTACTTCGGCTTCGCCGCTTTCCTGATCTTCTTCGTCCTGTTGGCGAAGTTCGGGATCTCGCCGATCGTCGCGGCGATCGACGCGCGCGAGGCCAAGATCGCGAGCGACGTGAAGTCGGCGCAGGACGCCGCCGAGCACGCGACGAAGCTGAAGAACGAGCTCGACGCGCAGATGCGCAGCGTCGAGAGCAAGATCGCCGCGATGATGGCGGAGGCGAATCGCGATGGCGAGGCGCGCAAGGCCGCGCTGATCGAGCAGAGCCGGACCGAGATCGACGCCGCGCGCCACCGCGCCCAGCGCGACATCGAGGCGGCGCGCCAGGCGGCGATCGTGCAGATCCGCGCCGAGATCGCCGAGGTCGCGACGATCGTCGCCGAGAAGATCCTGCGCAGCCACATCGATCCGGCCAAGCAGGAGCAGCTGGTGGCGCAGGCCGTCGAGGCCTACGAGAGCGCGAGCAGGGGGCGCTGAGATGGCCGGCGCCACTCCATCCGCGGTCGCCGGGGTCTACGCCCAGGCGCTCATCGACCTCGCCGAGGAGCGCGGCAAGCGCCCGGCCGTGGTCGACGACTGCCGCGAGCTGGCGCGCGTGCTGGCCGAGGATGCCAGCATCCTCGCCGGGCTCGAGGATCCGAGCGTCGGCAAGGAACGGGCGAAGCTGGCCCTCGCCGAAGGCCTCGGCAAGTCGATCCAGGGCGAGACCCTCGACCTGGTGCGCCTGCTGGTCGATCGCAACCGCCTGCGCGATCTGCCGGCGATCGCGCGCGAGGCGGTGCGCCTCGCCGAGCGCGCCGCCGGCGTCGTCCATATCGCCGCGACCACCGCGAGCGAACTGTCGCCAGCCGCGCGTTCGGCGCTCGATGCCGGCCTGAAGCGCGCCTTCGGCCCGGGCGTCGTGCTGCACGCCGCGGTCGATCCGTCGCTGATCGGCGGCGTGACGCTGCGCGTCGATGACACCTTCGTCGACGGCAGCGTCCGTCGCCAACTGTCCGAGATGAAGAACGTGATCCTGAACGCCCCGGTCGACCAACGGCTGTGGGAAGGAGTGCCCGCGTGAAGATTCGTGCCGACGAGATGACGGCGGTCATCAAGGACCAGCTCAAGAACTACGGCGCCCAGGTGGTGGTCGACGAGGTCGGCTCGATCGTCCAGGTGGGCGACGGCATCGCCCGCATCACCGGCCTGCGCGGTGCGATGGCCGGCGAGATGCTCGCCTTCGAGAACGGCTCGTTCGGCCTCGCCCTCAACCTCGAGGACGAGTCGATCGGCGCGGTCGTCCTCGGCGACTACACCTCGCTGAAGGAAGGCGGGCTCGTCCGCCGCACCAAGCGCGTGCTCGAGGTGCCGGTGGGCCAGGCGCTGCTCGGCCGCGTGGTCGACGCGCTCGGCCGCCCGCTGGACGGCAAGGGCCCGATCGTCGCCGAAGCGTCGCGCAAGGTCGAGAGCCCCGCGCCCGGTCTCGCCGACCGCCGCAGCGTCCACGAGCCGCTGCAGACCGGCCTCAAGTCGATCGACGCGATGATCCCCGTCGGCCGCGGCCAGCGCGAGCTGATCATCGGCGACCGCAAGACCGGCAAGACCGCGATCTGCGTCGACACGATCATCAACCAGAAGGGCAAGGGCGTCATCTGCGTCTACGTCGCCATCGGCCAGAAGGAGTCGACGGTCTCGGCGATCGTGAAGCAGCTCGAAGAGACCGGCGCGATGGCCTACACCATCGTCATCAGCGCCTCGGCCTCGCAGCCGGCGCCGCTGCAGTTCCTCGCGCCGTACTCCGGCGCGGCGATGGCCGAGTTCTTCATGTACAACACCTGGGCGCACGAGAACGGCCTGCCGACGCAGTCGGCCGGCAAGTACGTCGCCAAGAGCGTCGCCGACGGCGGCCGCGGCCTCGCGACCTTCATCGCCTACGATGACCTGTCGAAGCAGGCCGCGTCGTACCGCGAGATGTCGCTGCTGCTGCGCCGCCCGCCAGGCCGCGAAGCGTATCCCGGCGACGTGTTCTATCTCCACTCGCGCCTGCTCGAGCGCGCGGCGAAGCTCTCCGACAAGCTCGGCGGCGGCTCGCTCACCGCGTTCCCGGTCATCGAGACGCAGGAGGGCGAGGTCAGCGCGTACATCCCGACCAACGTGATCTCGATCACGGACGGCCAGATCTACCTGCAGCCCGACCTGTTCAACGCCGGCCAGCGCCCGGCGGTCGACGTCGGCATCTCGGTGTCGCGCGTCGGCGGCGCCGCCCAGATCAAGGCGATGAAGAAGGTCGCCGGCACGTTGCGCCTCGACCTCGCGGCGTACCGCGAACTCGAGGCCTTCGCGCAGCTCGGCACCGAGCTCGATCCGGCGACCCAGCGCCAGCTCGATCGCGGCGCGCGCATGGTCGAGCTGCTCAAGCAGGGCCAGGCCCAGCCGCTCGCCGTCGAGGACCAGGTGATGATGATCAAGGGCGCCGGCGAAGGCATGTTCGACGGCGTCCCGGTGGCGTTGGTCTCGGCCTTCGAGAAGGAGTTCCTCTCCTTCATGCACTCGGAGTACCCCGAGGTCGGCACCGAGATCCGCACCAAGCGCGAGCTGTCGGACGACGGCAACAAGAAGTTCGCCGAGGCCACCAAGCGCTTCGTCGGCAACTTCAAGTCGAAGAACAAGCTGAGCTGATCCGAGGGATAAGGCACCACCATGGCCAACCTCCGCGATCTCCGTCGTCGGCGCAAAAGCGTCGCCAACACCAAGAAGATCACGCGCACCATGGAGCTGGTGGCGTCGGCGAAGCTCAAGAAGGCGCAGGACGCCGCGTCGGCTTCGCGGCCGTACGCCGATGCGCTGCGCGCGCTGGTCGCGTCGCTGTCGGCTGCCGCCGCCGGCGGCGACAGCGCGCATCCGCTGATGGCCAAGCGCGCCGTGAAGAAGGTGCTGATCCTCGTCGCGACGTCGGACCGCGGCCTCGCCGGCGCCTTCAACGCCAACCTCGTCGCCAAGGCGGTCGAACTGGCCAAGGCGCATCGCGCGCAGGGCCGCGCGGTCGAGTTCGTCGCGCTGGGCAAGAAGGCCGCGTCGACCCTCTCGTTCTTCGGTACGCCGGCGTCGTCGACGACCATCGGCATCATGGACGCGCCGAAGTACCCGCAGGCGCAGAAGATCGCCGAGGCGACCATCGCGCGCTTCATCGCCGCCGACGCCGACCTGGTCGAGGTCGTCTACTCGCGCTTCATCAGCGCCGCGCGCCAGGCGCCGGATTCGCTGGTCCTGCTGCCGGCCGGCGGCGACGCGCCCGAGGGCAAGCCGAACGCCAACGTCATCTTCCATCCCGATCCGGCGACGCTGCTCGCCGCGCTCATCCCGCAGACGGTCAAGACCGCGCTGTTCTCGGCGCTGCTGCAGACCAGCGCCGGCGAGCACGCCGCGCGCCGCATCGCGATGAAGAACGCGTCCGACGCCGCCAGCGACATGGTCAAGTCGATCACCACCGTCTACAACCGCGGCCGCCAGGGCAAGATCACGCAGGAGATCGCCGAGATCGTCGGCGCGGTCGAGGCGATGGCATGAGCCACCGAGGAATCGCCATGAAGTCCACGCCCCGTACGCGGCTGATCGCCCTGAACGGCTGCATCCGGTTCGGCGTCGTCGCGATCATGATCGGGATCACGCTCGGCGGCTGCTCGTCGGGCAACGCCGAACGCCCCGGCCAGATGCGCGCCGAGTCGACCGAGCTGCGCAACAACCACGCGCGCACCGTCGCCGCCGTCGCCGAGCGCGACCTGCGCCTGCGCGAGCTCGCCAAGCGCGAGAACGCGACCGGCACGCTGGCCGAGATCGAGGCGGCGCTCGCCGCCGACCTCGGCGAGGTCGACTACCTGCTCTCGGTCTACGACGACGCCCGCAGCCCGACCAACTTCACCATCGAGAAGCAGACGGTGCGCCAGCTCAACGCGGTGCGCGCCGAGCTGCGCAAAGCGCTGAACAAGTAACCGTCGCCATCTCCGCCCGCAGTCCATCGCTCGCCGACCAAGCCAGAGAAGAGAACGCCATGCCCGCCACCGCCACCAACACCGGCAAAGTCATCCAGGTCATCGGCTCGACCCTCGACGCCGAGTTCGCGGTCCTGCCGGCGATCTACAGCGCGCTCGAGATGGACATCGTCGATCCGGGCACCGGCGCCAAGACCCGCCTGGTCGCCGAGGTGCAGCAGCACCTCGGGCGCAACCGCGTGCGCGCGGTCGCCATGGCAACGACCGACGGCCTGACCCGCGGCGCCGTGGTCACCGACACCGGCGCGCCGATCTCGATGCCGGTGGGCAAGGAGACCCTCGGCCGCATCTTCAACGTGCTCGGCGAGGCGGTCGACAACGGGCCGAACGTCAGCGCCCAGTGCCCGCGCCTGCCGATCCACCGCACCGCGCCCGCGTTCAAGGACCTCAACCCGGAGACCGAGATCTTCGTCACCGGCATCAAGGTCGTCGACCTGCTCGCGCCGTACGTCAAGGGCGGCAAGGTCGGCCTCTTCGGCGGCGCCGGCGTCGGCAAGACCGTCATCCTGATGGAGCTGATCAACAACGTCGCCAAGGCCCACGGCGGCTACTCGGTGTTCGCCGGCGTCGGCGAGCGGACGCGCGAGGGCAACGACCTGTGGAACGAGATGATCGAGTCGGACGTCATCAAGGTCCAGAAGGACGAGAAGGGCCACCACAAGTGGGATGCCAACGGCCATCCCGTGCTCAAGTCCGGTGAGAGCCGCTGCTCGCTGGTCTACGGCCAGATGAACGAGCCGCCGGGCGCGCGTCTGCGCGTCGCGCTGTCGGCGCTCACCCAGGCGGAGAGCCTGCGCGACGAGTCCGGCAAGGACGTGCTGCTGTTCATCGACAACATCTTCCGCTTCACGCAGGCCGGTTCGGAAGTGTCGGCGCTGCTCGGCCGCCTGCCGAGCGCGGTCGGTTACCAGCCGACCCTCGCCACCGAGATGGGCCAGCTGCAGGAGCGCATCACCTCGACGCGCACGGGCTCGATCACCTCGATCCAGGCGGTCTACGTCCCGGCCGACGACTACACGGATCCGGCGCCCGCGAACACCTTCGCGCACCTCGACGCGACGACCAACCTCGCGCGCTCGATCGCCGAGAAGGGCATCTTCCCCGCGGTCGATCCGCTCGCCTCGACGTCGCGCATCATGCAGCCGCACATCGTCGGCGAGCGCCACTACAAGGTCGCGCGCGGCGTGCAGAAGGTCCTGCAGCGCTACAAGGATCTCCAGGACATCATCGCGATCCTCGGCGTCGACGAGCTCTCCGACGACGACAAGCGCCTGGTGTCGCGCGCGCGGCGCCTCGAGCGCTTCATGTCCCAGCCGTTCTCGGTGGCCGAGCAGTTCACCGGCATGAAGGGCATCATCATGAAGCTCGAGGACACCATCCGCAGCTTCGAGGCGATCCTGTCCGGCGAATACGACACCCTGCCCGAGTCGGCGTTCATGTACGTCGGCTCGATCGAGGAAGTCGTCGCCAAGGCCGAGAAGCTGAAGAAGTAAGCGGACGAGCCCGGAACCACCATGACGCTCACCGTCCGCATCATCACGCCCGAGCGTTCGCTGCCTCAGCTCGCCGCGGACCACATCACGCTGCCCGCGTTCGATGGCGAGGTCGGCATCCGCACCGGCCACGCCGCGTTCGTCTGCCTGCTCGGCACCGGCGTCATGCGCGTGAAGAGCCAGTCGCGCGCCGACGTGGCGATGGCGGTCAAGGGCGGCGTCGCGCAGGTCGATCGCGACACCGTCACCGTGCTGGCGGAATCGGCGATCGAGGTCGACCGCATCAGCGAGAACGATCTGGTCAAGCGCCTCGAGAAGCTGGTCGCCGGAACCTACGACGATCCGCTCGACCTCGCCAAGGCCCGCGCCGAGGCGCACTGGCTGGTGACGCAACTGAAGCTGGCCGGCAAATCGGTGCCGGACGTGTCGCGCCTCGGCATCTGAGCCGCATCGCGAACATCCGCTACGCGCCTCGCAAGTCGTTCTGCCGACGCGTAATGCGCGAACCGGCGCGATGGGTGCAAACAAAGCTCGGTGGAACTGCGGCTTGCCTTTCGCCGTTACGGTCAAGATCGCGGCGATGGACGAACGCGTTGCCGCCAAGCACCCCGAGCGACTCGGGGCAACGCTCGCCAAATGCTATCCGAAGGCGCGCTGCGAACTCATGGCGCGCCATCCGTGGGAGCTGCTGATCGCGGCGATCCTCTCGGCGCGCACCAGCGACATCCAGGTCAACAAGGTCATGGCGGTGCTCAACGAGCACTTCTGCGGTCCGGACGCCTACGCGCAGATGGATCACATCGAGCTGGCGCGGATCATCCGCAAGCTGCCGCTCTACCAGCAGAAGGCGCGCGCGATCGTCGAGGCCGCGCGCAAGGTCATCACCCGCCACGGCGGCGAGGTGCCCGACAACATGCAGGACCTCGCGTCGCTGCCGGGCGTCGGCCGCAAGGTCGCCGCGGTCGTGCTCGGCAACGCCTTCGACATCCCGGCGATCGCCGCCGACACCCACGTCCAGCGCATCGTCCGTCGGCTCGGCTGGACCGAGCGCGAGAACGCGATCGAAGCCGAACGCGCGCTCGCCAGTCGTTTCCCGCCGCACTTCTGGACCGCGCTGTGCCACCAGCTGATCAGGCTGGGGCGCGAGCACTGCCGGCCGCTGAGCCCGAAGTGCTCGACCTGCCCGATCGGCGCCGATTGCCCGAAGCACGGGGTCGGCGAGACGCGCTGAACGGCGGCCCGTCGGCCGCTATCACACCGCGTGCTTGCGCGTCCGGATGTCGAGCTCCGGGTCCTTGATCGTCACCACGCTGTGCGGCGCGACCGCATGCGTCAGCCAGACGTTGCCGCCGATGACGCTGTGGTGCCCGATGCGGGTGGCGCCGCCGAGGATCGTCGCGCCCGGGTAGACCGTGACGTGGTCCTCGAGATCGGGGTGGCGCTTGTTCGACCCGCCGCGCTTGAGATCGCCGTCCTCGCCCTTCACCAGCGGATTCCACGCGCCCAGGGTGACGCCGTGATAGAGCACGCAGTGCGTGCCGATGATGCAGGTCTCGCCGATCACGACGCCGGTGCCGTGGTCGATGAAGAACGAGGCGCCGATCGCCGCGCCCGGATGGATGTCGATGCCGGTGCGGCTGTGCGCGACCTCGGTCATCATGCGCGGCAGCAGCGGCACGCCGCGGCGGTACATGCGGTGCGCGAAGCGCTGCACGGCGATCGCCTCGATGCACGGATAGCTGACGACGATCACCGCGCGATCGGTGGCCGCCGGATCGTTGTGGAAGGCGGCCTCGACGTCGGTCGCGACCAGTTCGCGCACCTCGACGAGATCGCCGAGCAGCGCGTCGGTCAGGACCTGCGCCGCGTTGGCGTCGGGCGGCGCGAAGCCGCGCGCGCGCGCCTCGTAGGCGAGGGCGCGGCCGACCTGGTCGACCAGCAGGGTCTCGAGCGCGATCAGGTGCTGCTTGGCGAAGGTGTCGATGTAATCCCGGCCGATGCGCTCGGCGCTGAAGAAGCCCGGGAAGAACAGGGTCAGCGCGGTGTGGCAGATGCGCGCCACCGACTCGCGATCGGGCAGCGCGCCGTCGCCGAGGTGGTTCACGCCGACGCCGCCCTGGTAGGCGCGCTCGAGCGACTTCGCGAGGAGATCGAGCCGGGTGGTCATGGAACGCCCTCGACCGGTGGCAGCGGTTCATCCGTCCCGGCAGCGGGCGTCGGGACCTGCGCCGGGACCTCGGCCGGCGTCGCCTCGGCGGGCGTGTCGGCCTCGGCGGGCGTGTCGGCCGCGACCGCGGCCGGCGCTTCGGCCCACGTCAGCGGCAGCGGCTCGGCGACGCCACCGGAAGCGGCGGCGGCGAGCGCGCGCTCGGCGGCCCGCAGCCGACGGTCGTAGAGCGCGGTCTGCTCGTCGTGCTGGCGTTTCCAGGCATCGGCCGCGATGCCCGCCGGGGGATCGCCGGGCGCGGCCGGCAGCAGTCCGCGCGCGCGGCTGAACGCCGCCTTCGCCGCCTGGTAGTCGCCGAGGCTGTAGTGCACGCAGCCGATGGTGTCGAGGATGGCGTGGCTGGGTTCCGCCTTCATCGCGTCCTCGAGCATCGGCAGCAGGCGCTTGGCCTCGCCGAGATCGGCGCGCGTCGGTCGCGTCGTGCCGGCCACGAGCCCGTAGGCGAGGGTGTTCGCGACCTCCAGGTCGGCATCGGCGCGGCCGAGCGAGACGTTGCTGAGCGCGCGCAGCACGTGGCGCTGGCGGTACAGCGCGCGGTCGTCGGTGGTGCCGTCCGGCCGCGCGAACGACGCCATCTGCACCGCGGCGATGTCGTTGCGCACGCGCACGTCGGCGCGCTGCAACCAGGTGACCAGCGGCACGATGCGTCCGGTCTCGGCCTCGGCCATCGCCGCCTTGAGGTCGGGATTCGCCTCCTGCATCGCCGCCATCACCGTGGCCGGATCGCCGCCGGCGACGCGGCCGCGGTCGATGAACATGGTGAACACCGCGAGGGTGATCAGGCCGACGAGCAGGAAGATCAGGCTGAGGCGCATGCGGGCGACCTGGCGGTGATGGATGCCGGCGAGTTCCGGCTCGGCGCGGACGCGGTCGAGGAAGGCGACGCGTTCGGCGATCGAATGATGGCGCCAGTTCGGCGCATCCTCCGGCTGGCCCGAGAGGCGTGCAACGCTTTTGAGGGCCTCCTGCATGACCCGTTCATCCCCGACCAGCGCGGCGCCGGCGAGGTCGGCCTGGCGCTCGCACAGCCGGCTGATCCAGCCGAACGCGAGGCGGAACAGGCACGCCAGGACCAGCACGTGCGCGAGGCCCTCGCGCATCGCCACCGGCAGGTCGACCGCGTACGGGACGAGCTCGACCAGCGCGCGCACGTCGTCGACGGCCAGGAACGAGGCCACCATCGCGACGTTGGCGAACAGGAAGAACAGCCAGAGGTGGCCATGGCGGACGTGGCCGAGCTCGTGGCCGAGGACGGCGCGCACCTCCAGCCTGCTGAGGTCGCGCGCCAGGTCGTCGGTGAACAGCACGTAGCGCAGGCGCGCAACCGCCCCGACCACGGCGGCGTTGTACATCCGGCCGCCGCGCACCGGCCAGCGCATCAGCGAGCGCACGCGGATGCCCATCTCGGCGCAGGTGGCGGCCAGCGCGTCGCGCAGCTCGCCCGGCGGCATCGGCACGGCGCCCCACAGCCGCACGAGGAACGGCGGCATGAGCAGCAGCGTGCCGAGCATCATCGACTCGATGCCGATCGCCATCAGCACGCCGCGCGCCTCGTCGGGCAGCGCGGTCAGCTGCGGCGTGCGCATCAGCCAGTCGCCGGCATCGGTCAGCAGCACCAGCACCGCGATCAGCGGCAGCGCGCTGAGCCGCAGGTGGTGCAGCACCAGCGCGGGACGCGACCAGCGGTGGCCGGTGACGCCGCGCACCGCGTCGGCCAGGCTCCACCAGTGCACCACCAGCATCGCCGCGAACGGAACGAGCGCGGCGCCGAGCCCGGGCGCGGTGGCGGTCCAGTCGAACCGGTAGCAGATCAGCGCGAACCAGAGGAGGGCCACCGCCTGGGCGATGACGTCCCAGCGCGCCAGCAGGCGATGCTCGCGCGCCGGGGCGCCGGCGTCGCCGAGCGCCGCGCCCTGGGCGCCGACGTCGGAGCGCGCGAGCAGGCGATGCTGCGTCGAGCGCCCGATCCAGCGCGAGGCGCTCAGGCAGATGCCCAGCCAGGCGACCAGGCTCAGGCCGATGAACGGGAACATGCGCCCGGGCGCCAGCGCCTGGCCGCCGCCCAGCTCCTTGGCGGTCGAGGCGATGACCAGCGCGAACAGGAATGGCAGCAGGCCGAACACGGCCCCACGGTACGAGCGCGGTCGACCCGGGGAAGCCGCGGCGCACGAACCTGGGCATCCATCGCGGCCTCGACCCGCGCGGCCGGGTGCTGAGCATGGCCGCGATGGCCGACGGCATCCACCAGCGCAAGCACGAGCTGCGCGCCGCGCTGCGCGTCGCACGCCGCGCGTTGGCCCCGGCCGCGGCGGCGGCCGAGTCGGCGACGACCGCGCGCGCCCTCGAACGGCTGCTCGACGCGCTCGATCCGCCGGCGCTGGCGAGCTACCTGGCGGCACCCGGCGAACTGGCGCTCGACGCGGTCCACGACTGGTGGTGGCGCAGCGGTCGCGGCGTCCTCGTGCCGCGCGTCGCGGCGCCGGGGATCCTCGCCTGGCACGTCATCGCGCCGGATACGCCGCTGGTCGTCGGCGCGTACGGCATCCGCGAACCGGCGCCCGCGACGCTCGCCTGCGCGCTTCCCGCAGGGGTCGTCGTCCTGGTGCCGGGCGTCGGCTTCGGCGCGGACGGCCGGCGCCTCGGTCAGGGCGGCGGCTACTACGACCGCGTGCTCGCGCAGCCGGGCCTGCGCTCGATCGGCGTCGGTTTCGCCTGCCAGCGCCGCGACGATCTGCCGGTCGAAGCCCACGATCGCGCGGTGGATGGCGTGGTCCTGGGCGGCATCGTGCTGCGCGATCCGCGCCCGCTCTGACCACGCGGGCATGCGCCCGAGGTCGACGGTCGGGGCGCTCGGCGCGGCGTCCCGCTCCGATCGAGCCCGCGGCGGGGCCGCTTGAATCACCTCGGGCCGGCGCCTAGCCTTGCGCCTCGCCGCCGGCGCGCCAGCGCCGCGGACCGTACGGAGCCATGGGAGAGTGGTTTAATCCAGGTCATTGCTAATGACCCGTAGGGACAAAAGCCCTACCGCTGGTTCGAATCCAGCTGGCTCCGCCATACCACCACGATGCAACGCCTGGACGACGACGAGCGCATCGCCAAGGCCTTGGCCGATGGCCAGCGCCTGCGCATCCTCGAAGCCATCGCCGAGACCGGCGAGCTGTCGTGCGCGGTGCTCTGCGCGCGCCTGCCGATCGCCCAGGCGACGATCTCGCACCACCTCAAGGAGTTGACCGGGGCCGGCCTGGTGACGCGCCGGCGCGAGGGGCAGTTCGCGATCTTCACCCTCCAGCGCGAGGTCCTCGACGGCTGGCTGGGACGCATCGCCAAGCGCCTGGGCGCGCGGCGCGGCCGCGCGCCCAGGCGCTGACATCCGGTCCGTGCGCGGCTCTGCCGGCTAGGCCGTGGCGTCGGCGCGCACGGCGTAGCCGTACGCCTGATCGATGCCGGTGTGGTCGATCGCGTGGTCGACCCAGCGCGCGGCGGTGCGCAGGTGCGGATGGCGCAGGTGCGCCTCGGCCGCGCGCGGCAGCTCGAACGCGTCGTCGCCACGCCACCACGCCGCGCAGTAGATCAGCGCCAGCATCGGCCGCGGGCCGGCGGCGCGGTTGACCGTGCCGGCGTGCCACAGGCGGATGTCGCGGATCAGCAGCGATCCGGCGGGCAACGTCGGCTGCAGCGGCGGCGCGAACGCCCGCCGACGATCCAGATCGGTCGCCGGGATCTCCAGCGTCTCCCCATGCAGGCGTGCGACGTCGCGGTGGCTCCCCGGCCACAGCTCGATGGCGTTGCGCTCGTCGATGTCGACCAGCGGCAGGTTGACCACCACCGCGTGCGGCGGCGCGATGCCGGCGACCGCAGGCCAGAGATGGCCGTTGTCGACATGGATCGGCTGATGCGCGCCGCGCCCGGGCAGCGTCGTGTTGCCGCTGTAGAACGAGTTGTGCAGTCCCGCGCCCATCAACGCCCTGCACACCGCCACCGCCTGGTCGTTGGCCAGGACGTCGCGGAAGAGCAGCGGCGCCTCGCGCGGCGCGGACTGCTGGAGATTCGACTCGTTCCAGTTGAACGGCACGTCGCCGCGCGCGAGCACGCGATCGAGATCGCCGAGCATGCGCGCGCGCAGCGCCGCGACGTGCGCCGGATCGACCGCATCGGTCAGCGCGACCACGCCATCGTCGCGCAGCGCGGCGAGCGCGGGCGCAAGCCGCTGCGGCGCCAGGCCTCCCGAGCGGCGGTCATCGGCGGTGCACGGGATCGTGAGCATGGCGGGCCCTCGCCGGCCACCCTAACCGCCGGGCATCGCGCCGGCTGCGCGGACGGTCCGTACCGGGGAGCGGAACCTGCGGTCGCGACCGCAGGTTGCGCTCCCATCGGCCCGTCTGATCGCCACGCTGGCGCCATGGCCCAGCCGCCGATCCACGATCCCGCGCTGGCCCGCGCGATGGCGCGCCTCGCGAACGTCGCGGAGTCGATCGCGCGCGTCGAGCGCTGGCCGGCGCGGGCCGACGTCGGCGTCGGCGACCACCTGCACGCCATCCCGACGGTGATCGTCTGCCTGCACGGCGCGGTGCGGGTCGAGGGCGGCGCGCGCGCGCGCGAGGACCTGCGCCCGGGCGAGGCGCTGGTCATCCCGCCGGGCGCGCGTCATCGCCACGCGCCGCTGCGCTCGACCAGCCAGTACCTCGACCTCGGCTTCGTCGCCGATCTCTGCGATTTCGAGATCAACGGCGACGGCGTGCGCCTGTGGGGGCGCGCGCCGCGCGAGCCGTACCGCGGCCTGTGCGAGCGGCTGCTGGCCGCGTCGACGGCCGAGCGCATCGCGCCGGCGCGCGACCTGTGCCGGTCGCTCGCCGGCGAGCGCCTGGCCAGCATGCGCTACCCGCATCCGGCGATCGACCGCATGTGCTCGCTGATGTGGCGGCACGCGGCCGGCACCACCGCGCAGGACCTGATCGACGCCAGCGGCCTGCGACCCAGCCAGGCGCACGCGGTGTTCAAGGCGTTCTTCGGCGAGACCCCGAAGCAGGCGCTGATCGGCTTCCGCCTGGCGATGGCGCGCCAGCGCCTGGACGAGGGGGCGAGCGTGACCGAGGCCGCCGCCGAAGCCGGGTTCCGCACGCGTGCCGACCTGACCCGCGCGTGGCGGGCGCGCTTCGGCGTGCCGCCGACCGGCGGCTGATGGCCGTCGCCGCCGGCGGCGCCACACTCGGCCCGATCCGTAGGAGCATCGGTGCGCCACCTCGTCGTCACGCTGTGCGTCGCGTTCTGCGCTTCCGCCGCCGATGGCCACGGCGTCGGCGGCGACGATGCGACCGGGGCCGGGGGCGACGCCGCGCAGCCAACGCTCAGCGCGCTCGACCTGCCGCGCGGCGTGACGGCGTCGGTCTGGGCGCAGGGGGCGGCGGTCGCCAACCCGGTGGCGCTGGCGATCGACGACCACGGGCGCTGCTTCGTCGCGCGGACCGCGCGTTTCGGCGGCGGCGGCGTGATCGACGCGCGCGGCCACCTCTACCTGTACGCCGACGACATCCGCTGCGTCAGCGTCGCCGATCGCGCGGCGATGCTCGCGCGCTGGCAGGCGAAGTTCCCGGCCGGCTATTTCACCACCCACGGCGAGAGCGTGGCGTTGGTCGCGGACGAGGACGGCGATGGCGTCGCCGAGCGCGCGACGACCTGGGCGGACGGGTTCGCCGACGCCGTCACCGGCACCGCTGCCGGCGTCCTGCCGCTCGGCGACGAGGTCTGGTTCGCCTGCGTGCCGACGCTGTGGCGGCTCGCCGATCGCGATGGCGACGGAGCCGCCGAGGCGCGCGAGGCGATCGTCGACGGATTCGGGGTGCGCGTCGGCCTGAGCGGCCACGACCTGCACGGCCTCGTCGAAGGTCCCGACGGCCGGATCTGGTTCAGCGTCGGCGATCGCGGCTACGACGTGGTCGACGGCACCGGGCGACGGCTGACGGGCGTCGGCGTCGGCGCGGTGTTCCGCTGCCTGCCCGATGGTTCGCGGCTCGAGCTCGTCCACGGCGGCCTGCGCAATCCGCAGGAGCTGGCCTTCGACGCCTGGGGCGACCTCTTCACGGTCGACAACAACGCCGATCTCGGCGACGCGAGCCGCGTCGTGCGCATCCTGCCCGGCGGCGACAGCGGCTGGGACGCCGGTTGGCAGCTGGTGTCGAACGACGGCTTCGCGCGCGCCGCAGGACTCGACGGCGCGCAGCCGTGCGCGTGGATCGAGGAAGGCGTGTGGCGCGCGCCCTTCGCCGGCCAGCCGGCCTGGTTCCTGCCGCCGATCGGCCACAGCGCCGCCGGTCCGAGCGGCATCGCCTTCGTGCCCGAGACCGGCTGGGCCGCGCAGCGCGGCCGACTGCTGGTCTGCGATTACCGCGCCAGCCCCGATTCCGGGATCCGCAGCGTCGCCCTGCGCGCGCGCGGCGCCGGCTTCGCGCTCGATCGCGACGACGTGTTCGCCTGGGGCCTGGCGGCGAGCGACCTCGCGTTCGCGCCGGACGGGCGGCTGCTGGTCGCGAACTACCTCGGCGGCTGGGGCCTCGCCGACACCGGGCGCATCGTCGCGCTCAGCGACGGCGACGCCCGGCACGCGGCGGTGGCGGCGCTGCTGCGCGAGGGGATGGACGAGCGGGGCGGCGACGAGCTCGCGCGGCTGCTCGTCCACGCCGATGGACGCGTGCGCAGCCGCACGCACCGCGCGCTCGCGCGGCGCGGCGACGACGGGATCCGCGCGCTGCGCCTGGTGGCGGCGAGCGGCGGACCGGCGATCGCCCGGGTGCACGCGATCTGGGGACTGGGCATCGCCGGCCGGCGAGAAGCCGGCGCGCTGAGCGCGCTCATGCCGCTGCTCACCGACCGCGAGCCGCGCGTCCGCGAGCAGGCCGCGCGCGTGCTCGGCGACGAGGGTCATGTCCGCGCCGCGCCGGCGCTGGTGACGGCGCTCGCCGATCCGGAGCCGCGCGTGCGCCTGTTCGCCGCGCTGGGTCTCGCCCGGCTGGCGCATCGCCCGGCCCTGCCGGAGCTGATCGCGCTGGCGCGCTCCGACACCGGCGGCGATGCCGATCTGCGCCACGCGACCGTCGCGGCGCTGGCGGCGGTCGCGGAGGGAGACGAGCTCGCGGCGCTGGCTGAAGACGAGTCGCGAGCGCTGCGCCTCGCCGCGGCGCTCGCCCTGCGCCGTCAGCGCGATCCGCTGATCGCGCGCTTCCTCGACGATGCCGAGCCGGCGATCGCGGCCGAGGCGGTGCGCGCGATCCACGACCTGCCGCTGGTCCCGGCGCTGCCGGCATTGCCCGCCGCGCTGGGCGCCGCATGGATCGAGGCGCTGCCCGCCGCCGCCGCGCGCATGATCCACCTGCGCCTGGTCGACGCCGCGCACCGCGTCGGCGACGTCGGCGCGATGCGCGCGCTGGCGGGGTTCGCGGCCTCGTCCGCGCCGCCGGCCCAGCGCGCGCTGGCGCTCGACGCGCTCGGCCGCTGGGACGTGGTGGCCCCGGTCGATCCGATCACCGGCCGGCTGATCGCCGACGGGACGCGCGATGCGCGCGTCCCGCTCGACGCCGCGGTCATCGGCGCCCCCGTGCTGGCGCTGATCCGCGAGCAGCGCCAGGAGCTGCTCGGCGGCGCGGTCGCCCTCGCCCAGCGCTTCGAGCTCGGGCTCGACGACGACCTGCTGCTGGCGATCGCCGACAACGCCGGCTTCGCGGAGGCGGTGCGCGCCACGGCGCTCGTGCAGCTCGGCACGCGCCTCGCCCCGGGCCTCGCCGAGCGCATGCCGCGTCTGCTGGTCGACGAGTCGCCGACCGTGCGTCGCGCGGCGTTCACCGCGCTGGCCGCCATCGATCCCGATGGCGCGATCACCGCCGGCCGACGCGCGCTCGCCGGCGACCTGATCGCGCCGGGAAGCGCGATCAGCGTCCACGTCGCGCTCGCCGATCCCGATCGGTCGGCCGCGGCGGTGGGCGATCCGGCGTCGGCCATCCCCGCTGTCGCCAGCTGGACGGCCGGGTTCGCCGCGCCGCACGCCGATGCCGGCGCCGCGGGCGCGTCCCTGCCGCGCCTGACCGACGGCGACCTGGCGATGGACGACGACGACAGCGAGCGCAGCACCTGGCTGGACGGCGGCGAATCGCGCGTCGTGATCGATCTCGGCGCGGCCGCGGATCTGGCGCGCGTGAACACCTGGTCGTGGCACCGGCGCGAACGCGCCACGCAGCGCTTCACGCTGTGGGGCGCGGACGCGGCGACCATGCCCGACCCGGCCGCGCCCGATCTGCGCGCGGGCTGGACGCGCATCGCCGGCGTCGACACCTCGTCGCTGGGCGAGGGCGGCCGTCACGTCAGCGCCGTCACCGGCGGCGAGCGCGGCATCGGCCGTTTCCGCTGGCTGCTGTGGCAGTCGCCGGCGCGCGCCAGCGGGACGTTCTACGGCGAGATGGCGGCGTTCGCGATCGGTGCGCCGCTGCCGCCGCTGGCGCGCGTGGTCGTCGACCGCGGCGACGGCGCCTGGGAGGATCTCGCCACCGGTCGACCGACCGACCACCGCGCGCGCGGCGCGACCGCGACCTGGATCCCCGGCTTCGCGCGGCCGCACGCCGACGCCGGCAGCGAGGGCCTGCTCGTGCCGCGCCTGACCGACGGCGCGTTGCCGGCCGATCACGACGATGTCACCGGCAACACCTGGTTCGACGGCGGCTCGGCGCGCATCCTCGTCGACCTCGGCTCTGCCGTGGAGGTCGCGCGGGTGGCGACGTACTCCTGGCACCGCCGCGACCGCGCGCCGCACCGCTACACGCTCTACGGCGCCGATGGGCCGATGATGCCCGATCCCGCGGCGCCGGACCTCGCCGGCTGGACGCGCATCGCCCGGGTCGACACCGGTGAGCGCGGCGACGGCGGCAAGCATGGCAGCTGCGTGCTCGCCGACGGCGGCGCGCTGGGCCGCTTCCGCTGGCTGCTGTGGCGCACCGCCGATCAGCGCTACGGCGCGTTCCTCTCCGAGCTGTGCGTGTACGCCGTCGGGGATCCGGCACCGGCGCTGCGGACCGTCGATCCCGCCCTCGAGCCGCTGCAGCAGCACGCGCTGACCACGCTCGCCGGCATCCCGGGGCGCGCGGCGGCGGCGGTGATCGCCGAGCAGCTCGCGCGTCTCGCCGCCGGGCGCCTGCCGCCGGCGCTGACCCTCGAACTGACGGACGCGGCCGCGGCGCGCACCGAGCCGGAGGTCATCGTCGCGCTAACAGCCTGGCGCGAACGCGCGCTCGACGGCGATGCGCTCGCCGCCTGGCGCGCCTGCCTGACCGGCGGCGACGCCGCGCGCGGTCGCGAGCTGTTCCGCGTCTCGCCGGCGCAGTGCGCGATGTGCCACGCCGTCGCCGGGGACGGCGGCGTCGCCGCTCCGGATCTCGCCGCCGTCGCCAGCCGCCTCGACCGCGAGCAGCTGCTGCGCGCGCTGGTCGATCCCGGTGCCGAGGTGGCGCCCGGCTACGGGGCGGTCTCGATCATGCCGCCGATGGGGCAGATCCTGTCGCCGCGCGACCTGCGCGATCTGGTCGCGTGGCTGGCGACGCTGCGCTGATACGCCGCCGACGCTCAGTCGTCCTTCTTGTCGTCCTTGGCGGCGCGGCCCTGATCCAGCCCCGGCGTGATCGCCGTGACGAACGCGTGGCGCAACGCGCTGGCGATCGCGCTCCACGGATCGGTGCCGGGGCCGTCGAGCGCGCCGTCGATCTCGATGCGCGCCGCCTGCTGCTCCTCGCCCTGGTTCTCGAAGATCTCGCTCGCGGTGCCGACCACCGCCTCCTTCACCGCGCGCATGACGCCGCCGTCCTGGGCGTCCTCGCGCAGGTCCATGACATTGAGGTCGCTCATGATCGGTTTCGCGTAGCCGGTCACGCGCGCGTCCTGCGCGGTCAGCTCGAGGTACAGGTCGAGGGTGCCGCGTTCGACGTCGATGCCGCTGTAGGCCTCGAACAGCGGATTGAGCGCGGTCATGTCCATGTGCTCGAGGGTCAGGTCGAGGTCGAAGGTCGGATCGAGCGCGAACGGATCGACGGTGCCGTCGATCTTCAGGTCGGCGCCGCCGATGGTCGTTCCGCTCACCGCCAAGGTCGCGACCCGGTCGGCGCCGCTCTCGTCCGCGTTGGTCAGGTTGGTCAGCACGGCGGTGACCGAACTCGCCGACAGGTCGAGGTGCCGCGCGCGGTCGATGAAGCGGATCTCGGCGTCGTGCAGCTCGATGCGGTTGACGGTGAAGGGGAACAGCGCGTTCACCTTGTCCTGCCAGATGTCGTCGGCGACCTCGCGGTTCTCGCCGGTCGGCTGGCCCTGCTTGTCCTCCGGCACGTCGACCTCGGTCGGCGTCTCCGCGGGCTTCGCCGCCACGTCGTAGCGGATCACCGGACTGTGGACGGTGACCTCGCCGACCATCTCGCCCTGCATCAGCGCGCCCCAGTGCAGGGAGAGATCGACCTTCTCGGCGCTGAACAACGGGCTCGTCGTGCTGCCGTTGATGCTGTGGATGTGCAGGTCCTCGATCTCGTAGGCGCCGCGGTAGAGGTGGATGTCGATCTCGCCGACCGTGCCGCCGTAGCCGGGCGTCTGGTTCAGCACCCGGCGCGCGTACCAGCCGACCAGCGGCTCGGCGACCAGGCGCAGCGCGATCAGGATCGCCGCGATGACGACCAGGGTGATGACCAGGCGACGGTGCCGACGCAGGAAGCCGGGGCGGTCCGGGCCGCTCCTGCCGGGTTCGCGCTCGCTGCGTGGCCAGCGGCCGGCGGTTGCTTCAGCCATGTCACGAGGCTCCCCCGCGGCGGTTCCGCGGCCGGGAGCGTATCAGAACCGGCTCGAGGCCGAGCGGCGGGCTCGACGAGCTCAAACAGCCGCGCGCGCGCGCCGGTTGCAGCTTCGCGCTTCGAAGCTCGAAATGCGTCGGCGCTCAGACCCGCCCGGTCCGGCGGTACGTCGCCGGGGGCACGCCCATCCGCTTGGCGAAGACACGGGTGAAGTGGTAGCGGTTGGCGAACCCGGTCTCGGTGGCGATGCGCGCGATGTCGTCGTCGCTCGCGATGAGGCGCTCCGCGGCGACCGCGACCCGCCGATGCTGGAGGTACTGGCTGGGCGTCTGGCCCGTCCGGGTCTTGAAGACGCGGGTGAAATGATCGGGCGAGAGACGGCAGCGCTCGGCGAGCTGGGGCACGGTCAGGGGCAGGTGGTAGAAGCCATCGATGTGGCGCAGCGCCGGCGCGATCGGGTTGTCGCTCATCAGCTGGGCTTCGAGGCTTGCGACCGAGTCCGCCGACAGCTGGTCGAGCGCCGCGGCGAGGCACTCGAGCAGCAGGGCCTGGGCGCGCAGGCGCCATGCGGGTGCGGTGCCGATGCCGTCGGCCAGGGCGCGCACCGCCTGGTCGCGTGGCGGCGTCGTCGGAATGGCCAGCGGGCGGTCCCAGACCCGGCGCGACCAGTCGCCGCTCAGGCCGACCGGATCGAAGTGGATGTAGAAGTGGCGGACCGGCCGCCGGCACTGGCTCTCGAACTCGCCCCAGGCGGGGACCAGGACGATGCGCCCGGCGGGCAGGCGGAAGGTCCCGCCCGGATGGTCGATGGTCGCCCCGTCCTCATCGTTGAAGTACAGTCGCCAGAATGGGTTGCACAGACGATGACGCCAGGTGTGGTCGATCGTCACGCGCTCGACGTAGAGGATCCGGCAGTGGACGTCGCGGGGCCAGACCGGCGGCGGGATCTCGTTCGCGTTGACCATCGTCGTGTTCCGTCGGCACTATGCCCGCTATCGGCCTGGTGGGACCGGTGAAATCGCATCAGGCGTCGATTGGTCGCCGCCGGGCTCCGCCGCCGTGTTACCGGACCCGAGGACGGTTTTCACCGCCGTTGTAAGACGTTGACGTTTGCGCTTGGCGATCGAACGACGTGGACCTTAAGAGCCAGGTACGGCGCGATTTCGTCGTGCGATGGCCCCAGTCGACCGCGAGCCGGGTTGAGAGCAACCCGACGCGTGCTACAAGGGTCGCCGCGGTTCCGTCGTTCCGTCGCGCCTCGTTCCCGATCGTCGTGCTACCGCGTAGCGCCTTGTCCAGCCGCCCCACCCGCCCCCCGGACCAACGCCATGACCACCGACGCCCTCGACCGCAAGACGCTGCTCTCGGCCCTGACCGCCTTCCGCAAAGGCGACTTCAGCGCCCGGTTGCCGGCCGAGCTCGAGGGCATCGACGGAAAGATCGCCGACACCTTCAACGAGGTGATCGAGATCAACCAGCGCATGGCCGAGGAGCTCGGCCGCCTCGCGCAGGTCGTCGGTCGCGACGGACGCCTGTCGCAGCGCGCCGCGCTGCCCGGGGTGACCGGCGTCTGGCAGTCGTCGGTGCAATGCGTCAACGACCTGATCGACGACCTCGTCCAGCCGATCACCGAGACCGCGCGCGTGATCGGCGCGGTCGCCAAGGGCGACCTGTCGCAGACCATGGCGCTCGACGTCGAGGGCCGCCAGCTGCAGGGCGAGTTCCTGCGCACCGCGCGCACGGTCAACACGATGGTGGAGCAGCTCGGCTCGTTCGCCTCGGAAGTGACGCGCGTGGCGCGCGAGGTCGGTACGGAAGGCAAGCTCGGCGGCCAGGCGGTGGTCGTCGGCGTGGCCGGCACCTGGAAGGACCTGACCGACAACGTCAACCTGATGGCGTCGAACCTGACGTCGCAGGTGCGCAACATCGCGACCGTGGCCACCGCCATCGCCTCGGGCGACCTCTCGAAGAAGATCACCGTCGACGTGAAGGGCGAGATCCTCGAGCTGAAGGACACCATCAACACGATGGTGGACCGGCTGAACTCGTTCGCCTCGGAAGTGACGCGCGTGGCGCGCGAAGTGGGCACGGAAGGCAAGCTCGGCGGCCAGGCGTACGTGCCGGGCGCGGCGGGCACCTGGAAGGACCTGACCGACAACGTGAACTCGATGGCCGGCAACCTGACCGGCCAGGTGCGCAACATCGCCGACGTGACCAAGGCCGTGGCCAACGGCGACCTCTCGAAGAAGATCACCGTCGACGTCCGCGGCGAGATCCTCGAGCTGAAGGACACCATCAACACGATGGTGGATCAGCTCAACTCGTTCGCCTCCGAAGTGACGCGCGTGGCGCGCGAGGTCGGCACCGAAGGCAAGCTCGGCGGCCAGGCCCAGGTGAAGGGCATCGCCGGCACCTGGAAGGACCTGACCGACAACGTGAACTTCATGGCCGGCAACCTGACCGGCCAGGTGCGCAACATCGCCGAGGTCGCGACCGCGATCGCCAACGGCGACCTCTCGAAGAAGATCACCGTCGACGTGCAGGGCGAGATGCTCTCGCTCAAGGTGACGATCAACACGATGGTCGACCAGCTCAACTCGTTCGCCTCGGAAGTGACGCGCGTGGCGCGCGAGGTCGGCACGGAAGGCAAGCTCGGCGGCCAGGCGGTGGTGAAGGGCGTGTCGGGCACGTGGAAGGACCTGACCGACAACGTGAACTCGATGGCGTCGAACCTCACCGGCCAGGTGCGCAACATCGCCGACGTCGCCTCGGCGATCGCCGCGGGCGACCTGTCGAAGAAGATCACGGTGGACGTGAAGGGCGAGATCCTCGAGCTGAAGAAGACCATCAACATCATGGTCGACCAGCTCAACGCGTTCGCGTCCGAAGTGACGCGCGTGGCGCGCGAGGTGGGCACGGAAGGCAAGCTCGGCGGCCAGGCGGTGGTGACCGGCGTCGCCGGCACGTGGAAGGACCTGACCGACAACGTGAACTCGATGGCGTCGAACCTGACCGGCCAGGTGCGCAACATCGCCGACGTCACCAAGGCGGTCGCCAACGGCGACCTGTCCAAGAAGATCACCGTCGACGTGCAGGGCGAGATCCTCGAGCTGAAGAACACCGTCAATACGATGGTGGATCAGCTCTCGGCGTTCGCGTCCGAAGTGACGCGCGTGGCGCGCGAGGTCGGTACCGAAGGCAAGCTCGGCGTGCAGGCGGTCGTGCAGGGCGTGGCCGGCACCTGGAAGGACCTGACCGACAACGTCAACGCGATGGCCGGCAACCTGACCGTCCAGCTGCGCGACGTGTCGAAGGTGGCGACGGCGATCGCCAACGGCGACCTCGGCCAGAAGATCACGGTCGACGTGAAGGGCGAGATCCTGCAGATGAAGGAGACCATGAACACCATGGTCGACCAGCTCAACGCGTTCGCGTCCGAAGTGACGCGCGTGGCGCGCGAGGTGGGCACCGAAGGCAAGCTCGGCGGCCAGGCGGTGGTGAAGGGCGTCGCCGGCACCTGGAAGGACCTGACCGACAACGTG
>DASPLE010000057.1:0-18832 GCA_035627695.1 Planctomycetota bacterium
CCGTTGGCGAACAGGATCTCCTGGGTGAGCATGCCCTTCTTCCAGCTCGGCAGCATGCCCGCGTACCACAGGATCGGATTGGCGATCACCATCACCACGACGCCGACCACCGAGCCGATCACCCCGAAGAACGGCAGCGCCATGCCGAAGAAGAACAACCCGAGGTCGAAGGTGATGCCCATCGGCACCGCCGGCAGCCAGTTCTGCGTCCGCGTCGAGATGTCGAGCCACGGGATCGGGAAGAGCTGGAACGGCTCGCGCAGGAAGGTCGAGGTCAGGGTCGGGATCGCCGCGTAGAGGAATCCGAAGAACAGGCCGAACGCGGTGCCGATCGAGAAGCAGCGCCAGCGCCAGCCCTCGTTGCCGGACTGGTTCTCGGACAACGCCAGCACGCCGGTCGCGCCGAGCGGCGCCATCGGGAACGGCAGCTTCTCGACGTCCGAGACCAGCCGGAACAGCCCGTAGCCGAGCACCAGGTTGTCGACCGCGCTGATCACCATCTGCACGAAGACCAGCACGAGCGGGATCAGCCACGGCCACATGAAGAGGTCGCGCTGGTCGAGCACGTTGGGATCGCCCGGCGAGAACCACGCCGGGAACATATCCGACATGCCGTAGCTGCGCGCCGCCTCGGACTGGACGATGTACTGGCGCCAGAAGAAGCCCTCGATCGGCCCGCCGGTCAGGGCGCCGGCCATGCTCATGATCACGAACAGCTCGGCGGTCGACAGCGCGGTGCGCGCGCGCTTGGCCATCTCCATGAACAGGATGACCGTGACCCAGGTCGCGGCGGGTCCGATCGACGACCCGCCGATCACCAGGTTCATGTACATCGACGCCGGCAGCATGACGATGCCGACGAACAGCGCGCCGAAGACCGCCTTCCAGCCGAAGCCGTCCTGGAACACGCCGGGCGGCTTGACCAGGTCGCGGTACTGCTGGAGCTCCTTGTCGTGCAGCAGGCTCACTGGACGACTCCCAGCTCGGCGACTTCCTTCTTGAGCATCGACGTCGACGTCGCGAGGCGCGCCTTGGCCTCGGGGTCGCCGCCGGCGGCGCGGTACTTGTCCATCGCCTCCGGGGAGAGGGTGCGCCAGACCAGGAACTGCTGCCGCAGGTCGGAGAGGAAGGCGAAGTTGGCGCGGCGCCACGCGCGGCGCTGGCCGGAGAGCAGCTCGAGGTCGAGCTGCACCGCGTAGATCGCCTTCACGTCGGTCGGCACCGCGCTCATCACCAGGCGCTGGCTGATGCCGAGGTCGAACGGCGCCAGCCAGGTCTTGCTGGTCACCGCGTGGCGCTCGCCCTCGCTGATCATGCTCGCGTCGGCGGCGGTGAAGCAGCCGGTCGAGGCCTCGGTGTGCGCGTCGAAGTAGGCGACCAGGTAGGCGAGCAGGCCGCGGATGTCGCGGCGCGCGACGGTGAACGGGAAGGCGATCGCCATCTTGTCGCCGTCCGGCTGCGGCACCCGGAAGTCGCTGGTGCCGGGGTTGGCCGCGCGCGAGGCGATCAGCGCCGGGTACAGCGCCGACAGCAGCACGGTGATCATCACCAGCAGGATGGTCGTCACCGCGGTGAAGCTCGAGTAGTTGAGATCCGGCTGCGCCGTCCAGCCGAGCTGCGCGGTCACGCCCAGCGCCGAGGCGATCAGCTGCGCGACCATGTAGCCGCCGAGTCCGCCGAGGATCGCGTAGATCGACGCCTCGACCAGGAACAGCGCGGCGACGTGCACCGGCGCGAGGCCGAGCGACGAGAAGATGAAGATCTCCTTGCCGCGCTCGGCGACCGAATTGAGCATCGTCGAGAAGATGATCAGCCCGCCGAGGATCAGCGGCACCAGCACCGCGCCGAGGCCGGCGACGTCCATCGTGCCGATCGCGGTCAGCAGATAGCCCTCGCCGCGGCTGGCGACGCGGATGGTCAGCGCCATCTGCTGGGCCATGTCGGCGGCGACGGCGTCGATGTCGACGCGCTTCTCGTTCGCCGCCGTCGCCTTCGGCGTCAGGGTCAGCGCGACCAGGCCGGTGCCGAGGCGCTCGATCATGCTGACGTGGACGACGCCGACGTTGTTGGGCGAGAGGTGGGTGTACGAGGTCGACTCGGCGGTGGTCAGGGTGCCCTTCGCCGCCTGCTCGGCCATCTCCTGGATCTGGCGCTTGCGCTGGTCGTCCATCGCCTCGGGCGCCAGCGGCGTCAGCGCCTCGCCGCTGAGGTGCGTCATCGCCGACATCGCCTTGGTGTCGATCAGTCCGACCTTGATGTCCTTGCCCCAGAAGCGGCCCTCCCCGCCGGCGGTCCAGCCCAGGCGCTCGACCACGTCGGGCGGGAGGAACAGCCAATCGCGCTCGCCGCCGAATCCGGTCGGCGTGCCCTCGGCGATCGGGCCGCGGTACAGCGCCCGGGTCAGCCCGGTCGGATCGGAGTCGCCGACGCCGGTGACGCCGCCGATGGCGGTCGAGCCCTTGGGACCGCTCAACGGGTACTTCGGCACGAAGGCGTTCGGATCGAGCCAGCGCAGCGGATGGAGGTCGAAGCGGTCGCCCCAGGCCGCGTCGACGCGGTCGACGATCTCCGGCGACAGGTGGGTCCAGCCGTGGCGGCGCAGCATGATGCCGTCGAACTGCGGCCGCGCGTCGAGCGCCAGGCGCTGCGAGCCGACGTTCGAGGTGAAGCTGGCGAAGGTCAGCAGGATGAAGGTCATCAGCACGACCGTCATGCCGGTCAGGAACGTGCGCATCGGGCGGCGGCGCATGTTGCTGATCCCCAGCGCGACGGTGGCGAAGACCGTGCCCAGGCGGCTGACGTCGGCCTTGTGGATGCCCAGGCGCGCGTTGCGGATCTGCTCCATCTCGTGCTCGAAGCGCTTGTAGACGATCGAGCTGACCCAGACCGACATGATGATGATCACGAAGGCGAGGAAGATCACCATCGGCGTCGTCGCGAGGTCGAAGGCCGGATGGAAGAAGAAGAAGAACAGGAAGATGGCGATGAAGAAGCCGGTGAAGCCGGCGACGCGCTTGATGATGGTGTTGCCGGCGAGGAACAGCCGTTCGCAGATCAGCGCGAACGGGATCGCGAAGAGCAGCATCACGACCAGGCCGTAGACCACGTCGTTGGCCATCGTCAGCAGCGCGGGGTAGACCTTGCCGGCGAGCGCCCACGACGACTGCGACTGGCCCAGCGCGGCGCGGTAGTCCCTGGCCTTGTAGGCGTCGCGCGCCGCCTCGAGGTGGCGCTCGGCCTGCGAGTGCAGCGTCACCAGGCTGTCCGAGCTGATCCCGTTCTCGCGCAGCAGCGTGACGCGCTTGTCGTTGAGGGCGGCCATGTCGGCGGCCGCCGACATCGCGGTCAACGTCGCCAGGTCGCCCGCGGCGAGCCCGGTCCTGGTGCTGTCGTCGGTGGACAGCTCGCCGGTGATGACCATCTGGTTGATGCCGGCGCCCTCGGCGCCGGTGACGCGCAGGCGTTCGCGCCTGCCGGTGAAGATCGCGACCGCGCCGTCGGTGCCGATCTCGACGTGCAGGTGGTTCGGCGTGCTGTCGCGCGTCGCGTTGAGCACGCTGATGTTGGGCAGCGCCCGGATCAGGCGCGGATCGATGACATCGAACAGCCGGCTCTGCACGCAGGGGAAGCACAGCGCCAGGACGTCGTCGACCTTGCCGTTGATGCCGATCTCGACCTTGGCGCCGCCCATCTGGCCCTTGGTGGCGATGACGTGGTCGATGCGCCCGTCCGCGGCGAAGCCGTAGACGCTCACCAGCCAGGGTGGGGTGTTCGGCACGCCTTCCGGCACGAACAGCGCCTGCGCCTTGCCGAAGGCGTCGCACCAATGGGTCTCGGTGAACGTGCCCAGCGCCACCATCGGCCAGCGGAACGCGCGCCGGCCGGTCTTGCCGCCGATCGTGCGGATCTGCACCTCGATCGTCGGCGACGCGGTGTTCAGGCCCTTGGGCCTGCGGTCGTTGATGATGTCGCTGTCGATGTACTCGCGGATGTAGTGGTGCAGGCCGACCGTCTGGCGCAGGAAGTCGGGGCGGCGGAAGGCGGCCGCGGTGTCGAGCGGCGTGCCGACCTTCTCGCAGAGATCGTTGGTCGTCACCAGGGCGGCGGCGGTCAGCGGGTAGCACGCGGCGACCGCGACCTCGACGCCGCGATCGCCGGCGGGGAAGTACGCTTTGAAGTCGCTCGGCATGTCGTACGGCATGCGGTCGAAGCGCAGCGGCGCCTGGCCGCGGCGCGAGAGGTTGACGTCGTCGGCGAGCTTCATGAGCCCGTTGGACAGCCAGTTGAGCTCGCTCGACCACGAGACCCAGCCGCCCCCGGTCAGGCACGAGAAGCGATCGCTGCCGTCGGACAGGCGCAGGCCGATGAGGTGGATGGCGAGCGACGATCCCAGCGCGCCGCGCGCGACCGCCAGGCTGTCGACATCGGCGCTGCGGCGATCGATCACGGCGGTGTGGCGGACGAGCGTCGCGATGATCGCGGGCAGCAGCGACGGGACCGATGCGTCCTCGGCGACGGTCAGCGCCTTGTTGAACTCGAGGCGCGGGCCGATGTCCCGGTAGCGTTCGTAGTGCGCCTCGAGCGCCGGGAGCTCGGCGACCACGGCCTCGAACTCGGCGGTCATCCGCTCGCGGTCGCTCTCGGCGACGTCCTTCTTCTGGAGCCGGGCCTTCAGGCGCGAGCGCCGCTCGCGCGCGTCCGACAAGGGGATGAACGCCGCGTCGGTCAGATCGGCGGCGGCCTGCGCCACGAGGTCGTCGAGCAGCTTGCGCGACAGGAAGGCCTCGTTGTCGGCCTTGCCCATGCCGGCGGGCACCGGCAGCGCGGCGGAATCCTGCGCCAGGGTCTGGATCCACGGCAGCGTCGTCGGCGATGCCGCCAGCAGGCCGCGCGGCCACATCCGCGCCACCATGAGCGCGGCGAGCACGCGGCGGCAGCGCCAGCGTTCGGCGGCGAGGGCGGCGCGCACGCGCGGCAGCTGCCCGGCCGGCGCGAACACGCCCTCGGCATCGCGCTCGGAGGTCAGCGCGCCGAGCAGGTGGCGCAGGCCCTTGTGGTACTCGTAGCCGGCGCCGGCGAAGACCAGCAGCACGTCGCGCTTGGGCGGTTCGGCGACCAGGCGGGCCGCGAGCTCCATCAGCGTCGCCGCGTTCCACGCCTCGGTCGCGCCCGGCGATTCGCTGGGCAGGTCCATCGGCGATTCGTAGCCGGTGGTCAGCACGACCGCCTGGCCCTTGCGTGCGGTCCCCGGGATCAGCGCGATCACCGACCACGCGTCGACCGGCTGCCACGCGACGGTGCTGGTCAGCACCGCCTGCTGGCCGTCATGGCTCTGATCGACGTCGGCGAGGAAACGCGGGAACTCGATGCTGACGATATGGCTCTGGAAGAAGAGGTCGAAGCCGCTGCGCTCCCCGCCGCGGTTGAAGATCGCGGCGCGCGCGCCGAGCTGCGCCGCGTAGCGCCAGCCATCGCGCGCGTTGGCGTCGAACGCGGCGATGGCCCCGTCGAGGTCCTTGCCGGTGAAGCGCGCGAGCTCGCCGTCGCCCAGCCAGACGATGCGGCCGCTGATGGTCTCGCCGCCGGTGCCCGCCGTGGCGGCGCCGTTGGGCAGGTGCGGCAGCACCGGGATGTCGACGCCGTCGATCGCCAGGGACGTGCCGCGGTCCAGCGCCGCCGAGACCGTATGGCGGACCTTCAGCGGCGTCAGCCCGAGGTCGGCGAGGCGCTTCTCGATCAGCGCCGCGGCGAGCGCCGATCCGGGATGACCGGGCGCGCGCGCCGGGATGGCGAGCAGGGCCTCGGCGTGGCTGGCGATCGCCTCGTGGTCGAGCTCTGCCGGGCTCTCGCCGGCGCTCGCCGTCCCGGGACCGGCGGCGATCTGGCAGCCCAGGGCGACCGCGATGACCAGCCACGCGCGCATGCCGCCTCCACTCGTTCCGCTCGTCCGTTTCATGCGTCGATCCGCATCGCTTCGATCGGATGCATCCGCGCCGCCTTCAACGCCGGCAGCAGCGCTCCGAGCACCGCCAGCACCATGCCGCAGACCAGCGCGCCGAGCGCGGCCAGCGCGTAGTCGCGCGCCGGGAACGCCTGCCAGAACGACGAGCCGAAGCGCGTCGCCGACTGGGTCAGCGCCAGGGCGAGGCCGATCAGCGCGCCGATCAGCGAGCCGACGCTGCCGGTCGCGCCGGATTCGATGAGGAAGGCCTTGAGGATGAACGAATCCATGGCGCCCAGGCACTTCATCGTCGCGATCTCGCGGAAGCGCTCGGTCACCGCCATCATCATGGTGTTGACGATGCCGACGATGCACACCAGCAGCGACAGCGCGACCAGCCAGAAGGTGCGCGTCGCCGCGCGTTCCGGGTTGTAATCGATGCCGGTGAACGTCGCGCCGAGCGCCTCGAGACGCGCGCGCCGGCGCTGGTCGGCCCAGAGGTCGGCGAGCGGCAGGTCGGGCAGCGCGGCGCGCAGCCGTTCGTCCAGCTGGCCAGCCAGCGGATGATCGGCCTGGTCGCCGGTAGCGAGCTGGGCCAGCTCGAGCGGCTCCGGTGCCGTCGCGTTCATCGGCGCGATCAGGCCGGCGTAGGCGGCGTCGAACAGCGCGCGGTTGAAGCGCGTCAGCTGCCGCTCGCGCATCTGGTCGCGCCGCGCCGTTTCGCTCGCCGCATCGGGCAGGCTGATCCCGGTCCAGGCGTCGCGGGTGAAGAACGCGGGGTCGCCGAGCGCGGTGTTGATCGCGGCGATCGCCGCCTCGCGCGCCGACGCGTCGGCGTCGTCGGCGAGCAGCAGCGCGTCGCCCTGACCGCGCGCCGCCGCCACCAGGCGCTTGCCGGGATTGTCGCCGGCGGCGCCGATCTGGGCGCGCAGCTTCGCGGCGAGACCGCGCCAGTCGCGCACATCGGCGGCCAGCAGGTGGGCCGGATCGCGCTCGTTCAGCCGGCGCACGATGTCGACCGCGGTCGAGCGCGCGCGGTCCATGCGCAGCTGCCGGCGCAGCGCCTGCCAGCGCGCATCGTCGAGCGTCGGCAACGCCTGCCCGAGCGGCATGCCGCCGGCGGCGATCTCGGCGCGGTCCGCCCCGGCGAGGATGCGGTCGAGGATCGCCTCGCCGCCGCCGTTGGCGCTGATCGCGGCGAGGCGCGCGTCCTCGGCGCTGATCAGGGCCGCGACCGTCCGCTCGAGCGCCGGGCGCTGCGCGGCCAGCTTGTCGAGATCCTCGCGCGATGCCGGCAGGGTGATGCCCGGGAGGTCGCGCGAGACCTTGACCAGGGCCTCGACCGCCTGCGCATCGAGCGCGAGCAGCCATTCGTCGGGCGTGCGGTTGCGGATGACGAGGAAGCGGTGCGACGGCTTCAGCTCCTCGATCCAGCGGGCGACCTTCAGCGCCAGCGTCGCCGTCGTCGCGTCGAGCGGCGGCATCGGCGCGCCGGTCTGCGACTCGACCCACGCGGACGCCGCGGCCCCGTCGTCGGCCAGGAGCTGGAGCAGGTCGAGCGGATCGCGCGCCTTGTCGGCGAGCGCGCGCACCGCCTGCAGATCGGCCAGCGGCTGCGTCTCTTCGGCGAAGCCGCGCCACACCGCGCGATTCGCCAGGTTCTCGCCGACCACCACCAGCAGGAAGGCGACCGCCAGCACCACCGACGAGACCGTTACCAGGCTGCGCGACATGCGCACGCGGATCGACGTCCACGCGACCTGGATCGCCACCGAGAGCGGCAGGCGCGGCGCATCGCCGAGCAGGGAGCGTTTGTCGCGGCTCATGCGGCGTCCATGTCGAGGCGGACCAGGCGGCGCGCGACCAGCGACTGCACGAACTGGCCGAGCGCGACCCGCGCCTCGCGCGTCGAGAGCTTGAACTGGCGCGCCAGGTCGTCGGCCAGGCTCTCGAGGCTGCGGCCGTCGAGGTGCTCGACCGTCCACGCGCCGAGCGCGTCGAGCTCGACCGTGATGCGCTCGGGCGATCGCGCGACGCGCGCCAGCCAGCGGTGCAGACCGCGACGGTGCAGCGGCGCGCTCAGGCGCAGCGCCCCGTCGGGACCGCGCGACGCGACGGCGTCGGGCGCGAGGCGCGGCACCGCCCGCTCGGGGCTCGACGCAGGGCGTTGGGCGGTACGGCTCATGCGACCCTCAACGCGGCGGCGGGCAGGCGCAGCAGGCAGGGCAGCGGATCGGTCGACCCCTTCCATTCCTGGATCACCAGGCGGTCGGTCTCGTCCTCGATCCAGGCGTGCAGGCGGCGGCGGTCGTGCTGGCGGCGCAGCCGGCGCCACCACGTCGGACCGGGCGCCGTGGCGTCGACCATCGCGACGACGCCGTCGCGGCCGGAGGTCGCGACCTCGGAGCGCCGCAGGTGCGCGCGCAGCCAGGCATCGAGGGTCCGCTCGCCGAGCAGGACGTGGGCGCAGGCCATGCGGCGAACGACCAGCAGCTGGTCGGGCCGCACGCGATCGTCGGGATAGCGGCACCACAGCGCGCGGACCAGCCCGGCCACGTGCTGGATGCCTTCGAGCCGCCACCAGGGGGGGAGCTCGAGGTCCAGGCCGTACAGCCGCCAGGGCGCCGCCTGGTCGTTGGCCACCGCGGTCGTCGCGTCGACCAGCGTCTCGAGCTCGCGTTCGCCGCCGGGATGCACCTGCTGCCAGACCAGGCTGACGCCGCAGGCGAAACGACGCACCGCGACGTGCCGGTCGCCGTCATGGGCCCGCCACGTCGCGAAGCCGCGGTCGGATTCGAAGCGCTGGTCCCACATCCCCGCGCCGGGATGGGCGCGCGCCAGCTTCCTGCCGGCCCGGGCGAGCGTCGCGGCCAGGTCGGGCGTGCGCGTCGACCGCGCCCACGACAGGTGGATGCGGGCGCGCAATCCGTCCGCCAGGACCAGGCGCCCGGCGCGCCAGTTGCCCCACGTGGCGGCGAGTTCCCAGCCCGCGGGCAGCGGATGGGCGAAACCATGGAGGGCAATTGCAGTTACCAGGGTCATCGGGCCGAATGCAGGTACAGGGGTGGCGGAAGCTGCGTTGAGTGCTGATGGCGCGCCGGGTGCGGGCGGTGCTGGTGATTCGTGCAATCCGTCCAGATCGGAAGGGGTGCCAGGGTGCTCCACCGAGGCCAGCCCGCAACAACCGAGCGCCTCGATTGGGCCGACCTGCGGCCTGGCGAGCATGTCACGCGTGGGTTTCAGACACTGGTATCACCGCTGGTCGGTCGGCGACCGCGATGTCGAAAACGCGGCCGCTCCCACGACCGCGTCGGCAGGCGCCTGCCGACGCGGATCCACGGTATTTCCTGGCCATCCCGCATGATCGGTGAGCGCAAGCGGTGAATGTCCCACGGCAGCTCCAGGACGGGCTTGCGAGCTGTAGAATCTTATAGCTGCGGGCTTCGGCATTGACGGGTTCGGCCGTGGCTGACTAGAATGGGCGTGGATCCCCCTGGATCCCAACCAACGCCGCCGTCCGCGCAGGGGAGCGGACGACATGCCTATCTCTCTGCGAAGGAGATCGATGTCATGATCGCGATCCACATCAGCGGCATCCACTGCCACGTCTCTGATAGGACGAGGGCCTACATCCACGACAAGTTCGGTGACCTGGACCGCTACCACGCGCGTCTGCACGCCGTCCACGTGACGATCCATGGAGGCGAACGCGAGGGTTACCGTGCGGACACGGTGATGCACCTGCACTCGGGCAAGGAAGTCGTGGCCCACGCCGCTGACAAGTCGCTGTTCGCCGCGATCGATGGGGCTGCCGGCAAGAGCGCCAGCCAGCTGCGCAAGATCCACGAGCGCGAACGCGACGTGCATCGCAGCCATGCCGAGATCGCGGTCTGACGACCGCTTCCCCTCGCGCGACGCATCGAGCCCCCGGCAACCGCCGGGGGCTCTGCGTTTGAGGGGGGGCGGCGCCGCCGGGCGGCCTTCCGCCCGCTTGGGGGCTGGGCCGACCGGAGTATCCTCTCCCCATGCAGATCGGATCGCCCGCAGCGCTGCTGCTCGACATGGATGGCACCCTCGTCGACACCGAGCCGCTCCACTTCACCGCCCACAAGCGCTTCCTGGCCAGCCAGTCGATGCCGGTCACCCAGGCGGACGTCATCGACAACGTCGGCAAGGGCGACCGCAGCTTCTTCACCGCGCTGGCCGCGCGCGTCGGCCGGACGATCGACGCCGCCGCCTGGGTCCAGGCCAAGACGGATATCCTGCTCGAGCTGTACGCCACCCAGGGGGTGGCGCGTCAACCGGGCGTCGACCGCCTGCTCGACTACGCCTGGCGCGAGGGCATCGCCTGCTGCGTCGTGACCTCGGCGACGCGCCGGGTCGCGATCGCCACGCTCGCCGCCGCCGGCCTGGCGGAGCGCCTGCCCTCGCGGGTCTGCGCCGAGGACACCATCGCGCACAAGCCCGATCCCGCGCCGTACCTGCTCGCCTGCCGCCGCCTCGACGTGCCGCCCGCGGCCTGCGTCGCGATCGAGGATTCGCTGAGCGGCGTCGCCGCCGCGCGCGCCGCCGGCTGCGTCACCATCGGCTTCGCCGGCCTGATCCCGGCCGAGCAGCTGATGGCCGCGGGCGCCATGGCCACGGTCATCGACCTGGCGCAGCTCCTGCCGGATGGCACCGCGGACGCGTCGTCGCGACGCCAGGCGGCGCAGCGCGCGGCCGCCGCGCGCGGGTGAGCGCCGCGCCGGCGCCGTGGTGGCAGGCGGCGTTCGCCAGCGCCTATCGCCAGGTCTACGCCCATCGCGATGACGCCGCGGCGGCCGCCGAGGTCGCGGCGATCGCGCGCCGTCTCGGCCCGACGCCCGGACCGGTGCTCGACGCCGGCTGCGGCTGCGGCCGGCATGTCGCGGCGCTGGCGGACCTCGGTTTCGGCGCGGTCGGCATCGACTGGAGCGCCGACCTGCTGCGCGCCGCGGCGGCCCGACCGGGCGGCGCGGACGTCGCGCGCGGCGACCTGCGCCGCCCGCCGTTCGCCGACCGCTCGTTCGCCGCCGTGCTGTCGCTGTTCACCGCCTTCGGCTACGGCGACGACGCGGAGAACGCGGCGCTGTTCGCGCGGCTCGCCGCGCTCATCGCCCCCGGCGGCTGGTTCGTCCTCGACCTGCCCGATCCGGCACGCGTGCGCCGGACGCTGGTGCCCGAGAGCCGGCGCACCACCGCCGCGGGACTGACCATCGTCGAGCAGCGCAACCTCCATGGGCCGCGCGTGCAGAAGCAGGTGCGCGTCAGCGACGGCGAGAACCACGTCGCGCAGTGGCGCGAGTGCGTCCGGCTGTACGAGCCGGCGGAGATCGATGCGCTGGCGCGCGCGAACGGGATGGCGGTGGTCGAGCGCTGGCCGGGGCTGCGCGGGGCGGAGGTCGACGAGGGGCGGATCGTCGCGTGGATCAGTTCGGCAGCGGGATGTCGGGATTGACCGTCGTCTCCCAGTAGGGGATCGACTTGAAGACGTTCAGGTCCCAGCTGAGGTTGATCATCTTCTCCTCGACCCGCGAGTTGGCGATCGTCCAGCGGTTGTGCCAGTAGCAGCGCAGGACCGGCATGTAGGACGTCGGGAAGGGATCCCCGAAGTCGGACGTGCTTCCGGCGCGCAGGTTGCCGTGCTTCACCTGCACCTTCTTCCCGGTCTGCCACGACACCTTGGCGTAGAGGCCGGTCGCCGGGTCGACGGGTATCGGTTCATCACGGTAGAGGTTCTTGAGCACGCCTTCGTCCGGGTCGCCCGACTGGTAGTCGAGCAGCTGATCGGAGGTCTCGTAGAGATAGCTGCACGACATCGTCTTGTAGGCGCGTGGTGGTTCCGCCTCGCGACCGGAGATGATGTCCTCGCGCAGATCGTCGAACTGCGCCCAACCCGAATACCGGTTGAAGCCGTTCGTCCCACGCGACGTGTCGACCGGGCAGATCAGGATCTTGCCGATACCCGGCTCGAACGGCCCGGAGTAGGCCTTGTCGAAGAGGTCGACCAGCCGCCCGGGAAACAGGTCGTCGCGCTCCTGGCGCATCACCTCGATGCCCATGCCGACCTGCTGGAGGTTGTTGCTGCAGCGCACCTTCCCCAGCTCGCGTTTGGCCAGCGAGATCGCCGGGATCAGCAGCGCCGCCAGCACCGCGATGACGGTGATGACGATCAGCATCTCGATCAGGGTGAAGCCACGGCGATCAGCGGGAGTCGGCATCGCGGGTTCCGATCCGGGCATGCTAGGTGCGCCGCCTCTGGTCGGCCACGGGGAACCTCCGACGCGGCCTGCGCTTGCGACCCCGGTGGCCGAGGCGAGCCTCGCGTCCCATGACCGGAACGGACGCCGCTGGCACGTCGACCTTGCGCACCGGCCTGCAGGAATGGGCGGCCTGCTGCCGCGTCCTCGCCGCCGGGCGCGGCATGCTGATGGTGCGCAAGGGCGGCATCCACGAGCGCGGCGGCGGCCTGTTCCAGCCAGAGCACGACCGCTTCCTGCTGCTGCCCTCGTGGCTGCACCAGGCGCGCGAGCGCCTCAAGCCGGCGCATGCCGACCAGGTCGGTGCCGATCCGGCGCCGGGCCGCATCCGGCTCGAGGCCTGGGCCGAGGTCGCCGGCACCTGGAAGGCGGGAGACCTCGCGCGCGTCCAGGCGCTGGGCGACGAGCTGATCTGGTCCGACGCCGAGCTGGCGACGCGCTTCGCCTATCGCGGCCAGCCGTGGCTGTACGTGCTGGCGCTGCGCGTCCATCGCCTGCGCGAGCCGGTCGAGATCGCCGACGAGCCGTCCTACGCGGGCTGCCGCAGCTGGGTGCCGCTGAAGGTCGCGGTCGACACCGCCGGCTCGCGCCCGGCGATCGACGACGTGGCCTTCGCCGCGCGTCTCGCCGCCGTCGCGCGCACCCTGGAGTCCGCATGAGCGATCCGACCGCGACCCTGCTGGTCGGCTGCCGCGACCGCACCGGGCTGGTCGCCAGCCTGTCCAACTTCGTCTTCGCCAACGGCGGCAACATCCTCGACGCCGACCAGCACGCCGAGCACGACACCGGCATGTTCTTCATGCGGCTGGTGTGGTCGATCGCCGCCTTCCGCCTCGACCGCGCCGGGATCGGTCGGGCGCTCGACGAGATGGCGGCGCGCTTCGAGCTGCAATGGACGCTGACCTACAGCGACCGGCGGCCGAAGGTCGCGGTGTTCGTCTCGACCACCGCGCACTGCCTGTACGACCTGCTGCTGCGCGCGCAGCTCGGCGAGCTGCGCGGCGACATCGACGTCATCGTCTCGAACCACGCCACGCTGGAGAGCGTCGCGCGCCATTTCGACGTGCCGTTCGTCACCATCCCGGTGGACGCCGCCACCAAGCCGCAGGCCGAGGAGCGGCAGCGGCGTCTGCTCGCCGAGCGCGGCATCGAGCTCGTGGTCCTGGCGCGCTACATGCAGGTGCTCTCGCCGGGGTTCACCAACGACTGGCACGGGCGGATGATCAACATCCACCACTCGTTCCTGCCGGCGTTCGTCGGCGCCAAGCCGTACCACCAGGCGCGCGCGCGCGGCGTCAAGATCATCGGCGCGACCGCGCACTACGTCACCGAGGAGCTCGACCAGGGGCCGATCATCGAGCAGGACGTCGCCCGGGTCTCGCATCGCGACGAGGTCGACGAGCTGGTCGCCAAGGGCCGCGACCTCGAGCGCCAGGTGCTGTCGCGCGCCGTGCGCCTGCATCTCGACCGCCGCGTGCTGATCTCGGGAAAACGGACGATCGTCTTCAGCTGATTTCGGCTCGCAGCTCGCAGCTCGCAGCTCGCAGCTCGCAGCTCGCAGCTCGCAGCTCGCAGCTCGCAGCTCGCAGCTCGAAGCCCGAAGCTCGAAGCGCGACGGTCAGCCGATGATCTTCGCGACCACCGCCACGTGCTGCCCGCGCCGCGTCGGATTGCCCCACGCGCGGGCCAGCACGACGCCGTCGACCTGGGCGCGCACCGCCCACGGCTCGTCGTCGATGCGCACGAAGTCGTGCAGCCAGCCGACCACGTCGCCGGCGCGCGCCGTTTCGCCGATGTCGATCACCGGCTCGTAGTGGCCGGCGAACGGGCCCGGCACGAAGCAGGCGCGATCGACGATCTCGACCAGGCGCTGGCTGCCGTCGCGGTGGTGGGCGATGGGCGCGATCTCGCCGGCGAGCTGGTCGTGGTGGATCGCCGCGGCGAGGATGCCCTGGCGCGCGAAGGCGGCGCCGTCGCGATCGATCGACGTGCCGTAGCCGAGCTCGGTGCCGACGGTGATCTTTCCCAGCCGCTCGGCCTCGCTGGTCAGCAGGCCGGGCGTGGCGTTCTGGTAGGTCATGACGAACGGCGTGCCGAACCAGCGCGCGCACTCCTCGGTCGCGCGCGCCAGCACCGGATCGGCGATCGGATGGAAGCTGGAGAGGTGGGGGAGCTTGGCGACCCTGCCGCCCGAATGGATGTCGATGACCACGTGCACGCGCGGCCAGATCGCGGCGCGCACGAACGCGGCGATGCGGTGCGAGATGCCGTTGAGCGCCGGCGTCGCGCCCGCCTGGTCGACGAACGCGCGGTTGAGGTTGACGCCGTCGTCGTCCTGCGCGTCGCGCGTGCCGCTGGCGAACGCCGACGGGTTGAGCACCGGCACCAGGATGATGCGCCCGCGCACGCGCCCCGGATCGATCTCGCGCAGCAGGCGCTTGATGGCGATCGGGCCCTCGTACTCGTCGCCGTGGGTCGAGCCGAAGGCGACGAGGCCGCGGCCGGGAGCCGCCTCCGGACCGACCATCACGGTCAGCGGCATCAGGTGATCGCCCCAGATCGAATCGTGCTCGAGCGCGACCAGGTAGTCGCGCCGGCCCGGGGAATCGAGATCCAGCGCGGCCGGGCGGACGATGGTGCGGTGCATGCGGGGCGCCGTGCCCGTCACCCGTCGATCGCCGGGGTGCGGTACAGAACCTTGCCGGCGACGCGGATCTCGGTGTCGACGAGGAATTCGCGGATCACCGCCGGATCGGGGGTCACGCCGAGGCCGGGCGACTCGGGCAGGCGCAGCATCCCGTCGCCACCAGGCACCAGGCGTTCGCGCGTCAGGCGCAGCGACAGCGCCTTGGGCTCGGTCGGCAGTTCGCAGATCTCGTCGCGTTCCATGCCGGCATAGGGCTGCAGCGACGCGCACAGCGACAGGGTCGACGTGAAGGTGTGGTTGACGTAGGTCACGCCGGCGGCGCGCGCGTGGTCGGCGACCGCCTTGGCCGGGGTGATGCCGCCGATGCGGCCGGTGTCGATCTGGATGAAGCCGACGCCGCCGTGATCGATGAGGTGCCGAGCCATGTGCTGGTTGTGGCTGCCCTCGCCGCCGGCGATGGCCACCGGCGCCGAGCGCTTCGCCAGCGTCGCGTACGCGTCGAGCGCGCCGGTGTGGAACGGCTCCTCCAGCCAGGTCGCGCGGGCCTCGCGCAGCGCGTCCAGGCGCAGCGCCGCGGTCGCGACGTCGTCGCCCCACACCGTACCCGCGTCGATCAGCAGGATCCCATCGCGCCCGAGACCCTCGCGCGCGGCGACCACCTGCTCGCGGTCCTCGGCGACGCCGCCGCGGCCGTAGGGTCCCCAGCCGAACTTGGCCGCCGTGAAGCCGGCGGCGCGCGCCGCCCGCGCCTTGGCCAGGGTCTGCGCCGGCGTGTCCCCGAACAGCACCGACGAGTACGGCCGCTTCGGGTAGGCGCGCGGATAGCCCAGCAGGCGCCACACCGGTTCGCCGAGGCGCTTGCCGATCAGATCCCACAGCGCGATGTCGATGCCGGACAGCGTGTGCTCGGCCTGCAGCAGATCGAGGCTCGCCGCGCGCACCGCGTCGCCGATGCGGCCGATGTCGGCGATCGCGTCGAGCCGCTGGCCGACGACCGACGCGGCGACCGGCTTGCACGCGCTGTGCGACATCGGGCACACCAGCGCGGCGATCGAGGTCAGCGGCGAGGCCTCGCACTGGCCCCAGCCGACCAGCCCGCCGGCCCTGACGCGGACCAGGGTCGCGTCCTGGCTGCCGTCGCCGATGTCGAGCACCTCGGGCATGCGCAGGTAGAAGACGTCGACGGCTTCGATGCGCATGGGGATCCCCGGCCGCGGCCGCTCGACCATTGTCGGTGAGCGCCGGAGCGGCAAGTGCGAGGATCTGTATGCATCTGCACTCCCGTGGCCACTGGCGCGGGCCATGCGCCGTGCCGCCCGATCCGCGCAGGAGCTGCGCGATGAGGCCTCGCGCGGCCGGGATCAGTGATGGCGAATCCACCACTCGGCGCCCTGTAAACAGAAGCGGAGCGGGCTCGCCGTCGGCTTTCCCGTCGCGCTCGCGCGCAGCGTCTGGCACGCGCGCTACGAACGCCGCCGATGCCCCGTTCAGCGCGCGATCGGCGCGATCCGTATCGATGGTTATCGAAGCATCGCAGCTTCAGCGGGTTGCGACGACGCTGTGATACACCGGAAAAAACCGTGTTTTCAGAGCGATACGCGCGGGTCAGCCGCGGCGAGGTCGTGCGGAGGACACCCCATGCATCCCGGCTCCATGCGTTCCATCGCCGTGCTCATCGCCTGCGTCGCCGCGGCGCCCGCCGCGGTGTACGAGGTCGGCTCCGGCAAGCCCCACCCGACGCTCGCGTCGCTGCCGGCGCTCGCTCCCGGGGACGAGGTGCGCGTCCATCCCGGCACGTACCGCGAGACCAAGCGCTGGATGCAATCGGGATCGGCCGCCGCGCCGATCGTGGTGCGCGGCGTCGGCGAGCCGCGGCCGGTGATCGACGTCGCCGGGCTCAACGTCACCGGCGCGATGCCCAATCCGCGCGGCGCCTTCCAGGTCGAGGCCAGCAACATCGTCATCGAGCGCTTCGCGCTGAGGAACGCGCGCAACGGTTCGAGGAACGGCGCCGGCATCCGCGTCACCGGGGCGATCAGCAACATCACGCTGCGCGACTGCGTCATCAGCGACTGCGACAACGGCATGATGTCGAACGGCTGCGACCGCGTGCTGGTCGAGGGCTGCGACATCGCGCGCAACGGCGCCAACGACGGCCTGTCGCACAACGTCTACTTCTCGGGCGGATCGTTCACCGTCCGCGGCAACTGGATCCACCACGCGGTCGGCGGCCAGAACTTCAAGACCCGGGCGCACTACACCGAGCTGCTCTACAACCGCATCGAGGCGTCGGAGCAGGGCGAGATCGGCTTCGTCGACGAGACCGCGTACACCGGCACCGCGAACAGCAACGCGGTGATGATCGGCAACACCGTGATCAGCGTCGTCCGCCCCTCGACCAGCAACGCGGTGAAGTACATCGTGTTCGGCCAGGACGTCGGCGGCGCGCACAACGGCACGCTGTACGCCTTCAACAACACCTTCATCGCCGGCACCGACCGCATCCGCTTCCTCGAAGGGACCAGCGCGGGGGCCTCGCTCGTGGCGTCGGGCAACATCTTCGTCGGCAGCGACAACATCGTCATGGGCGGCTGGGCCTCGGTATCCGGCGGCGGCAACTGGCTGCCGAACACGGCGGCCATCCCGGGCGGTTTCAGCGCGACGGTGCGCGGCGGCGATCCGCGTTTCGTCAACCGCGCCGGCGGCGATCTCCATCTGCTCTCGGATTCGGGCTGCCGCGATCTGACGCCCGGCGGGCTGACGTATCGCGACGGCGCCGGGTCGAGCCGCGATGGCGTGGCGCGCAGCGAGTACAACGGCGTCGGCAAGGTGGGAGCGCGCGCGGTCAACGGCGTGCTCGATGCCGGCGCCTACGAGCACGGCGGCTCCACCGTCGTCGTCGACACCAGCGTGCCGCCCCCCGGAACCGGCACCGGCATCGCGCGCGAGTGGTGGAACGGCATCGGCGGCGTCGCCGTCGCCGATCTCACCGGCAACGCCGCGTATCCGAACGCCGCGTCCGGCCGCGAGGTGCGCGCGCTGTTCGAGGCGCCGAGCGATGTCGCCGACAACTACGGAACCTGCATGAGCGGCTACATCACCGCGCCGGTCGCGGGTACCTACGTCTTCACGATCGCCGGCGACGACAACTGCGAACTGTGGATCGCGACCGACGGCAACCCCGCCAACAAGCGCCGCATCGCCATGGTGCCGGGTTGGACCGGCCCCCGCGAGTGGAGCAAGTTCGTCGAGCAGACCTCGGCCGGCATCGCCCTGGTCGCCGGCCAGCGCTGCTTCATCGAGGCCCTGCAGAAGGAAGGCGGCGGCGGCGACAACCTCGCCGTGGCGTGGCGCTTCCCGAACGGCGCGGTCGAGGCGCCGATCCCGGGTCATCGCCTGACGCCGTTCGTCAGGAGCGTGACCCAGCCGCCGAGCGGAACCGGCGATGGCCTGACCGCGACGTACCATGACGACATGGGCCTGGCCGATGCGCGCCTGACGCGCGTCGACGGCACCGTCGACTTCGCCTGGGGCGAGGCGTCGCCGGCGTCGGTGATCGCGGCGGACACCTTCTCCGTGCGTTGGACCGGCTCGGTCGAGGCGGCGTTCACCGAGCAGTACGAATTCCTGACCACCAGCGACGACGGCATCCGCCTGTGGATCGACGGCGCGCTGATCATCGACCAGTGGAACGACCACGGCCCGACCGTGCATGGTGGCCTCGCGCAGCTTGTCGCGGGACGGCGCCATGCGGTGCGCCTCGAGTACTTCGAGAACGGCGGCGGGGCGACGGCGCGGCTCGAATGGCGCAGCTCCCGGCAGGCGCGGGAAGTGGTGCCGCGCGGACGGTTGTTCAGCGGCCGGACCAGTGTCGCCACGGTCGAGGACGGCACGGGCGTGACCGCGACGTACTTCACCGACACGAGCCTGTCAGCGCAGGGCGCCAAGCGCATCGATGAGCGCATC
>DASPLE010000058.1:0-119048 GCA_035627695.1 Planctomycetota bacterium
CGCCGCCGCCGCGCCGGAACCGACCGCCGCACCCGCCGCAGCCGCGCCCGCCCCCGCTGCGGCGCCTGGCGCTGCGGTGCCGGCCGCACCCGCCGCAGCCGCACCCGCCGCACCCGCCGCACCCGCCGCACCCGCCGCACCTACCGCAGCCGCACCCGCGGCGCCCGCTCCGGCGGCGAAGGCTCCGGCCCCGGCCGCACCCGCCCCGGCCGCGCCGGCGGCAGGAGCCAAGTGATGGTCAGCGAGAACGAAGCACTGCGTCTGCGCCGGCTCGTCTTCTACGCCGCCGACGTCGACAAGATCAACGCGGTCCTGCTCAGCTTCATCAAGAAGGCCAATGCGCAGTGCTGCCTGGTCATCGATCGCGAGGGCCACCTCGTCGCCAAGCAGGGCTTCCTCGCCAAGCTCGATTCGAGCGCGCTGTCGGCGCTGGTCGCCGGTTCCTTCGCCTCGACGCGCGAGGTCGCGCGCCTGCTCGGCGAGCAGGAGTTCCGCGAGATCTTCCACCAGGGCGCCGAGCACTCGATCCACATCACCCTGGTCGGCGCGCGCACCCTGCAGATCGCGGTGTTCCCCGGCACCGTGAAGGCCGGCATGATCCAGGTCCTGGCCAAGGAGCTGGCCACCCAGCTCAAGGCCCTGCTCGACGCGGCCGCCGCGCGTCCGCCCGAGGACCAGGCCAAGGAGAGCGAGAAGATCGAGGAGTTCTCGCAGGCGGCGAAGGACCAGCTCGACTCGCTGTTCGGGAATCTCTAGGGGTCGCTCGCCTCGGCGGACGGGCCGGGGCATCACGACGACGGGACGCTGCACGACGCGATGCCGCTCGCGGCGATCCAGGCGCTCCTTTGATTGGCGGTCCGGGCGGACGTGGACGTTCACGGTCCAGGCGCGTCCGCTGCCACGACAGTCCCATCTTCGACCGCCGGCCTGCGCCCGAAGCCGCGGCGCGCCTCCTCCGGCGACGCCTGGACCGCGGACGTCCACGTCCGCCCGAACCCGCTGCCCTCCTGCGCCGCGGACCTCCGGACGAGCCCGGCCGCGACGGTCCCCGGCCGCCCGCCCGGCCCCCACTGGACGCCACCGTCGTTCCGATGCTATGCTCCCCACCAGCCACGACTTCCGTCGCGGCTTCTGACCCTCTTTCCCTTCGGCTGCACCATCCATGGGTTTCCAAGGTCAGCTCGCCTCCGTCAACCTGACGGACATCTTCCAGACGCTGACCATGAACCGGCAGACCGGTACCCTGGTCGTGACCGAGCCCGAGCGTTCGCTGCACGTCTACTTCGAGGGCGGCCAGGTCTCGCGCTGCACCGCGCCGATGGTCGGCGACACCCCGTTCCTGCTGCACGCGCTGCTGCGCCGCGGGCTGCTCGCCCAGGAGCAGGTCGACGACCTGATCACCCGCCTGCGCGACACCCAGCACCCGCTGCGCGAGCTGGTCGTCGCCTCGGGCTACGTCGCGCAGAACGATCTCGACGAGGTCCTCGCCTGGTGCATCGAGGAGATGGTCTGCCCGCTGTTCGAGGACCACGTCGGCGAGTTCGCCTTCCACGACGGCCAGCCGACGCCCGAGCTGCTCGCGCCCGACGCGCTGGCGATGGGCGACGTGAAGCTCCAGACCACGCAGCTGGTCCTCGAGGCGACGCGCCGCGAGGACGAGTGGAAGCGCATCCGCGAGGTCATCCCCGACTTCAACGCGATGTACGTGATCGACAACGACGGCCGCGCCAACCTGCGCAACGTCGAGTCCGACGCCGAGATGCTGAAGGTGCTGCGCTTCCTCGACGGCCGGCACACCGTCGACCAGATCTCGTCCGACGTCGGCGTCGCGCGCTTCGACACCTACGCGATCGTCGCCCAGCTGATCCTGGCCGGCGTCGCGCGCGTGCGCGCGCCGCAGGAGATGGTCGACGACGCGCTGGCGCTGCGCCTGCAGGGCGAGAAGGAGAAGGCGCGCGACCTGCTCGAGGCGATCCTCGCGCAGACCCCGAACGTGCCCGAGGTCCTGCGCCCGCTCGCCGAGCTGTGCGTCGAGCTCAAGGACGCGCCGCGCGCGGTCGAGCTGTACCTCGAGCTGATCCAGTCGGCGCAGGACGCCGGCGCGCTCGACCAGGCGCTGCTCGACCTCGACCTCGTCATCAAGCTGTCGCCCAACGATCCCGACCTGCACTTCGACCGCGCGCAGATCCTCGCCGATCTGGGCCGCGAGCAGGACGCGGCGAACGCGTACGTCTCCGCGGCCAACGCCTACCTGACGACCAAGGACGTCGCGCAGGCGATCGACGCGTGCCACCGCGCCAAGAACCTGTGGCCGCGCGCGCCGGAGCCGCACCGCTACCTCGCGCGCGCGTACCTCATGGAGGGCAAGCCCGACAGCGCGCTGATCGAGTACAAGTCGCTGTGGCACGCGCTGCTCTCGACGATGACGCCGCGCAAGGCGCTGGACGAGCTGCGCAAGACCCTCGAGGCCGAGTGCCGTTTCGCCGCCGTGAAGGAGCAGGTGCTGACGCACGCGCAGGGCTCCGAGGCGGTCAAGACCGCGTCGGCCGCGCGCCTGCTGATCTACGCGATGCTGGTCATCGTGCTCGCCGTCGGCGGCGTCGTCGGCTGGAAATACGCGAAGGACCACGTCTTCAAGCAGCGCGCCGAGGAGAAGGTGCTGGCGCTGAGCGCCGGCGCCGGCCAGCGCCAGGCGAAGCTCGACCACAAGTCCCTGCTCGACGAGATCGGCGCGCACGTCCAGGACATGTCGAGCTACCCGGATCTGATCAAGCAGCTCGAAGCGCTGCGCGCCGGCGTCGTCGCCGACCTCGACCAGCGCCTCGGCGCGATGCTCGCGACCGCGGCCGAGACCGCGGCGAGCGGCGACCTGACGCGCTCCCTGCAGCTCTACAAGGAGGTCCAGGAGCGCGACGACTACGCGTCCGCGAGCGTGCAGGCCCAGGCCGAGAGCGGCGTCATCGAGGTCCACCGCCTGGCGATCGACCGTGAGGTGCGCCCCCAGGTCGAGGAGGCCGAGCGCCAGTGGGCCGCCGAGAACTGGGAGAAGGCGCGCGACCTGCTGCGCCTCGTCGTCGACCGCGAGGGCCTGCCGCCGACCGTGCGCGAACCGTACAAGGCCAAGCTCGACCAGTGCCTGGCCGCGCTGGGCAGCGCCGAGGCGATGTACCGGCGCGGCGAGCGCCTGCGCCAACGTCGCGACAAGGCGGCGGCGGTCGACGTCTTCCGCGTCGCGGTGCGCGCCGAGGGCGACGTGTGGCGCGAGCGCGCGCGCGACAGCCTGTACGAGCTCGAGAGCGAGCTCGCCGTCGAGCTCGAGCGGGTCATCACCGAGCTGATCACCGCCGGCGCCGAGCAGGACGCGTTCGCCCAGCTCGACCAGCTGCGCGCCCTCGCGCGCGACGCGTCGAACGACGAGGTGAAGAAGCGGCTCGACCGCTTCGTCCTGCCGTTCGCCATCCTGGTCGATCACCGGCTGGTGACGCTGACCGTCTCCGCCGGCAAGGACCGCACGGAGGTCAAGGCTCCGGCCGGCACCACCGGCGAGTGGACCCACATCGTCAGCTATCCGGTCGCCGGCAAGGTCACCGTCGAAGCGCGTCGCCCGGGCTATCGCGCCCAGACGCTGTCCGTCAGCACCGATGCGCGCAAGGCCGGCATCAGGCTCGCGCTCAAGCGCGGCCATGCCTGGCGCAGCGAGCTCGGCGCCGAGATCGGCGCCGCGCCGACCGTCGGCAGCGGCCAGGTCGTGGTCGCGACGCACAAGCCGTCGCTGGAGATCATCGAGGTCACCAGCGGCACCGCGCGCGCGGTCGCCTTCGCCAACAACCTCGACCGCTTCGCCGCCACGCCGCTGGTCGACGGCAACCGCGCCTACGCGGTGCTCGACGACCGCCTGGTGTGCGTCGACATCGTCAGCCGCCTGCTGCAGTGGCAGTATCCGGACAACCAGGATCCGGCGCTGCTCGACCTGAATCCGGCCAGCCTGTTCGTGCAGCCGAATCCGCTGATCCTCGGCCAGCTGCAGATCTTCGCGGGCAGCGTGCGCGGCAAGATCCACACCCTCGCCTGGGACGGCAACGAGGTCGTCGCCGGCCCGGTGACCGAGCTCGAGTCGCAGATCACCGGCGCGCCGCTGGTCGATCAGCACCAGGGCATCAGCACGCTGTACATGCCGACGACCAACGGCCTCGACGCGCGCGACCCGACCGAGGTCGACGAGCAGACCGGCCTCCAGCAGCGCTGGTTCTTCGCCAGCCACGGCGAGCTGGTCGGCCGCCCGATGCGCGTCGAGACCAAGGGCAGGCCCGCGATCCTGATCTGCGACGCGACCGGCATGGTGCTGGCGATCGATGCCGACCCGCGCGTCGCCGAGGCCGACCGCAAGCTCGCCGCCTGGCCGGTCGACGGCGGCATCAGCGCCGGCGCCACCGTCCACGCCCCGTCGCACACCGCCTACGTCGCCTGCGGCGGCGGCCACGACGGCGCCGTGGTCGCGCTCGACCTCGACAGCGTGGGCCAGCAGCGCTGGCGCTTCCCGGCCAAGGGCGCGATCGGCGCCATCGCCGGCTCGCCGGCGGTCGGCAGGCGCGGCATCTACGTCGGCGACGACCAGGGCATCCTGTACTGCCTCGACCCCGCGACCGGCGTCGAGCGCTGGCAGGTCGACCTGGGCGCGAAGATCGTCGGCGGCATCCTCGCCCACGAGGGTCGGATCTTCGTCCCCGCGTTCGGCGGCAGCCTGAGCTGCTTCGACGAGGGCGAGGACTGACGGCGAAGGGCCTTGGGCTGGACGAGCGACGGCCGGAGCGCGTTGCCCACGCGCGAGGCCGGAAGCGCGACGGTCGAAGGCGAGGCTCGAAGCGAGAGCTCGAAGCCCGAGGCTCGACGCGCGAGGCTCGAAGCCCGGAGCACGATGACCCTGCGACCGACCTCGTACCCCCTGCCGGAAAGCCCGACGGTCAGGTGCCTGGCCCGACGCCGTCACCCCACCAAGGTCGTCCGCAGCGCCTGATGGCGGCGTTCGTCTCGGAACCATCTTGTCGCCCCGCACGGGGTTCGGAAGAATCGCCAGCCATGCCCACCCCCGCCGGACATCCGCATCGTCGTGGCTTCACGCTGATCGAGCTGCTCATCGTGCTGATGATCATCGCGGCGCTGATGGGGTTGCTGATCCCGGGGATCATGCTGGTGCGCAAGCGCTCGAAGATCGCCAAGGCGCAGAGCGAGATCCAGCAGATCCAGGCGGCGTGCGACGCCTATCGGAACCTCAACGGATGCTACCCGGAGCGGACGTTCGTCGCCGCCGCGGACTATCCGGACGAATTCGAAGCCGGCGGCGTGCCCAAGCTCCACACGGCGATTCCGGAAAGCGACTGGGCCACCGTCGCCGGCTACCTGTCGTCGCAGCTGTCGTCGGCTGACCGCGGGCTCCTCTCGAAGATCAATCCGCAGAAGGACCCCTGGGGCCACCCCTACCACTACCGGCCGGCACGCTACTACCCGTTCCAGGGCGCGCTCCCGGCAGCACCCGCGACGGCGATCGACAGCGAGGATCCGCCCAATCCGGATACCTTCCAGCTGTGGTCGACGGGTCCCGACGGGATCGATCACGGCGGGCAGCAGGATGATGTCCCTGCCTGGAAGAAGCGCTGATCGTGGCGGATCGGATGCGGCACGGAGGCGATCGCGCGCGCGGCTTCACGCTGCTCGAGATGCTGATCGTCCTCACGGTCATCATGATCATCATGGGCCTCGTCCTGAGCGGAGTCTTCGGCAGCAGGAAGATCAACAAGCTGGTCGCGACCGAGCAGATGATCGGCGACATGGTGCGGCAGGCGCGTCACGCCGCGCGCTCGACCGGCGAACCGGTCGTGCTGGTGTTCCGCAAGGACCAGCGCGAGATCTCCGGAGTATCGCGGGTTCCGATACGCAGCGAGGCGTTCGAGAGCGGCGTCACCACCGATCAGTCGTACGGCAATGTCCAGGGCCGCACCGGGCGCGGACGCATCTCCAGCCTATCGGTCGTCCCGCCCGCCACGGGCTGGATATCGGCGCTCGCGGCGAACGAGCGCATCGAGCGGTCGAACAGCACGTCGCGACCGAGCTCCGGATTCTATCTCGCCTGCGACATCCGCCCGCCGGCGGCCGCCGACGCGTCGGAAGGCGTCATCCCCCTGGCGTGCGTCGGCCCATCGCCCGTCCTCGGCACGACCGTCTGCGGGATCGCCCTCGAGCGTGTCGACCTAGAGTTGCAGGACGGCCCGGGCGGCAGTACCGATCCGCGCTTCATGACCTGCTGGAACATCAGGGGCTGGGCACGGATCAATGGCGTCGAGCAGGTCGTCAGCCAGATCGACCACATCCCCTACGATCTCGAGAACGACCTCCCCCCGCAGCCGCTGCATGTCACCTCACCGGACGATGATGTGCACGGGCCGCTCGTCGGCGGCTTCTGGGAGGACATCGGGCTGCTCTACGACGGGCAGCGCCTGGTCCTGTACCGCAATGGTCGGCGCATCGCCGAGACCCTCGCGAGCGGGCACCTCGAGAGCTCGCCGAACCAGAGCGTGTACGCGAACCGGATCGAGGATTGGGGAACCCCGGCGACCGACTACGGGTACTCCTCGGACGTGATCATCGACAACCTGCGGCTCTTCCGGCTGAGCAACGACCAGGCGGGCGTCCTGCCGCCGGGGATGAGCAGCAGGATGGACTACCGCATCACCGCCCATCCCGATGGCCGCGTCGAGGTCAACGCGGCCGCCGAGATCGCCGCCGCCCGAGCCGCCAACGACCCGGACCGGCTCGACGAGGACCATCTGCTGTACTTCACCGGCAGCCAGGACCTCGATGACGAAGTCGCCGGTACCTGGGCGGTCATCACGATCTCGAGCGTCGGCAAGGTCACGGGCGAGATCCGCGCGCTCGACACGGCGACCGAGGACGCCGACACCGTCATCCGGATCCCATGATCATGGCCAGCCCTGTCCGTCGCGGCGCCGCGCTGATCCTCTCGCTGGTGATCCTCGCGGCGCTGCTGCTGCTCGGCCTGCCGTTCCTGTTCTCGCAGTCGTCGGCGCTGACGGGCACGCGTTCGTACGCGCACCATCAGGCGACCGGCGTCGCCCGCGACAGCGCCGAGGCGCTGGCGATCGCCGCGGCGGCGTACGCCGTCGAACCCTACTGGGCTCCGGGCAGCCCCGACCACCACAGCGACCTGTTCGCGCAGCTGGTCGCGACGGCCCCCGACGATTACACCGATCCGGACCCGATCATCGAGAACCGGCTGGCCATGCGCTTCGGCGGAACGGCGATCGTGGTCAACGCCGGGACGACGAACCGCGCGACCATCGGCGCGTCGATCGAGGACGAGTCGGGCAAGCTCGACGTCAACGCGCTGTCGCCGCGCGCGTGGCACGAGCTGCTCCAGGCGCTGCAGATCCAGGATTGGGACGACAACGCGGTGAGCGACAGCGACGACCCGGTTCCCGACGGTGCGGGCGACACCGACGGCAACGGCAATGACGACGACGATGGCATCGCCGGCATCGACAACGGCGATAACGAGGACGACGACGACGGCGATGGCATCACCGCCGGCGATGCGAACGACGAGATCGGCGAGCTGGCCGAGGCGCTCGCCATCGTCCGCCAGGACAAGGTCAAGGTCCCCTGGGGCGTGATCACCCAGCTGGAGCAGCTGCTGCTCGCGGATCCCGGCCACAACGCCCAGGCGGTCCCCGGAGGGACCTACAATCCGGCGGGAAGCTACGGCTACCGCCGCCGACTGACGCGCGCCGAACTGGAACGCCTGCGGCCGTACCTGACCGTGCACAACCTCGGGCAGGCGCGTGGCGGCGTGATCGACCTCGGCACCGTCGCCTTCATGGATGCCGCCGCGGCGCCGGCGCAGCCGATCCTCGATAGCGAGGCGTGGAAGGTGCTCAGCCGCGGCACCACGCTGATCAGCGAGCAGGAGTGGTTCCCGGGTGCGCATAAGACGGCGATCAGCGAGGGCGGGGGGCTGGGCACGTACGGCAACGTCCTGGCCGGCGACCCGCGCGTCGCGGCCAACGATGCGCTCGGCATCGTCGCCAGCGCCGAGGTCAACCTCCACGCCGCGTCGCGCCCGGTGCGCGAGGTGCTGCGCGACGTCGACATGCCGACCGCGACCGTGCCCGGCTTCGGCGTCTTCGCCGACACGCCCGACACCATCAAGCACCTCGGCGAGTACGGCATCGTCGCCGCCGGCGGACTCAAGGCATGGGTCCTGCAGGATCCGATCAGCAGCGGCTACGAGCTGCCGCCGCTGGGCATCGCGTCCCTCGGGCTCATCAGCATCGAATCGGCCGCGGTGTTCAACGACGCCTCCGGTCGGCAGGGCGCGCAGCGCACGCGGCGCGTCGTCGCCCAGGCCCTGCCGCAGGAGTCGCTGCTCGAGCGCAAGTGGACGCACCAGGGCGCGATCGAGCACGCGCTGATGGCGCGGCACAGCAGCCGTCTCGTCAGCTGGCCCGAACCGATCGCGCGCATCAGCGACAGCAGCGTCGATGAGACGGGCATCGTCGGCGCGAGCGCCGACACGACGACCGGGATGAGGCCGGAACCGCTGCCGTCGATCGACGACGACAACGTCGCTCCGCACTTCACCACGGATTGGACACGCACGTTCATGGGCGTGGCGTCCATGGCGATGCAGACAGGGCAGAAGTCCACCGTTCCGGTCGCGGCGTTCGACGCGGACGACATCACGCCCGAAGGCGTGATCGTCACCGGCAAGACCCTCTCGTACCAGTTCGACAACACGACCTCGTTCCTCACGCCGGACATCCCCGCGCCCGCTCCCCCCGAAACCTTCCCGATCGCCGTCGAGACCGGCCCACGCCAGGTGAGCCTCTGGGTGCGGTCGACGCAGCCGTGGACCGGGCAATGCCCGATCATCGAGATCCGCGGACCGGAGGCGAATGCGGGCCAGCGTCTCACCGGAGCGGTCGATGAAGGAAGCTCACGCGATGTCCGTGAAGACGGAGACACGCTGGTCCAGAACCGCTGGAGCCTGTGGTACGACGGCACCCTCCGGCATCTCGTCCTGTCGCTCGAGAACGCGGAGATCGAACACCCCGCGAACGATTACGGGCCGGCCATCCCGTTCGACGATCCCGACACCGGCGATCTCGATGAAGGCTCGCAGGCCCACGTGTCGGCTGGCACCGTTCCGCCGCTGGCGCCGAAGCGCCCGCTCGACCGGGTCGAGCACCGCTACCTCATCGATCTGCAGCCCGACCGTTGGTATCTCATCCAGGTGGTCGTCGCGTCCGATCGACTGGATGGCCAGGCGATCATCGTCGATGGCCTGGTCGGACGCGACGTGCTGGCCAGCGCCATCGCCGGCGGCTCGCCCGATCTCGATGACCAGGGCGACCACATCACGCTGCCGTGCATGCTGCTCACGAACGGGATCTCCGCCGCGACGACGCAGGCGGCGGCGCTGGCCTACTCGACGATCGCGCTGAAGGCCCTCCCGGAGAGCATGTTCCCAGCGAACAACCTCGCCGACATCCTGCCGCGACGCGGGTGCGTGCGAATCAACGACGAGTACTTCTCGTACGAGGACATCGCCGGCTCGACGCTCGTGCGATGCCGTCGCGCGCGGCGTCAGGACACCAGCCTGATCACCGCCGGCGCGACCATCCCGGTCATGCCGCTGCACGCGCCGCGCTCGGTCGTCGTCCCCGGCGGCTTCCGCGCGCATCGACGCGACGGGCGGCTGTATCGAGGCGGATGCCGCCTCGGCAACGACGTCATCACCCCGACCTTGCCGAGCGGTACGGCGTCACCGCTCAATGCTGGCCGCATGTACGTGTGGGCGCAGCTCCAGGGGACGGGAACGCTCGCGCCGACCGCCGACATCGTCCTGACGGGTCCGATGGCCACCCAGTTCCCGCCAGACGGCGGTTTCGTCGCCATCGAGGTGCCGGAAACGGTCGGCGGAGTCACCCTCGTTCGGACGTACCACGCCTACTACGACGCGGCACTCAGCGGGACGCTGACCGGAGTCCAGGGCTGGTGGGACTTCACGGCTCATCTCGCGACCCCGAGCACGCTGACCTACGACACGTCGCGACCGCCACCGTTCGTCTACCTCGTGAGCATGAGCGCGATCGACAACAACCCGCGGATCGATGATCGCTACAACCCGCTCGGCGGTCTGATCCAGCTGTACGAGCATCGGATCTCCGAGACCGGTTTCGGCTACGGGCGCGTCGAGTGGCTGAACTACACCGATCTCGAGTTCAACGGCGCGACGAGCAAGGGATTCATCATCGATCGCCTCGGCTTCTATCACCGCGATCCCGCCGACACGCGCCGCGGCCGGCAACGCACGCATTTCAACGTCTCGATCCCCTGGAAGTCGGGCGCCCGGTTGCTGCCCGTGCAGAGCTCCTACGCGGGGACGATCCTCGAACCCGGGGATGTGGTGACCATCGCGCCGCACGCGCCGGCCGGACTCGCGCACCAGGCCGTCGTACGCTTCGCCGCGAAGGACGACTTCAAGGACCAGAACGACACCGACAACACCTTCTTCGCCTTCACCGAGGCGCTGCCCGACAGCGCCGACATGCCCACCCTCGTCCTGATGGCGACCGACCTGATTTCGTGGCCGTGCTGGAACGGCGCTGACCTGTCGATCTTCCAGAACAAGGGCGATCCGATGTGCGGCGTCCATGGGCTCATGCCGCGGATCAACGCCTTCGCGACCGGCTTCGGCTCCGGCGCCGACGACCGGCGCGTCTCCATCGCCGCGTTCGACGATCGCGTGCCGCCGCCGACGACCGCCTCCGCCTTCGAAGGAGTCGTCGACAAGGTCACCGCCGGAGCGCAGCGCTCGGGCGGCCAGCCCGAAGCGGCCAACGACGTGGTCGTCGCCGCCGGTGCCATCGTCGCGGCGACCGCCATCACACCGGCCTCGCCCGTCGCGGTCGAGCTCAGCGTCGCGCTCGATCCCGAATACGGCCTCGTCCGTCTCGGCGGCGAGGTCTTCGCCTATCACGCCGCCGACCCCGCCGATCGCCGGAAGGCGAACCTCATCGGCCGCGGCCTGCTCGGCTCGACCCGCCAGTCGATCGGCGTCGGCGCCCCGGTCCTGCACCTGCCCCTCGGCCCCGTCGCCGTGCTCATGACGCCAAACCTGGGCGTGGCTGAGGCGAAGAAGGTCGAGTTCACGAGCGACAGCGACGTGTGGAGCGACGACGAGCTGCTGAAGGCCCCCGCCGTCCTGTTGACCAAGGCCGACGGGACTGGCGGATGGAACTCCAGCGATCACGAGGTCGCCGCCTTCCCCCGCCCCTCCGCGGGCAGCATCTGGGGCGCGACGGCACCGTGGCTGCGCGGTCTCTACGGCACGACGGCCAAGGCGTGGGCCAAGGACGACACGATCGCGATCGGCTGGTATCCCCGCTATCCGAGCGCGTTGCCGACCGTTCCGCTCGAAGAGCACCACCGCTGCCGGACCTACCCCTGGGCGAGCTTCGCCATGCGCCTGTACGACGCGCGCGCCGATCTGAGCTCGGCCACCGTCGAGCTCATCGACGACGGCGACATCGCCGGCGTCGCGCTGTTCGCCATCGAGGCCAGGGCGACGGGACGCGCATTCGCGAACTGGGGCGGATCCGGAACGGTCACGCTCAATGGCCCAGGCTCCTTCGATCTGACCAGCATCATCACCGCGCTCGGGCAGAACACCGACGGCGTCGAGACGCGCATCGCCTGGCGCTATCTCGCCAGCGCCGGCACCAGCGCGCTGCCAGGCATCGCGCGCAACGGCAACCGCGCGCCGATGATCGGGCCGATGCGCATGCAGATGCGCGCGGCATCGGCGATCATCGCGACCGAGGACGTCCGATGAGCCGCGTCCGCGACGCGATGACGCTGGTCGAGATCCTGGTCGCGATCATGATCTTCAGCGTCGTCGCCCTGGCGATGATGGGGATCCTGCTGACGAGCACCGAGCTGTTCCGGCGTGGCGAATACGGGCGCGCCGCGACCGACAGCTCGATCTCGATCCTGGCGGCGATCGAGGACGATCTCGATCGCATCGTCCCGTCGGCGAACGGCGGTTTCGTCGCGGCGTCGATCGAGGACACCGCCGGCAACTGCATGCTCGCGATGAAGATCGAGCGCCGCGACAAGGCGCTCGTCACCAAGGACGGGGCCCGTCGCCGATCCGTCGTCTTCTGGCGCGTGAACGCTTCCGATCCCGACCACCCGGTGCTCGAACGCGCGGAGAAGGACGCCCACGACTCGGACCTCGACCCGAACAACGACGAGTTCATCGAAGGCACCAACAACCTGGCCTGGGTGCCGACCGGCATCGGCTGCCTGCATTTCAGCGTCTGGTTCAGCGGCGACTCCGACCGGGCACGGCTGGCGCCCGAAAACTGGGCCGAGGCCTACGACGGTTCCGGCAGCGTCGAGGATGCCTGGCCGCAGCGCGACGGCCGCACCGTGGTGAATCCGCAGCCGTCGGCCGGCGCCTACGACTTCGTCGCCCCCGACGGGACGACCGGAGCGTTCCCGTCCGCCATGCGCATCGTCGTCGTGCTCAGCGGCGCCAGCCGCTACGCGCCGAAGGGCACGGTGGTCGCCGACAACGGCACCGCGATCCAGGTCGCCGGCCTCGGCGGCGCCAGCACGCTGCGCGGTTCCGTGGCGATGATCGGGAACGAGTGGATCTCCTACGACGCGTACCGGAACGGCGCCTTCGAGGTCCCTGCGTCGGGACGCAACCACTTCCGCGGCGAGTACGTCGGCAGCCACCCACGCGGCACCCCGGTGCGGCTCGGCGAGATCTACTCGATGGTCCGCAGCCTCCCGTGATCGCCGGCCTCGGCTGATCGCCCGTGGCCTCGACACCCGCCCGCCACGTCCCCGGCGAGCCACTCGATCGATTCCTCGTCCGCCGCCTCAGGCTGACGTGGGCCGACGCGCGGCGCGCGATCCAGCACAGCCGGGTCGCCGTCAACGGCGTGGTCGGCAAGCGCTATCACCGCCTGCTCGTCGACGGCGATGTCGTCGAGATCGATGGCGCGCCGATCGCCGACGCGCCCGACGACGCCGTCGTCCTCTGCCACAAGCCCGACGGCTGGGCGTGCAGCCATGCGCCGGGCGACACGCCGCTGATCTACGACCTGGTGCCCGCGCACCTGCGCCACCCCGACCTCCAGACCGCGGGCAGGCTCGATCGCGACACCACCGGACTGCTGATCCTGACCCTGGACGGCGGGCTGATCCAGCGCCTCACCGATCCGCGGCAGGCGCTCTGGAAGCGCTATCGCCTGCGCCTCGAATCGACGCTGCCCGACGACGCCGTCGCGCGCGTCGGTGGCGGCCTGACCCTGCGCACCGAGACCGAGCCGTGCCTGCCCGGGCGCCTGGCGATCGGCGATGATCCGCTCGACGCCACGCTCGAGATCCGCGAAGGGCGGCGCTGGCAGGTGAAGCGCATGGTGCTCGCGCTCGGCTCGCGCATCGCCCGCCTACACCGCGACCGCATCGGCGATCTCGAGCTGCCCGCCGATCTCGCGCCGGGTGCGATGCGCGCGGCGACGGCGACGGAACTCGCGCGATTGCCGCAATGAGACGACCCTGGGCGGATGCCCAGGGTCGTCGCGTACGCAGCGGATGTCGGCTTCGAGCCTCGAGCTTCGAGCTTCGAGCTTCGAGCTTCGAGCTTCGAGCTTCGAGCCTCGAGCTTCGAGCTTCGAGCTTCGAGCCTCGAGCTTCGAGCCTCGGCCCGTCGCCTACTTCTTCGCCTTCGCCAGGTTCTGCCCCGCGAACTCCCAGTTGACCATCTTGGCGAAGAACGCCTCGATGAACTTCGGCCGCGCGTTGCGGTGGTCGATGTAGTAGGCGTGCTCCCACACGTCGAGCGTGAGCAGCGCGGTCTGGCCGGTCTTCATCGGCGTGCCGGCGTTCGGGGTCTTGGTGACCTTGAGCTTGCCGCCGTCGAGGACGAGCCACGCCCAGCCCGAGCCGAACTGCGTGATCGCCGCGTTGGTGAAGTCCTCCTTGAACTTGGCGAAGCCGCCGAGGTCGCGGTCGATCGCCGCCTTGATGTCGCCGGTCGGCTCGCCGCCGCCCTTGGGGCTCAGGCAACTCCAGAAGAAGGTGTGGTTCCAGACCTGCGCGGCGTTGTTGAACAGCGGGCCTTCCGGCGCGGCCTTGATGATCTCCTCGAGGCTCTGCTTCTCCTCCGGCTTGCCGGCGATGAGCTCGTTGAGCTTGGTGACGTAGGCCTGGTGGTGCTTGCCGTGGTGGTAGTCGAAGGTCTCGGCGCTCATGTGCGGCGCGAGGGCGCCCTTGTCGAAGGGCAGGGGCGGGAGGGTGAAGGCCATGATCGATACCTCTGATGGGTTGGAGTCGGCGGCAGCATAGGCGCGAAGAACTGCAGCGACAAGCCCGCTTGATTGGAATTCGGCGGTCCGTTTGCTGGTATACGGGAATCCTCTCCAGCGCCTTCACGGAACCCGATGAGCCACGCCGACAACATCAAGCGCCTGCGCGCGAACCTGAAACTGACCCAGGCGCAGCTCGGCGAACGCGCCGGGCTGCCGCGCGCGACCGTCGCCAACCTCGAGCAGGCCGACTCGAATCCGAGCGTCGCGACGATGATCGCGGTCGCCAAGGCGCTCGGCGTCTCGCTCGACGAGCTGGTGACGCCGCCACCCGAGCACCGCTACTACAAGGTCGTCGCCGCCGACATGCAGGAGTTCCGCGCCGACCACGGCCGCTTCGTCGCGCGCCTGGTCTCGCCGATCGCGTCGAAGGGCGTACAGGTCCACCACCTGACGCTGCTGCCCGGGTGCAACAGCGTGGGCCGGCCGCACCCGCAGGGCGCGCAGGAGTATTTCCTGACCATCGCCGGGACCGCGGCGCTGAAGATCCAGGACGAGCTGGTCGACGTCGAGGCGGGGACGCTGGTGCAGTTCCCGGGGCATCACCAGCACACGTATCTCAACCGCGACGCGATCGCGGCGGCGACGGCGATCAGCGTGGTCGTCTTCCAGATGTGAGGCGGGCGCGAAGCGCGAAGCGCGCAGCCAAGCTCGAAGCGCGAAGCACGAAGCCCGCAGCTCGCAGCTCGCAGCTCGAAGCGCGAAGCGCGAAGCGGCGATCATCGCGGACGGCGTCGTTCGTCCGCGACCTACCCCCGGGCGCGGCACTCCCCGGCTCCACGCCGCTGCGCGGCGACATCCGTCCATTGGCGCTGGTACCACGCCAGGAAGTGCTCGAGGTCGTGCGCCTCCTCGTTCGCATACGGCCCCGGCTCATACCGGCTCGAGTCGACCCCGGCCTGGTTGTTGGCGGCGAGCGTCATGTCCTGCTCAGCGGTGTTGCCCCACACCTCGGTCAGCCGTCCGACGTCGTAGTCGCGGCCGGCCACGGCGCCCGGCGCGACGTACCAGGTGATCTCGACGCTCGACGAGGTCGCCGAGACCGGCAGCACGCGCGTCGTGGTCAGGTAATCGCAGCCGCCCTCGAGCCAGAAGCTCGGGTACATCACGGCGCCGAGCAGGCCGGTGCCGCGATCGGGCAGGTCGCCCATCAGCGGCGCGGCGGGCTCGCCGTCGAGCGTCCAGCTGCGCCAGCCCTCGGCGAGGATGCCGCGGCCGACGTGGTGCCACGTGTCGGGCTTGAAGCCGACCGTCTCGGTCGACAGGCCCTGGCCGCGCCAGCGCGCCAGCGATTCGGCGAGGAAGTCGAGCCGTCGGCGCTCGGCCTCCGGCGATTTCTTCACCGCGCCGCCGAAGACCGTGGCGCAGTACTCGGGATGGGTACCGGGGCAGTGGTAGCACTCGCGGAAGTTCTCGGCGATGAGCTTCCAGTTCGCGCGCACGACGTGGCGCGTGCGGTGCGCGATGCGCGCCTCGGCGAGGCGGTGCGGCGCGAGGTGGCGCGTCAGGTCGGCGGCGATCGGCGCGAACGACGGGCCCTCCTCGGCGAAGCGCACGAAGATCAGCCCCTCGCACACCGCCACCCGCGCGCGGTGCAGGCCGAACGCGGCCTTGTCGAATCCCTCGGGCATGTCGCGCGCGCCGAGCAGCGCGCCGTCGGCGGCGAACACCCACTGGTGGTACGGGCAGACCAGGCGCCTGGCCGTGCCGGTCGGTTCCAGGCAGATGCGCGAGCCGCGGTGGCGGCAGACGTTGAACAGCGCGTGGATCGCGCCGTCGCCGTCGCGGGTGATGATCAGCGACTCCGCGCCGAGCTCGAACAGGAACCAGCTTCCCGGTTCCGGCAGCTCGGCGACGTGCCCGGCGAACAGCCAGTGGCGCGCGTGCACGATCTCGAGGTCGAGCGCGTGGATCTCCGGATCGGTGTAGAACGCGCGCTCCAGCGACCACGCGGCGCGGCGGCGGACGAGGGCGTCGGCGTGGACGGCGATGCGATCGGTCATCCCGGCGATCCTTGGTACCGGCCCCCGGCCCGCGAGCCGAGCCGCGTCGCGCCTCCCGGTGATTCCGTGCGACCGGCGTGGACAGAGGGACCGTTCCGCCGGAATCCTACAACGGCGGCGCCGGATCATGCAAGCGGAGCGCCGCCCCACCGCGCGCAGCGCCCGTACACCCGGCGCAGCGCGCCGCGATCGCCGAACGCAGGACCCCCATGGCCAGAGCCACCGTCACCCGCGAGCCGACCACCTCCTCGACGCGCTGGCGCTCGGCCTTCGCGCCCGGCGAGGTCATCCAGCGCGTCCGGCCGAAGGAGTTCGCCGGCTGGCTGCCCAACCCGCATCGCGGCACCACCACGTTCCAGCGCTTCAACGGCGACGCGCTCAACCCCGGCCTGAGCTGGAGCGACAAGGACGGGCCGACGGTCTTCAAGCGCTTCGCCGGCAACCTGTCGAACCCGAGCTATCCCGACACCACGATCTCGTACTGCCGCTGGGTGTGGGCCGCGATCGAGCCGAAGCGGGGACGCTTCCGCTGGGAGGTCATCGACGGCGCGCTGGCCGCGGCGCGGGCGCGCGGCCAGACCCTGCAGCTGCGCCTCCAGCCGTACGCCGGCGACAGCGGCCTGCCGGACTGGTTCTGGGAGGCCGGCGGCAGGCCCGACCGCGCGGTGGCGGGCTGGAACGACGACCGCGACCGCGCGCGCTGGGAGCCCGACCACAACCACGCGTCGTACCTGCGCCAGTGGGGCGCGCTGATAGCCGCCTTCGGCCGCCGCTACGACGGCCACCCGCTGATCGAGAGCGTCGACATCGCCTACGCCGGCAGCTGCGGCGAGTGCGGCGGCAACGCCACGCCCGCGACCGCGCGCGCGCTGGTCGAGCGCTACCGCCGCGCGCTGCGCCGGACGCGCCTGATCTCGATGCTCGGCACCGACGGCTGCCGCCACGGCGCGCGCTACCCGGACCTCGGCTGGCGCCACGACTGCTTCGGCGACATGAGCGCCTACGGCCACGGCGTCGTGCCCGAGGGCCTGGCCTGGAACAGCATGTACGAGGACATCCCGCGCGGCATCCAGGGCTGCCGCGTCGCCGACCGGTGGAAGACCGCGCCGGTCGTGTTCGAGACCTGCTGGACGGTCGGCTACTGGGAGAAGCAGGGCTGGGACATCGACTTCATCCTGGCGCAGGGGCTGAAGTGGCACGCCTCGGTGTTCATGCCCAAGTCGAGCTTCATCCCCGACGCGTGGCGCGACCGCATCGACGCGTTCGATCGGCGCCTGGGCTACCGCCACGTGCTGCGCCAGCTCACCCTGCCGCTCGAGGCGAAGCCGGGCAGCCGGTGCGCGTTCTGGCTGTGGCTCGAGAACGTCGGCGTCGCGCCGCTCTACCGCGACTACGCGTTGGCGCTGCGGCTGCGCCAGGGGCGCGGCAGCACGGTGCTGCCGCTCGATCTCGATCTGCGCGCGGTGCTGCCGGGCGACGCCATGCTCACCGGGTCGTTCGTCTTGCCGCGCGCGCTGCGCCGCGGCGAGGTCGAGGTGCAGATCGGCATCGTCGACCGCCGCACGCGCGAGCCGGTCGCCGAGCTGGCGATCGAGCCGCGCGGGCCGGACCGCTGGCATCCGCTGACGCGCATCGACGTGCTCTGATCAGCCGTCAGCCGCCACCGGCCCCCGCGCGGTACGCGCCGGGGGTCGTGCCGTAGTGCTTCTGGAACGTGCGGTGGAAGTGGCTCGCGTCGGTGAAGCCCCAGTCGTACGCGACCTTCTTCAGCGGGTCGTCGCCGCCGAGCAGCTGGCGGGCCGCGCCGCCCAGGCGGCAGCGCATGGCGAACCGGGTGAAGCTCAGGCCGATGACCTGCGCGAAGCGCGTGGCGAAGCGCGCGCGCGTCATCGCGCACGCGCGCGCGGCTTCCGCCTCGCCGACCGGCCCGCGCGCCGCCTGCGCCAGCGCCAGCGCCGGGGTGAGGCGTCCGTACTCCTGCGGCGGCGCCGATGCGCGGGGCGCCTGCCAGCCCGCCTGCGCCAGCAGCAGGAGCTGGAGCATGCCGAGGCTCGCGCGCAGCGCCGGCGCGGAGCCGGCGTCGCGCGCGGCGATCAGCGCGCGGCCGAGGCCGCGGATGCGCTCGCGCAGCGGCGCGTCCGGCCGCGGCCGTCGCGACGGCGGCACCGTGAACGGCAGGATCGGCGCGAACGCCGGCGCCTCGGGGAAGCGCAGCGCCGACAGCCAGGTCGGCAGCGCGACGAAGTGCAGGCTCTCGGTGCCGCGCCGCATGACGCGGCTGCCGTGCGGCTCCCACACGCCGCAGTACCAGACATCGCCCGGCCCGAGCTCGCGCGTGAAGCCCTCGAAGCTGCGCTCCATGACGCCCTCGAGCACGACGCCGAACTCGAGTTCGAGGTGCATGTCGTAATACGTCGGGGCCGGATCAGCGGACGGCGCGTGCTCGAGGATCGCGGGCTCGGCCGCGCTCAGGCCGAAGCGCCAGGTGTGCAGCGCGCCGCGCTGCCAGTGCCGCGGATGCGCGGGATCGGCCATGGCTGGGGGTTCTACCGCGGCCGGGCGCGGCTGTTCAAGCGTCAGGCGGGCGCGCCGGCGGCGGCCGCCAGGCGGGCGAGCCTGGCCCCCTCCACCGCCCAGCCTAGCCTCCCGCCCATGCGCGAATCCGCCGAGCCGACCGGCACCCTCGAATCGGAAGCCCTGCACCGCCTGGTGGCGTCCGGGGCGATCGCCTCCGAGGCGTCCATCGGCGACGCGCAGGTCCAGCCCTCGTCGATCGACCTGACCCTCGGCAGCGAGGCCTACCGCCTGCCCGGCAGCGTCCTGCCGCTGACCGATGAACCGGTCCGCGCGCTGATCGACGCGCTCGCGCTCGAGCGCCTCGACCTCTCCCAGCCGGTGTGCCTCGGTCGCGACCAGGTCTACCTGGTGCGCCTGCGCGAACGGCTGCGCCTGCCGCCGGGCATGGAGGCCTACACCAACTCGAAGAGCACCACCGGCCGCGTCGACATGGCGACGCGGGTCCTCGCGGACGGCTCCTGCCGCTACGACCGCATCCCGGCCGGCTACGCCGGCGACCTGTGGATCGAGATCATCCCGCGCAGCTTCCATGTCGTCGCCCAGGCCGGGGTCAGCCTCAACCAGGCGATCTTCTTCCGCGACCGCCGCCTGCTCGGCCAGGACGAGCTGGTCGGGATCCACGGCTGCACGCCGCTGATGCGTGAGCCCGACGGCAGCCCGACGCCCGCCAAGCGCTGCATCCTCGACGGCCGCCTGGTGATGACCGCCGACCTCGACCGCCCGGTGGTCGGCTGGGTCGCCAAGCGCACCCACCAGCCGCTGGTGCTGAGCAAGGTCGCCGGCCACGCGGCCGAGGACTTCTTCACGCCCATCACGCGCCCGCGCGCCGGCTACCAGTTCCTCGAGCAGGGCCGCTTCTACATCCTGGCGACGCGCGAACGCGTGGTGGTGCCCGCCGACCTGGCCTGCGAGATGGTGCCGTACGACGCCTCCGCCGGCGAGTTCCGCGCCCACTACGCCGGCTTCTTCGACCCCGGCTTCGGCGTCATCGACGGCAAGGCGTGCGGCGCGACCGCCGTGCTCGAGGTCCGCCCGCACGAGGACGACCTCATCCTGCGCCACGGCCAGCCGATCTGCGCGATGGCGTACGAGCGGCTGACCCGGCCGTGCACGCAGCTGTACGGAACGCGGTCGAACACCTACGCGTCGCAGGTCGGGCCGAAGCTGTCGAAGCACTTCGCGTAGGGCGGTTCGCGCTTCGGGCTTCGGGCTTCGTCGCCGCGGATCAGCTCCCGCCGAGCGCGCGCGTGAACTCGCGCGTCGCGGAGGCGATCGGCAGGTAGATGCGCAGGGTCGTCCCCTTGTTCGGCGCGCTGTCGAGCGTCAGCACGCCCTCGTGCTCGCGCACCAGGCGCTGCACCAGGCTCAGCCCCAACCCCGTGCCGCGGCTCTTGGTCGAGTAGAACGGCGTGAAGATCCGTTCCTGGATCTCGGGCGCGATGCCGCTGCCGTTGTCGCGCACGCTCAGCTCGACCGCCGGCACGGCGAGCGGGTTGTCCTCCTCCGCCGAACGCGCGCGCACCTCGAGCTGCGGCTCGGCCAGGCTGCGCACCGCGTCGCACGCGTTGGTCACCAGGTTGAAGAGGATCTGGCGCACCTGGTCCGGATCGGCCAGCACCGGCGGCGTGCCGTCCTCGACCTCGATGACGAAGCGCAGGCTCGCGGGCATCTCCGGGCTGCGCGTCAGCTGCTGGCGCAGCTCGTCGAACATCGGCCCCAGGGCGAGCTGCTCGCGCCGCGGCTGGCGCATGCGCGACAGGGCCAGGAAGTCCTCGACGATGCGCGCCAGGCGGTCCGATTCGGCGACCAGGATCCCGGCCAGGTCGGAGGCGTCGCGGTCGCCGCTCTTGCGGTGGATCTCGGACAGCTCCTGCGCGCAGCCGCGCAGGCTGGTCAGCGGATTGCGCACCTCGTGGGCGATGCCCGCCGCCATCTCGCCGAGCGCGGCGAGGTGCTCGGAGCGCCGCGCGCTGTCCTCGAGCTCGCGCAGGCGGGTCTCGTCGGCGATCAGCAGGACGCGGCCGATCGGCTTGCCGTGGCGGCCGATCAGCTCGTCGAGGCGCAGCACCAGCTGGCGCCCGCGCGGGCCGGTCCAGCGCTCGAGCGTCGTCGCGTGCGGCCGGTCGAGCAGCGCGCGCACCGTCGCCAGGTCGCCGCGCATCAGCGCGGTCGCGACCGAGCTGCCCGGCGCGATGGTCGCGCCGAGCTCGAGCAGCCGGATGGCCTCGGCGTTGAGGTAGGCGATCGCGCCGTGGCGATCGGCGGCGATCACGCCTTCGCCGAGCTGGTCGATCACCTCGTTGGCGAAGATGCGCTCCTCGCGCAGCCGCCGCGACAGCGCCTGGCCGAGCAGGTCGACCAGGAACAGCGCCGCGACCTGCGTCGCCAGCGTGCCGAGGATGCGGTTGCTGTCGGCGAGCGCCGGGTTGGCGATGAAGTACTCGGGCGGGAACGGCGTGTGCCCGGCGATGTAGAGGAGCGCCGAGCCGGCCAGCGTCAGCGACGCCAGCGCGGGCAGGACGAATGGCGCGACGCCGGGGAGGACCAGCGTGCCGATGAGGATGATCGCGAACAGCACCGCCACCGCGGGCGAGCCGACACCACCGCTGAGATGGACGAGAAGGCCCGTCCACAGCAGGTCGAAGACCAGGTGCAGCGCCAGCTGCCAGCGCCAGCGCACCCAGGCGACGGTGGCGACGAGGAACGCCGAGGCGATCGCGACCGTGATCAGCAGCAGGCGCAGCCAGGCCAGGGCCGGGGCGACCAGCTCCGGCTTGCGGCCCTGGAGCGAGAACACCACCACCGCCAACGCGATCGCCAGCAGCAGCAGGCGCAGCAGGCTGACCTGCCGCGCCGGCTGCCGCAGATCGTGACCGGTGCGCTCCGCCATTCGCGGACGCTACGCGCCGGGGAGCGGCTACGGAAGGGTCACGCGCCGCCGCTGCCCTCGGCGGACCTCGGCGCCTGAGCGTCAGACGAGCGCGTCGTGCGCCGCCAGCTTGCTCAGATGCAGGCACTCGTCGGCGCAGCGCGCGCAGATCTCGGCGACGTCGGCCAGATCCCCCACCTGGCAGCGGTCGTGGCAGACCTTGCAGACGTGCGCGCAGAGACCGCACGCGTAGCCGTGCAGCGGCGAGCCGCGGAGCATGAAGTCGGCCGCCGTCTGGCACATCTGCGCCGTGTCCAGCAGCAGCCGCAGGTGGTCGCCATCCGGGTGACCGGAGCCGGCCGCGGACAGACAGGAACGATGGCACTCGCCGCACAGCTCGACGCAGCGGTCGATCGCCTCCACATGGTCTCGATGGGCGTCGTCCATGGTCGCCTCCCACGCCTAGGGCGTCCCCCGATCATGCGCCTCCGGCGGCGATCCGCGCATCCCACCCGTATGACCCGAACAGCGCGAGCCAACGGCCGTCGAGACCCTTCGTTCATCGGCACCCGCGGAGCGAACCGCACCGGGCGCCGAGCGTTGGTCCCTAGGGAGGCCGTCATGGATACCGCCGATGCCGACGAGCGCGCGAACCTCGTGCCGCTGATCGACTGCATGTTCTTCCTCATCATGTTCTTCATGATCGTCACGAAGTTCACGCCCGACGAGCTGCAGATCGCCAGCCTGTTGCCGAGCCAGCAGGGGCAGATCGACGACGACCGCCGGTCGCCGCCGCTCCTCCCCGAGCCCCAGGCGACGATCGCCATCCTCCCGATCGGCATGCCGCGCGAAGCGCAGCCGTCGCACTACGAGGCCCTGGTCACGGCGCAGGAGCGCGACCACCGCTTCGGCCAGCGGGTCGAGATGCGCGTCGGCGGCTCCGCGGGCATCGAGATCGACGCGACCGCGCTGGCCCTCGGCGCCGGCGACGCCGCCTGCGAACGCGAGATGGGCAGGGTCCACGCGTACCTCGCCGCCGAGCTCGGCGCGCGCGAGATCGCTGGCGAGGCGCGCGCCGACCAGGCCGATGTGCGCATCGCCTGCTGCTCGCGCCTATCGTGGTCGCTGGCGATGCTGGCGCTCGACGGCGTCCGCGCCTACGAGCGCGACCGCGCCAGCGCGCCCACCGACGCGATGACCCTGGCCGACGCGCGCGAGGTGACGTTCACCGCGCCGCCGATCCGCAATTCGACGCGGTATGCGCTGGGCGATGAGATCCACACGCTGGTGCACCTGCGCTGAGCCGGAGGGCGGACGCTCGGGCGGCGGGCTCGGGCTTCGGGCTTCGGGCTTCGAGCTTCGAGCTTCGAGCTTCGAGCTTCGAGCTTCGAGCTTCGAGCTTCGAGCTTCGAGCTTCGGGTTTCGAGCTTCGAGCTTCGAGCTTCGGGTTTCGAGCTTCGAGCTCCGCTTCGAGCTTCGAGCCTCGAGCCTCGAGCCTCGAGCCTCGAGCCTCGAGCCTCGAGCCCCGCGTGGTTCAGCCGATCACGCCGGTCGGCGGAACAGCCGGCCGGTCCCGCGCAGCCGCGCCGCCTCGTCGCACACATGGCGCGCGAACGGCAGCGCGCACGTCCACGCCGGCGACACCGCGTTGAGCACGTGCAGCGACGCGGCATCGCCTTCGAGCACGAAGTCCATCTCCAGCTTCTTCGTCGTCAGATCGAGCAGCTGCGCGCGGATGCCCGGTTTTCCCCAGCGCTTGTAGTCCTCCAGCCGCACGCCGTCCAGCAGCCTGCCGCCCTGCTCGACCAGGTACTTCCGCGAGTACTTGCGCATCTCCTGCAGCGCCAGGCCGCGGAAGTCGAAGCCGGCGTTGACGAAGAGGCTGAGCTCGCGCGCGCCGATCGCCGCCATCTCGCCGAGGCGGAAGTTGGCGAGGCCGCCGTAGTTCTCGCGCCAGAACGCCGGCATCGCCGTCGGGCCGATCTTGGTGTGGCCGTCGACGGTGACCGTGAAGTGCACGCCGAGGAACGGATACGCCATGTCCGGCACCGGATACACCAGGGTCTTGAGCGACCCCGGGGCTTCATCCGAGTACAGGTACAGGCCCTTGAACGGCAGGATCGTGTACCGCCGGCACATGCCGAACGCCTTCGCGACGCGATCCGCGTAGAGACCGGCGCAGTTGATGACGTAGCCCGCCTTGACCGGCGGCGGCGTCGCGTCCTTGCGCTGGGTGTGCGCCAGCGATGGCGTGAGCCGCACGCCCTTCTCGTCGACGCCGGCAAAGGTCACGCCGCGGCGGATCTCGACGCCGACCAGCTCGGCCTCGGCGGTCAGCGCCTTCATGACCTCGGCGGGATCGGCCGACGCGGTCAGCGGCGACCACAGCGCGCGCTCGTGCGTCCTGACCCGCGGCTCGATCCGGCGCGCGTCCTCGGGCGAGATCATCTCGAGCGCGACGCCGTTGGCCTTGCCGCGCTGGTAGAGCAGATCCAGCCCCGCCAGGTCGCCCTCGTCCTTGGCCACGACCAGCTTGCCGCACTGGTTGATGGGCAGGTCGCGGCGCTTGATGTAGGTGCGCAGCTCGGCGTTGCCCTCGCGGCAGAACCGCGCCTTCATGCTGTCGGCGGCGTAGTAGAAGCCGGCGTGCAGCACGCCGCTGTTGCGGCCGCTGGCGTGCAGGCCGCACTCGAGCTCCTTCTCGACCAGCTGGACGTGCGCCGTCTTCGCGCGGCGTTTCAGCTCGAGCGCGACGGCAAGGCCGATGACGCCGCCGCCGATGACCAGGTAATCCAGGGTGTCGTCCATGCTCAGGCTCGTCCGGGCCGCCATGATGGGCGCCGGATCGCCGTTGCCACCGCAAGCCTCACGGCCCGCGGCTCCGGCGACGGAACGCCGCGGGGCTCTCGCCGGCCTGGCGGCGGAAGGCGCGCGAGAAGTAGAAGGGATCGGCGTACCCGCAGCGCTCGCCGATCTCGGCGACGGGCAGGTCGCCATCGCGCAGCAGCTCACGCGCCTGGTCGAGGCGGCGGCGTTCCGCGTACGCGTGCGGCGTGCAGCCGACCTCGGCGACGAAACGCCGGTGCAGGTAGACCGGACTGAGCCGAGCCGCGCGCGCGACCGCGACCAGCGGCGGGTTGCGCCGCGCCTCGCGGTCGAGGAAGGCGACGGCGGCGGCCACCGCCGGCGACGGCTCGGGCACCGGCGGCGTCGCCGCGACGACGTCGGCCGCCGACCACAGCAGCATCGCCTGGAGGCGGCAGCCGAGATCCGCGGGGCGCTGGGCGAACCAGCGGTCGATCGCCCCGTAGGTCGACCGCCACGGCTTCCACGCCGCCGTCGGCCACGAGCGCGGCGCCGTCATCCGTCGCAGCACGCCCGCGAGGCGACCGTCCTCGGCACGCGCGTGCAGCCACCACAGGTCGAGCCGCCGCGGGCAGCGCATGACGTGCCGGCGGAACCCCGGGATCAGCCACACGTGCCCCGGCGCGAGACGGAACTCGCCGTCGCCCGCGTCGTAGAACGCTTCGCCCGAGCTAGGAAAGTACCATTTGTCGCACGGTTCCCAGACCTGCTGATCCCAGGCCGGCGTGCAGCGGAACCAGCCGCCGCTGACCAGGGTGAACGGCTCGATGCCCATTCCGGAAGGGTATGATCGTCCAGGTGGTGTGCCATGGCGTGCATGGCTCGTCCTGGCGCCGGGGCAGGCTGGCGCCCATGAACACCGCCTTCGATCCGAGCCTCGCGACCTTCGCCGAGGCCGATCCGGCGCGGCGGCGGCGCCGCCTGACCCGCGCCCAGGTCGACACCTTCAACCGCGACGGCTGGCTGGCGCCGTTGCCCGGCTTCGACGCCGCCGGCGCGGCCGCGAACCGCGCCGCGTTCGACCGCCTGCTGGCCGAGTTCGCCGCGCGCGGCCACGACAGCTACGCGATCAACGGATACCACCGCAACTGCGCCAGCATCTGGGACGTGGTCGCGCATCCCCCGCTCGTCGACTACGCCGTCGATCTGCTCGGCGACGACGTCGTCGCCTGGGGCGCGCACTACTTCTGCAAGCTCCCGGGAGATGGCAAGAACGTGGCCTGGCACCAGGACGCACCGTACTGGGCGCTCAATCCGACGCGCACGGTCACCGTCTGGCTGGCGATCGACGACGTCGATGTCGGCAACGGCGCGATGCACGTGATCCCCGGCAGCCACCGCCTGGGCGCGCTGCGCATGCGCGACAGCCGCCCGGAGGAGAACAACGTGCTGTGGCTCTCCCTCGATGGCGCCGAGGGCCTCGCCGCGCCCGAACCGGTCGTGCTGCGCGCCGGCGAGTGCAGCCTGCACAGCGACCTGACCGTGCACGGCTCGCCGGCCAACGCGTCGTCGCGCCGGCGCGCCGGACTCGCGATCCGCTACGCGCACGCCTCGGTCCGTTCGCCGGCGAACTGGAACGAACAGGCGATCATCGTCGCCGGATCGGATCCGAGCGGGCACTGGAGGCACGTTCCGCGGCCTGAAGGCGACAGGCCGTTCGCGGACTGATGTGGACGTCGGTGTTCGGCTTCGAGCTGCGAGCTGCGCCCTGCGAGCCTCGAGCTGCGAGCCTCGAGCTTCGAGCTGCGAGCTGCGAGCCTCGAGCTTCGAGCTTCGAGCCGCTCACACCGCGAAATCGATCCCCTGCGCGAGCGGAAGATCGCCGGACCAGTTGATCGTGTTGGTCGTGCGCCGCATGTAGTTGCGCCACGAGTCCGATCCCGACTCGCGTCCGCCGCCGGTCGCCTTCTCGCCGCCGAAGGCGCCGCCGATCTCGGCGCCCGAGGTGCCGATGTTGACGTTGGCGATGCCGCAGTCGGAACCGGCCGCGGCGACGAAGCGCTCCGCCTCGCGCACGTCGGCGGTGAAGATCGCCGACGATAGCCCCTGCGGCACCGCGTTGTGCCAGCGGATCGCGTCGGCGAGGTCGTCGTAGGCGCTGACGTAGAGGATCGGCGCGAAGGTCTCCTCCTGCACGATCGCCGCGTCCGGCGCGATCTCGACCAGCGCCGGAGCGACGTACGCGCCAGCGGGGACGCCGGAGGTGACGCGTTCCCCGCCGCGCACCCGCCCGCCCTGCGCCCGCGCCAGCTCGAGCGCGCGCGCCATCGCCGCCTGCGCCGCCTCGTCGATCAGCGGACCCACCAGCACGCCGGGCTGGCGCGGATCTCCGATGCGCAGGCGCTTGAACACCGCGGCCACGCGTTCGACCAGCGGTTGATGAAGCGAGCGGTGCACGATCAGCCGGCGCAGCGTCGTGCAGCGCTGCCCGCAGGTCCCGGCGGCGGCGAAGACGATGGCGCGGGTCGCGAGCTCCAGATCGGCGGTCGGCGCGACGACCATCGCGTTGTTGCCGCCCAGCTCGAGCAGGCTGCGGCCGAGGCGGTCGGCGACGCTGCGCGCGACCGCGCGGCCCATCGCCGTCGAACCGGTCGCCGAGATCAGCGGCAGGGCCGGCGACCGCGCCAGCGCCTCGCCGATGGCGCGGCCGCCGCACAGCAGCGACGCCAGCCCGGGCGGCGCGTCGGGCGTGCGGGCGATGACCTCGGCCACCAGCCGATGCGTGGCGATGGCGCACAGGTTCGCCTTCTCCGACGGCTTCCAGATCACCGGATCGCCGCAGACGAACGCGAGCATCGCGTTCCACGCCCACACCGCGACCGGGAAATTGAACGCGGTGATGACGCCGACCGGACCGAGCGGATGCCACTGCTCCATCATGCGATGGCCGGGGCGTTCGCTGGCGATGGTCAGGCCGTGCAGCTGCCGCGACAGGCCGACGGCGAACTCGCAGATGTCGATCCACTCCTGGACTTCCCCGAGCGCCTCGGCGGGGATCTTGCCGACCTCGAGCGTGATCAGCTCGGCGAGCTCGCGCTTGCGCTCGCGCACCGCGTCGCCGATGCGTCGCACCAGGTCGCCGCGCTTCGGCGCGGGCACCTCGCGCCAGCGCAGGAAGGCCTCCTGCGCCGCGGCGATCGCCGCCGCGACGTCGGCGTCGCCCGCGACGCCGACCTCCGCCAGCGTCGCGCCGTCGATCGGCGAACGCGCGGTCATCACGCCGCTGCCGGCGCGGAAGCGCGCGCCGATGGCGACGCCGCTGGTGCGGCTGTCGATCGCGAAGGTGCTGAGCACGGACATGGCGCTGCCCCGGGGTCAGGTCGTGGTGTGCGCGGCGTTGGGATGCGCGCGCTCGACGTAATGCTGGCCGAAGCGGTTGGCGAGGAAGCGCGCGAGCGGGATCTGCTCCTGGCGCACCAGCCCGCGCTTCGGCAGTCCGCCGGTGTGGTGCAGGTCGATCGCGGTGCAGATGCCGGCGGCGGTGGTGATCTGGATCGCGCTCCAGCTCTCGCCGAACAGCTCGTGGGCGTAGATCTTGCGCGCGTCGGTGACCTGCATCAGGCGGCCGTCCTTCCAGCCGGTCACCGTGCAGAAGATCAGCACCACGTCCTGCAGCGTGATCGGCACCGCGTTCTCGAGGACGTCCTTGAGCAGCGCGCGACGCGACGACAGGCGCAGCTCGTTGACCAGGAAGGCGACCAGGTCGCGGTGGCCCTCGTAGCGCACGGTCTTGTAGTCGAGCATGCGCACCTGCCCGGCCAGCGTCTCGCCGAGCGTGCCGACGCCACCCGAGGTGTTGAACGCCTCGTAGTCGACGCCGTCGAGCGAGAAGTGCTCGAGGCCCTCGAGGGGCAGCACCTCGCGGCGCTCGCCCTCGTGGACCACCTCGCAGGGGTTGCAGTACTCGTTGATCAGGCCGTCGGTCGACCAGGTCAGGTTGTACTTCAGCTCGTTGGTCGGGAACTGCGGCAGCGCCCCGACGCGCAGACGCACGCCGTCGAGCTTGTCGAAGCCCTGGCAGAGCGAGTGCCCGGCGATGGCGATGAAGCCCGGGGCGAGGCCGCACTGCGGCATGAAGATCTGTCCGTCCTTGGCCTGGCGCGCGACCTCGGTGACCGTGCGCGTGGTGGCGACGTCCTCGGTCAGGTCGAAATAGCTGGCGCCAGCGGCCAGCGCCGCGCGCGCGACGGCCGGGTTGGCGGTGAAGGACAGCGCCGAGACCACGCTCTGACGCCCCTTCAGGGCGCGCGCCAGCGATGCCTCATCGCCGACGTCGACCTTGGCGGTCGAGGTCCGCGGGAGGTCCTTCAGGCGCGCCAGCGCGCGATCATCGACGTCGCCGACCAGGACGTCGTAGTCCCCGGCGTGCGACAGCAGCTTCGCGATGGCCTGGCCGATCTTGCCGGCGCCGAGCAGGAGGATGCGGTGCATGATGGTGAAGGTACGCTGCGAGCGGCGGATCTGTCCAGTCGTAACTCCTTGTCGGATTGACGGCAACGTATGCCAGGGGTACTAGAAACACGGGGGCTACCGATGACGGCTGACGCAGGGCTGACCGCCTGGCATTGGCAGCCGCAGCCGCAGGCGGAACGGCTGGTGCAGGAGCTGATCGGGGGCGTTGTCGCGCGTTGCGCCCCGGCCCGCGAGCTGGCGGGGCGCATGCGCCGCGAGAGCGGCACCCGCTTCGCCGACTGGGTCGATCACGTCGTCGTGCCCGGCTCGGTCGCGCTCGAGGCCGATCTGCGCGCCGCCGGGTTCGCGCTCTGCGAGGACGTCAGCGGGGCGTACTGGTCGAACGGCGACGGCCTGTTCCCGGATGTCCTGCTGCGCGATGCGAGCGTCGTGGCGATCGCGGTCGAATCGGTCGCCGATGTCGCGGCGGCGCTCGACGTCGCGCCGCGCATCGAGGGCGACCCCCTCGCCCGGATGCGCCGGGCGCGCCTCGGCGTGGGCGACGGCGGCGAGCTCTGGGCCATCGAACGGCATGGCCACGTCGGCTTCGCGCCGCCGGTAGGCAGCGTCGGCCTGCCGTACGTGCGCCATCTCGACGCCTTCCGCACGCGCCCGCGCGCGCTCGGCTTCGCGCCGACCCGGGCGCTGATCGAGGCCGCGGTGCGCGACGTCGGCCGCGACACCGCCTGCGACCTGTTCTTCGCCGCCGAGCGCGACTACTGGCAGCGGCGCAACCGCGCGGCGCGCGTGCAGAAGGCGCGCCAGGACCGCCTCGGGCTCGGCTGGGCGAACCACGACCACCACACCTACCGCTCGTCGCGCGGCGCCTTCCGCGACCTGATCGCCTGCCTCGAACTGCTCGGCATGCACTGCCGCGAGCGCTTCTACGCCGGCGGCGAGGCGGGCTGGGGCGCGCAGGTGCTCGAGCAGTCGGCGACCGGCGTCGTGGTGTTCGCCGACGTCGACATGACGCCGGAGGAGCTCGCCGGCGACTTCGCCCACGACGGCCTGCCCGATCGGGAGGAGCTCGGGACCGTCGGGCTGTGGTGCGCGCTGCACGGCGAGGCCTTCCTCGAGGCCGGCATGCACCACCTCGAGGCGACCTTCGCCTACGACGACGCGCGCGCGCAGCTCGCCGAGGCCGGCGTCGCGAGCATGCCGCCGTTCACCGACTACCCGTGGCTGCACCAGTGCTTCACCGAGGGCGAGCGCTGGGCGGTCGATGGCGGGCGCATCGGCACGCTGCTCGCCGATCGGCGCATCACGCCGACGCAGGCCGAGCAGTTCCGCAGCCAGGGCGCGATCGGCTCGCACCTCGAGATCCTCGAGCGCAACCAGGGCTTCAAGGGCTTCAACCAGAAGGGCGTCAGCGAGATCATCGCTCGCACCGATCCGCGTCGGCAGGCGCGGTGACCGGCCGCCGCTGATCATGCTGCCGGGGCTCGCCGATCTCGACCTGCCGCCGATGCACCTCGTGCGCCAGCGCTTCGCCGGCGCGGCGATCGCCGACGTCGCGGCGGCGGTGCGCGCGCAGTTCGCGCGTGCCGCGATCGCGGGCCGCATCCGCGCCGGTCAGCGCGTCGCCGTCGCCGTCGGCAGCCGCGGCATCGCCGAGCTGCCGACGCTGGTCGCGACGGCCGTCGCCGAGCTGAAGCGCCTCGGCGCCATCCCGTTCATCGTCCCGGCGATGGGCTCGCACGGCGGCGCCACCGCCGACGGCCAGCGCGGCGTGCTCGCCAGCCTGGGCGTGACCGAGGCGTCCGCGGGCGCGCCGATCCGCAGCGCCATGGAGGTCACGACGCTCGGCCGCCTGCGTTGGGATGGCGCGGCGTATACGCGCGACGACGTCGGCGGCGGCATCCCGATCTGCGTCGACGCCGCGGCCTGGTCCGAGGCGGACATCGTCATCCCGATCGCGCGCATCAAGCCGCACACCGGCTTCCGCGGCCCGGTCGAGAGCGGCCTCTGCAAGATGCTCGCCATCGGCCTGGCCAAGCACATCGGTTGCGCCGGACTGCACCGCCAGGGCTACGCCCGCTTCGCCGCGCTCATCCCCGCCGCGGCGGCTGTCGTGCTGGAGAGCGGGCGCGTGCCGTTCTCCCTCGCGGTGGTCGAGGACGCCCACGACCGCACCGCGCTGGTCGAGGCGGTGCCGGCCGAGTCGACGCCGGCGCGCGAGGCCGAGCTGCTGACCAGCGCGCGGACGATGCTGCCGCGCATCCTGCTGCCGCGCGTCGACGTCCTGGTGGTCGAGCGCATCGGCAAGGACGTGAGCGGCGTCGGCATGGACGCGAACGTCATCGGCCGCAGCGAGCTCGGCCGCCTCGCCGGCTTCGACGGGCCCGACATCGGCCGCATCGTCGTGCTGGGCCTGACCGAGGCGACGCACGGCAACGCCGCCGGCATCGGCTTCGCCGACATCATCACCCAGGCGGCGTTCGACGCGGTCGACCGGCGCACGACGTGGACCAACGTCCTGACCAGCGGCAGCCTCAACGGCGGCAAGATCCCGCTGGCGATGCCGAGCGAGCGCGAGGCGATCCTCGCCGCCGCCAGCTGCGTCCCGGGCGTCGACGCGCGCGACGCGCGCATCGTCCGCATCCGCGACACCCTGCGGCTCGATCACCTGGCGGTCTCCGAGAACCTGCTGCCGCTGGTGCGCGCGCGCGAGGACCTGGCGGTCGTCGGCCCGTTCGCGGGCTGGCCCGGGTGATGCCCGCGCCGGCTACTGCCCGGCGCCGGTGGTGATGAACTGGCGGTAGAGCCCGGCGTAGATCCCGCCCTGGGTCAGCAGGTCGACGTGCGTCCCGCGCTCGATCAGCCGGCCGTGGTCGAGCACCAGCACCTGGTCGGCGTGGCGGATGGTGCTGAGGCGGTGCGCGACCACGAAGCTGGTGCGCCCCTTGAGCAGCACCGCCAGCGCGCGCTGCAGGCGCGCCTCCGTCAGGCCGTCGACCGAGCTGGTCGCCTCGTCGAGGATCAGGATGCGCGGATCGGCGAGCATCGCGCGCGTGAAGCACACCAGCTGGCGCTGGCCGAGCGAGATGCCCGCGCCCTTCTCGCCGACGACCGTGTTCAGGCCGTCGGGCAGCGCCTCGAGCAGGTCGAGGCAGTCGAGCGCGCGCGCCGCCGCGATGATCTGCGCATCGGTCGCGTCGGGCTTGCCGACGCGGATGTTCTCGAGCACCGAGCCGGTGAACAGGAAGTTGACCTGGAGGACGATGCCCATCTGGCGATGCAGCGAATCGCCGGTGACGGCGCGGATGTCGTGGCCGTCGATGGTCAGCGTGCCGGAGTCGGGCTGGTAGAACTTGGCGATCAGGTTGATGATCGAGCTCTTGCCCGAACCGGTGTGGCCGACGAGCGCGATGGTCTGGCCCGCCTCGGCGACGAACGAGAGATCCTGGAGCACGGGCCGCCCCGGCTCGTACGAGAAGCACACCCGGTCGAACACCACGCGTCCGCTGATCGGCGGCAGCGGCCTCGCGTCCGGCGCGTCCTGCCACTCCGGTTCGGTGTCGATGAGCTTGAAGACGCGCTCGGCGCCGGCCATCGCCGACAGCGCCTGCGTGTAGATGTTGCCCAGCGCCAGCATCGAGCCGAACAGCAGGTTGGCCTGGAAGAAGAAGTGCAGCAGCGTGTCGACGCTGACGTCGTGGTTGAGCGCGCGCCAGCCCCCCAGGACCATCAGGATCGCGATCCACAGCTGGGTTTTGAACTCGAGCAGCGGCACGTAGAGCGCCGAGGTGCGCGCCTGGTCCATGTTGAACCGGCCATGGTCCTCGACCAGCGCGCGGAACAGCCCGCCGTTGATCTCCTGCCGCGCGAAGCCCTGCGTGACGCGGATGCCGTTGACCGATTCGGCGACCGTGGCGGTGACGCGGCTGAAGCTCTCCTGCACCACGCGCCACGAGCGGCTGAGGCTGGCGCGGAAACGCATGTTCAGCCAGTGCACGATCGGCACGAGCGCGAACACCACGGCGAACAGCACCTGGTCGTACCACAGCATCACCGCCGCGGCCCACAGCCCCTGGCCGAGCTGCACGATGGCGACGAACACCGTCTCCTGCACGCCCTGGCGCACGAGATCGACGTCCGAGGTGACGCGGCTGAGCACGCGGCCGAGCTTCCAGCGGTGGAAGAAGGACATCGGCTGGCGCAGCAGGTGCCCGAACAGCAGCCCGCGCAGGTCGTGGACCACCGACTCGCCGAGCTCGAGCGCCAGGCGCTGGCGGAAATGGAAGGTGAAGCAGGTCAGCAGCGCGACGCCGCCGTAGCCGAGCGCGGCCATCCACACCACCCGCCCGTCACCGGCGTTGGCGGGATCGCAGACCGCGTGGATCGCCGTCGCCAGCGCCCACGCCATCGCCACCAGCTGCGCGCCGCGCAGCATGGTCAGGACGAACAGCCAGTTGCGCTTGCCGCGGTACGGCCGCGTGAACGAGAACAGCCGCCGCAGCAGCGCCAGGGTCAGCGGCCGGCGATCCTCCTCGCGCTCGGGATCGCGCGAGACCACGGTGATGGCCGACGCCGGGCTCGGGTTCGGGCTCACGCCACCGCCCCCGGGCGCGCGGCGTCGAGCGCGCGCAGGCTCTCCGGGTCGGAGACCTGGAGCTCGGCCGCCTTCAGGTAGTGGCCGCCGGCGCGCATCAGCTCGTCGTGCGTGCCGCGCTCGACGATGCGGCCCTTCTCGAGCACGATCACCAGGTCGGCGCGGCGCAGCGTGCTCAGGCGATGGGCGACGATGAACGTGGTGCGCCCGGCGATGGCGTTGTCCATCGCCTCGAGGATCTCGTGCTCGGTCTGCGGATCGATCGCCGCGGTCGGATCGTCGAGCAGCAGGATCGACGGCTCGAGCAGCACCGCGCGCGCGATCGCCAGGCGCTGGCGCTGGCCGCCGGACAGGTTGACGCCGGACTCGCCGAGCACGGTGTCGTAGCCCTTCGGCAGCTCGCAGATGAAGCGGTGCGCGGCGGCGATCGTCGCGGCGTGCACGATCTGCTCGCGCGACGCCTCCGGATGGCCGAAGGCGATGTTCGCGGCGATGGTGTTCGAGAACAGGAAGCTCTCCTGGAACACCAGCCCGATCGAGCGGCGCAGCGCGTCGACCTCGAGATCGCGCGCGTCCACGCCGTCGATCAGCACGCGCCCCGCGGTCGGATCGTAGAAGCGCGGGATCAGGTTCATGAGCGTCGTCTTGCCGGAGCCGGTCGCGCCGAGCACGGCGATGCAGCTGCCCGGCTTGACGTCGAGGTCGATGTCGTGCAGCACCGGCTCGTCGGGCTTGTAGCCGAAGGACACGCGCTCGAAGCGCACCGCGCCGCGCACCTGCGCCGGCGTCACCGGATCCGGACGGGTCTCGACTGCCACCGGCGCGTCGAGGATCTCGAACACGCGCTTGGCGCCGATCAGGCTCTGCTGCACGGTGTTGGCGATGCCGGCGAGCGACGACACCTGGCCGGAGAACTGCTGGAGCAGGCCGGAGAACACGAACAGCTCGCCGGTCGACAGCCGGCCCTCGATCGCCAGCCAGCCGCCGTAGCCGAGCAGGATGACCAGGTTGAGCTGGGTCAGCATCTCCATCGCCGGGGTGAACAGCGAGACCCGCCAGAAGATGCGCCGCTGCTGATCGCGGACCTCGGCGTTGATCGCGGCGAACAGCGCCCGCTCCTCGCTCTCGCGCGCGAAGCCCTTGACCACGTGGATGCCCTGCACGCTCTCCGACAGCCGGCCGATCAGGCGATCCTGCAGCTCGCGGTTCTTCTGGTACATCGGGCCGACCCAGCGCGTGAAGGTGGCGCTGGCCAGGTACAGCAGCGGCGTGGTCGCGAGGCAGGCGATGGTCAGGCCGACGTTGGTGCGCGCCATCAGCACGAGGTACGCGGTCAGCGACACGGTCATGATCACGCCGTGCAGCAGCACGCCGTCGATGAACGAGCGCAGCAGCTGGACGTCGCCGGTGACGCGGTTGATGAGCGAGCCCGAACCGTTGGCGTCGAAGAAGGCGAAGCTCAGGCGCTGGAGCTTGTCGTACACCTGGGCGCGCAGCGCCGGCACGACGCGCAGGTTCAGCAGCCGCTGGATCATGATCGAGTAGACGTAGTTGAGCACGCCGCGCGTCCCGGCCATGACCAGCACGCCGCCGCCGATCGCGCCCACCACCGCCAGCGCCGGCCAGTCGGCGGGCGGCGCGACGCCCATCGGCCACGCCGGCGCCTTGGCCTCCTTCATCAGGTGGTGCAGGTAGTCGATGTAGAGGCCGCTGTAGTGCAGGCCGGACAGGCCGAGCGCGATGAGCACGCACTGGATGACCAGCACCGCGATGCACGGCCCGCGATAGCTCCAGGCGAACGCGAGCAGGCGGCGGATCACCGCGCCATCCTTGACGGTGGCGGCGGCAACGGCTGGAGCGGCGTCTGCCATGGTTCAGCGGTTCGCGCCGGAGCGCGCGCGCCGCGTCCTCCGTGAGTCGCCCATGCTACGTTCTCGACGCGCTGCGGAAGTCGTTGATCCGGCGCCTCATTCAGCGCTTGCGGCGACGACGCGCCTGCTACCCGTCACCGCTCGCGGTTCTGCCGGCGAGCGCCGCGGCGCGCCACAGGCTGGGCGGCAGCCCGTCGATGCGGCGGAAGACGCGGCTGAAATGGTACTGGTCGGCGAAACCGCAACGCTCGGCGACCTCGGCGACCGACAGGCGCGGATCGGTGAGCAGGCGGCGCGCCCGTTCGACGCGCACGCGGCGCAGCCAGTCCTTCGCGGTGTGACCGGTCCAGGCGCGGAAGACCTCGCTGAAGCGGCTCGGCCGCAGCTCGGCGGCGCGCGCGAGGTCGGCCAGCGTCAGCGGCTCGGCCGCGCGCGCCTCGATGACCGCGAGCACGCGCCGCACCCGCGCCGCCATGCGCTCGTCGACGGGATTCGCCGCCGCCTGCGCTCCGCCGAGCAGCTCGGCGATGATCGCCTGCAGGCGCGCCTGCGCCCCGAGGCGCGCGGCGGGCGCGTCGAGGTTCCACAGCCGCACCAGCTCGTGGAACGCGACGCTGACGCCCTCCCCCGCCGCGAGCTCGCTGACCAGCGGCAGCGCCAGGTCGCGCGACAGGCGCACGCGGTACGGCCGGCGGCGGTCGATGCGCGTCATGCGCGGCACGTCGGGCGCGAAGTCGAAATGGACGGCGAGGTGCTCGCACGCGCCGCGCGCGACGAAGGCGTGCGGCGCGAACGGCGGCAGCGCGAACAGCGTGCGCGGCGCGAACGGATGGCGGACGATGCCCTCGGCGCGGCGCTCGACGACCTCGCCGCGGCCGCGCAGGATCAGCACCAGCTCGTGGTCGAAGATGATGCGCTCGGGGATGGTGAGCGTGCCGCCGGTGCGATGGGCGATGCGGATGACCGGCCGGACGTCCTCGACGCGCAGGGACAGGCTGTCGAACCGGCGCGGCAGCGCCGCGGGCGCCACGGCCTGGATCTGCGCCAGCGGCGGACGTACGGGCATGCCCGAAGGTACCCCGAGGGTCATCGGAAGAATAGACATCCCGCCGGGACCACGTCCATTGCGATCGGCGACGCAGGGCATGTATGCTGCGGCCCAGGAGACCGCGATGCTGACCCAGGCCCAGGTCGACCAGTTCGATCGCGACGGATTCCTGCGCGGCGGCAAGGTCATCCTCGATCAGCGCCAGCTCGAGACCCTGCGCGGCGAGATGGCGCGCGTCATCGCCGACCGCGACGACGCGACCAAGCCGCAGCCGGTGGGCATCTCGACCTGGGGCGCCGCCGAGGGCCGACCGGTCTGGCAGATCATCAACATCTACGACGCCAGCCCGTCGTTCCGCGAGCTCGCGACCCACGCGACGATCGCCGAGGAGGTCGCGCAGCTCGCGCGCGCGACCGAACTGCGCATCTGGCACGACCAGATCCAGTGGAAGCCGGCGTCGACCGGCGGCGTCAACATGTGGCACCAGGATTCGCCGTACTGGCCGGTGCTGACGCCCGCCGACCTGGTCACCGCGTGGGTCGCGCTGGACGACGTCGACGCGGACAACGGCTGCATGTCGATGGTCCCCGGATCGCACCGCTGGGGCGACACCATCGACTTCCTGCACACGCTGAAGTCCTTCGACGCGATGCCGGGCGAGTACCAGGGCAACCCGGTCGAGGTGCGCCGCTGCCCGGTGCGCGCTGGCGAGGTCCACTACCACCACTCGCTGACCTGGCACGGCTCGCATGGCAACACCAGCGGCCGCGAACGGCGCGCGCTCGCCATCCACTTCCTGCAGGAGCACACCCGTTACGTCGCCGAGCACGGCCACCCGATGAAGCCGTTCATCGCGTCGCGCGATGGCGAACCGGTGCGTGGCGATCGCTTCCCGCTGGTCTGGCGCGCCGGCGCCGCGTGCCTCGCCTGATCGCGCGCGGCTCGGCGCCCGCAGCTTCGGGCTGTGGTTCTGATTCGCACGCAGAGCCGCGACCAGCCCCAGGCACCCGCGGCCGCCGCCACGCCCCCTCCGCCAGCCGCCGCCCTTCCGACTTCCGGCAGCGAAAGCCGGCTTAGGATGCGGCCGTGGCCATGCGCGGATCATCGCTGCCGATCGTCATCGCCCTGCTGCTCGCCTGCGCGGCGCCCGCGTCCGCCGAGGGCGTGGTCATCCGCATCCCTGGCCTGTTCCTTCCGCCGGCCGGTCCTTCGGGACTCCCCGCCGGCCTGGAACCCGGACGCGCGACCGGCGCGGAGCCCGTCGCGCCGTGCGCGTGGCGCTTCACCTGGGACAACTACGTCAGCGTCATCGTCGTCAGCGACGGCACCGGCACCGCGCGCCCCGCGTGGGTGCTGACGTTCGATCAGGCCGGGAACTACGTCGTCGGCTACCGCGCGCGCGCGTTCCGCAGCGCCGACGGGCTGGTGCACATCGACGCGCGCAACGCGATCGACGCCGGCCCGCTCAAGGACGAGTGGAGCCCGGACAGCTTCGCGTTCGGTCCCGGCGACGAGGTCTACAGCCTCGACGACCACAATCGCGGCCATGCCGGCGAGGTGCAGCTGCGCCTCGACGGCGACCACGCCGAGTACCAGGGCCTGCTCAGCCTGGCGCAGGCGCTGATCCGCGGCGCGATCTAGCCCTGTCCCCGGTCCACGGTGCCGCGCCGAAGCGCACGCCGCGCATCACCTGCCGGGTTGGAACCGGTCGCATCCGATGGTACGCGTCTGAATAGTTCAAACGATGCAACCCAAGTTCTTGCAATGAATTGCGGCGCCGCTTCGATGCGGGGGCTTTGGAGTGAGCACATGGGACGCGACGCCCTTCTCGATATGTATCTGAAAGATGTGTCGGGCTTCCAGGTCCTGACACGCGAATCGGAATGCGCGCTGTCGCGCAAGCTGCGCGCGGGCGACAAGACCGCGCGGCAGGAGATGATCCAGTGCAACCTGCGCCTGGTCGTCTCCGTCGCCCGCCAGTACGAGAACCAGGGCCTGCAGCTGCTCGACGTCATCGAGGAAGGCAACATCGGCCTGATGCGCGCGGTCGAGCGCTTCGACCCCGACATGGAGTGCCGCTTCTCGACCTACGCCGTGCACTGGATCAAGCAGTCGATCCGCCGCGCGCTGCTCGAGAAGGTCAAGAACATCCGCGTCCCCGCCTACATGGCCGAGCTCGTCGCGCGCTGGAAGAAGTTCTCGCGCGACCGGCCGGGCGTGACCGACATCGAGGAGATCGTCAAGGCGCTCAAGCTGCCGCGCGAGAACATCAAGCTCATCCAGCGCATCATCCGCACGTCGCTGATCAACGGCAACAACCTCGACACCGACGACGTCTCCGAGCTGTCCGGCTTCTTCGAGGACCAGCACGCGTCGTCGACGCCGGACTCCGCGCTGCAGACGCGCGAGGACGTCAGCCTGCTCCAGTCGCGCCTCAACCTGCTGACCAAGCGCGAAGCCGACATCCTGCGCTACCGCTACGGCCTGGACGAGTTCCCGATCCTGACGCTCGAGGAGATCGGGAAGATCTTCAAGCTCACCCGCGAGCGCGTGCGCCAGATCGAGGCCAAGTCGCTGACCAGGCTGCGCGAGCTGATCCCGAGCGAGACGGTGCTGTAGGACGCGGATCGAGCCGGACGAATCGCGAGAACCCCGGGGGCATCCCCGGGGTTCTTCGTTGGTTTTCGAGCGCAGCTCGAAGCTCGAAGCTCGAAGCTCGAAGCTCGAAGCTCGAAGCTCGCAGCTCGCAGCTCGCAGCTCGCAGCTCGCAGCTCGAAGCTCGAGCTCGAAGCTCGAAGCGCGAAGCGCGAAGCTGCGAGCAGAGCCTTCCGCTTCGTTCCTGGGATCGCCTTCCTCAATACTGACCACTCGGGCCGGCTGCCCGACCGCCCAGGAACAACAGCTTCAGTCCGACTGCAACACCGCCCGCGGAAAGCACGGCGAGAGACCATGGCTGAAAGCCATTTCCCCATGCGAACATCCCTCCTTTGACGTTGAGCGGAGCGAGAACGCCGGGAGGCCCAGAGAGGATCGCGACCATCGCCACGAACCAGCAGCCGCACGCGCCGACTGTCGTCACGAGGAGCCCGAGCACTGCGAGCATGACGCATGCGGGGATTCGCATGCGACCAGCGTACCGACGGTCGAACCGCGGTCGACCGAGCCTCGCCCGATGTCGCGCGTCTCGAGCTTTGCTCGCAACGCTCTCCCCCTTCCGTCGATCCACGCCCTCGCTGCCTCGGACGACGGAATCGGTGCCCGTGCCGTCGGTGCCGTCCTCTGACGCATTGCCGACGCCGCCTACGCTGAGCGCTCCATGCTCCCCGCCCTCCCCGGTTCGCGGCTCGTCCCCTGTGATCCCGCCGATGTCGTCCTCGGTGACGGGCCGCTGAAAGCCCAGTACGACGAGACGCGCGCGTTCTTCGCCGCGTTGCCCGACGACGACATCATCAAGGGCTTCCGCAGCGCGGCGGGCCTGCCGGCCCCCGGCACCGACCTCGGCGGCTGGTGCCAGCGCACCAGCGCGGTGGTCTTCGGCCAATGGCTCGGCGGCATGGCGCGCATGGGCCGCGCCGGCGATACGGCCATGGCGGACAAGGCGCGGCGCCTCGCGACGGGCTGGGGCGCGACGCTGCCGACGATCGGCCTCGGCCACTACGCGTACGACAAATACGTCGGCGGCCTCGTCGACATGATCGCCTACCTCGACGACGACGGCGCCGCCGACCTGCTGAGGCGGCTGACCGACCGCGCCGAATCCGCGCTCGCGCGCGACCGCGTGCCGGCCAGCGACGAGGATTCGCAGGGCGGATTCTTCAATGGCCAGCTCGAGTGGTACACGCTCGGCGAGAACCTCTGGCGCGCGGCGCTGGTCACCCGCGATCAGCGCTACGCGCGCTTCGCCGACGTCTGGCGCTATCCCGGGTTCTGGGACATGTTCACCGGCGCGAAGCCCTGCGCCCCGTGGGGATTCCACGGCTACAGCCACTGCAATGCGCTGAACAGCCTGGCGATGGCGGCGGTCGTCGACGCGGATCCGCGGCTGATCGCGGCGCTCGTCCGCGCCCACGACTTCTTCGTCGACACCCAGTGCTACGCCACCGGCGGCTACGGCCCGGGCGAGAAGCTGATGCGCGACGACGGAGCGCTCGGCCGTTCGCTGGTCGACGAACCGAACGGGCGCTTCCTGCGCCACCAGGTCGGACGCTCGTTCGAGACGCCGTGCGGGACCTGGGCGGTCTTCAAGCTGTGCCACTACCTGATGCGGCTGACCGGCGAGGCGCGCTTCGGCGATTGGCTGGAGCGCGTGCTCTACAACGGCGCGCACGCCTCGCTGCCGATCTGCGAACGCGGCATGACGTTCTACTACGCCGACTACCGCCTGATGGGCGGCACCAAGACCTACCACTCGGCGGCGTTCCCGTGCTGCTCGGGCACCTACCTGCAGGACGTCGCCGAGTATCCCGGCCTGATCTGGTGGCGCGCCGACGACGGCGTGCGCGTGAACCTGTTCGTGCCGTCGACGCTGCGCATCGATCTCGGCGGCGTCGCGATCACCCTGATCCAGGAGACCGTCTATCCCGATGACGGCCTGGTGCGCATCACGGTGCGCACCCCGGCTCCCGTCTCCTTCGCGTTGCGCTGCCGGGTCCCGGCCTGGGCCACCGGCATGACCGGCGACGCGGCGGGCGAGCCGTTCGCCTGCACGCCGGGCGCATGGGCGGGGACGAGCCGCACCTGGCGTGACGGAGAGGTCCTCACCCTGCGCCTGCCGCTGGTGCCGCGTCTGGTGCCGATCGACCGCCAGCATCCGGATCGCGTCGCGATCGCCGCCGGCCCCGCGGTGCTGGTGCGCGTGCGCGAGACCATGCGGCTGAGCGATCTCGGGCGCAGCCTCGACGCGGGCGCGAAGCCGCTGGAATACCGCCTGCGCGGCGCGAGCGAGGAATGGCTGGTGCCGTTCCACCGCGTCGGGCACGGCGTGCCCTACCGCATGTACGTGGATCTGGAGCGCGGCTGAACGACGCCGCCGTCGCTCAGAACGAGCGGCGCTGCCTGGTCGACGGCACGCCGTCCGCGATGCGGTACTTGGTCACCGTGCGCCGGCTGATGTCCAAGCCCTCCTTGGCCAGGATGTCGGCGATCTCCTGGTCGGAGAGCGGGTTCTTGACGTCCTCGGCGGCGATCAGCTTCTTGATCTTGAGCTTCACCGACTTCGAGCTCTCGGCCTCGCCGCCGTCCTGGGTCTGGATGCCGCCCGAGAAGAAGCTGGCCAGCGGGATGATGCCCGACGGCGTCTGGATGTACTTGTCCTTGACCGCGCGGCTGACGGTGGCGACGTGCATGCCGATCTTGTCGGCGATGTTCTGGCGCATCAGCGGGCGCAGGTGCTCGACGCCGTGGTCGAGGAAGGCGTGCTGGTGCTTGATGATCTCGGTGACGATCTTCAGCAGGGTGCGCTTGCGCTGCGCCACCGCGTCGAGGATGAACTTCGCGCTCGACAGCTTCTCCTTGAGGTAGGCCTTCTCCTTCGGATCGCCGTCCGAGGCCTCGTAGAGCTGGTAGTACGCGTCGTTGATGCGGACCTTGGGAAGGTGCTGGTCGGGGATCGAGATCACCCACTCGCCCTTGTCGTCGCGCTCGACCGTGACGTCGGGCACGACGTAGGTGTTCTCGCCGACGCCGTACGGCAGGCCCGGCTTGGGATCGAGCGTCGCGATGACCTCGACCGCCTGCTTGAGGCGCTCGATGTCGAAGCCGGTGGCCGCCGAGATCGCCGGCAGGCGGTTCTTGAGCATGTCCTCGAGGTGGTCGCGGATCAGCGCCATCTCGAACGAGTTGTCGCCGGGCTCGCGCGCCAGCTGGAGCAGCAGGCAATCCTTCAGGTCGCGCGCGCCGACGCCGGCGGGCTCGCACTTGCGCACCCATTCCCAGGCCTGCTCGGCCAGCTCGAGCTTGGACTCGGGAACGATCTCGGTGATCGGCACCTGGAGGTAGCCGCGGCGGTCGAGCTGCCAGCAGATGTCCGGGATGAGCTCGCGCACCTCGGGCGGGATGTCCTGGAAGCGCAGCTGCTCGATCAGGAACTCGGCCAGGCTCTGGGCGCGATTGGGCGCGGCGGCCAGGGCCTCCATCTTGTCGGGGGCATCGTCGTCGCGGTGCTTGGCCTTGTGCTGGAACAGCCAGTCGGCGTCCTCGCGGTCCGAGCGGTCCCAGGCGGTCTCGGTCGCGATCTCGGAGGCGGCGATCGGCGGCGGCCCGTCCTCCGGGCCATCCATGTCGACGCCATCGCTGAGCTCGAGGACCGGATTCGACTCCACCTCGTTCATGATCCGTTCCTCCAGTGCCATCTGAGGCAACAGGAGTATCTCGATCGACTGGATCATCTGCGGAGTGAGCTTGAGCTTCTGCTCCATCCGCAGGTTCAGGTTTTGACGCAGCTGGAGCGCCATGCAGGGTCTCTCTAGCAAATCTTAAGCCAAATTCCCGCATGTCGCAACCCGCTGATGCGGAAGGTGGGCGCGCCGCGGCGCTGGTAGGAGCGTCGACGTTTTGAGCGTCGCTCCGCCGAATCGGGACGGGACGTGCCCAACGGGACCCTCCATCTCCGTGCCCGGGCCTTCTAGCTTCCGGTGAGAAGCCAGCGTACCTTCCCACCACGCCGCATGGCCGGGGGTGATGACATGAGTGCAGCGGCCGAGCGCGCGCAGGCGATCGATCCGCTCGACGCCATCGACGCCATCGTCGGCGCGCACCGCTGGGCGACGCCCGACACCCTCCAGCGCCTGCGCTCGCAGCACGGCGCGGGCGATGCGGCCAGCTACCTGCGGCTGCTCGGCACCAGCCACGTCCTCGACTCGGAGAAGCGCGCGCAGCTCGACCAGGTGCAGATGCAGCAGAACGTGCTGCCGGCCTTCCAGCTGCTCAAGAAGCTCGGCGCCGGCGGCATGGGCACGGTCTGGCTCGCGCGCATGGCCGGCGTCGACGAGCCGCTCGCGCTCAAGGTCATCAACGCGCGCCTCGCGGTCGACGCCGACTTCCTCGGCCGCTTCCACCGCGAGACCAAGGCGCTCGCCGGCCTGCGCCATCCGCACATCGCCGCGGTCATCGACTCGGGCGGCGTCCAGGACACGCACTACCTGGCGATGGAGTACATCAACGGCCCGAACCTGGGCGAGATGCTCAAGACGCACAAGGCCATCCCCGAGGCCTACGTCCTGCGCATCATCCATCAGATCGCCGAGGGCCTCGCCTACGTCAACGGCACGTGCGGCCTCGTCCACCGCGACATCAAGCCCGAGAACATCCTGGTGAAGCGCCTCGACGACGCGGCGATGTTCCCCGAGGACGACATCGCGAAGCTGATCGACTTCGGCCTGGTCAAGAACGCCAACGACGACGAGCACCTGACCCAGACCGGGATGACCATCGGCACCCCGCTGTACATGTCGCCGGAGCAGGTGCGCGGCGAGAAGCTCGACGGCCGCAGCGACATCTACGCGCTCGGCGCGACCATGTACCACCTGCTGACGGGCACCGCGCCGTTCAAGGGCTCGAGCCCCGGGGCGATCATGAGCGCCCACCTGACCGAGCCCGTCCCCGATCCGGGCGACCTCGTCCCGAGCCTGAGCGACGCGACGCGCCGCCTGGTCACCATGGCGATGGCCAAGAACGTCGACGACCGCTTCCGCGGCTTCGACGCGCTGGTGCGCGCGATCGACGAGGCCGAGCAGGCCGCGCACGAGAAGGGCGGCGGCATGAAGCTGCTGCGCAAGCCGCTGGTCATCGCCAAGAAGCCCGCCGCCACGAAGAAGCCCGGCACCGGACCGCACGACGGCTCGCACCCCAGCGGTGAACGCCCGGCCGCGGAGCTGACCGAACGCATCGCGCGCAAGCACAGCGAGAGCCAGCGCGAGTCGGGCCGCCTCCAGAAGAGCAGCGGCCGCTTCCAGGTGGCGAAGGAACACGGCGCGCCCGCCCCCCTCCAGGCGCTCACCGAGCGCCAGGTGCGCCCGGCCCCGCCGGCGGCCATCACCGCGACCGCCTCGCTCGAGGACTCGGTGAACCTGCGCCCGTCCGACGCCGTCGCCGTGACCAACGCCCTGACCAAGCCGCACGACCCGCCGCGCTCCCGTCCCGGCTCGTCCGTCGCCGCCGCCGCCCATCCCACGCCGGCGCCCCATCCGTCGCCGCTGGCCACGCCGCCGAGCGATCCGCACAAGCGCAGCGCGGTCTACGATGTCGACCCGACCACCGCCACCGGGTTCGGGATCGTCCCGTGGACCATCCTGGCGCTGGCGATCCTGGCGACGCTCGGGTTCGCGGCTTTCCAGCTGCTCTGGTAGAGGCGCAAGGCCGTCGCGAGCTTCGCGTCGCGCTCCCGGCTCCGGGCTTCGAGCCTCTGGCCTTTGGCCTTCGCCCGACGAGCATGCGGCCCGTGGCGTTCGCCGGGCGCAATATCATCTCGATCGCCGACTTCGGCCACGCCGACCTCATCGCCGTGCTCGATGCGGCCGCTGCGCTCGAGCGCGAGCCGCGGCCGCGGCTGTGCGATGGCCGTCTGATGGCGACGCTGTTCTTCGAGCCGTCGACCCGCACCCGCCTCAGCTTCGAAGCCGCGATGCACAAGCTCGGCGGCTCGGTGATCGGCTTCTCCGACGTCGCCTCGACCAGCGCCAAGAAGGGCGAGAGCCTCGCCGACACCATCCGCATGGTCGAGCAGTACGCCGACGTCGTGGTCATGCGCCATCCGCGCGACGGCTCGGCGCGCCTGGCCAGCGAGGTCAGCCGCGTCCCGATCATCAACGGCGGCGACGGCTCCAACCAGCACCCGACCCAGACGTTCATCGACCTCTACACCATCGCCAAGCTGTTCCCCGAGCTGCGCGACGGCACGCGCGAGCTGACGGTGGCCTTCGCCGGCGACCTCCGCTACGGCCGCACCGTGCACAGCCTGCTCGCGGCGCTGGCGCATTTCCGCTGCCGCGTGCTGACCGTCGCGCCGCGCGGCCTCGAGATGCCCGAGCAGCACCTCGCCCACGCGCGCGAGGCCGGCGTGCGCATCGACGCGGTGCCGTCGCTGACCGACGCGATCCGCGCCGCCGACGTGCTGTACATGACCCGCCTGCAGGAGGAGCGCTTCCCCGATCCGCTCGAGTTCGGCCACATCAAGGCGACCTACCGCGTCGACGCCGCGATGCTCGCCGGCGCCAACCCGCGCCTGCGCATCCTGCACCCGCTGCCGCGCGTCAACGAGATCGCCACCGACGTCGACCGCACGCCTCACGCGCACTACTTCGCCCAGGCCGGCAACGGCATCCCCGTGCGCCAGGCGCTGCTGGCGATGGTCCTCGGGAAGACCTGACATGCCCGACTCGCACAAGGTCCGCCAGGTCGAGGCCATCGCCAACGGCACGGTCATCGACCACATCCCGTCGGCCGCGACGATGATCGTGGTCTCGATGCTGGCCAACGACGACGACGAGGTCTTCATCGGCCAGAACCTGCGCTCGGCGCGGGTCGGGCGCAAAGGCGTGGTCAAGATCGCCGGGCGCGAGCTGTCCGACCGCGAGGCCTCGAGCCTGGCGCTGATCGCGCCGGGCGCGTCGCTGTCGATCATCCGCGACTACAAGGTCGTCGCCAAGCACGTCGTGCCGGTGCCCGAGGTGTTCGAGGACGTCGCGCGCTGCGCCAATCCGAACTGCGTCACCAACCACGAGCAGTGGCCGACCAAGTTCGAAGTCGTCGGACAGCAGCCGCTGCGCGTGCGCTGCCGCTACTGCGAGCGCGGCTTCGCGCCGGGCGAGCTCGAACCGACGTGAGGGCGGCCGGTTCCCCGGCCGCCCATCCCATCCCGTTCAGTTGATCCCGGAGACCCCCGCCGCCGCGCCGGCGCCGGCGGCCGCGATCGCGGCGATCACCGCGGCGATGCCGCTGGCCTCGGCGTTGAAGCCGTCCTCGTCGGCGCGCATCACCATCCATCCGGCCTCGCGCTCCTCCTCCAGGCGGCGCGACGCCTCCTCCATGCCGGCGACCTCCTCGTGGGGCAGGCCCGACGCCGCGGCCATCGGCACCGCCAGGTCGATCAGGCGATCGGTGCGCACCAGCAGCCGCGCCATCGCCGGCGCGTCGCCGGTCGCGACCAGGGACGCCGCGACATCCGGCACCTGCGCGAACGCCGCGCCGTGCACCGCGAACGCCGCCACGCCGGCGGGATTGCTGGTGCACACCAGGTGCCCGTCGTGGTAGCCGAGCTGGAACAGGAACAGCATCGCCGGGATGCGCACGATGCCGTCGGCGGGCGCCTGGCCGAGCAGCCCGGCGATCGCGTCGACCAGCGCGCGCGCGGAGCCGGGCGTCGTCGGCAGCGCCGCGGTCAGCGCCGGCATGGCGCCGACCGGTTCGAGGTAGCCGATCAGCGCGCCATCGACCTCGGCCCCGATGCCGCGCACCGCCGCGATCAGCGCGGCCATCGTCCCGCCCTCGTCCTGCGTGGACACCTGCAGCAGCATCCCCTCCAGCAGCGCGCTGGTGAACACGTCGCTGCCGCGCATCGCCCACGCGCCCGCGAGCAACGCCTCGGGTGGAACGCGCTGCCACACGTCGGCGGCCAGCGTCGGCATGCCCGCCAGCATGTCGCGCTGCTGCGTCCCCTGCGCGATGCTCGCGGCGGTCATGCGGAACCGTCCCCGATCGATCCAGAACGTGAGGTGGCCAGCCTCAATGATCTCCTGCGGCGGCACGCCGAGGATGTCCGCATACGCGCGCGGATCATGCGGCCGCATCACCATGCGCATGGTCACGTCGGCGGGGCCCTGCGGAGTGCTCATCCAGGCGAGATCGCCGTCGTTCCACGCCGTCCGCATGCGCATCCCGAGCACGCGCGGGCTGGCCGTGAAGGCCAACGAGCAGTCGTCGCCGCTGAGCGACACCGTGCCGTCTTCGCCGGGCGTCGCGGCGAGGCGGTCTGCGATGCGCGCGCGCCAGCGCTCGGCCGCGGCATCATCGCTGAAGCGGGCGACGGCATCGGCGCGATACGCGGGGAAGCCGCCGAGCGTCGGCGGATGCTTCGGCGTGCCGGGCACCTCGCGACGCTCGAGCAGCGCCTTCCGCTGCTCGCGCATCATCTCCTGCTGCTTCGCCGGCCCGCCGAGATGCCCCTTCGCGGCGTCCAGCAGGACCGCCTCCATCTCCTCCGGCCTGAACATCGACATCGGATCCATGCGCAGCTCGATGTCCTCGATCCCGGCGAGTTCGCCCGAGATCGTGTCGACGATCGTCCCCGGCAGCATCGCGCCGATCGGCGAGTCGACGATGCCGCGCCAGGAATCCAGCGGCCGGCGCCAACGCACGACGACGCCCACATCGGCGCGCATCGCCTGCGCGACGCGCGCGACGCGCTGGTCCTCGGTCTCGGGCGGCGGGTTCACGGGCGGCGCGGCCTCGATCGCGGCCCGCGCCGGTTCGGGGCGATCGGCGGCCGCGCCATGCGTGGCCAGGAACAGGGTGGCGACGCACAGGACGGCGGCGCCGGCGACGACGATGATCTTCACGATGGGACTCTCTCTGGTCGACCACTGCAGTATCCGCGCCCCCACGACCGCAGCGGTCGTTCCCGCCATGGCGGCGCGAGGAAGGCGATGGACCCGCGCGACGAGCGCGTCCGGCACCGCGGCGTGCGCCTCGTCGCCGAGCAGGGCGACGAGCCCCGCCAGCGACAGGGTGCAGCCGCGCGCCGTCAACCGGCGCCGCAGGGCGCCCAGGCCCTGCTGCACGCGCGCCGCCACCGTCGCCTTGGCGCAGCCCTGCTGCTCGGCGACCTCGGCGTAGCTGTGGCCGGCGAGCTGGCTGAGCAGCACCGCGTCGCGCTCGGGCGCGGGCAGGCTGGCCAGGGCGTCGTCGATCAGCGCGCGCGCCTCGGCGCGTTCCAGGGCCGACATCTCGGGGCGATCCATCGTCGTCGCCTCCGGCTGCGCCGCGCGTTCCTCCGCGGTGCGCCGGCGCATGCGATCGCGCCGGGCGCGCTGGATCACGAATCCAGTCGTGCGGTACAGCCAGCTGGCCAACGCGGGACCCTCGGCCGGAGCCTCGTCCCGTCGTCTCCACAGCACCAGGAACACCGCCTGCACCGCGTCGTCGACGTCGGCGCCCTTGAGCGACCGCCCGCAGCGGGCGGCGACCAGGGGCGCGTAACGCGCGACGGCATCGGCGAAGGCGGCCTCATCGATCACACCGGAGTCGGTCATCGTCTTCCTCGCGCTCCAGTGCCCGGCCGCGATGGCGCGTTCGGCACATTCCGCGGAGCGGTGGCCGGCGCGTCGCCGCGGGGCGGCCGACCAGGCTGCCAGCGCCATTATAGCCGCAGCCGGGCGCCCCCGCGCCGGCGAGCGCCTAGTTGACGCCGCTGACCGCCATCGCCATGGATCCGGCGATCACCGCGCCGACCGCGCCGACGGCCGCCGCGGCCCCGCCGGCTTCGAGGCGCAGGCCACCCGCCCCGGCGCGTATGGTCATCCAGCCGGCCTCGCGCTCGTCGCGCAGGCGCTGCGCGCCATCGGCGACCAGCGCCGCGCGCGCCTCATCCCCGACCAGCGGTCCGATCAGATCGAGGATCCGATCGGCGCGCACCACCAGCTGTCCGAGAGCCGGGGCCTCGCCGGATGCGGCGATCGAAGCGGCGACGTCGGCTTCGTTGCTGAAACCGGGTCCCTGCGCCGTGAACGCCGCCAGACCGTCCGGATGGGTCGAGCAGATCAGGTGCCGACCATGCCAGCCGACCCGCAGCATGAGCGGCATGAGCGGGACGGTGAGCATGCCCGTGGCGTCGGGCTCGCGCCCGGACAGCGCGCCGAGCCTCGCGACCAGCGCCCGCGCCTCGGTTTCGCCGGTCGGCAGCGCGACGGTCATCGCCGGCATCCCGCCGGCAGCCTCCACGTAGCCGACGACGTCGCCGTCCATCGCGGCGGAAAGCGCGACCACGTCCTCGACGAGCGTGAGAGCTTCGCCCCCCTGCACGACATTGGGCAGCGCCAGCATGGCGATCGTGCGCAGGACGCCGCTCGACAGCTCGTCGCCACCGCGCACGGCATAGGCGCCGGCGATGAGCGCCTCGCGCGGGATCCGCTGCCAGCTCGACGCGTCCACTGCCGGAGCCGACTCGAGCATCGGGCGGGTCATCGGCCCGTTGGGCGGCAGCACGCCATCGAGCCGCAACCGGCCGCGCTCGAACCACAGGTCGATGCGCAGCAGGTCGCCGATCGCCACGCCGCCGACGGGGCGGACGCAGGCGCGCAGCGCCAGGCGTCCCGGCTCGATCCCATCGAGCGACGGGAGCCAGCCGAGATCACCCTGGTTGTGGTCGGTATCCAGCCGTGCGCGCAGCTCGGCGCCGTTCGCGGTCACCGACAGCGTGCAGCCGTCGCCGCGCGCGCTCCACACGTCATCGCCGCTCGTCGTCCAGACGACCTGCCCGCCGAGCCCGTCATCGATCGCCTGACGCCACGGCGAGGCATCCGCGGCGGCGGCGTCCGCGAAGCTGACGACGAGGTCGGTCCGATTCACCCCGCGGCCGGCGATGCGCGCCGACGGATTGCGGGCCTTTCCCACCTGGTGCGCGCCGAGCTCGGGATCGAGCCGCAGCTCGACTGCCTCGATCCCGACCAGCCATCGGGCGATCGGAGCGACGGTCTCCGTCGGGATCAGGGCCCCGATCGGCGACTCCTGGAACGCGGTGAGGGCGGCCATCGGTCGGCGCCAGCGCACCAGGAGGCAGGTCTCGACGCGCCCTCCGGCCTCGACCGGTGCCGGCGCCGGATCAGGCGTGGCCGCGGCCGCGGCCACGGGCGATGGCGGCTCGGGCGTCGGCTGCGTGCCGAGATCCGCTCCCACGAGCAGCGACACGGCGAGCGCGCACAGCGCGACGGCGCCGCACGAAGCGATGATCTTCACGACGGGACTCTCTCTCATCGACCACAGGAGTATCCGCGCCCCCACGACCGCAGCGGTCGTCCCGGTCATGACGGCGCGAGGAAGCCGATGGATGCGCGCCGTCAGATCGTCCGGCACCGCCGCCTGCGCCTCGTCGCCGAGCAGGGCGATGAGCCCGGCCAGCGACAACGTGCAGCCGCGCGCCGTCAACCGACGCCGCAGGGCGCCCAGGCCCTGCTGCACGCGCGCCGCCACCGTCGCCTTCGCGCAGCCCTGCTGCTCGGCGACCTCGGCGTAGCTGTGGCCGGCGAGCTGGCTGAGCAGCACGGCTTCGCGCTCGGCCGCCGGCAGGTGCGCCAACGCGTCGTCGATCAGCGCGCGCGCCTCGGCGCGTTCGAGGTCGGAGAGCGTCGTCGCGTCCATGCTCGTCGGCTCCTGCGCTGCCGCCCCCTGCTCGGCGGAGCGCCGGCGCGCGCCATCGCGCCGCGCCTGCCGCAGCACGAATCCCGTCGTGCGGTACAGCCAGCTCGCCAGCGCCGGCCCCTCGGCGGGAGCCTCGCGCCGGCGCCGCCACAGCACGAGGAACACCGCCTGCACGGCGTCGTCGGCGTCGGCGCCGGGGATCGCGCGCCGGCAACGGGCGGCGACCAGCGGCGCGTAACGCTCGACGGCGCGCGCGTAGGCCGCCTCGTCGCTGATGGTGGTGTCGATCATCGTCGTCCTCGCGGTCCAGTGGCCCGTCCGCGAGGTGCGTTCGGCACTTTCCGCCGGCTGACCGAGGCCGGGGGCGCGCACGGGGCAACGTGACTGCCCGCCTAGGTATACGCCACGAACGACCGGCCGGCCCGGGCGCCGGGGCGCCAGGGGCCGGCGTGCGCGGCCGGAGGTCAGCGCCGCGCGGCGACCGCCGGCACCGCCGCCGCGCCGGCGATGGTCTGGAACGTGTGGGTCTGCGCCGAGGTGCGCGCGGCGAGGCACAGGCGGGCGCTCTGCAGCCCGGCGTGCAGATCGGTGTGCGAGCGGCCGCCGCGCACCACGGCGATGAAGTCGCGGGCGAGCTGGCTGTCGCCGCCGGAATGGCCGCCGGCCGGCTTGACCTCGACGCGGTCGACGCGGTGGTCGAAGTGGTCGGTGACCGTGAACGCGTCGCGGTACCAGTCGAACTCGAGGGTCGCGCGGTGGCCGGTGATGCGCGCGCCGCGCGCCCCGGCCGACCGCCGGCTGACGAAGTTCTGGCTGTAGGCGACGTGCAGGCCGTTGGCGAAGACGATCAGCGCCGAGCTGGCGTCGTCGTTGCGGATGCTGCTGCTGAAGGCGCAGGCGTGATCGCCCGCGCCCATGCCGCCGTTGTCGCCGCGCGCCGCCTGGTTGACCGGGCTTTCCGGACACGTCGCCGTGCGATCGCACGTCGAGCACGTCAGCTCCGGCGGCATGTCGCCGCCGAAGACCAGGCGCGTGCCGACCGCGGCGACGGCCACCGGCTCCGCCGCCGCCAGGAGGACGAGATAGGCGAAGTCGTGGGTCGCCTTCTGCAGCCACAGCCCGCCGGTCAGGTCGTGATCGCGGTACCACTGGCCGAAATACACGCCGCCGTAGGTCACGTAGTTGAACGCCTGGATCTGGTTCACCTGGCCGAGGCGGCCGCTGCGCACGACCTCGTGCACGGCGCGGAACAGCGGCGTCGAGGACAGCGGGAACGACACCACCACTTGGTCCTCGCGCCCGCGCCAGGCGGCGGCGAGACGCGTCGCCTGGTCGTCGGTGATCGCCACGGGCTTCTCGAGGAACAGCGGCGCGCCGAGCGGCGCCACCGCGCAGGCGACGTCGGCATGCAGATCGCAGCGCGTGCCGACCACGTAGCCGTCGTAGCGCCCGCCTTCGGCGATCAGCGCCGCGACGGACGCGAAGCGCTTCGCCGCGCCGGCGCCGAGCGTCTCCAGGCGCTTCTCATCGATGCGCGGATCGGCGACCGCGGCGATGCTGATCTCGGGATCGAGCTCGCGCATCGTCGCGAGCATGCCGCTGATACGTCCGCCGAGACCGATGACCGCGAGTCGTGGCATGCTGCACCTCGACCACAACGAAGCCGGGGATGGCCGCCGGTCAAGGCGACGGGCTGGTTCAACGGTCGGCGAAACCGCCTCGGCCGTGCGGACGAAGCGGCGGCATCGGCTCCGCCGCGACGGCGCTATTTCGCGATGCCGAGCTCGTCCATGCGCTTCTTCAGCGTGATGCGGTTGATGCCGAGCAGCTCGGCCGCGCGCAGCTGGTTGCCCTCGGTCTTGGCCAGGGCGGCGCGGATCAGCGGCTCGTCCATCAGATCGATCATGCGCGCGTGCACCGAGCCGGCGTGATGGGTCATCAGGCGCTGCGCCGCCGAGGTCACCGCCTGCGCCAGGTTGGCGAAGCCCGATGCCGCCGGCGCGCCGTCCCCGGCGCCGATGGACAGGTGGTCGACGCCGATCACGCCGCCGGTGGCCAGCGCCGCCGCCTCCTCCAGCACGTGCTTCAGCTCGCGCACATTGCCGGGCCAGCCATGGCGCATCAGCGCCGCCATGGCGTCGTCGGTGATGGCGACGCCGCGGCCGAGGCGACGCGCGGCGCGCCCCAGGACGTGGCGCACCAGCGCCGGCAGGTCGTCGAGGCGATCGATCACCGGCGGCAGGGCGATGGTCACCACGCGTAGGCGGTAGGCGAGATCCTCGCGGAACGCCCTGGTCGCGACCATCGCCGCCAGGTCGCGGTTGGTCGCGGCGATGACCCGCACCTCGACGCCCAGCTCGGTGACGCCGCCGACGCGCGTGAAGCGCTGGTCCTCGAGGAAGCGCAGCAGCTTGACCTGCGCCGGCGGCGGCAGCTCGCCGACCTCGTCGAGGAACAGCGTGCCGCCCTGCGCCGCCTCGACGCGGCCGATCTTCACGGTCTTGGCATCGGTGAACGCGCCGGGCTCGTGGCCGAACAGCTCGCTCTCGACCAGGCCCTCGGGCAGCGCGCCGCAGTTCACGGCGATGAACGGGCCCTCGCGGCGCTTGCCGTGGCGGTGCAGCGCGCGCGCGACCAGCTCCTTGCCGCTGCCGGACGGGCCGGTGATCAGCACGCCGAAGTCGGTGTTCGCCGCCGCGGCGATGCGCCGGTAGACCTCCTGCATCGCCGGGGTCGAGCCGATGATCGCGCTCTCGCCCTCGGGCGTCGACGGCTGCGCCGACGCCGCCAGCGGGCGTTCGCCCAGCGCGCGCGTCAGCACGTCGAGCGTGCGCGCGAGGTCGAGCGGCTTGGGCAGGTAGTCGAAGGCGCCGCGGCCGACCGCCTCGATCGCGGTCTCCATCGTGCCGTGCGCGGTCATCACCACGACCGGCAGGCTGGCGTGTTCGCGCTTGAGGTCGGCCAGCAGGTCGAGGCCCGACTCGCCGGGCATGCGCACGTCGGTGACGACCACGTCGGGGCGCTGGCGCTTGACCTGCTTGCGGGCGCTCGCGGCATCCGCGGCGACGATGACCGCGTAGCCCTTGGCCTTCAGGGCGCGCTCGAGGGCCCAGCACACCGCCGCGTCATCGTCGACGATCAGGACGCGGGCGGGCTCGTCGCGCTGGTCGCTCATGCCGGCAGTGTCGATGCGGATCGCGCGTCTCAAGCCGGGCGAAGCGATTGACACGGACGCGTCGCGTAGGGTATGTCCCTCCTCGTTCTCCTTCCAACCGAGGTCGCACCCGTGCCCAACGCCCGCTGCCGTTCCCTCCTCCTCGCCCGCATCGCCGGAATCGCCGGCTGCGCCGCCCTGGTCGGCGCCGCGCAGGCGGCCGAGAACACCGCCGTCGGGCCGCGCGCCCTGGGCATGGGCGGAGCGGGCGTCGCGGTCACCGACGGCGCAGCGAGCCAGCACCACAACCCGGCGGTGTTCGGCTTCTTCGCCTACGGTCGCGAGCGCGCGGCCGATGCCGCGGTCGCCGATCCGGTGGCGCCGGCCACGCCCGAGAGCGACCCGCAGGCGGCGCCCGCCGCTCCGGCCGCCGACCCCGCCTCGCCCCCCGAGCCGGCCGCGATGCCGGCGCCGGTCGACGAGCCGATCACCGCGACCACGGAGCGGTTCGCGTCCGACAACAACGACCTCCTGCGCAAGGACTGGGGCGTGCACGTCGACGCGCACATCGGCTACCGGTCGCACGAGCAGTTCGTCGCCTACATCGACCAGATCGACCAGGTCGACTTCGACGCGCTCACCGGCTCGGCGATCACCGCCAGCACCAGCCTGCGCGACCTGACCAAGCTCGGCAACGCGTTCGTCAACATCGACGATCCGGGCAACGCCATGACCCTCGACGGCACCGGCGGCGCGGCCGTGCGCATCTGGCGCTTCGGCCTCGGCGTGCGCGGCTTCGGCGAGACCGCGGCGCGCGTCGACGAGATCGACCTCGTCAACGTCGGCCTGCCGTCGACCCTGGCGACGCCGACCTTCGCCTCGGCGGTCAACGCCTCGGGCGATCCGGAGGACAACCAGATCCTGCTGCTCGATCCCGGCCTGGTCGCCGCGTTCGGTGGCGGCGCCGCCGCGACCAACGCGGTGGAGCGCCTCGATTTCGCCGCGCGCCAGGAAGGCGTCACCGCCAGCGAGGCGCAGGAGCTCAGCCTGCTCTACGCGGCGATGAACGCGCAGTACGGCACGGCGAACCAGTTCGAGGACAACACCACCGCCATCACCCTGCGCAGCGTCTCGGTCGCCGAGGTGCCGCTGACCTACGGCCATCCGCTGAGCGAGCACCTCTCGGTCGGCGGCAGCGTGAAGCTGATGATCGGCAAGGTCTACGGCACGCAGGTGCGGGTCTTCGACGAGGATCTCGAGGACGCGCTCAAGAGCGCCGACGACGACTACGAGCAGACGGTCAACGTCGGCATCGACCTGGGCGTCATGGCGCGCATGCCGATGTTCCAGGTCGGGCTGACGGCGCGGAACATCAACGCGCCGAAGTTCGACGGGCCGACCATCGACGGGCGCGCCTACGACGACTGGACGGTCGATCCGCAGGTCACGCTCGGCCTCGGCTTCATCCCGTGGACCTGGCTGACCGTCGCGCTCGACTGCGATCTGATCGCCACCGACACCATCCTCGACGGCTACGAGTCGCAGCGGCTCGGCGCCGGCATCGAGATCGAGCCGTGGCGCTTCATCGCGCTGCGCGCGGGGCTGTCGGACAACATCGCCGAATCGTCGGACGACTTCCTCGTCCACGCCGGCCTGGGCGTCAACCTGTGGGCGGTGCGCATCGATGTCGCCGGGGCGATGTCGCTCGAGACCGTCGAGGTCGACGACGAGGAGTCGCCGACCGAGGCGCGCGCGTCGCTCGGGGTTTCGGTCGACTTCTGAGGGACCGGCCGCTCGCGGCTCGAAGCTCGAAGTTCGAAGCGCGAGGCTCGAAGCTCGAAGCTCGAAGCTCGAAGCTCGAAGCTCGAAGCTCGAAGCTCGAAGCTCGAAGCTCGAGCTTCGCGCCACCTACCGCGCCGGCTGCACCCGATCGCGCGGCACCGACGTCCGCATCACCGACGCCAGCTCGCGGTACGCATCGCCGCGCGGATCGTTGCGCCGCCAGTAGACCGCGATCGTCCGCCGCGTGCGCCGGCCGCTGATCGGTCTGAGCGCGATGCGCTCGTCGTCGCCCGTCGCCAGCGCGGGCAGCAGGGTCACGCCGCGGCCGAGCGCGACCAGGCTCTTGAGCGTCTCCAGGCTGGTCGCGCCGTAGTCGGCGCCGGTGCGACGCGCGTCGCCGCGCAGCCGGCAGAGCTCCAGCGCCTGCTCGCGCAGGCAGTGGCCCTCGTCGAGCAGCAGCAGGCGCTCGCCGGCGAGCTCGGCCGGCGTCACCTCGTCGGCGCGCGCTAGCGCATGGCGCTTCGGCAGGGCCGCCAGGAACGGTTCGTCGTAGAGGGCGACGACCTCGTGCCCGGCGTCGAGACCGGGCATCACCGCCATCAGCGCGAGGTCGATGCGGCCGCGGTCGAGGCGTTCGACCATTTCGGCGGTGGTGCCCTCGACGATCGGCAGGTCGAGGTCCGGCCAGCGCGCCTCGAGCGCGTGCGCCAGGAACGGCAGCGCGTACGGGCCGACCGTCGGGATCACGCCGAGGCGCACGGGGCCGAAGAACGGCGGCGTCGCCGTGCCGGCGGCATGCTCGAGAGCCTCGAGCGCGGCGAGCGCGGCGCGCGCCTGCGCGACCACGCGCTCGCCGGCGGGCGTGGTCCTGACCCCCGATCCCGACCGTTCGAAGGCCTGCATGGCCATGCGCCGCTCCCACTGCTGGATCTGCGCGCTGAGGGTCGGCTGCGAGACGCCGCAGGCGGCGGCGGCGCGCCCGAAGTGGTGATGGTCGGCGAGCGCCACCAGGTAGCGCAGGACCGGGAGCGTGGTCGCCTTGGGATCGAAGATCCCGTCTATCGCCGCCATAGTCGCCGCTCCGATGCCGGGACGCCCCGACGCGCATGATGACCGTTGTCAGGGGAGTCTGCGATGCCCGCCGTTCACGCCATCACCGCTTCCTCGGCCTCGGCGCGTCCCGGCCATGACGAGAGCCTGGCCGTCCGGCGTGGTGAGCCGGCGCCCGCGGTGGACCATGGTCGGCTCGGGGAGCGACCGTGCTGACCGCCGCCACCATCGACGCCGTGGTCATCACCGGCGCCGCCTCGCTCGCCGGCGGGTTCGGCGCGTTCATCCGCGGGCTCTCGCCGCGTGCCACCGCCGCCGCGTTCGGCGTCGCCGGCGGCATGATGCTGGCCGCATCGCTGCTCGCCCTGCTGCCGCAGGCCCTGGCGCAGGTGCCGACGACCGGCGGCGGCCTGGGCGTGGTCGGAGGATTCCTCGCCGGAGTCGCGGCCATGTGGCTGCTCGATCTCGTGGTGCCCCACCAGCACCCGGACGAGTCGGCCGCCGACCACGGCGTCTCGGCGCTACGGCCGGCGCTGCTGATCACCCTCGCGATCGGCCTGCACAACCTCCCCGAAGGCGCCGCCGTCGGCCTGGCCGCGGCGGGCGGCGAAGGCGGCCGGGTCACCTGGGCCATCGCCGTCCAGAACGTCGTCGAGGGCCTGCTCGTCGCGGTGCCGCTGCGCCTCGCCGGCCTGCCGCGCTGGGCGGCGTTCGGGCTGGCCGCCGTCGCCGCCGCGGCCGAGATCGGCGCGGCGCTGCTCGCCGGGGCGATCGCCGGCGATGGCGTGGTCGTGCTCGCACTCGGCATGGCCTTCGCCGCCGGCGCGATGTGCTACGTCGTCTTCGAGGAGCTGATGCCCGCCGCCAACCGCACCGGCCACGGCAACGCCGCGTCGCTCGGCGCCTCCGCCGGCATCGCCGTCACCCTCGCGCTCGGCGTCGTCTGACGCCGCCCAGGCGACCGCCTCGACCATCCCACCATCACGGAGAACGACATGGCCAAGACCTCATCCGCCCCGAAGGGCAACGATCTGAGCAAGGCGCTGAGCCGCATCCTCGCCGACACCTACGCGCTGGCGGTGAAGACCCACGGCGCGCACTGGAACGTCACCGGCCCGGCCTTCTTCAGCCTGCACGAGGCGTTCAGCGTGCAGTACCTGGCGCTGTTCGAGGCCGCCGACGACATCGCCGAGCGCCTGCGCGCGCTGGGCGCGTCGGCGCCGAGCGGCATCGCCGAGATCGCCGGCGCGTCGACGCTGCCGGCGTCCCCGTCCTCGAGCGACGGCGTGGCCCTGGCCGGCGCGCTCGCTGCCGACCACCGGTCCGTCGCCAAGGCCTGCCGCGAGGGCGTCGCCGTGGCCCAAGCCGCCGGCGACGAACCCTCGGCGGACCTCCTCATCGGCCGCGCCGAGGCGCACGAGAAGACCGCCTGGATGCTCGGCGCCGCGGCGACCTGAGCGTCCGGTTGCGCGCCCGCGTTCGCCAGGCGAGCATCGTGCATGCTCGCCGCCTTCCGTTCCGGTGATGCGCGCGCAACGCGCTGGCTGGGCGCCGAAGCGACGACCGATGCGTCGGCGTTCGCGCGCGGCTTCGCCTGGCGCGGGGACCGCGCGGCGCTGGCGGCGATCCTCGACCAGGCGGTGGCGGACGGCGGACGGCAGGCGCGCGTGGCGGTCGCGCGCCTGCGCGGCGATGGCGTCGCGATCGTCGCCGGCCAGCAGCCCGCGGTCGGCGGAGGCCCCCTCTACACGCTGGTCAAGGCGGCCCAGGCGGTGGCGACCGCGCGCGCGCTCGCTGCCGCCGGCGTCGGCGCATCGGCGGTGTTCTGGTGCGCGTCCGAGGACCACGACCTCGGCGAGGCCGATCACGCCGACCTCATCCGCCGCGACGGCCGGATCGACCGCGTGCGCGTCGATCTCGGCGACGGCCGCGCCAGCCTGCGCTTCCGCGCCGCCGCGCCGGCGTTCGCGGCCGTCGTCGCGCGCCTGCACGCCGACCACGGCGACGGGCTCGGCTCGGCCTGGCTGCGCGCGCACGCGCCGCGCGCCGACGAGCGCCTCGGCGGCTGGCTGTGCCGCCTGCTGATGGAGGCCTTCGCCGCGCACGGCCTGATCGCGGTCGAGGCGCATCGCCTGCGTCCGCTGTGGGCGACGCGCCTCGCGCGCGCCATCGACGCGTGGCCGGCGCGCGAGCTCGCCGAGCTGCGCCGCGAGATCACCGCAGCCGGCCATGCCGACGCGCTCGGCGCGCTCGACGATCCGCCGCTGTTCCGCGATGCGCCGGACGGCCGCGAGCCGCTGGATCCCGGCGCGGCGCGCGCCCTGCTCGTCAGCGATCCGCTCGCGCTGAGTCCCGGCGCCGCGCTGCGCCCGGCCCTGCAGCAGGTGGCGCTCCCGGCGGCGTGCGCGGTGCTCGGTCCGGGCGAGCTCGCCTACCACGCCGTGCTCGGCCCGGTCTACGCCGCGCTCGACGTGCCGCGGCCGTTGCCGCTGCCGCGCGTCTCGGTCGCGCTGGTGCCAGGATGGCTCGAGCGCGCCGCCGAAGCGTGGGGCGTCGCGGTCGACGCGCTGACCGCGGACGCCGCGCCGCCGTCCTACCCGGCCCCGCTGGCGCACGAACTCGAACGCATCGAGGCCGCGCTCGCCGATCTGGCGCGCGCCGGCGGTTCGCTGCCCGGCGACCTGCCCCGCCGCGCCGCCGCCGGCCACGCCCGCCTGACCCGCGAACTCGAACGCCTGCGCGCCTCGCTCGCCCGCGGCGAACGCCGCCGCGCGGGGCGCCCGCCGTTCGGCACGCTGACCGGCTGGCTGTTCCCGCGCGGCGAGCCGCAGGACCGCGTCATGAGCCTGTGCCAGGCGTTGTGGCTCTATGGTCCGGGACTGGCCGACACGCTGGTCGAGGCGGTGGCGATCACGGCGGCGGGTGACCGGCGACTGATCAGGGTGTGAGGGAGGCCGTGCGGCGCCGAGCACGCCGCTCGAATCGCGGTTCTGGATCCGTCAGCCGGATATTCGCCTACCGGTCGGTCCGATGCGATGTCAGGCGGGGGTCCGCGCGGCTGGACGCATCGGACGAGTCCGATCTACGTCGGTTCGATGGGCGCCGCGTACGGATTGGGATCACTGCCGGGCTGAAGTCGATCCCCCGCGACTCCGCTCGCATCGCCGGATCCGCTGTCGCGATCAGCATATTTTCCGCCGACGAGTTCCTTGATGAAGATGAGCCATACGACGGAAGCGAAAACGCCGAGCACTTCCCAGAGGAAGTAATGGATCGCATACTCGTTGTCCGTCATGACCGATATGCCGAGCGAGTGGAGCATCTGCTTGGACCAGACGATCAGGAAGAGGAATTCGGCGATGCCGATCGCGAGAACCGTTTTCGTCCGCCGGCATCTGCGAAAGACGACGACCACCGTCAGCAGTCCCACCACCGCGGCGATCGGACTGAGAAGATACTGGGCGACGAGATCGATCATGTGTGATGGCTGACGACCGGCATTGCCCTCAGCCGAAGATCCGCTCCAGCTTCGACGCCTCCGGCGACAGCAGCACGTACGCCGCGCCGCCGAATGCGACCAGCGCCGCGATCGACTTGTAGACCACCCACCCCCAGCCATGGCTGATGCGGTCGGCGTCGCCGGCGGCCTGGCGCAGGCGGATCCGCTGCACGGTGTCGACGGCGATCGCGATCAGGCGCAGCCCCGAGAGGATCAGGAACACGCCGAGCACCGGCAGCAGCGGGAACGCACCGGTCGCGTAGTGCACGATGACCCCGACCAGGATGTCGAGCAGCATCAGCCCGGCGCACACCAGGACGACGGTGTTGATCCAGCGCTTCGCCGGCGCCGGCGGGATCTCCGACTGCGGCGGCGCGAACGGATCGGTGGTCACGCCAGCTTCTTCGCCGCGGCGACGATGCCGTCGACGCCGATGCCGTGCTTCTTGTAGAGCTCGTCGGCCGAGTACGCGCTCTGGCCGAACTCGCCGCGCACGCCGAGCACGCGGATGCGCACCTGCGCGCCGGCCTCGGTCAGCGCGTGCAGCAGCATCGCGCCGGCGCCGCCGATCGCCTGGTGGTCCTCGACGGTGACCAGGCGGTTGCCGCACTTCGCCAGCGCGGCCTGGTGGCCGGCGACGTCCGGATGGTTCGGCGTCGCGTTGTTGAGCACGATCGCGCCGATGCCGTCGGCGGCGAGCTTCTCGGCGGCCTTGATCGCGTGCGCGACCAGGCTGCCGTTGGCGCTGATGACGACGCTGGTGGCCTTGCCGGCGGTGGTGTCGGCGACGGTCATCGCCGTGCCCCACTGGTACTTCACGCCCTCCGGCTTGAGCGTCACCGGGAAGTTCTCGCGGCCGCAGAAGAACAGCACGCTGTCGGGATGCTTGTCGGCGCGGCGCTCGGCGGCGAAGCGCTCGATGGCGTGGCCCATCGCCCACTCGGCCTCCTCGGCGGACGCCGGGCAGTACTGCTGGACGTGCGGGATCGCGCCCGACATCGCCAGGTACATCAGGCCCTGGTGCGACGCGCCGTCGGCCGCGTCCTGGAAGCCGGTGTGGGTGAACACGGCGATCACGCCGGCCTGGCTGAGGTTGGCCATGCACAGCGGCAGGAGGCCCTTGGTGACCCCGAACTGGACGAAGGTGTCGACCACCGGGATGTAGCCCTGCTTCGACATGCCGGCGGCGGTCGAGACCATGTTCGATTCGGCGATGCCGACCTCGAACGACAGCTGCGGGTACTTGGCGCGGAACGGCGCGACGCCGGTCGAACCCTGCAGGTCGGCGCTGACCGACACGATCGGCAGGCCCTTGTCCGCCGCGGCGATCATCGCCTTGGGGAAGCCGGCCTGGATCTTGTCCTTCTTCACCGAGGGCGCCGGCGAGGACGGGCCCTGCTTGGCCTTCTCCTGCTTCGCGGCCCAGGTCGTCTCGATCTCCTTGCACCACGACTCGAACTCGGGCGCCAGCGGGCGGCCGGCGTTGATCTCGGTGACGAAGGCGCGCAGCTCGTCGCCCTTGGCGAGCGGGAAGCCGTGACCGCCGGCGGCGGCCTTGATGGTCTTCTCGACGCCGAAGCCCTTGATGGTCTTGGCCCACAGCACGACCGGCTTCTTCGGATCCGCCTCGGCCTTGGCGATCGCGGTCTCGACGGCGGTGAAGGCCGACTGCAGGTCGTTGCCCTTCTCGCACTTGACCACGTTCCAACCCTGCGCCTCGAGCGAGGAGAAGTACGGCTGCATGCTGAACGCATCGGCGTCGATGCGGCCGGAGAGCTTGGTGTTGTTGTCGCTGACCACGAGCACGAACGGCGCGCACAGGCCCTTGGCGGCGAAGCCCGGGATGGCGCTGACCGCCTCCTTGGCCTCGCCCTCCATCATGCCGCCATCCGAGATGACGCAGATCGTGGTGCGCGCGATGTCGGCGAGGCGGTCGGCGATCGCCAGGCCCTGGGCGACCGGGATCGACGAGCCGAGCGGCCCGTTCGAGATCATCACGCCGTCCGGGAAGAGGTGGCTCTCGCCGTGGCCGGTGAGCTTCGAGGAGATCGAGCGGAACCCGCGCAGGTCGGTCAGCTTCATGCAGGCGAAGCCGTAGTTCGCCTTGAGCGCGTAGACGCCGTTCTCGGTGTGCCCGGCGTCGTTGGCGAAGTTGTACTTCTGGTGCCAGACAGGCGCGGCGAACATGATGCCGTGGATCGACGACATGAGCTCGGCCAGCGCGGCGGGACCGCCCCAGTGGCAGGCCGCTCCGCCGAGCGTCGCGTCCATGTCCATGAGCGCGACCATGGTGCGCGTCGCGACCGGATCGGCGACGGTCAGCGTCGAGCCGTCGGCGCGCCTGACGGTCGCCGCGAACCGCGGCGCTCCCGGCGGGTTGCCCGCGAGCGGATTGCGATGGGCGAGGCCCTTGCGGTGGCGCTGCTCGGGCGGGACTTCGGCGGCGGCGGTGAGTTCGGCGGCCATGGCAAACCTCGTTGGGGCCCGTTCCGTGGGCGGCGGAGCCCCGTTTTTCCAGGGCGCCGCCGAGCATGGAGACGGCTCACCGGCCAGCAAGACGCCCGGCGCGCGGTGGACGGATCCGGCGGCGGTCGACGACGTCGCTGGGCCTACGCAGCACCGATCGCTGCTGCGACCGGAGCGCGGATGGCGGACCGGGCCGCGGCCGCGCCGTTCACACGCGCGCACGGCGGATGAAAAGGTACGCCTGGCCGCGACCGCCGGCGCGGGACGATGCCGCCATGCGCAGCGCCCTGATCCTCTGTCTCGCCCTTCCCCTCGCCTCCGCCGGGCTGTCCGCGGCCGAGATCACCACCGCGCCGACGCGTCCGACCGAGACCGCGCCGAAGGCCGATGCGACGCCGACGCCGGTGCGCGCCAGCCTGGCGAACAGCCGCGTCTCGAGCCGCACCCTGGCGCTCAACCAGCCGGTGCGCGTCGACTTCACCACCCTGCCGCGCCAGATCGAGGGCATCGACATCGCCAGCGCGGTGACCAACGCGCTCGCGGTCGGCGCGGCCGGCGACCAGTGGCGCCTGATCGGTCCGGTCAAGGTCACCGAGCACGAGAAGACCAGGACCCTGCTGATCGCGTTCGCGCTCGCCCCGCGGCGCACCGGCGAGTTCTCGCTGCCGGCGATCCCGGTGACCTGGCTGGCCAACGAGCAGGTCGTCGAGATGGGCCTGGTCACGGTCGCCGACCGCATCGCCGTCGGCACCGAGCAGCGCCCGCTGCCCAAGGAGATCGACGGCGTCGCCGGCTTCGCCTGGGGCATCCCGCTCGAGGAGGCGGCCCCGCGCCTGGGCAAGACCGAGCGCGTCGGCGACGCCACCGTCGCCCGCCCGGCCGAGGGGCTGAGCCTGAAGTTCCGCGGCGGCATGCTGTGCGAGGCGACGCTCGACGTCGCGACGCTGACGCTCGACCGCGCGCGCGACAGCTTCCTCGAGCGCTGGGGCGCGCCGCAGATCGATGAGACGGAGGCGACGGGCGAGACCCGCTCGCTGACCTGGATCCTCGGCTGGACCTCGATCGTCGCCAAGCCGGCGGCCTCTGGCATCACCCTGACGCTGGTGCGCGAGGACCTGCAGGATCGCCTCGCCCGCCGCCAGGTGACCGGCAGCGTCTTCGACGTCCTCGAGGGCCCCGGCGTCGCGCCCGAGCCGGTCGATCCGGCCGTCGAATCCGAGCGCCGCACCAGCGAGGCCGAGAAGGACTTCGGCAAGCCGACGATCCCCGCGCCGGAGTAGGCACGTCCCAGGCCATCGCGACCAGCCGTCGCGCGTCGCCGCTTCGGCGCGGACGGCGCCGCCGTAGCCTCCGCGCATGGCCGACACCGCCCCCCTGCCCGCCCCCGCGTACGATCCCGATGCCGGCGCCGTCGATGGGAAGCCGCGCGCGGCGGTGTTCGCCGCCGGCTGCTTCTGGTGCGTCGAAGGCGTGTTCGAGCGCCTCGACGGCGTCAGCGACGTGGTCTCCGGCTACGCCGGCGGCGCGCCCGAGACCGCCAACTACGAGGACGTCTGCGGCGGCGACACCGGCCACGCCGAGGTCGTGCGCGTGACCTACGACCCGACGCGCATCACCTTCGGCGAGCTCCTGCGCGTGTTCTTCAGCACCCACGATCCGACCACGCCCGACCGCCAGGGCGCCGACGAGGGCGAGCAGTACCGCTCGGCGGTGTTCGTCGCCGACGACGCCCAGCGCCGCGCGGTCGACGGCTACATCGCGCAGCTCACGAAGGCCGGCTCGTTCCGCTCGCCGATCGTCACCCGCGTCGAGACCCTCACCGCGTTCCATCCGGCCGAGGAGCACCACCAGGACTTCGTCCGGCGCAATCCCGGCCACCCGTACGTTCGCGCCGCGGCGGGGCCCAAGATCGCCAAGCTGTGCGCGCTGTTCCCGGATCGGGCGCGCGCGCGCTGACGCCGCACGTCGCCGGGCTTCGCGCTTCGAGCTTCGAGCTTCGAGGTCCGAGCTTCGAGCTTCGAGCTTCGAGCTTCGAGCTTCGAGCTTCGAGCTTCGAGCCTTCGCGCCGCCGACGCGTCACCACGCCGCCGGCGCGGTCTCCAGGCGCTGCACCCAACGCACCGAGCCGACCGGGTTGTTGATGTGGATCTGGCAACGCGACGACCGCCCGTGCGATGCCTTCGAGCTGTTGCGCGGGTGCATGACGTAGTTGTCGATCACCTTCGCCGGCGTGTTGCCGTTGCCGCCCCAGCTCCAGCCGTAGCGGTCCTTCGGCGTGTCCCCGTACGGCGCGCCGAACTCGTTGTCCGTCAGGTGGAAATCCGGCGCCGCGACCGCAGCGCTCCACTCGATGCGGTACCACAGGCGGCGCTCGTCGGCGAGGATCGCGGCGAAGGACGCCTGGTCGCCGAACTGCGCCTCGGCGTTCTCGGCCACGACCTCGTCCCAGTCGGCGAAGCCGAGCGTGCCGCCCGCGCCGCAGGTGATGACGAAGACCGCCGCGCTGTCGCGGTAGCAGCGGAACCACGACATCCCGGTCGATGTCGGGCGCGGCATCGGATCGCCCTGCCGCCAGGAGTCCCAGGTCTCGGTCGGCGTCCGCTTCACCGGCCGCGGGTCCGGACGGGTCATCAGCGGCAGGCCGAAGTCGGCGCTCTCCGGACCGGCGATCGGATTGTAGGCGGCGGTCAGCTCGACCGCGAACGGTGGCCGCTGGCGCACCTGCATCGGGCAGCGCGCGGCGCGGCCGCCGATGGCGGGGAAGCGGCTCGCATCGCTCCACACCGTGTTGTTCGCCTGGTCGCGCGGCCCGGGCTGTCCGTTGCGCACGTCGATCCAGCCGAAGCCCTCGCGATGGGCGCCGTTCGCGCCCAGCGTCGTGTCCCAGCCCAGCCGGCTGGACTCGAGCACGTAGTTGCAGCCGGCCACCAGCATCACCCGCGCCTGGGTCTCGCGCACCACCTCGGCGGTCGCCTCGGCATCGCTGCGCATGCGCAGCAGGAACGCGGCGCCGAGCGACGCCATCAGCGCGCAGATGCCGGCGATCGCGATCAGCACCGTGCCGCGGCGGCGATCAGGGCGCATACGAATCCAGGTCGCGCTGCTGGCGCGCCCCGCGCAGGGTCGTGCCGAAACCGTTGAACGAGAACTGCGTCTGGTTGCCGCTGACCGGATCGGCCAGGCGGACGATGCACAGGTTGAAGAACTTGCCGAGGCTGAAGTAGCGCAGCACCGAGGTCCTCACCTCCGGCCAGTGCGACGGACGCAGCGGCGTCAGACGGTCCTGCAGGCCGACGCGGGCGATGAAGCCGCGGACGATGTCGCCGTTGGTGCCGTAGTGGAGGATCGTGGTCTGCTCGCGATGACGCGCGGCGAGCGCGGCGGCGTCGGCCGGCGCGTCCGGACCCGCCATGAGTCCGTAGGCGTAGCCGAGCGTGGCGCGGTAGCGCGTCATCGGCGTGCGGTTGCTGTCGGCCCAGGAATGCACCTTCCACGGACCCGTCAGCCACTCGACCGGGATGCCGCCGGCATTGACGTACTGGCCCCAGTCGCCTGCCGGCGGCCCTTCCGGATAGAACCGCGAGTAGCTCGCGTGGATCGCATTGGCCGGCAGGTAATCGATCAGCCCGTAGTAGCCGAGCACGCTGGTCAGCCCGCGGTACTGCCCGCACCACCAGGTCTCGCGCGGCGCGATCGCGGCGCCGTACGCCGGCAGCGCGACGTTGTCGCGGGCGTACGCGGGGATGTCGAGCGTGGCGCGCTGGTTGAAGAACACGCCGTAGCGGCCGAAGCGGCAGTCGGTGTCCATGCATTCGGCGAAGTTGCCGCGCCAGCGCGCGGCCTGGTTGTCGGCGTGCGCCGACCAGCGCTGCGCGTCGCCCTCCCAGCGCCCGGGCAGCTCGGTCGAGTCGTCCCACACCTCCGCCATCGGCGTGAAGGGCTGCCCGAGGCCGTCCTTCAGCGGGTGGTCCTGCGCCGCGCGGCTGTCGTCGACCTGGCGCAGCGCGACGCGGCCGTCGGCGGGATCGTCGCAGCCCTTCCAGAAGTCGAGCTCGTCGAGGCCGGCGATGAAGCCGGCGCGCATCAGCGCGTTCTCGGTCGACAGGCGCTGGCCGGTGGCGAACGCGCTCGACGCCGCGCGCAGCCCGGCGAAGGCCACGACCATCAGCAGCGTTCCGATCGAGACCGCGATCAGCAGCTCGATCATGGTGAAGGCGCGGCGCGGCGCGGCGGTGCTCAGCGCAGGCATTGGTGCACCCGCCCGTCGTAGTAGTTGAAGCGGGCGATGGTGCTGGCGCGCATGCGCGACGAGGCCGGCAGGGGTCCGCGGTCGAGCCGCTGGTTGAAGTTGCGATCGGCGCCGTGCAGGCCGCTGAAGATCCACGGCGGCGAATCGCGGTTGGCGACGTCGCCCCGGCCGCGGTCCTGCTCGTAGCCGGACAGACCGAGCGTCCACGGCGCGACGTCGGCGCCGGTGGGCAGCGACGGCACGTCCTGGTCGAAGAACAGGATCGCCTTCTCGGGGTTGCGGTAGTTCCAGATCTCGCCGTCGACCCAGTCGTGGTTGGTCATCATCCAGCCGAGGTCGGCGTTCCGCTCCGGCGCGCCCTTGAGGTAGCGGCTGGCGTCGATCGGCGCGCTGGCCGCCGTCTCGAAGTCCTCGTAGCCCTGCCAGTCGACCGCCCAGAACACCACCTGGCGGCAGCGCTCCTCGGCCGCGAACGGCGCGGCGAGCGAGAAGTGGCGATTGTCGCCGTCGCCCCAGATCGTCTCCAACGGCTTGCCCGGGAAGCTGATGCTGCGGCCGATATTGGTCACCGGCGAGCCGCTGATCGGCTTCCACTGGCTCGCGACGCGGCCGTCGCCGAACACCGTCCCGGGGATCGGCGTCGAGAACACGTCCCACTGGATCAGCGGGTGATCCATCATGATCGCGCGCTCGATCGGACGCGGGCCGCCCCAGTCGTAGGGGAAGCTCGCGCAGTAGTGATCGCACAGCCGCAGGGCGTTGTCGTGCAGCGCGACGATGACGTCGTGGGTGTAACGCGCCGCCGGCGTGACGTCGGCGCCGATCGTCACCGACGGGATGTCGACCCCCGCGTCGAGCGCCGCCTTGTCGTACCAGCGGGTCAGGCAGGTCGCCGCGTGGGCCATGAAGCGCAGCGCGCGCACCTGCACGGCCGCGACCGCTGCATCGCCCGACGGCGTCAATATCCCGCCGGGCTGATAGAAGGAGGCGTCGAGGCCCTTCTTCCGGCAATACAGCAGCGCGGCCTGGACGTAGCGGATCGCGCCTTCACGCGTCGGGGCGTAGCGCTGCAGCTTGGCGTCCGTCGGATAGAGGGCGTACGCCAGCGGAGCGGCGCTGGGGTAGGCGTAGGGCAGGTAACCGTAGTTCCTGCTGATGTCCCTGTCGGGCGCCGCCGGCCACTGCATGACGATCTGCACGTCCGGATCCTGCGTCGCCTCCCACAGGTAGAGTTCGATCGCGCTGTTCTCGGGCACGCCGAACTTCGTGCTCGCGGCCGGCGCCGCCGGCAGCCAGTCGCCCTCGTGGTGCGCGTGGTACGGCGGCGACGGATACGGGCTGTAGTACGGCCACGACTTCCACGGCAGCGAATACAGGCCGTTCTCCTGGGCGTAGCCGGTGACGGCGAAGACCAGGCGCTGCTGCTCGCTCGACGGCGCGTTGGGCAGCGCGCGCTCGTCGAAATTGCCGGTCATGTGCGGCAGCGTGTAGTAGAGGTGGGCGCCCTCGTCGAGCAGCGTGGCGATCTCGTCGCCGTCCGAGTCGAAGCGCCGCGCGATCGCCAGGGGCAGCGGCGCCACGCCGCTGCGGTGCGAGGGGACCAGCGACTCGAGGTCGAATGCGCGGGAACGGTACGCCATGGGCACGTCCCACGGCTCCATGCCCTCGTGGTCCATGGACGGGTTGCCGTCGTTGGCGGTGTTGAACATGTCGACCAGCTCGAGCATCTTCGCGGACGCCAGAACGCGGAATCGCGCATGCTGCTGCGCCTTGATGCCGGCTGGGAAAAGGACCAGGACGGTGACCACGGCGATGGCCACCAGGGCCATGGCGATGGCCACCTCGAAGAGCGTGAAGGCTACGCGAGGATGACGCATGCTCACCGGAGTGGACACGAGGATGAGCGTGGTCCGGACAGGATTCGCAGAAAAACCGCAAGAAAGTGATGTCGACGGCGCGAATGTGCCGGCGCGCTCGGTCAGCAGGAATGACAGTCGCGCCCCAGGAAAATTCCCGTCCACAACTCGTGGCGACGACGGGAGTACGGCAGGCGCATGACGCGCCAGGTGGCGATCGGAGCGGTAAATGTCATATGGAGCCTGGACGCCGTGATATGCCCGATGGCCAGCTTGCGGGGCTGGACGTGGCTCTCAGCGCCGCGGCGCCGAGCATGAGGCCATGCCCGCCTGGCTGCCGCGCGTGGTGTCGATGTCGTGCATGCCCACCACGCGGGGCAGCGCCTGCGATTGGCACGCGCACGGCGACGCCGACGAGCTCTGCCTGGTCAGCGACAGCCCGAGCCGTCTCGGCCATGCGGGCTCGCCGTTCAGCGCGCGGCCGGACACGCTGCTGCTGTTCCGCCGCGGCGAGCGCCACGGCTACTGGAACAGCGGCGCCGACGCGCCGCACCTGTGGGTCGTGCACTACCGCGCCGACGAGTCGCTCTACGCGGAATGCCCGCTGCTCGCCGCCAACGATCCGAGCAAACGCGTGTGGCGCCTGTCGCCCGAGCGCGCCGACGTCTTCAAGGGCCTGTTCCTCAAGATCATGGCCGAGCACCGCCGCGCCGGCCCCAGCGCCGCCGCCGCGGAATCGGCGTGGCTGCGCCTGCTGCAGGTCGCCGTGCATCGCTGGGCCGCCGGCGAGCGCGACGACAGCCCGCCGGCGCTGGCCGATCGCGAGCTGCTCGCGCTGTGGCAGACCGTCAACGACCACGCGACCGCGCCGCGCCTGCCGGGCGGGCTCGCCGCGACGGTGCCGAACTACGATTCGCTCCGCCACCGCTTCGTGCGCGCGTTCGGCGCCTCGCCGCGCGCGCTGGCGACCGATCTGCGCATCGAGCGCGCGATGAGCCTGCTCCTGGAAAGCGACCTGCCGGTGCGCGACATCGCCGAGCGCGTCGGCTACGCGCGCCAGCACGAGTTCGCCCGCGCCTTCCGGAGGCGCACCGGCGTCACGCCGACGGCGTGGCGATCGCGGCCGGTGCCGCGGTCCGATCGCGCGCGATCGTAAGCGGTTCACGCGGCATCGCGCGACGAGCGTCGGGCTGCGAGCTGCGAGCTGCGGGCTTCGGGCTTCGAGCTTCGAGCTTCGAGCTTCGAGCTTCGAGCTTCGAGCTTCGGGCTGCGAGCTTCGAGCTTCGAGCTTCGAGCTCGAGCTCAGGCCGTGCGCTGCGGGACCGCGTCGTCGCCGAGATCGGCGATGAACGCGATGAAGCCGCCGCTCAGCGCCCACCACGCGAGCGCGAAGACCATCAGCGGACCGCTCACCACCGTCAGCGCGAACAGTCCCGACGCGAATCCCAGGATCGCGACCGCCGACGCCGCGGCGCCCATGGCCAGCGTGGCGACGAGGACGTTCCACTCGCGCAGCGCGATGACGGCGCCGACCGCTCCGCCGACGATCGCGACCATCGAGGCGAACACGACCCCCGCCGGAGACAGGAGGCTCAGCGCGATGGCGGGAAACGCCGCGCCGAAAGCCGCGGTGAGCGCGATCCGCGCGCAGCGTCGCCGTCGCGCGCACGCGCGGTAGTTGTCGTTGATGGCGCTGAGCCGTCGCGCATGCGCCAGCGCCGCGAGCAGGTCGTCGGGATCGGTGTCATCCGCCGGCCGGTCGTTGTGCCCGGGCAGCGGCGCTGCGTCCTGGAACGCGTGCATCGGCGCGAGCAGCCAGGCGCGGGCGAGAGCCAGGGCGCCGACGGCGACCACGGCGACGAGGATGGCCGGCGCATGCATCGGCGCCTTCGCCGACCACGCGACGACACCCACCGCCGCGACGGCGACAGCGACGGCACCGAGCGCGCCCACGCGCGCCGACACGGCCACCGCCGCGGCGCCGATCAGCGGCCCGCTCCAATGCGCGAGCAGCGCCGGGCCCGCGCACGCGCCGCCGACCACGACCAGCGCCGTGCTGACGCGCGCGTGCCAGCGCAGGCCACGGGCGTGCTGGCGGTCGACGACCTGCTCCTGGGCCATGCGATGGCGATGCCTGGACTCACGCGCACAGGCGAAGGTCGCGGCGGGATCGCCGGCGGCGGCTGGCGGCGTCGGTTCCATTGCCGCGGTGACGCCGCCGACCGCTGGACCTGTCGCGAGCGTCGGCTCACGCCGTCGCGGGAGCCTTGGCCTCGTTGTTGCGGGCGCTGCGGACATTGATCAGCGCCAGGAACACCTGCAGCCCGACCAGCGCCCAGGCGCCATCGTGCCAGCCCCACGCCATCCACAGCAGATTGCTGACCAGCATGCTCCAGAAGCCGACCTGACGCTTCCAGCGGATGCGCGAGCCGATGAACCAGGCGCCGACGATGGTCACGACCATCGCCGGCCACTGCAGGTGATCGATCCAGTCCATCCGCGGCCATGGTCCACGTCGCCCACGCGCCGACCACCGCCGATGGTCAGGTCTTGTTCACCGCGCCGTCGCGCCGTCCGCGACTACCGCGGCGCCCGCGCCCGCGCCTTCGCCCGCGCCTTCGCCCGCGCCTTCGCCCGCGCGCGCTCGCGCAGGAGGCGGCGGTATTCGCGCCCGACCCGGTTCTGCGCGCGCAGGCGCAGCATGGTGCCGCGGCAGCGCGGCGCGCCGCAGCGGCAGCGGTAGCGCGCCGTCCACACCCGTCGGTAGGGACCATCGATGATCAGGTTGTAGTCGAAGCCCAGCTCATCGCCGGGCGCGATCGGGCGCAGCGCGACCAGGAACACGCGCTGCCCGCGGATCACCGACTCGCAGTTCGGCGCGCACGAGTGGTTGATGAAGCGCGCGGCGTTGCCGTTGCGCGAGCCATCGATGACCACGTCCGGCGCGACCTCGAACAGCATGGTGTGGCCGTCGCGGCTGGTCGCCTGGCGCTCGGCCTCGTCGGCCGTCAGGCGTTGGCCGACGTACTCGCCGATGCGCCCGCCGGTGCGCACGGCGCGCGTGGCGAAGGCGCCGCGGCCGTGGATCGCCGAGGTGCGGACGACGAACGGCTCGGTCTTTTTCGCGCGCGGCGCCATCGGGCTCGGCACGCTGCGCCTCGCGCCGGTCATGACAAGGCCGCGCACGGTTCGGATGCACAGCCGATGCGCCGGACGCGGACCGCGCCACGATCCACGCATGCCGGCCTACGCAGTCCCCGATGCGCAGCTGATCGACGAATGCGACGCGACCAGCTCGTCGACCCACAGCCCCGGTGGCCAGCACCGCAACAAGGCGGAATCGGCGGTGCGCCTGCGTCATCGGCCGAGCGGGCTGGTCGCGCAGTGCGAAGCCCATCGCGACCGCTCGGACAACCGCGTCGCGGCGTTGCGGCGGCTGCGCATCCGCCTCGCGCTGCACGAGCGCGGCGCCGCCGATCCGGCGTGGGTCGCGCGCGGCGACGCGCCACCCGGCCCCGACGACGACGGCTACGCGCTGGCGGTCGCGGCGGCGATCGACGCCGTCGCGACCCGGCGCGGCGCGCTGGGCGACGCGGCGCGCGACCTCGGCGTCAGCACCAGCCGCCTGAGCCGCATCCTGTGCGCCGACAAGGAGGTGCTGCAGGCCGTCAACCGGATCCGCGCGGACAACGACCTCAAGCCGCTCCATCCGGCGCGCGGCTGAACATGCCGCGCTGCCGCCGCCCCGCGGGCGGACGATGTGCGCGCCGCCGGTAGCGCTGCCCCCTGCCATCGCCGCTCGCCGCGTTCATCATCCGCGGCATGAAGCCCGCTTCCGACGCGCAGTCCCCCGATGCCGCCGACCTGCGCCGGCGGTTCGTCGCCTGTCTCGGCCGCACGCCGGAATCGGCCGAGCTCGCGCCGCGCGTCGAACGCCGCGAGCGCGGCGATGGCTACACGCGCGAGCTCGTGAGCTTCGCCGCGAGCCCTGGCGTGCGCGTGCCGGCCTGGGTGCTCATCCCGGACGGGCTCGGCGGTCCCGCGCCGGCGGTGCTGGTGCTGCATCAGCACAACGGCGAGTACCACCTCGGCAAGAACGAGCCGGTCGGGCTGGCCGGCAACCGCGACGTCGCCTTCGCCCATGAGCTGGCGCAGCGCGGCTTCGTCTGCATCGCGCCCGACATGGAGGCGTTCGAGGACCGCCGCGCCAGCGCGGAGGACCACGCGCGCTGGCGTGCCGCGCGCACCGCGGTGGCGAGTTCCTATGGCGGGCCCGACGGCCCGCGCGACGGCGACTACGAGCGCTTCGTCGCCACGAAGCACATCCTCGAAGGCTCGTCGCTGCAGGCGCGCTACACCTTCGACGCGCGGCGCACCATCGACTACCTGGTGACCCGCCCGGAGATCGACCCGACGCGCATCGGTGCGATCGGCCACTCGCTCGGCGGCCAGCAGACGGTGTGGGCGCTGGCCGCCGATGCGCGCCTGCGCTGCGGCGTCTCGTCGTGCGGCATCAGCACGCTGGCCACGATGCTGCGCGACGGCATCAACCACAACTTCGCCTGCTACGCCCCCGGGGTGCTCGCCGTGGGCGATCTCGACGCGCTGGTCGCCAGCCTGGCGCCGACCCCGCTGATGCTCGCCACCGGCGCGACCGACATCCTCTTCCCGATCGACGGCGTGCGCCGGATCGGTGCGGTCGCCGACGCGGCGTATCGCGCCGCGGGCGCCGGCGATGCCTTCCGCCTGCTCGAGCTCGATGGCGGCCACGCCGCCCCGGAGGCCGCGCGCCGTGAGATGTACGCCTGGCTCACCCGCTGGCTCGCGCCAGCGGCGCGCAGGTAGAAGGAAGCGTTCGCCGCGATCGGACAATCCGTGCAGCCGACCCTGGATGGGGCACGCTCCCGTCGCGCACGCGGCAACGAACGTCCTGGCGTTCCAACCGTTTAGTTTCCATGTCGTTCCCTGGCCTCGCGCGCCTCGCCCTGCTGCTCGCCGTCGCGCTCGCCGCCGGCGCCGCCGACGCCGCCGCGCTGGCCGAACTGCGCGGCGAGTGCCTGCGCTTCGTCGCCGCCCGCCTGAAGCGCGGTCCGGTCGCCGACGTGCCGTGGTCCAAGGGCATGGTGCTGACGATCGAAGGGCTCGATCTCGCCACCGGGATGCTCGACGCGACCATGGGCACCTCCGGCCTGCAGGTGCCGGTCTCGACCGTCGACACGACGCAGCTCGCGCACCTCATGCGCCAGGCCGCGGGCCCGCGCGCCAAGGCCGATCTCGACGCGTGCGCGATGTCCGCCGCGCTGTTCCGCGTCGTCGGCGACCACGAGAACGCGCGCCTGGTGCTCGAGCTCGCGAAGACCCACATGCCCGGCGTCGACGAGCGGTACGCGCGCTGGGCCGACAAGCTGCAGCTCGCGACGGTCGCGACCTCCGCGGCCGACAAGCCGGTCAAGGAGCCCGCCGCGAAGGACGCGTCCGCCGCGAAGAAGGCCGAGGCCAACCAGCCGGCGCGCGGCACGACCAGCAAGCGCAAGCCGATCGCCAAGGAGCATCCGCGCGTGTTCGGCTCGCGCTCGCGCCTGCAGCAGCTGGCCACGGAGCGCCCGGCGGCGACCAAGGCGATGCTCGAGGTCGCGCGTCAGGACGATCTCCCGGATTCGGTGGTGATCCCGAGCCGCGCCTTCGCCTACGCGCTGACCGGCGACAAGGCGCTCGGCCGCGGCGCGATCGACCGCTGCAAGCCGTACATCGACGGCGAGATCAAGGTCGGCCACGTCACCTTCGGCCACGACCTCGCCTGGTGCGCGATCGCCTACGACTGCTGCCACGACCTGTGGACGAAGGAGGAGATCGCCGCCTTCCACAGCTACATGAACCGCACGGTCGACGCGAACGTCGGCTCGGAGGTGCACGTCTTCCACAACGGCTGGTTCGGCTACAAGAACTGGGGCATCGGCCTGGCGTGCTACGCGACCATGCACGAGAACCCGAAGGCGGGCGAGTACCTCAAGACGCTGGAGCACGACTACGTGACGCGCGCCGCGCCGGCGCTCGAGCTCGCGGGCGATGGCGGGTCGTGGATCGAGGGCCACTACCTCAACTACTGGATCACGCATTGGCTGTGCTTCATGGAGGCCGCCCGGCTGTGCGAGGGCGTCGACTACTACGAGAAGGCGCCGCGCTTCTTCGCCAACCGCGCGCTGTGCGGCATGTTCGACATCTATCCGGGCGAGCCGCTGCACCACCTCAACCGCGCGGTGCCGCACGGCGACGGCGGCTACGGCGACTACGGCGGCTTCAGCGAGATGATCCTCGCGGCGCGGCGCATCCTGTGCGGCTACTACCGCAATGATCCGGCCCACCAGGCGATCGCGTCGTACAGCGACCGCATCGAGACCAACTGCATCCCGACCTACGCGTGGTGGACGTTCCTGTTCGACGACCGCACCGGCGCGCGCGGCGATTACCACGCGCTGCCGCTGTCGCACGTCGCGCCCGGCGCCGGCGCGGTGTTCGCGCGCAGCTCCTGGGACGGCGACGCGACCTGGTTCCAGTTCCGCTGCGGCGACCGCCTGGCCACGCACCAGCACCTCGACGTCGGCCACTTCATGATCTATCGGCGCGACGCGCTGGTCGGCGACGCCGGCGCCTACGACGACTTCGCCGGCGACCACGTGACCAACTTCTACATGCGCTCGATCGCGCATAACACGGTGCTGATCCACGACCCCGCCGAGCGGTGGCCGGCAGGCATCCGCGCCTTCCCCGGCTCGACCGGCAACGACGGCGGACAGGCGTATCCCTGGCTCGGCACGCCCGCCGGGCACAACGCCGCCATGACGGATGTGCCGTCGTACCAGGCGAACCGCGCGCTGATGGAGACCGGCGACCTGCTCGCGTACGCCGATCACCGCGCCTTCGTCTACACCGCCGGCGACGCGACCCGCGCGTACAATCCGGAGAAGTGCGCGACGTTCACGCGTCAGATCGTCTTCCTCCGCCCGTCGACCTTCGTCATCTTCGACCGCGTCCGTTCGCGCCGGCCGGACCAGAAGAAGTACTGGATCGCCAACCTGCACGCGACGCCGACGCCGAGCGGCAAGCAGCTGGTGGCGACCAACGGCGATGGCCGGCTCTTCATCCAGACGGTGCTGCCGGCCGAGCCGGAGATCGCGCTGAGGAGCGGCGGCGACATCTACACCTACTTCGGCGAATCGCATCCGCCGAGCAACCCGCCCGGCGGCCCGGTCGCCCAGTGCCGCGTCGAAGTGTCGTCGCCCAAGGCGGACGAGGCCGAGACGTTCCTGCACGTGCTGACCGCGGTCGATGCGACATTGGAGTCGGTCCCGACGTACGACGCCACCGTCAAGGGCGGCGACGTCGCGATCACCGTCGGGCCGGCGGCGATCGTCTTCAGCATCAAGGACGTCGGCGGCAGCGTGACGATCAATGGGCAGAAGCAGGCGCTGACGTCGAACCTGCGCTGAGCGCGAAGCTCGAGGCTCGAGGCTCGAGGCTCGAGCCTCGAGGCGCGAGGCGCGAAGCGCGAAGCGCGAAGCGCTGCGGGCGCTAGGCGATAGGCGGCAGGACAACCCGCGAAGCCCGCTACGCCCCCTGTCGAGCCTTGTCTCGACCGATCGCTTGTGGTCGCACGCCGATCGCGACAGTTGCGCCTTCCCGTCGCCTCGGCGACGACTCGATCAATCCGGGCTCCGCGCGTCGTCACGACCGTCTGGTGCTCACCGGCTCACCCGCCGGACCCAACGGGACGACCCATGTCATTCGAAACCCTCGGCCTCGCCGAGCCCCTCCTGCGCGCAGTCCGCGACGCGGGTTACACCACCGCCACTCCCATCCAGACCGCGGCGATCCCGCCCGCGGTCGCCGGCCGCGACGTGCTCGGCTGCGCCCAGACCGGCACCGGCAAGACCGCCGCGTTCGTGCTGCCGATCCTGCAGCGCATGGCCGCCGCGGGCGGCCCGCGCGGGCCGCGCCCGGTGCGCGCCCTGGTCCTGACGCCGACGCGCGAACTCGCCGCCCAGATCGGCGAGAACGCCCGGATCTACGGCAAGCACCTCCAGCTGAGCAGCGCCGTGATCTTCGGCGGCGTCGGCCAGTACCCGCAGGAGCAGGCGCTGCGCCGCGGCGTCGACCTGCTGATCGCCACGCCGGGCCGCCTGCTCGACCTCATGAACCAGCGCATCGTGTCGCTGGCCAACGTCTCGTTCTTCGTGCTCGATGAAGCCGACCGCATGCTCGACATGGGCTTCATCCACGACGTGCGCCGCATCGTCGCGACGCTGCCGAAGGAGCGCCAGACGCTGTTCTTCTCGGCGACCATGCCGAACGAGATCGTCAAGCTCTCGAGCACGCTGCTCAAGGATCCGGTCCGCGTCGAGGTGGCGCCGGTGTCGTCGAGCGCCGAGACCGTCGAGCAGTGGGTGCACTTCGTCGACCAGGGCAGCAAGCAGCCGCTGCTCGAGCACCTGCTGCGCCAGCCGGCGGTGAAGCGCGCGCTGGTGTTCACGCGCACCAAGCACGGCGCCGACCGCGTCGCCCGCAAGCTCAGCCAGTCGGGCATCGCCTCCGAGGCGATCCACGGCAACAAGAGCCAGAACCAGCGCACGCGCGCGCTCGAGGCCTTCAAGAAGGGCACCGTGCGGGTGATGGTCGCGTCGGACATCGCCGCGCGCGGCCTCGACATCGACGAGATCACGCACGTCTTCAACTTCGAGATCCCGAACGAGCCCGAGACCTACGTCCACCGCATCGGCCGCACCGGCCGCGCGGGCAACAGCGGCATCGCCATCGCGCTGTGCGGCCACGACGAGCGCGCCTTCCTGCGCGACATCGAACGCCTGATCGGCAAGAAGGTGCCGGTCGCCGGCGCCGTCGCCGGCGTCGTGCCCGAGCGCGCGCACCCCGAAGCCGCGGCCCACGGCCACGCGCCGCGCCAGGGCGACCATCGCTTCGCGCGCGGCAACGATCAGCGCGGCGGGCGCCACAATGGCGGCGGGCGCGGCGACCAGCGCGGCGGCGACCAGCGCGGCGGACGCCGCATCGGTCGTCCGACGTTCAACGGCGGCTACCAGCAGCCGCGTCCGGCCGCGGGCCATCAGGCGCCGCGTCCGGCCCAGCCGGCCGGCGACCAGGCGGCACCAGCCCAGCAGCCCGCCGCGCGTCCGGCCTTCAAGCGCAAGGGTCCGCCGCCGCCGACCTGGTGAACGGTCGCTGACGATCCGCGACGCAGAGCGGCCCACCGGCGACGGTGGGCCGTTTTTTTCCGCAGCCCTGCCGCGCGTCAGCCGCTGCCCGACGGCGGCTGCGGGACGATCGCCCAGCGCTGGTTGTCGCTGCCGTGCTCCGACCACTGGATGACATCCGCTCCGTCCACGGTCGAGGCGCCGGCGACATCGAGCACCTTGCCGCTGTGCGCGGCGACCAGGCGGTAGCACCCGCCGCCGACGGGCTCGATGCGCCAGCGCTGGTTGGCGCCGCCATGCGCCGGCCACTGGATCGCGTCGCCGCCATCGGCGGTCGCGGCCCCGCCGACGTCGAGCGCCTGGCCGCTGCAGCGCGCGGTGAGCGTGTAGGTGCCATCGCTCAGGGCGTCGATGCGCCACTGCTGCGCCGACGTGCCGTTGTCGGTCCACTGGACGACGTCCGCGCCGTTGGCGCGCGACGCGCCCGCGACGTCGAGGCACTTGCCGCTGTGCTTGGCGACCAGCTTGCACCACGCGCCGGTGACGATCGCGTCGCCGCCGGGCGGCACGCCGCCCGCGACCGTGATCGTCCACGCCGGCGAGCGCGCGGTGCCGCCGGCCGCGTCCCAGGCGAGCGCGCTGACGCGATGCTCGCCGTCGCGCGCCGTCGCGCTGTCCCAGACGACCTCGAACGGCGCGGTCCGCGACTCGCCGACGACGACGCCATCGACCAGGAAGCGCACGCCGACGACGGCGACGTCATCCGCGGCGAACGCCCCGAGGCGCACCGCGCCGCGCGCCACCGCGCCGTCGTACGGCGCGCGCAGCGCGACCGTCGGCGCGGCGATGTCCGCGACCGCCGCGCGCACGAACGTGCCGTTCAGGTCCTGGCCGTAGCCCTGCCACATCGCCGGCGTGCTCCACGGCTCGCTCCAATGGAACGGCGCCGCCAGCGAGCCGATGTGGTAGGTGTTCCAGTCGAAGCGGTTCGATTTCTCCGCGCCGAAGTAGATCGCGCCGCCTGGCACATCGTGCGCCACGCCGTTGTGGCCGCGGCGCATGCGCACGACGTTGTGGTGCACCCACAGGTCGTGCTGGTCGTGGGTGCCGTGCAGCGCCGGCTCGCCGCGGATCTGCTGCTTGGCGCAGATCGCGCTCGCGTTGTCGATCACCGTGTTGCCGTGGACCTCGACGTCCGGGCTCTCCGACACCAGGATGCCGGCGCCCCACAGCCACGTCGCGTCGCCGCCGTTGCGCGCGACGAAGTTGTTCCGGATCGTCGCGCGGTAGCTGATCTCGTGGAAGATCCCCATGCCGGCGTTGTCGACGATGACGTTGTTCTCGTAGAGCGTGTCGATGTTGTTGATGTCGGTCCAGATGCCCGGGCCGTGGTTGTGGTGGCTGTGGTTGCCGCGGACGACCAGGCCACGCGTCACGACCAGCTTGCCGGCGCCGCCGTCCTCGAGCCGCTTCCAGTTGTTGCCCGCGATCTCGTTGCCTTCGATCAGCATGCCGTCGCCGGTGCCGATCAGCCCGTTCCAGCCGTTGTCGAGCAGCCGGCAACGGGTGATGCGCGCGCCGTCGCCGGTGCGGATCGCCGCCATCGCGTTGTCGCGGACGACGCAGGCGTCGATGACCCAGCCGATCCCGCCCTGGCCGGTCCCGTGTCCGCCGATGCGGATCGCGCCGAAGTGCAGCGGCGGATTGTAGCGCTGGATGACCAGGTTCTCGATGCGCACGCCGGCCGGCCGCGCCGCGACATCGCCCATGAAGGCGTATTCGACCGTGCCGCCGCCATCCATGATCGCGCCGCCATCGCCGATGAACCGCTGACCCGCTCGCGGCAGCACCGATTGCCGCAGGTGGACGCCGGCGCGCAGGCGGAACGTCGTCGCGCCGGGATTGGCGTCGACCGCCGCCTGGATGCTCTGGCCGGGCACGATGACGACCTCGACGGCGTCGAGTCCTGGCACCGCCGCCACGGCGAGCGCGGCGAGGACGATCGCCGCGGTCAGGCCTGCGTGGATGCGGGACGGTGGGCTGGGGATCATGCGGTGCTCCTGGGGGTTCGCCCGAGGTGGCCGCCGTGTCGTTGAGCGGCGTCAGGGCACCGGCGCCTGCGGCGGCGGCCGGTGACACACCGGACACGGGCGCGAGCTCGGTACTTCGAGCTTCGGGCTTCGGGCTTCGGGCTTCGAGCTTCGAGCGTCGGGCTCCACGCCCGCGCCGCGTCACCGCTCGTGCACGATCGTATCGATGCGCCCGGTCGCCTCGTGCCCCAGCGCGCGGAACTCGTCCCAGGTCAACCGACCGAGCCAGTCCCAGTGCCGCGCATCGCCCGACGCGACGTGGTAGGTGTTGCCGTCGAAGACGACCGCCTCGTAGAAGCGATCGCCGCGCTCCGGTCCACCCGCGCCGGTCGCGCCGGCGGAGCCGCGGAAGGTGATGTCGTTGCCGCGCACGCGCACGTCCGCGCAGATCCCCTCGCGGTCCTGGATGATGGCGATGCCATTGCCGCCAGCCGCGCCGACGACCACGCGGTTGCCGGCGATGTCGACGTCGCGCGCGTTGTACCCGGTGATCTGCGCCCCGAACAGCCACTGGTCGTGGCCGACGCCGTTGTCGATGGCGGTGTTCCCGGCGATCACCACCTCCGAGCTCGCCTTGACCAAGATCCCGCCGGCATTGCCGGTGACGACGTTGCGTTCGCAGCGCACGCCGGCGCTGTCCGAGTCGACCCACAACCCGCTGCCGCGATTGTCGTGCACCTCGTTCGCGATCAGCCGCAGCCGCCGCGCGCCATCGAGCTTCGCGCCCGCCGCCCCCCAACGCACGCCGAAGCCGGCGAAACCGTTGTCGGCGATGCGGTTGTCCTCGATCAGCGCGTCCTCGCCGCCGCCGTTGACCCCGCACGCGCCGTTGCCGTGGACGCGATTGCCGCGCACCACGCAGCGGTCGCCGATGCGGATGCCGGCGAAATGGTTGCCGCGCACGTCGTTGTCCTCGATCAGCCAACCCGTCGACACCCGCTCGCCGTCGCCGGCCATGATCGCCGCGAGATGCGCCGGCGTCGCGTAGCGCTCGACCACCAGGCCGCGGATCTCGACGCCGTCGACCAGGCCGCGGAAGGCGTGCGGCGCCACGCTGGTGGCGACCTCGCGCCCCGCCGGATCGTCGGCGATCCAGATCGCGTCCTCGGCGTAGTCGAAGAACCACGCGCCCGGCCCGAGCGCGTCGCGGCTGGCGACGTGGCGCAGCACCCGGCTATCGAGGAAGCAGTCGTGGCGGAAGGCGCCACGTTCGCGTCCCGGCTCCATCTCGCCCTGCGCCGACGCCTCCTGGGTCTGGCCGCGGACCACCCAGTGCGCGCCGTCGCGGACGAACCCATCGAGCAGCCGCGCGCCGTCCAGCACCGCGCCGGGTTCGCCGATGAAGCGGTCGCGCGCCTTCGGCGCCACCGACTGCAGGCGATGGACGCCCGTCGCGATGACGAAGGTCGTCCCGGGCGGATGCGCGTCGACCGCCGCCTGCAGGTCGTCGCCGACCGCGATGCGGACGATCCCGTCGCGCTGCGCCAGCCACCACCCGGTCGGTGCCGCCAGAGCGAGGGCGGCGCACGCCGCCAACGCCATCGCCTTGAGCTTGACGAGGACGAGCGTCCGGCCGGTCGCGTGCGCTGCCGCGACCGCCACCGGCGACGCGCTGCCGGCCGCGCACGTGGCGACCAGCGCCGGCGGCGCCGCCTGCGCCGTCTGCGCGCCCAGGAAGCCCAGCACGAGCGCCGACGACACCGGCACGCCGCGACGGCGGAACGCCTCGCGCAGCCGCTCGAGCGCGCGCGTCAGGCGCGTCTGGATGGTGCGCTCGCCGCAGCGCAGGGTCGCGGCGATCTCGGCGCGCGAGAGCCCCTGGAGGTAGCGCAGGACGACGACCTCGCGCTGCACGCGCGGCAGGCTCGACAAGGCCGCGTCGAGATGCGGCCGCATGAGATCCCAGCGCTCGCCGTCCGCGGCCGCATCGTCCACCGCGCGCGTCATCGCCGCCTCCCGTTCCCGTCGCCGGCGCCGGGCCTGCTCGCGCCGCACGTCGCGCGCCGCGTATCCGGCGACGCGGAACAGCCACGCCGGCAGCACGGTGTCGCGGCCGAGCCCCTCGAGCCGCCGCAGCAGCACCAGGAACGTCGCCTGGGTCGCGTCGTCCGCCCCCTGCGGGTCGCCGAGCACGCGCAGGCAGACGCCGTGGACCAGCCCGGCGTGGCGCCGCACGAGCTCGGCGAAGATCGCGTCCGACGGCGCGAGGCGGTACCGGCCCATCAGGTCGGCGTCGCTGGCCTCGGCGACGGGCACGGGGTCGTCGGTCATCCCGGTCGACATACCCCTGATGGCCGCCGCCCGCCAGATGGCGTCAGCGAACCGGCGCCATGCCGCCCGGTGGCCCATGCATCACCTGATCCGGCCCGCGGTTGCCATGCGCCGGCCTCCAGCACACTCCGCGCGCCGGCCCGCCGGATCACCACGGTCGCGTCCAGGAGCGCCCCATGCCCATCAACGCCGACAACTCGCTCTCCATCGGCCGCACGCCGCTGGTGAAGCTCAACCGCGTGGTGCCGGGCGGCGCGACCGTGCTGGCGAAGATCGAAGGCCGCAATCCGGCGTTCTCGGTCAAGTGCCGCATCGGCGCGGCGATGATCTGGGACGCCGAGAAGCGCGGCGTGCTCAAGCCGGGCATGGAGATCGTCGAGCCGACCTCGGGCAACACCGGCATCGCGCTGGCCTTCGTCGCCGCCAGCCGCGGCTACAAGATCACCCTGACCATGCCCGAGAGCATGAGCGTCGAGCGCCGCAAGGTGCTCAAGGCGTTCGGCGCCAAGGTCGTGCTCACCGAAGCGCCCAAGCGCATGAACGGCGCGATCGACAAGGCCAGGGAGATCGTCGCCACCGATCCCAAGCGCTACTGGATGCCCCAGCAGTTCGAGAACCCGGCCAACCCGCTGATCCACGAGCAGACCACCGGCCCTGAGATCTGGGAGGACACCGCCGGGGCGATCGACGTCTTCGTCGCCGGCGTCGGCACCGGCGGCACGATCACCGGCGTCTCGCGCTTCATCAAGCAGCAGAAGAAGAAGGCGATCACCTCGGTCGCGGTCGAGCCGGTCGAGAGCCCGGTCATCACCCAGACCATGCAGAAGCAGGAGCTCAAGCCCGGATCGCACCCGATCCAGGGCATCGGCGCCGGCTTCGTGCCGAAGATCCTCGACCTGTCCCTGATCGACCGCGTCGAGCAGGTCACCGGTCCGGAGTCGCTGGCGATGGCGCGCCGGCTCGCCGCCGAGGAGGGCATCCTCGCCGGCGTCAGCTGCGGCGCGGCGGTGGTGGCCTGCGCGCGCCTGGCGGCGCTGCCCGAGTTCCGCGGCAAGGTCATCGTCACCGTGCTGCCCGACTCCGGCGAACGCTACCTGACCGGCCCGCTCTACGACGAGGCCTTCAAGGGCATCGCCGAGGCCAAGGCCGGCGACACGATCTGATCCGGCGCGGCACCGCATGATCCGCCCGGCCACGCCGGACGACGTCGAGGCGATCGTCGGGCTCATCCGCGGCCTGGCCGACTACGAGCGCCTGTCGCATCTGGTCGAGATCACCCCCGCGCGGCTGCGCGCGCACCTGTTCGCCCAGCGTCCGTTCGCCGAGGCGCTGGTCGCGTGCGCCGACGGCGGGCGCGTCGTGGGCTTCGCGCTGTTCTTCCCGACCTACTCGACCTTCCTCGGCAAGCCCGGCATCTGGCTGGAGGATCTCTACGTCGACCCGGCGCAGCGCGGCCGCGGTCACGGCAAGGCGCTGATCGCGAGCATCGCGGCGCTGGCGGTCGAGCGCGGATGCGGCCGCTTCGAATGGTCGGCGCTGGACTGGAACGCGCCGGCGATCGGCTTCTACCACGCGCTCGGCGCGGTGCGGCTCGATGAGTGGACCAGCTTCCGTCTCGCCGGCGACGCGCTGACCAGGCTCGCGGCGAGCGCTCAGGCGTAGCGGCGCAGGATCGCGCGCGCCCAGGCGAGCGACTCGGCGACGTCGCAGCCGTGCTCGATCATGCCCATCAGGTGCGGCAGGTAGAGGATCTCGCAGCGCTCGCGCCAGCCGGGGTCGAGCGGGTGGCTCTCGCGGTAGGCGTCCCAGAAGCGCTCGTCGAAGCCGCCGAACATGCGCGCGTTGTGCAGGTCCTCCTCGGGCCAGCCGAAATGCGGCGACGGGTCGACCACCGCCGGCCCGCCGGCCCGGTCCGACAGCAGGTTCCCGTACCACAGGTCGCCGTGCAGCAGCGCCGGACGCTGGCGCGGCATGAGCTCGGCGAAGCGCGCGCAGAGGCGTTCGAGATCCCGGCGGTCGTCGCGCCCGAACAGCGCGGCGCAGCGCGGGCGCCCGAGCCACGGCAGGAAACGCGTCTCGGCGTAGAACGCGCACCCGTCGTCGCGCCAGCGGTTGTCCATGCGGAACCGCCCGTAGTGGTTGTCCGCGTCCCATCCGAAGCGCGTGCCGAGCCGCCCATGCAGGCGCGCCCACGCGCGTCCGAGCCGTTCGCTGAAATCGTCCGCGCGCGCATCGCCGGGCCCGAGATCCTCGAGCACCAGGCACTCGTGATCGCAGGCGAGGACCCGCGGGACGCGCCAGCCGTCGCCCAAGGCGATCGCGTCCAGGCCGCGCGCCTCCAGCTGGAAGAAATCGTTGGCGCAGCCGCGGTCCTGCTTCACGACCAGGCTCGCGCCCGAGGCGGTCGTCAGCCGGCGCGTGGCGCAGATGATGCCGCCCGACAACGCCTCGGCGGCGACCACCGGGCCGAGCGCGTGATCGAGGCAATGGCTGGCGACCAGCGGCGGGATGGCGAGCGCGCTCACCCGACCGACGGATCCCACGAACGCAGCCGTCGATCGAGGACGAACGGCCCGAACGGCACGATCGCGGCGGCGATCAGCGCCAGCGGCCGCGTCGCCGGCCAACGCCGCCGCGCGGCGACGACCACCGCCGCCAGGCAGAAGGCGACGAACAGCGCGCCGTGCACCGAGCCGACGATGCGCACCGCGAGCGGCATGCCCCACGCGTACTTGAGCGGCATGGCGACGCCGAACAGCAGCAGCGTCGACGTGCCTTCGATCAGCCCGAGCAGCCGCAGGCGTCTCATTCCCGGAGTCATGCCTTCCTCGCCTTCCAGATCGCGAACGCCGCGCGGTTGTCCTGCGCCAGGTCCCACGGCAGCGCCGACAGCGCCTCGCCGCGCCGCCGCGCATCCGCCGCGATCGCCTCGGCGCGCGCCGGCACGTCGACGCCGCACAGCGCGAGTCCGCGCGCGTGGAAGCGGGCGATCAGCGTCGCGCACAGGCGCGCCAGCGCCGGCAGCTCATCGGCCGCGATGGCGGCGGGGTCGAGCGCCGTGCGCGCATGGCAGCGCGTGCGCGCGAGCAGCGGCCATGCGGCGCCGGGCAGCACGACCTGGCACGGATCGCCGCCCAGCGCCACGGTGACGGCGATGCCGCGCCGCGGCAGCCGGTGATCGGGCAGGGCCGGGACGACGCGCGCCAGCTCGCTCGGCCGGCGCTCCTTGATCTCGATGGTGCGCACCGCGCCGGCGTCCGGGCCGACCGCCAGCGCCAGCCAGCGCCGCAGGCCCAGCGAGCCGACGCCGCTCGCCTCGCGCCGGCACAGATCGATCACCCGGGCGGCGTGCGAGTCCGCGAGCGCGGCGGCGAGGACCGGCGCCAGCGTGCGCTTGGCCTCGGCGTCGTCGCTCAGCCCGTCGCGCCGGCGCAGGCGGCCGCGGGCGATGGTCTCCTTCAGCCACGACCGGCGTCGAGCGGGATCGCCATCGCGCTCCATCAGCGCGACGACGCTCGGCGGCAGGTCCTGGACGAAGACCCGCGCGCCGTGCTCGAGATCGTCCTCGGCGGCGCGCGCCATGACCTCGGCGTAGCGCGCGAACGTCAGCCGGGCGAGCCCGCGCAGCGCGGCGCGGTCCATCCGCGGACGCGCCACCGCCAGCGATGCGCAGAAGCGCAGCAGGTCCCACGCCCACGGCGCGGGATGCTCCTCGTCGCCGTCGGCGACGTCGAAGACCACGCGCGGACCGTCGCCGCCGCGCTCGACGCCGCTGGCCACGGTCGCGAAGTTCGCGAGATGCGCGTCGCCGACCGCCCAGGCCCACGGGCCATCGGCGCCGGCGCGCGCGGCCAGCGCGGGCAGCTGCAGGGCGAGCGTCGCGCGGTAGAAGGCGAACGGCGAGCCGCGCATGCGCGCGCGCTTGGCCTTGGCGGCGGCGGGATCGACCGCCACCAGCACGGCCTGCGCCGGCGCCAGCAGGGAATCGACGAGCGCGGCGGCGCGACGCTGGGCCATGCGCCGATGCTGCGGCTGATGTGGACCACCGCATCGGTTTTCGGCCGGTGCGATCGCCGGCCAGCCGGGCTCAGCGCGCGCCGGGCGCGCGCGGGCCCTCCTCGGGACCGGTGGTGACGATCATCTCCAGATCGGCGCCGGTGAAGCGGTGCAGGCCGAAGAGATCGTCGACGTCGACGCGCTTGTCGATCGCCACCGGCATGTCCCAGTCGCGGCCGTTGTCGGCGACGATCATGCCGTAGGTCTTCATCGCCGTGGCCATCGCCGTCGCCTGCGGACCCAGCCCGGTGAGGTCGGCGGACGCCTTGAGGCGGAAGCGCTGACCCATCGCCGGCCAATGCGGATGGTGGTTCAGCGAGGCGTGGTGCGACGCCGGATAGATGTACTCCTTGCGCGTCGCGGCGACGGTCATGCGGATGGCGTGCTCGACCTTGCCGCGGGCGAGCTCGTCGTACCGCACGACGCCCGGGAAGATCGGCAGCCCGGCGGCGTCGGCGCTGGTCCACTCCAGCGGACGCTGGCGGTTGGAGGTCAGGTCCCAGTTCGCGGCGCAGGTGGCCTGCCAGCCGGTGTCGGTGCGCCGCACGTAGAAGAACTCGTGAAGCATCATGTTCACGGGATCGACCAGCACGACATGGCGGTCGCCTTCACCGATGCGCTGCACGTGGTCGAGCGTCTGCGGCTCCTCCCACCACGCCGGCCACCCCTGGATCGGAGCCGCGTCGGGGAACGGCCACGGGCCGGGATCGGATTCGCTGGTCAACGAGATCCGCACGTCGACCTTCGGCTGATTGGGCGGGACGATGATGAAGTTGTGCCCGAAGTCGACGTGCACCTTGGTCGCGGCGCCGACCTTGGCGATGATCGCATCCGAATCCGGATGCACCGGCCGGACGCTGATGTCCTCGTTCCAGGGGTTGTCCTTGGGGAAGATCTGCAGCGCCGCGAGGATCGCGTCCGACTCGGGAGTGCCGAAGCTGATCGGGACGTCGAACTCGGGCAGGGGCGGCAGCACGCGCCCCGCGTGGTTGACGCGTTCCAGCGCCTTGCGCTTCTTCTCGGCGGTGCGCTCGGCCGCGTCCTTCTTCTTCTGGTCGCGCGCGGCCCGGGCCGCCGCCTGCCGCTCGGCGCGGCTGGGTGGAGGCGTCAGCCCGTGCGCGCGGCAGAGGTCGGCGAAACGCCCCTCGATGTCGCCGGCGAGGCGGGTCGCCGCGTCGAGCATGGCGATGGCGCGGACCTGGTCGCCGGCGTGCAGCACGAGCGCCGCCCCGACCAGCGCGGCGTCGACGTCCTCGGCGCCGCGCTCGCCCGCGGCGCGCAGCACCTCGGCCAGCTGCGCGTCGTCGACGCGCGCGAGCGGCGAGCTCATCTCCGAACGATCGAGCCGCGTGACCAGCGCGCCGCCGGCGCGGTCCAGGCGCACGACCTCGACGGTCGCCACGCCCGCCCACGAGACGCCGGCGATCTCGCGACGCGCCAGCGCGGCGTCGATCGCGTCGAGCGCGGCCGCGCGCAGCGATTCGCTGGCGGAGAGGAGCGGACCGATCAGGCAGAGCGCGACGACGAGAGGGAGGGGCATCATCGGCAAACGCTCGCCGTCGGCCGGGGTTGATCCATGCCCGCATCCGTTCCGGACAGTTCGGCCGACCGGACGCGGATGGCGCCTTACCGGAGCCGCGCCGCGCACCGCACGTTGACGTCAGCGACTTCGGGAATAGAGACACGGACCCCCGCGGGCGGACCGTGCGCGCTGGGCCGCTGTCGCCGCTTGCGTCACGCCGCTGCCGCGCCGGCCGCTCCTTCGCCCCCCTGCCCGTCTGCTCCATCCGAGGAACCCGCCGATGTCATCCGTCCAAGGTTTCGTCGTCAGCGCGACGCCGACGAAGAATCCGCTCGCGCTCAACATGCTGCCGACCCCGGCCTACGTGCAGCTCTGGGACGCGAGCAACACCGTGCGCGTCCGCCAGCGCGCCAACGGCGTGCTGGTCAACCGCTTCTGGTTCGCCGGCGTGTTCACCGGGTCGTACTGGGTGCGCTGCTACTACGATCCGGCCGCCCCCGCGCTGTTCGCGTCGGCGCCGGTGAACGTCCAGTTCAGCGATCCCGTCATCACCCTCAACATCCCGTGAAGGCCGAGGACACCGCCATGCCCAGTCCACGCCGCATGCTCGTCGGCGAGATCACCGTCACCGGCGCCAAGGTGCATTGGAGCGAGATCGAGATCAGCCCGGCGCTGCTCCACGCGATGGTCGTCGAGGAGGAGGGCACGCTGACCTACTGGATCCCGGAGCTGCCGCCGCTCCCGGTCACGCTCAGCTTCCAGGCCGCGGGCGGCAAGCCGACCACCGTGGTCATCACGGACGCGACACCGGCGGCCTCGGCGCGGAAGGGCGCGAAGCGCGGACGATCGGCGAAGGACGGCGAGGCCGCCGTCCGCCGCGACGTCACCGTGACGACGGCGTCCGCGCGCTGATGACGTCGCGACGTCCGATCCTGCTGCTGGTCGCCGTCGCTCCGGCGCTCGCCGCGGTCGACGCCTCCGGGGCGTTGAGCCTCGGTTCCGGGGTCCGCGCCAGCGGGCTCGGCGCGTTCGCGGCGATCGACGACGACGTCACCGCGCTGTCCTGGAATCCCGCCGGCGCGATCCAGCTCGAGACGCCCGAGGCCGCCGTGGCGCTGGGCGCGTACGACCGCCGTTCCAGCATCGCCGGCGGCGAGGACCAGCACGTCCGCGGCCTGCGCGTCGACCACGCCGCGCTCGCCGTGCCCTTCCACGCCTTCGGCTGCCAGCAGACCGTGGGCGTGATCTGGCAGCGTCAGCTCGATTTCATGCGCGCGATCGACTACCGGTACGCCGCCGCCGATTCGGAGTTCGACATCGAGGTCGACCAGGACGGCTCGTACGCGTCGCTCGGCCTCGGCTACGGCATCGAGGTGGTTCCGGGTCTGGGCCTGGGGATCACCGCCAACCTCTGGTCCGACGACTGGACCGGGGACAGCCGCTACGAGCAGCGCATCGCCGAGGACGAGCTCAACACGCTGTTCGCGGCGCGGGTCGTCACCACGCGTACGCGCGAGGTGCGCGTCGAGCACGGCGCGAACGCCGTCATCGGGTCGTGGTGGCGGGCGACGACGTCGCTGGCGTTCGCCGGGGTGTTCCGCCCGGGGTTCACCCTCGACCAGGAGATCGACGACCACCTGCGCCAGAGCGACGACTTCGGCCCGACGCCGGACGACGGCACCCGCTCCTCGTCCAGCGTCGAGACGCGCTACCCCGGCAGCGGCACGCTCGGCGTCGCCTGGATCATCGACGATCACGACACGATCGCCGCCGACGCGACGCTGACGCGGTGGAGCCAGTACCGCACGGTGGCCGGCGGCGCGACGCGCAGCGCGGTCAACACCAACATCGACCCGTCCGAGTTCGATGCCGGCTGGGATATCCGCCTGGGCTACGAGCGCGTGCTGATCTTCGAGCGCGCCGTGCTGGTCGCGCGCATCGGCGCGCTCTACCAGGAGCTGCCGGCCGCCGAGCCGGTGCCGCTGGACACCGTCGATCCCGCCGCCTTCAGCGCCACGCACGACCGCTTCTGGGGCGGCTCGCTCGGGTTGAGCTGGGTCACGCGGCGCATGACCTGGGACCTCGCCGCGCAGGCGCGCCACGGCGACGACGTCGGCGCCGGCCAGGACGCGCCCGCCGACCGCCAGGCCGACGTGCTGCTGATCACCGCCCAGGCGGGCGTCACGGTCTTCCTCGGCGAGTGATCGCGTCGCCGCGCTCAGCGCAGGCGTCTGAACAAGCCCGGATAATCGACGACCAAGCCGTCGCGATCGACGCGCAGCGACCGTTGGAAGCGGCCACGCGACGCGGTGAAGCGGTAGCGGTCGCCGGCGAGCCGACGGTAGGTCTGGACGGCGGTCGCGACCGTGAGCGACGGCACCGCGACCAGCGCCACGCGGATGTCGCACGAAGCGCCGACCGCGAGGCGCAGCCGACGGATGGGCAGCGCGTTGGTCAGCGGCGTGCAGCTCAGATCGGCGTCGCGGCAACCATCGAGCGCGCGGACCCGACGGCCATCGATGCGCCAACGGCCGCGGCCGTCGTGGCGCAGCCGCACGCCGCGCCCGCCCAGCACCGCGACGTCGAGCGCGCGCGTGGTGCCTGCCCGGTCGCAGCGCAGGCGATACGTGACCGCCCAGCGCCGCCCGACGACCAGCGCGTCGGCGATGAACGCCGGCGAGGTGCGCAGCGCCACGCGTTCGATGCCCGGCCCGCGTGCGGGTCGCCACGCGACCTGGCGCTGCGTCACGGCCCGGACATCGCGGCGATGCGGCGCTCGAGCTCATCGGGGGCGACGTCCTCGATGTTGGTCGCCACGCACCAGTCGTTGCCGAAGCGGTCGCGGACGATGCCGCTCCGGTCGCCGTAGAACTGGTCCATCGGCTCGCGTACGCTGGTCGCGCCCGCGGCCAGCGCGGCGCGGTAGGCGTCGTCGGCGCGCTCGACGTAGAGGTTCAACATGGTCCGCGTCGCGGGATGCTCGGCACCGGCCCGGCCCATCATCACGACCGAGTCGCCGATCCGGACCTCGGCGTGCTGGATGACCCCATCCGGACCGCGCAACGGCGGGGCGAAGACGATCGCGCCGAAGGCGCGGACCAGGAAGTCGATCTGGCCCTGCACGTCGGGAACGACCAGGTAGGGCGTGATGGTATGGTAGCCGGGCGGCGTGAACGGGCGCATGGCGCGATCTCCATCGCGCACGGTGTCGCCGAGGCCGTAGCGGCAACGCAATTCCCCGCCGTCCGCCACCGCCTACGAATGGGCATGGCCGCGTGGGACGAGCTCGGCGGCGACGCGGTGATGGAGCCGCTGCTCGCCGATTTCTACGCGCGCATCGCCGCCAGCCCGATCGCGCGGCTGTTCCCGCCCGATCTCGACGAGACGCGGCGCAAGCAGTTCGCCTTCCAGAGCGAGTTCTGGGGCGGCCCGGCGCGCTACTCGCCGTGGCGCGGCCATCCGCGGCTGCGCGCCCGCCACCTGCCGTTCCCGATCGGCATGGCCGAGGCCGACACCTGGCTCGCGTGCATGCGCGCCGCGGTCGACGCGAGCGCCATGCCCGACGCGGCGCGCGCGGCGTACATGGATCAGATGCGCAAGACGGCCTACGCGATGATCAACCAGCCGGTCGACGGGTTCTAGCGGCCGCTGGACAACAGCGCCTCACGTCGCGATGGCGCCATCGACGCAGTGGAAGCGCGGTCGCGGCGTGCTGTCGAGCAGGCGCACGCGCGCGACGTCGCGGAAGCGCAGCTCGACGCCGGCGTGGGCGTAGCCGCCGACGGCGACGGTCGACACCAGCGGCGCGCGCGCGACGGCGGCGTGCCGTTCGCGCGCCTCCACCAGCGCCGCCTCCCATTCGCCGATCTGGGCGATGAGGCGCGTGCGCTCGCCCTGCACCGCGCGCAGCGCCGACGCCTCGCCGGGGACCGGGTCGCCGTTGCGTGCGATGGCGTGCGCCAGCAGCTTGGCGCGCTCGCCGAGCTCGGCGACGTGGTCGCGCGCGAACCGGCAACGCCGGTCGAGCTCGCTGATCAGCGCGTCGGCGAACGGATCGACGCCGACCTCGACCACGGTCGGCACCTCCGCGGGCGAACCGAGCGTCGTGCACGCCACCGAGCCGGCGACGGTGATCCGACCCCCGACGATGTCCTTGGCGCGCACGCCGCCGGTGGCGAGCACCGTCGCGTGCAGGATCCCCGCCTTGGCCTCGATGTCGCGTCCCTTGACCTCGCGCTCCTCGATGAAGCGCGCGTGCACATCGCCGTGCGCCTTGACGCGGCGCGCGCCCGGCAGGATGCCGCCGCGCACGTCGAGGTCGCCCTGCGCCGACACGCGCGCGTCCTCGACGGAACCGTGGACGCAGATCGAGTCGGCGCTCTTGACGGTGAAGCCGGCCTTGATGTCGCCCTTGATGACCACGGCGATGCGCGTGTCGATGTTGCCGCAGCGGAAGTCGACGTCGCCCTCGATGACCAGCGGCACGACGACCTCCCAGCGCCGGTCGCGCGCGCGGCGCATCACGCCGAGCGCCTCGGACTCGATGACCTCGGGGTCGCCAGCGCGCGGGCGGGTTCCGGCGCCGTATTCGCGCGCCGCGTCCAGCGGGCGTCCCGCCCGCGGCGGGATCGGGTTGCCGAGCACGTCGAGCCCGGCGGTCCCCGCTCCCGCCGGAGTCACGCGGGCCAGCGCCTGGCCGGCCTCGACCTCGACGAAGGCCATCAGCTCGTGCAGGTCGACGACGCCATCGGCGCCCGCCTGCGGATGCTCCTGCGGCCTGACGAGGTGCTCGATTGTGGCGTCGCGCCCGTGCTCGGGCGGACGGCCGCGCGCGATGACGATGGCGCGATCGACCGGCGCGCTCTCGAGCAGGGCGCCCAGGCCGTCCTTGTCCAGGCCGGCGCGCAGGCCGTGCCGCTCGATCAGCAGGCGCAGCCCGTCGACGTCGGCGGCATCGCCTGCCGGGATGGTGGCCGTCGCCTCCATCCGGTCGGGAGCGACGGCGATCGTGATCGCCATGGGTGAGGATACCCCAGGACCGGCCGATCCTCACGCCTTCCCCGGCCCCCTGGCGAACCCCGATGCCACGCCGACCGGCCGCGGCGGCTTCCTGCGCGGGCCCCCGACCGCTACAAGGCGCGCATGCGCAGCGCCATCCTCGCGATCCTCCTCGCCGCGAACCTGGCCGCCGCCGAGGGAGACGCCGTGGCGCGACGCTTCTGGGTGGGCGGCTACGGCGACGCGATCGCGTGGTGCGTGCTGTATGGCGACGGCCGGATCGAGCGCCTCGGCGCCATCGCCGGCTGCGCGAACCCGTCCTTCCTCGCGGTCGCGCCGGATGGCGGGCGCCTGTACGCGATCAGCGAGGGCGCCCCGGGGCGGGTCGTCGCCTTCGCCGTCGACCGCTCGACCGCGGCGCTGACGCGGCTGAACGACGCCACGAGCGGCGGCGCCGGTCCGTGCCACATCGCCGTCGATGCCGGCGGCGGCTGGATCACCGTCGCCAACTACGGCAGCGGCGGCGCGGCGCTCCTGGCGGCGACGGAGGCGGGCGTCGCCGAACCAGCCGCGGTCGTCGCCACGGCGGCCGAGGCGCACATGGCGCTGCCGCATGCCGGTCGGCTGCACGTGCCGGTGAAATCGTCCGACGAGGTCCTCGGCTTCGCCATGCGCGACGGCGCGCTCGCGGCGGAGCCGCAGGTCGCGCGGTTCGGCGCCGGATCCGGCCCGCGGCACATCGCCTTCCATCCGACGCTCGCCGTCGCGTACGTCATCGGCGAGCACGACGACACGATCACGCGCTGCGCCATCGCCGCGGACGGCGCCCTGCAGCCGGGAACGACGAGCACGACGCTGCCCGGCGATGCCGATGCCGCGGCCAACTACTGCGCGCACCTCGTCGTCCATCCGTCCGGCCGCTTCCTCTACGCCTCGAACCGCGGGCACGATTCGATCGCGCAGTTCGCGATCGATGACGCCGGCGCGCTGACGCCGATCGGCCACACCGGTGCCGGCGCGGTGACGTGGCCGCGGCATTTCGCCCTCGACCCGTCCGGACGATGGCTGGTCGTCGCCAACGAACGCGCCGGCACCCTCTCGGTCTTCGCCGTCGACGGCGAACGCGGCACGCTGACGGCGGGCGAGCGGTTCGCCTGCGGCGGCAAGCCCGCCTGCGTGGTCTTCGCGCCCTGAGGCAACCGTCAGCGCGTCGGCGCGCTGGCCGCCGTCAGCCCCGCCAGCTCGTCGTCCGGGATGCCCGCGGAACGCAGGCGCTTCAGCGCCCGCTCGTCCCATCCCCGGCGGACCGGCGCGAGCGCGGCGGCGGTCTCGCGCGCCAACTCGCCGTGGGCTTCGGCGAGACGCTTGCCGCTGGTCGAGGCGGCGAAGCGGCGCACCGCGGTGCGGTCGTCGCCGGTGAACGGCTTGCGCATGGTCTTGTCGAGGCGGTCCTGCGCGCCGACGGCGCGATGGACCAGCTCGTCGACCGCCATCGGCAGCTCCTGGCCGAGCCGCTTGCCGGTCTCGGTCTGGTAGAACAGGATCGCCGCCTGCAGATCCTCGGCGGGCAGGCGCTGACGGTAGACCGCCGCGATCGCGGATTCGGCGTCGCGCTCGCTGAGATCGCCGCGCAGGTCCTCCCAGAACGACGCGGGCATCGACGGACCGGCGCCGCGCCAGCGCGCGATCGCGCGCTCGACCTCGAGCCGCGCCTGGCCGCTGGCGGCGACCATGATCTCGGCGTCGTCGCGCCGGTCGACGACCTCGCGGACCTTGTCGCGCACGCCGCACCCGGCGAGCAACGCGGCGGCGACCAGGACGAGCAGCGGCAGAGGACGGGTGATCATGCGCCGATGCTTCTCGCGACGGCCGTCGAGGCTCGCGAAACCAGGCTCGTCTTCGACACCGCGCGCATCGCGCGCATCGCCCGGTCGCGGCGCGGCCGCGATCACCGCCGCAGCGTCATCGCCGCCCACGGGCCGCAGCGGTAGCGCCAGACCATCAGCGCGAAGATCGCGGCGAGGTACAGCAGGAAGGTCAGCCAGCAGGCGGTCAGCGGCGACAGGCCGAACGCGTGCCAGGTCTCGGCTGGCACCAGCCGCGCCGCGGCCATCACCGGCAGGCAGAAGACCAGCAGCGCGGCGCTGGTCAGCGTCACCAGCGGCCAACGCGTGTCGCCCGCGCCCTGGACGGCGAAGCGGAAGACGATGTGCCCGCCATCGAGGAAGAACATCGGCGCGCACAGCCACATCAGCGGGCGGCCGTGGTCGAGGATCTCGCGCCAGCGCGCGGCGCTCGCCGCCGGATCGGCGTCGTCGACCGAGACGTAGGCCGACATCAGCAGGTCGGGCGCCAGCACAAACAGCGCCGCCGCGGGAACCAGCACGGCCGCGACCAGCCAGCCGGCGCGGCGCACGATCGCGCGCGCGACGTCGATCCGGCCGGCGCCGACGGCCTGGCCGACGCCGATGGTGATGCCCTGGCCGAGTCCGATCAGCGGCACGAGCACGGTCAGGTAGAGCGAGAACACCAGGTTGTTGGCGGCGAGCTCCGGCGTGCCGAGGCCGGCGATGGCGGTGGTGAAGACCAGCATCGCCGTCATCTCGAGCACCTCGGTGCCGCCGCGCGGCAGCGCCGAACGGCAGAAGCGCCACAGCCGCCGCGGGTCGGCGTTGCGCATCCGCCAGGTCGCGAAGCGCGCGCGCATCGCGCGGCCGAAGAACAGCGCGACGCCGATGGCGGCGCCGGTCGTGGTGGCGATCAGCGTCGCCAGGCCCGCCCCGTGGATGCCCAGCGCCGGCACGCCCAGGGCGCCGAAGATCAGCCAGCGGTTGAGCGCGATCGAGCCGAGGCAGACGCCCAGCGACAGCAGCATGACCAGGCGCGTGCGTCCGAGCCCGCCGAACCAGCCGGACAGGCCGGCGAGCAGCACCACCGGCAGGGTCTCGGCGAGGTACCACGAGCCGAGCGCGACCATGCCGGCGGTGACCGCCGGCGCGGCGCCGAACAGCGCGAAGATCTCGTGGCGCAGGCACAGCGAGGCCAACGCCAGCGCGCCGGCGATCAGCGCCAGCCAGATCATCGGCCAGGCGACGGCGCCGACCTCGTCGTCCTCGCCGGCGCCGTGGTGCTGCGCCGCGAACGCGCCGACGTAGCTGGCGCTGGCGATGAAGAACGCCTGGACGGTGTAGGCCAGCATCCCCGCGGGCAGGCTCGCGGCCAAGGCGTCGGGGCTGTAGTGCGACAGGAACAGCCGGTTGATGAACTGCATCGCCCAGTTGACGCCGGCGCCCGCCGCGAGCGGCAGGGCGAGGCCGAGGAAGCCGCGCGCGCTGGCGAGGCTGGCGACGTCGGGACGCGGCGCGGTGACGTCCATGGCGGGCCGCGCAGCGTACCGCCCGCCCGTCGCGCGCCAGAGCCCTGCCCGAGCCCGTGCGCGACCGGATCTCACCGACGCCCAGGCGCCGGAAGCACCTCAGAAGTCGTCGCCCTCCTGCGGCTGCGCAGCGGCCGGGACGAGGATTTCGAGGGGGAACCCGGTGGTCCTGGCGAGATCGCGCGCCGTGCTGCCGACGTCGCCCGCGTCGAGGTCGGCGCCGCGCGCCGCCAGCTCCTGCGCGATGTCGGGATTCCCGGTGATGCCGACCGCGAGCTGCAACGCGGTCATCAGCGTACCGGGATCCCGCGCGCCGATCGGGACGCCGGCCTCGAGGCAACGACGCACGAGCGCCGCGTCGTCGAGCAGCACCGCCGCGGCGAGCAGACCGGGGCCTTCCGCCTCGCGACGGGCGTCGTCCGCGAGAGCCGCGGCAGCGCCGGCGGGATCGCCGCCGAGCGCCTGCGCGCGCGCGGTGATCGGCTTGCCGTGACGACGGAAGAGCGCCACCACCCCCGCGGCGTTCGGTCCCGGCCCGAGCAGGTCGATCGCGGCCCCGCCCGGCGCGCCATGCCGGGACTCGTCCGCGATCGCGGCGCCGTGCGCGAGCAGCAGGTCGATGAGCGGCAGGTGCGCGGCGCGGCAGGCGTACCCCAGCGGCGTCGTCCCGTAGCGGTTGACGGGCGATGCCGGGGCGCCGCGCTCGAGCAGCAGCTTGGCCGCGGCGAGCGCGTGGTTGTCGATGGCGCGGTACAGCGCCGTGCCGCCGGTGGCGTCGACGGCGTCGATGCGCACGCGCGGATCGTCGAGGAGCGCGGCGATCGCGCGGCAGCGATCCCCCACCGCCGCGACCGCCAAGGGGCTCAGCCTCGAGCCCGGGAACGGTTCGGTCGGGTCGTCGCCGGCGGCGAGGCGACGGCGCACCGCGTCGGCATCGTCGTCGCGGATCGCCGACCACAGGTCGTCGCCAGGCCGCGCATCGGGGCGGAGCACGAGGACCTGCGGCAGATAGACATCGCTGGTCTGCGCCGAGATCACCAGCCGCCACTGGCCCTGGTGCCGCTGCGGCGCGACGGCATGGAGCCGCCCATCGACCCACACGGCGCAGGTCGTGCCGTCGGCGAGCAGGCGCAGTTCGATCGCGCCGTCGTCCGGCCGCAGCGACGGGACCTGCGCCCCGGTGCCATCCAGGACGCACTGGGCCCCGCCGTTGTGCAGCAGCCAGCCGACGTGGTCGCCGGGGCTCGCGCCGCCGCCGACCGGCTCGAGCGCGACCATCACCCGCGCATACGGCCGCGCCAGGCCGGGCAGCGCCGTGAATGCGTCGCCGCGGATCGAGACCGCGATCGGCCCGGTGAGCGGCTCCGAGCGCAGGCTGACGCCGTCGCCGTTCCAGATGTGCGCGCTGCCGCTGGCGAGCGACTCGCCGAGATCGGGGTCCTCGAACGCCGCCGCGATGCTCGACCAGTCCGCGGGCCAACTCGGCGGTTCGGCATCCGCAAGGCCGGCCGGCAGCCGCCCGAGCGACATCGCGAGGCCCTCGCTCAGCACGCGCGCGCGTTCGATGGCGCCGCGCGCGCGCAGCGCCGCGTGGAGCGCGGCATCGGCGAACCAGCGATCGCCCCGACCAGCCGGCACATCGGCGTGCCATGCCGCGCAGGCGTCGTCGCGCCCCGCCGCCGACGCGCAGGCGGTGCCGAGCATGGCCAGCGCTACCCGCGGACAGCCGGCGTCGATCGCCCGATCCAGCGCGGCGAGCGCGGCCTCCGGTCGATCGAGCCAGGTCGCCGAGGCCTCCGCCACGGCGTCATCCCACGCGCCGGGTGGCACGCCGACGCGCGGATCCCAGGCATAGGCGCCGTTCAGCGATGCCGGCGGAAATGGTCCGCAACGCCGCGCCACCGCGGCTGCGTCGAGCAGGTCGAGGACCATCGGCCCGCCGAACGCGTCGCCCGCCGCGTCGGACCAGCCGAAGTGCCCGATCGGCCGGCCGTTGATCGCGGTCAGGACGCGCGAGGCACCGACCGCGCGACGCATGTCGATGGCCGACGCCTCGACGTGGCGCAGCACCAGCGACCAGCCATGGGAGGCGTCCAATCCCGGGACGGGAGCGGGGGCGGGCGGCTCGTCGGCGACGACCGCCGTCGGCGTGGGCGCGTGACGCGGCCGCGCGGTCCACAGCGCCAGCGCGGCTACAAGCGCCGAGGCCAGGAGGATCAGCGGCAGCACCGGGATCGCCCAGGCGATCGGGGCGGCGCGCGCGACGAGCGCGACCCGACCCAGCACATCGACCATCGGCGCCGGCAGCGCCGCCGCGGGAAGCTGCTCGAAGAGCGCCGCCGGCGCCGCGCCGAGCGCGACGCCCCGGCGATCCAGGGCGGCGCGCATGCGCGCGAGCCCCTCGGCGAGCCGGCGGCTGACCGTCGCCTGGCTGATGGCGAGGCCCGCGGCGATCGCGTCCTGGCTCTGGCCGGCGAGGAAACGCGCGACCAGGACCGCGCGCAGGTCGACGTCGAGCTCGGCGAGCGCCTCGTCCAGGTGCGCGAGATCCGCGCGTTGCGCCTGCAGCGCCGGGACGTCGTCCGGCAACGCCGTGGTCAGCGGCCGCCGGGCGATGATGCGCGCGGCGCAGCGGCGGGCGACGGTGTGCAGCCACGCCGGCACGCGCTCGCGCACGCGGTTCGCGCCGCGCGCGAGTTCGAGGAAGGCGTCCTGGCAGGCCTCGTCGGCCTCCGCCGCGCGGCCGGTGACGCGCAGGCACAGGCCGTAGACCCAGCTGCCATGGCGCTCGACCAGCGCGGCGAACGCCTGCTGGTCGGCGCGACGGCGGAAGGCGTCGAGCAGGTCGAGGTCGGTCGGCGTGGCCATCGTGGTCTCCACAGCGTGGTGGGCTCCTCGGGCGCCGCCCATTCAATGTTTCCGCGTCCGGTCTGGCACCCGGCTCGTCCCGGGCGTGCCGACGACGGACGCCACCGCCGCGCAGCGGACGTGGCGCCGCGAGGCCCCGCCTCGCGCCTTGAGTCCCGGGCGCGGCGGACGACCGTGCGCGTCCGCATATGGACGTCGATCCGCTCGCGCTCGCCCGGCGCATCGTCGAAGGGCTCAATCTCGAAGGCGTGGAGCCGGCGAGCATCGATCCCAAGGCCCCGTTGTTCGGCGAAGGGCTCGGGCTCGACTCGATCGACGCGCTCGAGCTGGCCGTGGTCGTCGACCGCTCCTACGGGGTGAAGATCCAGGGCCAGGAGGATGGCCGCGCGGCGTTCGCCAGCCTCGAAGCGCTGGCCGCGTACATCCGCGCGCACGGCACCAAGACCGCATGACCACGACGCGCGAGGCCTACGACGTCGTCATCCTCGGTGGCGGCCTGGCCGGCCTGTCGCTGGCGATCCAGCTCAAGCAGGAACGGCCGCGGACCAGCGTCCTGGTGATCGAGAAGAAGGCGCACCCGCTGCGCGAGGCGGCGCACAAGGTCGGCGAATCGTCGGTCGAGATCGGCGCGCACTACTTCACGCACGTGCTCGGCCTCGAGCCGCACTTCATCAAGGACCAGCTGCCCAAGCTCGGGCTGCGCTACTTCTTCGCCGACGGCGACAAGCGCGCGCTCGAGACGCGCACCGAGATGGGCGGCAACGTCTTCCTGCCGTCGCGCAGCTGGCAGATCGACCGCGGCCGGTTCGAGAACCACCTCGGCGTGCGCGCGGTCGAGCTCGGCGCCGACTTCGTCCACGGCGCCAGCGTCGGCGCGATCGACCTCGGCAAGGACAAGAGCGAGCACACCGTCGCCTTCGCCGTCGGCGCCGACAAGCGCACCGCACGCGCGCGCTGGGTGGTCGATGCGGCGGGTCGCGCCTCGATCCTCAAGCGCAAGCTCGGCCTGCTCGAGGGCAACGGCCACGACGCCAACGCCGTGTGGTGGCGGTACGACCGCCACGTGAAGATCGACGACTGGTCGACCGACGCGACGTGGCAGGCGCAGTGCCCGAGCCGCCAGCGCTGGCTGTCGACCGTGCACTTCATGGGCCCCGGCTACTGGGTGTGGTTCATCCCGCTCGCCTCGGGCAGCCACAGCGTCGGCATCGTCGCCGACGGGAAGATGCATCCGTTCAGCGGCTACTCGTCGTACGCCAAGTCGCTCGAGTGGCTGCGCACGCACGAGCCGCAATGCGCGGCGATGTGCGAGGGGCGCGACGACCAGCTGCAGGACTTCCTCGGCCTGAAGGGCTTCTCGCACTCGGCCAAGCAGGTCTATTCCGATCAGCGCTGGGCCTGCGTCGGCGAGGCGGGCGCGTTCCTCGATCCGTTCTATTCGCCCGGCAGCGACTACATCGGCATGGGCAACACGTTCGTCGTCGACCTGGTCAAGCGCAGCCTGGCCAACGAGCCGATCGCCGCGCGCTCGCAGTTCTACGACCAGATCTACTTCACCTTCTTCCGCAACCACCTGTCGCTGTACGAAGGGCAGATGCCGCTGTTCGGCGACGCCAAGATCATGACGGCGAAGATCCTCTGGGACTTCGCCTACTACTGGTGCGTGCCGGCGGCGTTCTTCTTCCATCGCCGGCAGTGCGACCTGGCGGCATTCGCGCGGGGCAAGGCCGAGCTCGACCGATCGGGCGAGATCAACCGCGCCATGCAGCGGCTGTTCCGCGACTGGAAGGCCGGCGACACGACGATCGCCAAGACCTTCATCGACGTGCCGAACATCCCGTTCATGCGCCAGCTCAACAGCGCGCTGCAGGACCCGCTCGACGACGCCCAGTTCGACCGCCGGCTGCGCGACAACCTCGCCCTGCTCGACCGCCTCGCCGGCGAGATCGCCGGCGAAGCGCGGCGTGACCTGCCGACGATCGACGCCAGCGGCCTGCCGCCGACGCCGGCGACGATCGAGCTGCTCGCGCCGATCCTGCACCAGCTGCGGTCCAGGCCGATGGCGGCGAAGGCGTAAGCGAGGGCGAGGGCGCCGATCCGGACGATGTGCGCGTTCCCATGGGCGCGCCCGCCAACGGATCGCCGCACCGGCCGTACGCTGGGAACCAGGCCTCCACCCCGTGGTCCAGACGTCTCCATCGCCGACGCGCGGCATCGCGCGTGAACTCATCGCCCTGGCGTTGCCGCTGTCGGTCGCCGGCGCGGCGATCGCCGCCAACGACTTCGTCGGTCGCTGGATCCTCTCGACGCTCGGACCGGTGACGCTGGCGGCGACCGCGCCCGCCGCGTTGTTCGCGCAGTGGCTGGGCGTGTTCTTCCTCGCCGCCGCCGGCTACCTCGCCAGCGTCGTCGCCCGCCGCGTCGGCGCGCGCGATGAACGCGGCGCCGGACCGGCGTTGTGGCCCGGCCTGGCGTTGGCCGCGATCGGCGGGGCGCTGGCGATCGCGGCGATCCCGCTGCTGCCCCTGGTCGCCGCCGCCGCGACCAGGGACGCCGCGGTCGCCGAACTGATCCCGCGCTTCGGACGATGGCTGCTGATGGCCGTCGGACCGGGGATCGCGCTGGCGGCGTTCAACGGCTTGTTCATCGGCATCGGCCGCGGCGGCGTCGTGCTGGCGCTCGATGGCGCCGCGTGCGTCATCAACGCGGGGCTCGCGTGGTTCCTGGTGCGCGCGGAGACGGGGCCGCACCTGGGCGTCGACGGCGCCGGCATCGCCGCGGTCGCGTCCACCAGCGGCGCCGTCCTCGTCGCTGCGGCGCTGGCGTGGACGCCGCGCATGCGCGCGCGCTATGGCACCTGGGACGGCCGCTCCGGGATCGTGCGACGGCTGCGGCTGTTCATCTCCGAGGCCGGAGCGCAGGGCCTGAGCAGCGTGGTCTCGGTGGCGGCCTGGGGCTGGTTCTTCCTGGTCGTGGGTCGCTTCGGCCGCGAACCGATGGCGGCGACGAACGCGCTGATGGCGTGGACGGTGGTGGCGTACGTGCCGATGATCGCCGTCGGCCGCGCCGTGACCGTCGCCGTTGGGCGCGCCACCGGCGCGGGCGATCCCGGGCGCGCGCGGCGCATCGCCCGTACCGGCTGCGCGCTGGCCGGGATGTGCGCGGTCGTTGTCGGCGTCGCCTTCGTCGCCGGCCGCGAGGCGCTCGTCGGCGCGTTCGTGCCGGCGGGTTCGGAAGGCGGTGAGCGCATCATCGCCCTCGGTCGCCAGCTGATGTGGGTGGTCGCGGCCTGGGGCATCGCCGACGCCGTGGTCATCGCCTACGCGGGCGCCCTCGCCGGGATCGGCGACGTCCGTTGGATGTGCGTCGCGGCGCCGTGCTGCCTGGGCACGCTGCTGGTCGTGCCGTGCCTGGCGATCCTCGCCGCTCCCGACGCCTGGTGGGGGCGGTTGGGAGCCGAACCGGTCGTCGTCCTGTGGTTCGTCAGCGTGGCCAACGAGATCGGCTGGGGCTGGCTGCTGCATCGCCGCTTCGCCGCGGTGACCGCGCGGCACGCCACCCCGCGCCGCGGCACGGACGATGCGCCGGCCGCGACCGCGGCCTGATCGGCGGCGCCAACCTCTTCGCGGCCACGGACCTGGCAGGGCCAGGCGCCGGACCTGATCGCGCGTCGCACGTCGGCTCCGTCGTCCATGCGAGCACGAGGATTCGGTTTCTTCCGAGCCCGGCGCCCGTATGGTTCGCCCGGCGCCGCGTGTCGTGTCGCCTCTCCGGCGCCGAATGGCGCCTCTCTACCAGCGCCACGATGCCATTCCGGCGTCCGCAGCGTTTCTCTCGGCGCCCTCGCGGTGCCATCGTAAGGCTCAGTCTATGGAACTCTTCGTCGGCAACCTTCCTTGGTCCATGTCGGATCAGGAACTGCAGGACCTCTTCTCCACGCACGGCACGGTCGAGCGCGCCAAGATCGTCACCGATCGCGACACCGGTCGCAGCCGCGGCTTCGGCTTCGTCACGATGACCGACGACGCCCAGGGCCAGGCGGCCATCAAGGCCCTCAACGGGTCGCAGTCCGGCGGTCGTCCGATGACCGTCCGCCAGTCCGAGCCCCGCGGTGAGCGCACCGGCGGCGCCGGCGGCGGCGGCGGTGGCCGTGGAGGCGATCGCGGCGGCGATCGCGGTGGTTACGGCGGCGGCGGCGGCGGCGGATACGGCGGCGGCGGCAATCGTCGCTGATCCAATCACCGACGGCATCGATCCGCGGGGCCCGGCCTGACGGCCGGGCCCCGCGCGTTACCGAGGCCGCCATCGCGCAGGAGTCCGCCGTGGCCGCCAAGCCCCGTGCCCGTTTTCTCATCCACCCTTCGATCGATAGCCTGGTCCAGCGCATCGCCGAGATCGGCGCCAAGACGCCGGCCGACGAGGTCGCGGCGCTGCGCGAATCGTGCCGCGGCAAGATCCGCAGCTATCCGATCGAAAGCTACCTGCGTTCCAGCACCGATCCGGTCGCTGCGCGCACGCGCTACGATATCGTCGCCCGCTTCGCCGCGGGCAACTGAGCGCCTTCGCGTCGATCCGACGGCCGCTGACGCTTCCTACGGAGTTCCCATGGCCCGCAATCCCGCAACCTTCGCCAAACGCCAGCGCGAGATGGACAAGAAGCGCGCGCAAGAAGAGAAGCGCAAGAAGCGCGCCGAGCGCAAATCGAATCCCGACCAGAAGGACGACGGCGGGGAAGAGACCTACGAAAAGTGCATGCCGATCCTGGATTGATGTCCTGACGGCGCGGCGGCCCAGCCTGCGACCGTCGCGCGGCCGCTGCGTCCCGATCGCGCGGCGGCGATCAGGCGCTCCCGATCGCATTCCCTTCGGCGGTGATGGCGCACCCGGGCGCTGCGGCTAGCCTGCCGCCCGTGGCCGATCCGAGCACCCGCCCGAGCCGCCGTGGTTGGTGCCATGCGTAAGCGCACCGTGTGGCGCTCGGCGATCGCCGCGGTCGCCGCGGCCATCGTCGCCGTCGTGACGGTCCCGGTCAGCGCCCGTCCGAACACGCGGCTCACCCTCTGGCACGTCTGGGGCGGTGCGCGCAGCCAGCTCTTCGCCGACCTCATCGCGCGATTCCAGGCCGAGAATCCGGGGATCTCGGTCGACGCGGTCTTCATCCCGCCCGACCTGATCCACGACCAGCTGCTGGCGGCCGCGCGCTCCGATTCGCTGCCCGAGATCGTCGGCATCCACACCGACTGGCTTGGCGAGTTCGACGCGGCGGCGCTGCTGGCGCCGCTCGACACCCTCACCGGTCCCGCGGCATCGGGCGTGCGCACGCAGGACCTCGAGCGCAACCGCGTCGACGGCACGCTGGTCGCCCTGCCCAACACCGTCGCCGGCGGAATGGCGCAGCTGTACGCCAATACGCGCGTGACCGACGCCGCCGGTCTCGACGCCGGGCGGCGCCTGCCGCGCCGCTGGGACGACTTCACCGCGGCCAGCGCCGTCGTCGTCCGCGCGCTCAACCGCGAGGGCGTCCTGCGCGTCGTCGCCTGGGATCCATTCATCGAACCGACCATCCAGCCGTGGCTCGCGCTGTGCTTCGGCGCCGGCGCGCCGACCGTCAGCCCCGATGGCCGGCGATCGTTGATCGCGACCGCGGGCGTGCGGCGGGTGATGGACGCGATCGACGCCTACGTCGCCGAGGTCTACGGCGCGTTCGACGGCTGGCGCGGACTGCTGCGCTGGCGCCAGGAGGTCGCGGGCTTCCTCGCGAACGCCGATCAGATCCGCCCCTTCGCCCGCGACCTGCAGGCCTATTCGCTGCAGGGCGTGTGGACGACGACGATGATCCGCGCCGCCGATCCCGCGCTGACGTGGGAGGTCGGCCCCCTGCCGGGACTGGATGGCCCGCATGGCGCCGTCGCGGCGCAGGGCTGGTCGTACGCCATGCGCCGCGACCGCGCCGACGATCCCTCGGCGTGGGCGCTGCTGCGGTACCTGACCATCGATCCCGCCGGCAACGGCGCGTTCTGCATCGCCCAGGGTCGGCCGAGTCCGCTCACGGCGCTCGACGAGGATCCCGGCTACGCCGCAGCGGGACGCCAGTGGCGGTCGATCATGGGCGTGCTCGCGCTCGACATCCGGCACCCGGGATCGCTCCACGGCCACGTCCTCGACGCGATGCTCACCGAGATCCCCGCGCGGCGCGCCAGCGGCGAAGCGATGCAGCGCATCGTCGACGACCTCGACCGCCGCTACCAGGCGCACCTCGACGGCCTCGACGGCACGCGATGAACGAACGGCGCGCGGCACTGCTCGTCGGCATCGCGCTGCTCGGTGCGGTCGCGCTCGCCGCCGTCGCGGGCTGGCGCGCGGCGCGCCTGTACGAGGCCGAAGTCCGCGCCCACCGCGCGCACGCGACCATGCACCGCCTGCACGCCGCGACGCGCGCGCTGCTCGGCGCCCGCGAGCCGCTGCCGCGCCTGGCCGGCGACTGGCGCGCCGCGCGCACCGCGGGAATGGCGGACCTCGCGGAGCTCGAGCGCACGCTCAGCGCGGCACCGGTGGACGCCGGCTTGCACGCGCGCCTGCGCCGCCTCGACGACGCGTGGGCGGCATTGGAACGGGATCACGGCGCCGAGCCGGACCAGCTCGGCGGCATCGCCATCGCCCGCCTGGCCGAGATCACCGGCGATGCCGGCATCGTCCTCGCGTACCAGCGCGCGCTCTCCGGCGGCGACGCCGATCCGGCGTCGATCCCGATCCTCGATGCCGTGCAGCGCAAGCTCGAGGAGTTCGACCTGCGCACGCGCACCTGCGCCGGCGAGCTGACCGCGGTCGCCGACGAGGTCGGCGCCCGCGCCCGCGCCGATGCGCGCGTCGCCGGCGGCAGCGCCCTGGCGGTCCTGGCGATCGCCGCCGTGGCCGCCGTCGCCGTGCTGCTCGGCATCGGCCGCGTCAACCGCCGCCTGCGCGACGACCTCGAGGCGCGTCGCCAGGCCGAGGAGGGCCTCGCCCACCTCTCGCAACGCCAGCGGGTGCTGCTCGACACGCTGCCGGACCTGATCTTCGTCGTCGGCCGCGATGGCACGTACCAGAACGTCCTCGGCAACACGGCGATGCTCCCGATCCCGCGCGAGCAGGCGCTCGGCAGGCGGCCGTGCGACATACTCCCGCCGGCGATCGCCGCCGAGCGCGAGGCGGCGATCGAACGCGCGTTCGCCACCGGCAAGCCGCAGCAGATGGAGCAGCGCTTCGCGCTCGGCGGCGGCCTGCGCGACTACGTCGTGCGCATCGTCGCGGTCGACGGCAACGAGGCGCTGGTCGTCACCACCGACGTCACCGACCACCTGCGCCTCGAGGAGCAGCTGCGCCACGCGCAGAAGTTCGAGGCGGTCGGGCAGCTCGCCGGCGGCATCGCGCACGACTTCAACAACCTGCTGGTCGGGATCCTCGGCTACGCCGAGCTGCTGGCGCAATCCGAACGCGACCCGCTGGGCAAGCGGCAGGCGGAGGCGATCGTGCGCGCGGCGACGCGCGCCGCCGAGCTGACCTCGCAGCTCCTGGCCTTCTCGCGCAAGGGCCCGCGCCTGATCCAGGCGATCGATGCGAACGCCGTCGTCAACGACGCCATCGGGCTCCTGCGCCACTCGATCGATCGCCGGATCATCATCACCACCGACCTGCGCGTCGGCGGCGCCTGGGTGCGCGGCGATCGCGCGCGGCTGCAGAGCGCCCTGATCAACCTCGGTATCAACGCGCGCGACGCGATGCCCGACGGCGGCGAGTTCAGCCTGGTCAGCGACCGGGTCGAGCTGCCCGGCGGCGATCCCGACGCGCCGGGAACGCTCGCCCCGGGCCGCTACCTGCGCCTGGGCGCGCGCGATACCGGCGGCGGCATGGACGACGACACGCGTCGACGCGCCTTCGAGCCGTTCTTCACCACCAAGGGTCCCGGCCGCGGCACCGGCCTCGGCCTGGCGGCGGTCTACGGCACGGTGACCGACATGGGCGGCGCCGTCGCCGTCGTCAGCGCGCCCGGCCGCGGCACCACGTTCACCATCTGGCTGCCGCTCTGCGCCGCGCCCGAGGCGTCGACGACGCCGGCGCTCGGCGTTCCGATTGCGGCCGGCCGCATCCTGGTGGTTGACGATCAGCCGATGGTCCGCGACCTCGCCGCCGAGCTGCTGCGCCGCCTGGGCTGGCAGGTCGACACCGCCGAGGACGGCGCCGACGGTCTGGCGCGTTTCACCAAGGGCGGCTACCACGCGGTGCTGCTCGACCTGATGATGCCCAAGCTGTCGGGCGAGGACTGCTTCCGCGCCATGCGTGCGCACGACCCGCGCGCGCGGATCATCCTCGCCACCGGCTACGCGGACGCCGACCTGGTCGAACGGCTGCGCGCCGCCGGCGCCACCGCGGTGCTGAGCAAGCCGTACCGCGCGAGCGACATCGCCGCGGCGCTCGCCCAGGCGCCCAGCGGCGGCTGAGGATCCTGCGCCGCGCGCCGACCACGGCGTGCGGCGCCGCGACGAAGCGCACGACGAACGCCGCTCCGGGACTATGCTCCGGCCATGCCCATCGGCGCGCTCGTCACGATCCCGGAACTGCAGGCGGAAGGGCCGGCGCGTCTGATCCGCCGGCAGTCGGGGTATCTCGGCGTCCGCTTCCTCGGCAGCGGCGCCGAGATGACGCAGGAGGAGCGCCTGGTCGCGCGCCTGTGCCTGGCGCCGAGGACGCGGGTGAAGGTCAAGGTCGGCGAGGCGGAGCGCGATGGGACCATCGCCGCGCGCTCGCCGACGCGCGACGGCGCGCTCCTCGCCTATGGGGTGCTGTTCACCGACGGCAGCCAGGCCACCGTGCGCGAGGACGCGATCATCGCGCTGCCGTCGCCGCGCGATGCGATCGAACAGCTGGTCACGGCGTCGTTCAACGACAACCGCCCGCTGTTCGCGCCGGCTGGCACGGCGTTGGCGCCCGAGCCGTGGGGCCCGCGCACGTTCTGCGCGCGCGAGGAGCTGCTCGCCTGGCGCGACGCGCAGTGGACCGCGACCGGCGGCGTCATCGGCCTGGCCGCGGCGCGCGTGCGGCCGCTGCCGCACCAGCTGCTCACGGCGCGGCGCGCGCTGTCCGACCGCCGCATCCGCTTCCTGCTCGCCGACGAGGTCGGCCTGGGCAAGACCATCGAGGCCGGGCTGATCGTCCAGTCGTTGCTCACCGCCCGGCCCGACCTGCGCGTGCTGGTGATCGTGCCGGGCGCGCTGGTCAGCCAGTGGTTCCTCGAGCTGTACGTGAAGTTCGGCGGCCGGTCCTTCCTGATGCTCGACGGCGAGCGCCTGCGCGGCTGGACCGGCGATCCGTGGCGCGACCGCCAGCTGGTGATCGCGTCGAGCCGCGCCATCGAGGAGATGGACGGCAAGCAGTCGCTGCACCTCGCGACGTCGAAGTGGGACGTGCTGATCGTCGACGAATGCCACCGCATGCAGCCGAACGGCATCCTGGCGAAGCGCGTCGCCGTGCTCTCGAAGCAGACGCCGCACGTCCTGCTGCTGACCGCGACGCCGCCGCGCAGCCACGCCGCCGCCTACCTGGCGCTCATGGCGCTGCTCCAGCCGCACGCCTACCGCGACGACACGCCCGAGACCTTCCAGGCGCGGCTGTCGGCGCACGACGCGGTCGCCGCGCTGCTGTCGCGCACCATCGCGGCCAAGGCCGGCGACAAGACCGAGGCCGTCGCCCTGGCCAAGGCCTGGCGGGCCGCGGTCCCGGGCGACGCGGTGCTGGCGGCGATGGCCGTCGACCTGGCGGGCGGCGACGAGCCCGCGCGCACCCGCCTGGTCGCCTACGTGCGCGAGCACCACCGCCTCGACCGCCGCGTCGTGCGCCACCGCCGCCAGGTGCTGACGCGCCTGTCGCGCGACACCGGCGTCGGCGGCCTGGCGCTGGCCAGCCGCAGCCGCGAGATCGTCGCCTACGCGCCGAACGACGCCGAGGCGGCGATGCGCGCGGCGCTGTCGGCATACCGCGAGCGCCTGCACCGCGCGCACGCCCCCGACGGCATCGCGCCCCCGCGCCTGGCGCACTGGCTGCTGCAGCTCGAGCTGGCCGCCGGCGCGCATCCGCGCGTCCTGAGCCGCCTGCTCGCCATGCGCGCGGCGGTGCTCGCCGATCCCGCCGAGTTCGCCGCGTACCGCGCGCGCGCGATCCAGGACGAGACCACCGCCCAGGTGCTGCGCAGCGACCTGTCCGAGAACGAGATCAACGGCCACATCGCCGTCAGCGCCGCGTGCCACGCCGACGCCAAGGTCGAGGCCGAGGTCATCGCCGCCCTGCGCGCCGCGGTCGCCGCCTGGGAGGGCAAGGGCACGGCGCCGACCGCGCGCCTCAAGGCGCTGTTCGCGCGCCTCGAGCGCTTCTGGAAGGAGTTCCCGCAGGAGAAGGTGCTGATCTTCACCAGCCACGGCCTCGCCGTCGAGCCGATCGCCAAGGCCGCGGGCAAGATCTTCGGCGAGGAGGCGGTCGAGACCTTCGGCGCCCACCAGGACACGGTCGCGCGCGAGGAATCGGCGCGGCGCTTCCAGGACGACGACCAGTGCTGCCTGATGGTCTGCGATCCGCTCGGCGGCGAGGGCCGCAACTTCCAGTTCGTCTCGGCGATCGCCCACCACGACCTGCCGTGGTCGGTGGCCGCGGTCGAGCAGCGCATCGGACGCGTCGACCGCCTCGGCCGCGACGGCGACGTGCCGAGCTGGATCATGGCGGCGAAGGACGATTCGGCGGTCGACGCGGCGTGGGGCGACGCCCTCGACCAGGCGGTCGGCGTCTTCGCCGGTTCGTCCTCGGGCCTCGAGTTCGTCTTCGACCGCATCGAGGGCGATGCCGCGACCGCCGCGCTCGCGGGCGGCGCGGCGGCGGTGCGCGCGCTGATCCCGGCGCTGGTCGCCACGGTCGCGGCCGAACGCGACGCGCGCGACGCGCGCGAGGACGAGTGCTTCCACGAGGACGCGGCGACCTACGCCGAGGCCGCGGCGCTCAGCGACACCGTCGCGGCGACGCCGCCGCCGACCGGCGCGATCGCGCGCTGGCTGTCGGGCATGGGCGGCCACGCCAAGCGCGAGGAGGAGCGCCCGAACGCCTGGCGCCTGCGCGGTCGCGGTTCGGACGATCCCGAGCGCGGCGTCTTCGCCCGCGACACCGCGCTGGCGCATCCGCAGCTGGCGTTCTTCAACCTCGGCCACGGCCTGATCGACCGCCTGGTCGCCGACGCCGACGCGGCGCGCTGGTGCAGCGCGACCGCCTGGCGGCGCGTGGCGAAGGACGGCGTCGGCCCGTGGGAGGGCGTGCGCGTCGTCCTGCAGTTCACCCTCGACCTGCAGCCGCTGGTCGCCGCCCACCTGCCGCTCGACGTGCTGCGCCGGCTGCACGTCGGCGCGCCCCCGCGCCGCCTGCTGGCCTTCGCGCGCAGCGCCGACGGCGTGGTCGAGAGCGACGAGGCCGTCCTGGCGCAGCTGCGTCCCGGCTTCGACGCGCGCAACGGCGACACCACGCTGGTCCCGGGCGCGAACCGCGACGCCTGGACGCGCCTGATGCTCGGCGACGTCGCCAAGCTCACCGCCTGGCAGGACGGCGTGATGCGCGCCGCGGCGGCGCTGAGCGCCTGGGGCGACGAGGCGACGGCGCGTGAACGCGAAGCCGTCGCGGGCGTGCTCGAGAAGCGCTACGGCGAGAGCGTCGTGGCGGCGCGCGCCGTGGCCGAGGCGGCGGCGCTGACCCTGGGCGCGCGGCATCCGGAGGCCGTGCGCCTGGCCGCCGAGGCCGACGACGAGCAGTGCCAGATCGGCGCCCTGCGCGCCGCGGTGGCGGGCGGACGGCTCGAGATCTTCAGCGCCGCGTACATCGCCTTGAAGTGAGCCCGGCCGGGCGCGGGCGTCGGCGATCGCGGCGGCGATTCCGACACCCGTGGCGCAATGCCGCGGAAACAACCATGTTGCGCCCAGCCTGGCATGGGGATCGGAACCGGGCTATGGTGCCCCTGGAACCCCTGGCATGACCCTCGCCCTCGCGATCCTCGGAATCTGGTGCCTCCTCGCCGTGCTCGTCGCGCTCACCGGCGCGTGGCTGATGCGCGGGGGCCGCGGCCCGGCGACGCAGGAGTCCGAGGCGCTCGAGCCGAAACCCGTCCCGGCGGCGGCGCAGCCCGAGGCACGGCCGCTCACCTGACGTGATCGCGTCCGGTCCTGCGGCCACCGCGCCGCAGCAGCCGGGCACCGGTGCCGAGATGGCGCGCGATGAGCCGCGACAGCAGGTACTCGCTGCCGATGCCGACCTGCGCCGCGATCACGCGCAGCGGCAGATCCGTGGTCAGCAGCAGCTCGCGCGCCGCGGCGATGCGCGCCGAGCGCACCGCGGCCATCGGCGCGCAGCCGGCGCGCTGGCGATAGGCGCGGGCGAAGTACGAGCGGCTGACCCCGGCGACGCGCGCCAGGCGTTCGAGCGACAGCGGGCTGGCGAGATGCCGATGGACGTGGAGGTCGACGGTGCGCACCAGGTCGTCGTCGCCGCCGCCATGCCCGGCCGCGAGGCGCTGCAGCTCGGCGACGATCGCCGCGGCCAGCGCGTGGCGCTTGGCCGCGCTCGCCGCCGTCACCTGATCGTCGGCGGCGATCAGCGAGCTCATCTGGCGCACGGCGCCGTCGCGGTCGACGATGGTCAGCGGCAGGTCGATGCCCGCGGCCTCGATCAGCAGGTAGCGCCAGTCGGCGTCGGCGTCCGCCTCGATCGATTCGAGATGGCGCGAACCGGCCGGATACCACAGCAGCGTGCCCGGACCGGCGACGGCCTCGCCGGATGCGAGCCGCGCCCGCAGCCGGCCGCGCAGGGGCACGATCAGCTCGTGGCACGGATGGTCGTGCGCGGTGAACACCGCGCGCCGCCGCGCCCGCAGCCGGCCGCAGTGGATGAGGCGACAAACAGCGTCGTCGCGCGCCATTCCTCCAGCCTAAACGGCGATCGAGGCGATCAACCGGCATGGGTACGGATGGACAAGACAAGGTACCGACCGCCATTGCCGCGACGCCGCGCCGCGGACAGATCGGGCATGCGCGCGCCCCAGTGGTCGGAGATCGGGATCGAGCTCACCGCGGACGACGCGGTCGACGATCCGTACGCGGTCGCGGTCGAGGTCGACTTCCGCCACGACGACGGCACGCGCATCGTCCGGCCCGCGTTCTGGGATGGCGGCACGACCTGGCGGGTGCGCTTCGCATCGACCGCGGGCAGCGGCGCGTGGCGCTGGTCGGCGCGCGCCGACCGCGCACTGGACGGCGTGGACGGGGCGACCGGCAGTGTCGACGCCGCCGCGGCGACGGGCGCCCCGGCGCTGCTGCGCATGGCCCCCGGCGGCCGCGTCGTCGAGCGTCACGACGGGACGCCGTGGCTGATGGTCGCCGATACGCCGTGGGCCCTGCCGTGGCGGGCGACGCGCGACGAGTGCCGCGCCTACGCGGCGATCCGTCAGCGGCAGGGATTCAACGCGGCGCTGCTGATGTCGTTCCAGCCGGACCTGATCCGACCGCGCGCGCGCCGCCGCGGCGAGGACGACTGCTGGGACGAGGCGTTCGACGACCTCGGCGGGCGCCGGCTGTTCCAGCTGCGTCCCGAGTACTTCCGCGAGCTCGATGCGCTGGCCGACATCCTGCACGCGCACGGCATCGTCCCGGTGTGGCAGCCCGCGTTCCACGGCTACGGATTTCGCGGCGGTCCGGTGGCCGGGCGCGAGGTGCCGGCCGAGGACTACGCGCGCTACTGCCGCTATCTCGTCGCCCGCTATGGCGCGCGGCCGGCGATCTGGCTGGTCGGCGCCGACGGCACCGGCCGCGACGCGACGGTCGCCGCGGGCGGCGCGATGGTCGAGGCGTGCGACGCCTACCGCCAGCCGACCGGCATCCACTACGCGCCGCACGCCTCGGACCACGAGCACCACGACGCGCCGTGGCTGGACTTCCACTGGTGCCAGACCGGGCACAACGGCGAGCACCATCCCGAGCGCGTCGCGGCGATGTGGCTCGACCGGCCGGTGCGCGCGATCGCCAACGGCGAGCCGACCTACGAGAACATCGGCTGTCCCGGCCGCGCCGCCGGCTGGTGGCAGGGGCACGAGGCGTGGAGCAGCCTGTTCGCCGGCGGGACCATGGGCGTGGTCTACGGCGCCGGCAGCCTGTGGCAGTGGCGGCCGACGCGTGGCGAAGCCCAGGCCGGCTGGGCCGGCGCCGACGGCTGCGACTGGCGCGACGCGCTCGACTTCCCCGGCGCCGCGCACGTCGGCCGCATCGGACGCATCCTCGACGGCCTGTCGCTGGCCGGCGCCGCGCCGGACCACCGCGCGACCTACGGCCGCAGCGGACTGATCGATCCGGGACGGCTCTTCCTGTGCTATCTCGAGGCCGGCGGCACGGTCGACATCATCGACGAGCGCGCGCCGCGGCCGTGGCGGGCGATCGACCTCGGCACCGGCGACGAGATCGCCCGCGGCACGCGTGCCGCCGCGCACGGCCGCATCGCGCTTCCCGACGGGCGGCCGACCCTGGTGATCTGCGCGCGCTGATCAGCGACGGCGGCGCAGCGCCAGCACCAGCGGCAGCATCAGCGCCGGCGCCACCGCCGACAACGCGAGGCCGTGGCGCAGGTCGGACAGATCCGCGACCCACCCGACCAGCCAGGGCATGACGATGCCGCCGGCGTTGCCGAACGCGGCGAGCACGCCGAACATGCTCGCGCCGCCGTCGGGATGGCGATCCGCCGTGACCGCGAGCATGGTCGGCCACAGGCAGCTGCCGGCGAGACCGGCGGCGACGCACCCGGCGAGCGCGATGCCCGGCACCGGCGCGTACGCGGCGACCATGAACAGCGCGATCGACGCCGCGCAGCTCCACGCCATCGTCCGGTACGGATCGAGCCGCGGGCCGGCGGCGGCGACGATCACGCGGCCGATCACGGTCGCGAGCGAGAACGCCGCCAGCGCCGTGCCGCCGACCCAGCGCGGATACGCGAGCGTGGTCTCGGCGTAGGCCGGCAGCCACTGCGCCATGCCGAGCTCGGTCGCGCCGCCGAGCAGGATGGCGATCAGCGCGCCGAGGAACCAGCGCTGGCGCATCAGCCCGGCCAGCGGCGTGCGCCCGCCGTCGCCGACCAGCGCCGGGAAGCGCATCGCGGCGAAGGCGATCAGCAGCCCGATGGGCAGCGGCATCAGCGCCCAGCAGGCGCCGCGCCACGACAGGCCCAGCCACGGCGCGGCGGTGGCGACGGCGATCGTCACCACGGCGCCGACGCCGTAGAACGAATGCAGCCAGTTCATCGCCGCGGTGCGGCGGTCGGGCGCCAGCGCCGCGACCACCGGGCTGAGCACCATGTCGAGCGCGCCGGCGCCCAGGCCCAGCGCGAAGACGCCCCAGGCGAGCGTGACATAGCTCGGCGCCAGCGCGGTCCCCGCCAGGCCGGCCGCGATCATCAGGTCGCCGATCAGCACGATCGGCTTCGCACCCCAGCGGTCGGCCAGAGGGCCGGTGACGATGATGCCGACCACCAGTCCGGCGAAGGCGATGCCGCCCAGGCGGCCGAGCTGCTCCTGGGTCAGCCCCGCGGCGCCGCCGAACTCGGAGTCGAGCGTGGTCAGGAACACCGGCAGCAGGTTGATGGCGATCGCCAGGCTCATCATCGCGCCGTAGCAGAGCCAGAGCAGCAGCAGCGGGCGTACGGCGGGCATGGCCGGCGATGGAAGGGCGTCGCCGGCGGCGAGCAACCCTTGCGGGCGTGGCGGTTGCATCGGCCGGCGCCCCGCGCGATGACGTGGCGATGCCCAACCGCCTCCTCCCCTACGCCGGCTACGCCTACGCCCTGCTGCGCATCGTCGCGGGCCTGCTGTTCATGCTCCACGGCCTGGCGAAGTTCGGGCTGCTCGGCGGCAAGCGGGTCGAGCTGATGTCGCAGATGGGCGCCGGCGCGGTCATCGAGACGGTCGCCGGCGCGCTGATCCTGCTCGGGCTGTTCGCCTCGCCGGCCGCGTTCATCGCCAGCGGCACGATGCTCGTGGCCTACGTCCAGTTCCACTGGTTCGGCGCGATCGAGAAGGGCGCGCCGCTGTCGTTCCTGCCGCTGCGGGAAGGCAACGGCGGCGAGACCGCGGTGCTCTACTGCCTGATCTTCCTGTACATCGCCTGCGCGGGGAGCGGTCCCCTCAGCATCGATCGCCTGCGCAAGGCCGAGCCTCGCCAGCCGGTCGTCGCCTGACGACGACGCCGATCCGCCGCCTGGCGGATCGGCGTGGCATCGCTTCAGCCGTTCACTTGTCCGCGGGCTTCTCGCCGCCCTGGCGGCCGCGGCGGCCCTGCGGCAGCGCCTTGATCAGCTCCTGCGCGTCGAGCTTGCCGTTCTTGTCGGCGTCGGCCTCGGCGAACGCCTTCTCGGCGCGCGCGGCGAGCTCGGTCGCGGCGGCGGGATCGGCGGCCTTGTCGCCGCCGGCGCCGCCCTCGGCCTTGTCGCCGCCGCGGCGCTTGGCGCGCTCCTCGCCCAGCGTCTTGAGCGCGGCGGTCAGCTCGGCCTTGTCGACGCCGCCGTCCTTGTTGGTGTCGTGCTTGGCGAGCGCCCCCGCCGCCATCAGCTGCGGCAGTCCGGCGCGCTCGGTCTCGTCGAGCGTGCCGTCCTTGTTGGTGTCGGCCTGGGCGAAGACCTCGGGCTGGCGTTCCTTCAGCCAGGCGTCGCGCTGCTCGGGCGTCGGCTCGGGGCGGCCCTGACCGTTGTCGCCCGCTTCGCCGGCGCCGGCGATGCCGGCCACGCTGGCGATCAGGATGGTGAGCGGGATGGCGATGTGACGCATGGCAACCTCGTGGGCGTGCGGGTGGTGGGCGGTGTCCTATCCGCGCGCGACGCTCGCGCCTTGCGTCATTCCGCCGCCGCGACGGCGCTGCCGCCCGCGTCGGGGTGGAGGCGGGCGCTCGGCACCAGCTCGAGCGCGGTGCCCGGGCCGCTCCAGCGCAGTTCGCAGACCGCCAGGACGCCGTTCTCGTAGAAGTCGACGCGGATCGGATAGCGCTGCCCACCGGTCAGGTCGATCGAACCGGCCCATTCGGTCGGCGACTGGTCGATCCAGCGGTCGATGATCAGCTGGTCGGCGACCCACAGGCGGATGCCGTCGTCGCCGCGCAGGCGGAAGGTCCAGGTGCCGCTGGCCGGCGGCTCGACCTCGCCCGTCCAGCGCGCGCTGAAGGTCTCGGCGCCGATCCCCGGCGCGGGCGCCGCCTGGCCCCAGTCGAAGTCGATGCGCGGGTCGAGGCGCGTGACCGACGGGCCGGTGAAGTCGATGTTGTCCCAGTACGTCGCCGCGAGACCGCTGCCGGTGGTCTGCCGCGGATGCAGCCGCGCCTGCGGCACGAGCTGCTTGGGCGTCGCCGCGCCCGACCAGCGCAGCTCGCACACCGCCAGACCGCCGTTCTCGTAGAAGTCGATGCGGATCGGATAGCGCTGGCCCGCGGTCAGCGCGATCGCGCCGCTCCACTCGGTCGGCGCCTGATCGAACCAGCGGTCGATGACGAGCTGGTCGGCGACCCACAGGCGGATGCCGTCGTCGCCACGCAGGTGGAAGGTGTAGGTCTGCGTGGCCTCGGCCTCGATCTCCCCCAGCCAGCGCGCGCTGAAGGTGTCGGCGGCGATGCCGGGAGCCGGGGCGCCGGTGCTCCAGTCGAAGTCGACGCGCGGATCGATCCGCGACACCGTGGCGCCGGTGAAGTCCGCGTTGTCCCAGTAGGTGGCGCTCAGCCCCGTGCCGGCGCCGGAATCCGGATGCAGCTGGCTCATCGGCACGGCGCTCCTCGGCGTGCTCGCGCTCGACCAGCGCAGCTCGCAGACCGCGCCGCCGCCGTTCTCGTAGTAGTCGATGCGGATCGGATAACGCTGGCCCGCGGTCAGCGCGATCGCGCCGCTCCACTCGGTCGGCGACTGGTCGATCCAGCGGTCGATCAGCAGCTGGCCGCCCACCCACAGGCGGATGCCGTCGTCGCCGCGCAGGTGGAAGGTGTAGGTCTCGCTGAACTGCGCCTGCACATCGCCGGTCCAGCGCGCGCTGAAGGTGTCGGCGCCGATCGACGCGGCCGGCGAGCCACCGGCCCAGTCGAACAGCACGGTGCGGTCGCGACGCGTGACGCTGGCGCCGGTGAAGTCGCGGTTGTCGAAGTACGTCGCGCTCAGGCCGGTGCCCGTGCCGACCACGCCGCCGGCGACGCGGTAGACGGCGGTGTAGGTCGCGTCCGGGACGGGCGTGACGATCGCGTGCTCGCGGCCGCCGCCGTCCGACCACGAGTCGAACGCCCAGTTCGCGCCGGCGGCGGTCGCGCTGACGGGAGCACCGATGACGCGCTCGACGCCTTCGACGCTGGCGAACGTCCCGCCGGCGGTGAACGGCTGCGCGTCGAGCGTCAGCCCGATGCCGCCGGGGCTGGTCGTGAGACGCAGGGTCGAGAGGCGCGGCTGCAGATCGCGGACGACGTGATGGCTCGCTCCGCCGGAATCGGTGACGGTCAGGTGGATGCGGTAGAAGACGTCGGCGGCGGTGTGGTCCTGGGTCGGGATGGTGAAGGCGATCGAGCCGACGCCGCTGGTCGGCAGGATGAACGGATGGCTGTGCGCGGCGTGGTGGAAGGCGACCTCCCAGGTGAAGGCCGACGGCGGCAGCGCGCCGTCCTCGGGATCGCTGCCGGTGCCGGTGGCGGTGAACGACTGGCCGCCGCCGTAGGTCGTGCCAGCGGCCGGCGCGGTGATCACCGCGGTCGGCGACTGGTTGGCGCCGGTGACGGTCAGCACCGCCTCGCCCGTGGTCGCCGAGCCGCTGGCGTTCGTCGCGATGGCGCGGAAACGCGCGCCGTCGTCGCCGGCGGCGACCGCCGCGATGGTGTACGACGACGCGGTGGCGCCGGGGATGTCGACGCCGTTGCGTTGCCAGCGCCACGTCGGCGCCGGTGTCCCCGAGGCGGCGGCGGTGAACGTCACCGCCGATCCGACCGCCACCGTCGCGTTCTGCGGCCCCTGGGTGATGACCGGCGCCTGCGAGTAGCTGACGCGGTGCACGACGCCGCCGTCGTCGCGCGTCAGGTAGTAGAGCGCGCCATCGGGACCGACGCGCAGATCCACCGCCGACGGGATCGCGCTGGCGAAGTCGGCGACGGCGTCGGTGGCCGCGTCGTAGGTGCGGATCCAGCCGCCGCAGAAGTCGGCGAAGAAGTACTTCCCGACGTAGGCGCCGGGGAACTGCACGGTCGGCGGGTTGTAGAACGCGCCGCCGGTGATGGCGCAGCCGGTCACCGCGCCGCCGCCGTGCGCGTAGGCGTACAGCGGCGAGCGGTACGCCGGATCGGTCGTCTCGCCCTCGGTGGCCGGCCAGCCGTAGTCGGAGCCGGCGACGCCGTCGTCGATCTCCTCCCAGGTGTTCTGGCCGACGTCGTTGATGAACATGCGGCCGGTGCCGGGCTGGAAGGCGAACGTGAACGGGTTGCGCAGGCCCTTGGCCCAGATCGCCTGGTGGACGCCGGTGGT
>DASPLE010000059.1:0-94742 GCA_035627695.1 Planctomycetota bacterium
GACGCGAGCGCGACGACCAGGAGCAGGGTCCGTCGGATCATGGATTCTCCCCAGAGGACGCAGGACCCGGCGGGCGGGTACGGTCGCGCCAGACGGCGAACGCGGCGCCGACGCCGGACAGCAGCAGCCACGGCAGCAGCACGAACCAGCCGACGAAGGGCGTCAGGCAGGCGCTGGCGAGCGCCATCGCGCCACGCCGGAGACGCTGCGCGGGTTCGCCCTCGCCGATGCTGTCGCCCACCGCGTGCGCCAGACCGGCCGAGCCGATCACGCCCAGCGCCGCGAGGGCGAGGAGCGGCGCCACGGCCAGCGCCAGCGAGCGCGAGACGAGCGCCAGGGCGACCGCCAACGCCACCGCCGGCAGCGCCCACAGGACCCCGACGAGCGTCGTCGCGACCGGCCGCCGGTACGCGGCGCGCGCGCGCAGCATCGCGGCCGGACCGAGGCCCTGCGCGACCAGCCACCAGCCGACCAGGCCGAGCCAGCCGAGCGCGACGAGCAGCGTCCAGCCGAGCACGTCACCGATGTTCATGGTCGATCCTCCGGGGTGATGGCCAGGGATGGCAGCGGCGGGCCAGGGATCCAGGCGAGCGACGTGCGACGCGTCGCTACGGCGACGTCGCGGGCGACCGCCGCCTCGAGCGCCCAGGCGACGGCGATGACCGCGAGCGGCAGCGCGGCGCCTCCCAGCCAGAGCACGAACGGATTCGGCGACCACGCCCGGCGCAGCGCGCCCGCGCCACGCCGCACCGCCGCCAGGGACGGGGCGTCCGGCAACGGCGGCTGCTCGGCCCGCGCGGCGCGACGCGCCAGTTCGCGCCAACGCTGGTCGAAGGCGTTCATGGCCGCTCGTCGCGCAGGCGCTTCGCCGCCGCGCGCAGCCGCGCGCGCGCGCGCATCGCCGCGACCCGGATCGCGATGCGGTTGAGGCCGAGCGTCGCGGCGACCTCCGCCAGCGGGCGTTCGTCGAGGTCGAGCAGGACGATGAGCGCGCGATCGCGCGCCGTCAGCCGCGCGAGCAGCAGCTCGACCAGCTCGCGCGCCGCCAGCGCATCGCCGACCGGCGGCGCCGCCGCGCCGACCAGCGCGTCCAGCCACTCGCCGGCGGCGGGCGACGCGTCGAGCGCCACCGTGCGCGGCCGGCGCGCCTCGGCACGCAGCGCGTCGCGGCAGCGGTTCGCCGCGACCCGCGCCAGCCATGCGGCGAACGGCACGCCGGGCCGCGCGTCGTAGCGGCCGAGACCGGCGAAGATCGTCATGAACACGTCCTGCACGAGATCGGCCTCGTCGCGGTCGCGTGGCCGGTGCGCGCGCACGATGCGCGCGACCAGCGGATGGGCGCGCTCGACCAGCAGCGCGGCGGCGTCGTCGTCGCCCGCCGCGGCACGCGCGACGAGCTCGGCCGGCAGGTTGTCCTCGTCGGGAATGGCCGGCTCCTGGGCATAGGACTCTTAACGCCAGGGGTGGGGCCTCGGTTACACCGGGCCGGCGAACCGGCTTCAGACGTGGGTCCTCGCGCTTCAGGCCTCGCGCTTCGGGCGTCGCGCCAAGCGCTCGCCAAGCCGGCAGCGCGACGGGAGCTACGGCTTCTTCAGTACGGCGGACACAGCGCGGCGACGCCCGCGAGGGCGGCGGCGAAGCGCCAGTGCCCGCGGCCGAGCGCCGCCGCGGCCAGGCACGCGACCGCGTGCGCCGCCCACAACGGCGCGCCGACGGCGGCGGCGAGCGCCGCAGCGACGATCAGCGCCGCGCGCGCGTGATCGCGCCGCGTCGCCGGCGCGCGGCGCTGGTCGCCTTCGATGAACAGCGGCAGCACCGGCGCCGCGACCAGCGGCAGCGCCAACGCCAGCGCGGTGCGCGCGCACCAGCCCGGCGCGGCGCCAGGACGGTTGTCGTCGCGCGGGCGGAACGCCGCGGCGATCCATGCGCCGCAGATCGGCGCGCAGAGCAGCTGCGCCAGGCCGAGGCGGATCACGCCGCCCAGCAGCGGCTGCTCGTATGCCCCGACCACGCGCCCGGGGATCAGGAAGAGCGCCGCCAGCACCAGCGCCGCGCCGATGCCGATCCAGCCGATCACGCGCTGGCCGGGGCGCGCTCCGAGCGCGAGCACCGCCGGCACCGTCGCCAGCGCCAGGAGCGCCGGCGTCAGGGCGACCAGGGGCGCGTGCAGCTCGAGATGGCCGGGCAGCGGCATGCGCTCACCCTGCGGCGGCGGTCAGGTGTACAACCCGCCATTCACCGCGATCACCTGGCCGGTGATGTACGCCGCGTCGGCGGAGCAGAGGAAGGCGACGACCGCGGCGACCTCGCGCGGCGTGCCGAGGCGGCCGGCGGGCACCGCGGCCAGCATCTGCTCGAGCGGCAGCCCCTGGATCATCTCGGTGTCGATCAGCCCCGGCGCGACGACGTTCGCGGTCAGCCCGCGCTTGGCGATCTCGCGCGCCAGCGCCTTGGTGCCGGCGATGACCCCGCCCTTGGCCGCGCTGTAGTTCACCTGCCCGGCGTTGCCCATCTGGCCGCTGACCGAGGCCAGGGTGACGATCCGCCCGGCGCGCGCCTTGCACATCGCCAGCGCCAGCGGCCGGACGACGTTGTAGAAGCCGCCCAGCGCGGTGCCGACCACCGCGTCCCACTCCTCGTCGGTCATGCCGGCGAACACCGCGTCGCGGGCGATGCCGGCGCTCAGCACCAGGACGCGCGGCGCGCCGCGGCGGTCGAGCAGGTCGGTCAGCGCGGCCTTGGCCGCGGCGCGGTCGGCGACGTCGAAGGGCAGCAGTTCGGCGGCGCGGCCGAGGGCGCGCACGCGCGCGGCGACGGCCTCGGCGGCCTCGCGCTTGGAGCGGAAGTTGATGACCAGGTCGAAGCCGTCGGCGGCGAGCCGCTCGGCGATCGCCGCGCCGATGCCGCGGCTGGCGCCGGTGACCAGCGCGTACGGCTGGCGGTCGTTCTGGCGCGCGTCGCTCACCCGGCGTCGTCCGGCGCGTTCAGGCGACGCGCACGGCGGCGGGGCGGTTGGCCAGCAGGCGCTCGACGAAGGCGTGGATGTCGCCCATGGTCTTCAGCTGACGCGCCTCGGTCTCGGGGCACTTGACCTTGAAGGTCTTCTCCATCGCCGCGATCAGGTCGACGCTGTCGAGGCTGTCGAGCTGGAGATCATCGATCAGGTGGGCGGACGGCACGAGCAGCGCCGCGTCGAGCTCGAATTCCTTGGCGATGGCGGCGTTCACCGCGGCCTTGATCTCGTCCGTCGTCATGCGCGTCTCCCTTGCTCCGAAAGCGGGTCCGAAACCCGAGCGTCCACCGTCAAGCACGGCGAGGTCAGGTTTCTACCGTCGCGGCGGCGAACCGACAAGCGTGGCCAGACCAACTGACCCCCTCGCGTGGACACTCGGCGCGCGCCGCACAGCATGGAACGCGTGGCAGATGCGTCGGTCGAGGCGGACGTTTCGCGGCTGGCGCCGGGGCGCGACGCCGGTCCCGGCCCCGGCTGGCCCGCCGGTCTCGCGGCCCTGGTGCCGGTGTTCGATCACGTCGCGACCGTCGGCGGCGTGGTCGCCGGGCTGCGCGCCATGGGCGCGCCGGTGCTGGTCATCGACGACGGCTCGAGCGATGGCAGTGGCGCCGCGGCGACGGCGGCGGGCGGCGTCGTCGTCCGCCAGGCACCGAACGCGGGCAAGGGCGCGGCGCTGGCGCGCGGCCTGCGCCTGCTCGCCGACCAGGGCTTCGTCCAGGCGCTGACCGTCGACGCGGACGGGCAGCACCCGCTGCCGGAAGCCGGAAGGCTCGCGCGCGCGGCGGCGGCCGAGCCCGCCGCGCTGCACGTCGGCAGCCGCGACATGCAGCGCGCGCCGCGCGCCAGCCGCTTCGGCCGGCGCTGGTCCGACCTGTGGGTGCGCATCGCCTGCGGCGCGTGGCCCGGCGACGCGCAGAGCGGGCTGCGCTGTTATCCGCTGCCGATCACCACCACGCTGGCGATCGGCGCGCGGCGCTACTCCTGGGAGGTCGAGGTGCTGGTGCGCGCGGCGTGGGCCGGCGTCGCGCTGCGCCCGCTGCCGGTCGCGGTGCTGTATCCCGCCGACCGCGTCAGCCATTTCCGCGCCGTCGCCGACAACGCGCGCACCGCCTGGACCTTCACGCGCCTGGTCACGCGCCGCTGCCTGGCGGCCTGCGGCCTGGCGCGCCTGACCCCGCGCGGCCGATGACCGCCGGGCGCGCGTGGAGCGGGCGCAGCGCCGGCGGCGGTTTCGGGCATCGCCTGGTCGCCGCGTTCGCGCGCTTCGGCGGGCTGCACGTCTGCTACGCGCTGCTGATCCCGCCGGCGACGTGGTACTTCCTGCGCCTGCACGAACGCCGCCGGGAGACCGCGCGCTACTGGCGGCGGATGCGGCCCTCGCTCGGCCGTGGCGGCGCGCTGGTCATGACCTGGGCGCACTTCTGGTCGTTCGCGCGCATCCTCGCCGACCGCTTCCTGGTCGCGTACGCGCCGGGCGCGCTGCGCAGCCGCAGCCTGGGCTTCGCGACCATGCGCGCGGCGCGCGAGACCGGGCACGGCTGCGTGATGGTCTCGGCGCACCTCGGCAACTGGGAGCTGAGCGGACGCCTCCTCGCCAGCTACGGCCTCGGCGCGTTCACCCTGATCATGGTCCAGGACGAGGATCCGGCGGTCGCCGCGCAGGTGCGCGCGGCGCTGGGCGAACGCGCCGTCATCGACCTGGCCGACCCGTTCGCGGCCAGCCTGGCGATCGCGGCGGCGTTGTCGCGCGGCGAGACCTGCTGCATGCTCGCCGACCGCACCGCCGGCGCGGCGACCCGCACCGTCGCGGTGCCGTTCCTGGGCGGCCGCGCGCGCTTCCCGACGGGGCCCTTCGTTGCCGCGGCGGTCTCCGGCGCGCCGATCCTGCCGGTGTTCTGCATCAAGACCGGCTGGCGCAGCTACGCGACCTTCGCGCTGCCGGCATGGACGCCGCGCTTCACCAGCCGCGCGGCGCGCGCCGGCGAGATCGAGGCGGCGGTCGCGCGTTGGGCGCGCCACCTGGAACGGATGACGCGGCGCTGGCCGATGCAGTGGCACAACTTCTACGACTTCTGGGCGGCGTAGGCGACCGTCCGGACCGCGCGCGCCGGTGCGCTTGCGGCCCGACGCTCGCCGCGAGGATGCGGCACGCGCGCAGGCGCGGCGGAAAGGATCGCGATGCTGCTCGGCGGAACCAGGCGTCGCGTCGTCGTCACCGGCATGGACGCGTTGTCGTGCCTGGGCGCGACCCTGCCGGCGATCGAGGCGTCGCTGCGCGCCGGCACCTCGGGCATCGGCGTCAGCCAGGAGCGCATCGATCTCGGCTTCCGCTCGCCGCTGACCGGCGTCATCCCCGCCATCGATCCGACCGCGCACTTCGCGCGCAAGGAACGCAAGACCATGGGCGAGACCGCGCTCTACGCGGCGATCACCGCGAAGAACGCCATCCGCATGAGCGGCTGCGCGGAGGCGCTGAAGTCCGACCGCGCCGGGCTGCTGTTCGGCAACGACTCGTGCGCCGATCCGATCGAGGAGATCCTGACCACCGTGCGCAGCGAGAAGAGCACCGGCTCGCTCGGATCGGACAAGGTCATCAAGGCGCTGAACTCGACGCCGACCATCAACCTCGGCCCGGCCTACGGCATGCGCGGCATCAACCTCACGGTCAGCGGCGCCTGCGCCTCGGGCGCGCACGCCATCGGCCTCGGTTGGATGATGATCACCAGCGGCCTGCAGGACATCGTGGTCTGCGGCGGCTCGCAGGAACTGTGCTGGCAGAGCATGGCGGCGTTCGACGGCCTGCGGGTCTTCTCGATGCGCATCGACACGCCGCACCAGGCGGTGCGCCCGTTCGATCGCGACCGCGACGGCCTGGTGCCGTCGGGCGGGGCGGCGTGCCTGGTGATCGAGGACTACGAGCACGCCGTCGCGCGCGGCGCGACGATCCTGGCGGAGATCGCGTCCTACGCCTTCTCGTCCGACGGCGACCACATGACCACCGGCGACGGCCGTGGCGCCGCGCGCTGCATGCGCGAGGCGCTCGACCGCGCCGGCGTCGCGCCCGGCGGCATCGACTACATCAACGCCCATGCGACCGCGACCGAGGCCGGCGACGCCGCCGAGGCCGCCGCCATCGCCAGCGTCTTCGGCGAGCGCACGCCGCCGGTGTCCTCGACCAAGTCGCTCACTGGCCACGAGTGCTGGATGGCCGGCGCGAGCGAGGCGCTGTACTCGATCCTGATGCTGCGCGGCGGCTTCATCGCGCCGAACGCCAACTTCGAGAACCACGATCCCAAGCTGCCGCGCCTCGACATCGTCGCGAAGCCGCGCCTGGGCGTGAAGCTGACGACCGTGCTGTCGAACAGCTTCGGCTTCGGCGGCACCAACGCGTGCCTGGTGATCAAGGCGGTCGGATCGTGAGATCATGCCATCGGCGCTGATCATCGGCGCCGGCGTGTCCGGGCTGACCAGCGCGGTGCTGCTCGCCGAGCACGGCTGGCAGGTGACCGTGCTCGAGGCCCACGCGATCCCGGGCGGACTGCTGCAGCGCTTCCGCCGCGGGCCGTTCCGCTTCGATACCGGGTTCCATTTCCTGACCGGCGCGGCCGAAGGCGGGCCGTTCCGCCGGCTCGCCAAGCGCCTGGGCATCCTCGAGCGCATCGCCTTCCTGCCGCTCGAGCCGGACGCGCAGATCCGCGTCCACCTGCCGGCCGGCGGCGAGTTCGCCATCCCGATCGGCCTGGTCCCGGCGCGCGAGGCGTTCTGCGCGCGCTGGCCGGAGCAGGACGCGGCGCTGCGCGCGTTCTTCCGCCTGCTCGAGGGCGGTCTCGTGCGCCTCGGCTGGCTGGCGATGCTCGCCGAACCGGGCACGGAGCCGCTCGGGCGCGACCACGAGTCGGTGTCGGCGGCGCTGGCGCGCTGCGGCGTGCACGGCCTGCCGCGCGAGGTGCTCGGCGCGCTGTCGGCGATCCTGGCGATGCGCCCGGAGACCTGCCCGCTCGAGCTCTACACCGGCTTCGCCGGCACGGCGCTGGCCGGCTGCTACCGCGCGGTCGGCGGCGGCGAGGCGGTGATCGCTCCGCTGGTCGAACGCGTCGAGCAGCTCGGCGGCAGGCTGCTGCTGAAGCGCGCGGTGACGCGCATCCATTTCGACGAGCGCGAGGTGACGGCGGTCGAGGACGCGCGCGGCGAGCGCCACGTCGCCGACACCTACCTCGCCAGCTGCCATCCGGAGGAGGTGCTCCGGCTCACCGGCCCGGGCGGCATGCGTCCGAGCCTGGCCGAGCGCGTGCTGACCACTCCGGACAGCGCCAGCGCGGTGCTGGTGTTCGCGAGCCTGTCGCGGGCGCCGGCATCGATCGGCATCAGCCACCACTTCGCCCAGCTCGACGACAGCGAGCTGTACTGGATCGCGCCGTCGAATTTCGAGGGGCCGGCAGCGCCGCCGTACCTCGAGGCGATGCTGTGGGTGCCATGCGAAGCCGCCGCCGCGTGGCGCGACAGCGAGCGCGGCAAGCGCCCGGCCGAATACGCGGCATGGAAGGCGTCGGTCGAGAAGCGCATCCTCGACGCGGTGGTCGCCGCGCATCCCGACGTCGCCGGGACGATCACCCGCACCTGGTCGTCGTCGCCGCTGTCGATCCGCCACTACGTGCGCTCGCGCAACGGCGCGGCGATGGGGCTGTCGCACGATCTCGGCCACCTCGGCAGCGAGCCCATGCCGCGCCGCAACCGCCTGCGCAACCTGTGCTTCACCGGGCAGTCGATCGGCCACCCCGGCGTGCTCGGCTGCATGATCGAGGCGTTCGCGTTGTGCGGGCACCTGATCGGCAAGGACCTCAAGCCGGACTACGAGGCGTTCGCGGGACCGACCCGCTAGAGCGACGGGTCAGCGCGCGAGCAGCGCCTCGATCTCGAGCCGATCCGCGGCGTAGGCCGGCTGCAGGGTGAGCGCGCGCTCGAGCAGGCGGCGGCGCTCGGCGTCGTCATCGCAGGCGCGCGCGGCGAGGACGTGGGCGCGGAACGAGTTCGGATTGAGCGCGGTCAGTTGCGCCGCCGACGAGGCCGCTTCGTCGCGGCGTCCGCCGGCGAGCAGCGCGTCGATCTCCCGTTCGAGGCGCAGCGCCTCGTCGCCGGCGCGTTCGTGCAGGGCGACATCCGGGCTCGCCGGCAGGATCGGCGCCGGATGGAGCGGACCGGCCACGGTGAACGGGATCGCGCGGCCCAGGCCATGCGACGGTTCGCACACCCACAGCACGCCGGCGGTGACGTCGCAGACGACGAGGTGCGCGCCGATCCAGGCGTTGATCGTCGAGCGGTTGCCGAAGCCGACGTCGGCGCCGCCGTCGCCGGCGCGGTCGCGCAGGATGGCGAGGACCGTCGCCGGGTCGTGCACCGGCGTGGCGTCGATCAACGCGCTGGCGCGGGCGAAGCGGCGGGCGGTGGTGCCGTTCGCGATGCGGCCGGCGTTGGCCTCGTCCCCGGCCCAGCTCGGATCGAGGAAGTGGTTGGTCGCGACCAGCGCGTCGTCGCGCATCGGCCGCACGGCGCAACCGGACGGGCCGTTCTCGACGCAGATCGCCCGGCCCTCATCGCGGCTGGCGAGCAGGATCGCGTTGGTGACGAAGACGTCGGCGTCGCGGATCACGCGCACCGCCTCGTCGAGCGTGTGGCAGGTCTGCAGCACCTCGCGCACCACCATCACCACCGGCCGGCCGCTGAAGCGCATGCCGTCCGTGGCGGCGGCGTTGATCGATATCCACAGGCCGGCGGCGTTGAGTCCCGTGACCGCCCCGGCCATGCCGTTCCACACCACCGAGACGAAGGCGATGCCGCCGTCCGGCTCGCAGGTGATGACCACCTTGTCGAGATCGAACGCGCGCCCGCCCTCGAAGTCGAAGAGGCGGCCGACGAGCAGGTGGCCCTCGGCGCTGCGCGCGCCGCCGACCGCCAGCGCGGTGCAGCCGACCTGCGGCGCGTGGATGAGCGGGTTGTCGATCAGGTACTGGCTGACGTCGTGCAGCGCGTGGTAGTGCAGGCTGCGCAGGTAGCCCGGCGCCATCGCCGCGAACGGGTCGTCCTGACGGCGATGGCCGGAGGAGATCGCGGCGATCTCGGCGATCTCGGTCGGCAGGAAGTGCGCGTCGAGATCGCGGTTGTTCCAATGGACGAAGCCGAGGATCAGGTGGCGCGCGAGGAAGCTCGGCGCGCGTTCGACGAAGACCTCGACCATCTCGCGCTCGAGCCGGCCCAGCGCCGGGGCGCCGAGCGCGCCGTGGCACCAGCCGATGGTCTGGGCGTCGCCGGCGAGGTGCAGATGCGTGATCGCGCCGACCTTCTCCGCGTAGCACCGGCCGATCGTCGTCCGCCCGTCGCGCTCGACGATCGCCGCCTGCGCCGCCGGCGTCTCGACGCGCGGCGCCGGCCGCGACGCCAGGGCGATGGCCAGCGCCGGGAAACCCAGGCACAGCCACCAGGAGCCGAGCCAGCCCAGCGCCACCAGCCAGCGGACGACGTTCATGCGGCGCCCACGAGCAGACGGCAGGCCGCGCAGGCGCCGGCTGGTCCGCTGACCGAGCCGTCGAGACGCCAGCCGCCGTCGTGGGCGCTGATCGCGACCTCGGCGACCAGGTCCTGATCCGGCAGCGCGGGCGCGGTCCACTTGGCGCGTTCGATCGCGCGCAGCGCCAGGCCTCGCGCCAGCGCGCGCGCCGCGGTCTCGACGACGCAGGCCAGCACGTAGACGCCCGGCACCAGCGGCGCGCCCGGGAAGTGCCCGGCGAACACCGGCAGGCCGGCGGCGAAGCGGAACGTCGCGCGCGGCTTGTCGCCGGGGGCGAGCGCGACGAACGCGGCGCGCGCGTCGGCGGTCGGCGTCATGCCGTCGCCCCGTTGGCGCGTTCGCGCCGGCGGCTCTCGGCGAAGAACGCCTCGACCGGCGGCGGCGGCGAGAGGAACGGGTAGCCGGTCGGATCGATGAACACCTGCACGGTCTCGGCGATGGCGAGCAGCGCGCCGTCCGGGCCGCGGACCTCGTAGAACAGGTCGAGCGACGGCTCGCTGCCGGGGACGCGCGCGACGCGCACCGCGAGGACATCGCCGTGGCGCGCCGGCCGCAGGTACTCGAGCTGGACGCGGACCACCGGCGCGACCGAGGCGATCGCCTCCATGCGCTGGTACGACAGGCCGCGCTCGGCGCACCACGCCTCGCGCGCGCTCTCGCAGTAGCGCAGGTAGTGGCCGTGCCAGACGATCTTCATCGCGTCGACGTCGCTGAAGCACACCGGCACCGCCAGCGTCAGCGCGTCCCAGGTCGGCTCGATGCGGGTCTTGATGCGCTTCACGGCGCGACCCCGCCGGGACGCGCGGTGCTCGCGGTCTTGAGCTCGCCGCGCGCGATCTCCTCGTCGGCGACCAGCGCGCGCACCGCGTAGAGCTGCAGCGGCCCCAGCTCGTGGGTCATGCTCGCCACGACCTCGACGATCTCGCCGGCGCGCGCCGGGCGCGCGACGACGATGTCCTTGGCGCCGACGAGCATGCCCGATGCCGCCCCGGCGCCGAGCTCGCGGCGCATGCGCACGCCCATCAGCACCGCCAGCGCCTGGGCCATGCCCTCGACCAGCTGCAGCGCGTCGAGCCCGGCGTGCGCCTTCAGCCGCACGCGGCCGTCCGCACCGGCGCTGGCGAGCGCGCGCTCGACCAGCAGCGCCGGCGACTGATGCGCCGTCAGGAGTTCGGCCGGCAGGGCCAGGGCGTCCATGCGTCGACTATGGCGGCGTGGCGCTGGGCGGCCACAGGGGGGTCGCCGCGACGATCGCAGTTTCAGCGTCCGCCCTCGCGGACCGGCGGCACCTCGGCGATCGTCGGCGCGCGCAGCGCGGTGAGGCCGGCGACGACGTCGACCACCTGGTACGCCGGGAACGCCGCGCGCCACGCCGCGATGTCGGCGGCGATGATGAACGACGGGCTTCGCGCGGCGATCAGCGGCACCAGCCCGTCGGCGGACGCGTCGAGCGCGATCACGCCGACCGGATCGACGACCGCGCCGCCGTCGAGACGCTCGCCGATCAGGTCGCCGTCGCGCCACCAGGCGTGGCGCGCGACCGCGCGCCGGCGCGGGTCGGCCTCGCCGGCCAGGAGCCGCGAGGCCGGCGCCAGCTGGCGCAGGGCGACGAGCAGCGTGCTCCAGCCGCAGCCGGCGATGAGCCAATCGCCGTCGTCGCCGATCGCGAGGCGGGTCAGCACGCGCCAGGCGCCGACGCGCTCCTCGCGCTCGATCGCGCGCGCCGTCGCGCCGCCCAGGCCGAGGAAGCGTTCGCGCCGGCCGCGCGCGAGGTGGCGGGTCGGCAGCAGCCCGCGCAGCAGCGCCTGGCGCTCGCGCGCGATCGCGGCGCGCACGCGGTCGGCGAAGGCGCGGACGCTCTCGTCGGGCAGCGCCGCCATCGGCGGCAGGACGCGGCTGACGACGCGCGACGGATGGATCCACATGCTGCCCGGGCAGATGCCGACGCGCGAACCCGCGATGGCGATCGGCACCACCGGCGCGCCGAGCGAGCGCGCCAGGACGAAGGCGCCGGGGCGGAAGCGCCCGATGCGGCCGTCCTTGCTGCGCGTGCCCTCCGGGAAGACGAAGATGCCGACGTCGTCGCCGAGCGTCGCCACCGCGCCCTCCTGGTAATCGTCCGCGTCGAGGATGTCGATGTTGCGCAGCCCGGCGGCGCGCGCCGCCAGCCCGAGCGGGAAGGCGCGGAACACCCAGGTCTTGGCCAGGAAGGTGCGCGTGCCCGACACGGTGCAGGCGGCGAGGATGTCGAGCATGCCCTCGTGGTTGGAGACCACGACCCGCGCTCCGCCGAGCGCCCGGACCTCGCCCTGGCAGCGCCACGACACCGTCGGCGTCGCCGCGTAGACGCCGTGCATCGCCCAGCGCATCGCCCACGCGATCCAGCGCACGCGTCCGCCCGGCAGGATCAGGGCGAGCGGCGCGACCAGCGGCAGGGACATGCAGGCGGTCGCGAACGCGCCATAGCCGCAGATCGAGTTGAGGATGGTCCAGCCGGAGACCGGACGCTTGCCCAGACGCGGCACCAGGGCGAGAGCGACCAGCGCGGCGAGCGCCAACGGCGACAGCAGCAGGGCGCCCACGGCGGCCATGGACGCCGAGCCGGTCCGCGCCCGCGGGTCGAGCGGCAGCGACAGCCCTGCCCACAGCACGGCGAGCACGACGATGACCGCGACCGCGGAGCGGCCGCGATCGTCCTCCAGCGCGCGCCGCTTCGCTTCCACGCAGGCGATGGCGATGCCCGCGAGGCCGGCGATCGCCAGGGCCGCGCTCGACATCGGCGCCCGGATTCCGCAGGCCATCGCCGGCACCAGGCCGATCGCCGCCGCGATCACCGGCGCGACCGACCGCAGCCGCCACCACGACAGCGCGCCGAGACCGAGCACGACCGCGGCATCGCTCGCCCAGGGGATCACCGCGTTCACCGCCGCACCGTCGCGGGGCATGCGTGCCCGACAAGTCCTCGCCGACCAGCCCGGAGTTGCGGGCCGACTCCCGTTTCGCATCATCCCGCGCGAGGATCCCCGCCATGCGCATCGCGCCGGTCGTCATCTGCCTCGTGCTCGCCGTGATCGCGCTGACCGGCTGCGGCGGCAGCAGCCGCGCCACCGAGGAGGGCTTCGGTCTCGAGAACGCGCCGAGCGCGAGCCAGGCCGACGGCCTCACCGCCCAGGTGCTGCACTACAAGCAGCGCGAGAACTACCTGATCGTCAACCTGCGCCTGTCGAACACCGGCAAGGACACGATCGTGCTGAAGAACCCGGGTTCGACCCTGATCGGCTTCAGCGCCAGCGCCGAGGGCCGCACGGTCAGCGCCGAGAAGCGCGCGAGCGGCAGCTACTGGTCGCCGTGGACCGGCGTGGTGGTGCGCGACGGCGGCGGCAACAGCCAGGACAACCTCGAGCTGCCCGCCGGCATCACCACCGAGATGGAGCTGCGCTGGAACTGGAAGCCCGAGCTGCCGCGCGAGGACTACGCCTGGCGCATCACCATCGGCCAGGCCTACAAGGGCGAGACCAGGCTCGAGGATCTGACCATCGCCTATCCGCCGACGCCGTCGACGACCAGCGCGGTGCCGGCGGCGGCGAAGTGAGTCAGGCCGCGAGCAGCTTCCAACTCGCGATCGCCTCGTAGCGCGGCGTCCGCTCGGTCGAGCGGTACAGCACCAGGTCGGTGACCGCGCAGGTCCCCCAGTCCGCCAGGCCGTTGGCTTCGAGCAGCTGCGGCCAGTCGCGGCGGCCGCCGGCCACCTCGCGTTCGCCGGGCATCGGCGGGCGCGGCCGGCACAGCGTCACGTGCGGCAGGAAGCGGCGCTCGCCCTCCACGCCGAGGGTCTCGGCCAGATCGCGGCTGGCGTGGGCGCAGACCTCGTCCGCGTCGCTCAACGCGGCGTAGACCACGCGCGGTTCGGTGCGGCCGCCGATCGCGCCCAGCCCGGCGAAGCGCAGGCGCGGCGCGCGCAGGCCGTGCGCCACCGGCTCGATCGAGTAGGGCAGGGTGCGCATCTCGTCGGCGTCGACCTGGCCGAGGAACAGCAGGGTCAGGTGGTAGTCCTCGACGTGCGTCCAGTGCGCCGGCAGCAGCCATTCCTGCAGCCGCCGGGCATGCGTCGCGAGGCGGTCGCGGCTGGCGTCGTCGAGCTTGAGGGCGAGGAAGTGGTTCATGGCGTCACGCGGCGATCGGCTGGCGCGGCTTGGCAGCGTGGGGCGGCGACGGATGCTCGCGCCATGGCCGTCGCGACGATCGGGCTGATCGATACCTGGCTGGCCGCACGGCTCAAGCCGGAGGCCCACGCGTGGTTCGACGCGCAGGTGGCGCGCGTCGCCGGCCGCGCCGGCGCCGAGCGCGCGAAGGCGCTCTTCATGGCCTGGTCGGCCGCCGGGCGCCATGTCGGCAAGGCGGATCTCGCCCTGGAGCCGGGCGATCTCGCGCGCGCATCGCAGGCGCGACCGGGCTGGTCGCCGGCGCGCTGGAGCGTCGACCAGCTCGCGCGCGCGCGCCTGCTGCTCGCGTTGCCGGCGGACGACCTCGCGTGGCTCGCGACCCTCGATCGCCTGTGCGCCGCCGCCGATCTCGCCGAGCTCGTCGCCTTCTACCAGGCGCTGCCGCTCCTGCCGCATCCGGAGCGGCTGCGCGCGCGCGCGGCCGAGGGCGTGCGCTCGAACATCCGCGCGGTGTTCGACGCGGTCGCCCTCGACAATCCGTATCCGGCGGAGCGGCTCGACGAGGGCGCGTTCAACCAGCTGGTGCTCAAGGCGCTGTTCGTCGGCGCGCCGCTGGGGCGCGTCATCGGCGTCGACGGGCGCGGCAACGCGGCGCTGATGCGCACGCTGATCGACTTCGCGCACGAACGACGCGCCGCCGGCCGCGCGGTGCCCATCGACCTGTGGCGTCTGGTCGGGGCACACGCCGATGAGCGCGCGCTCGCGGACCTCGCCGCCCTGCTGAGCAGCGACGAGCCGGCCGAGCGCCAGGCCGCCGCCCTGGCGCTGCACGCCTGCCCGGACCCGGCCGCGCGCGTCGCGCTCGACCGCTCCCCGGAAGCCCGGCGCGCGCTGGCCAGCGGAGCACTGTCCTGGGACTCGCTCGTTCACCCTGCGCGCTGACTTTCGGCATCGGACGATGGAAAACAGGACCGCCATGAAGCTCATAGACCCGCACATCCACATGGTCTCGCGCACCACCGACGACTACGAGGCGATGGCCGCCGCCGGCATCGTCGCGGTGATCGAGCCGGCGTTCTGGCAGGGCCAGCCGCGCACCACGATCGGCAGCTACCAGGACTACTTCGCGACGCTGATCGGCTGGGAGCGCTTCCGCGCCGCGCAGTTCGGCGTGCGCCACTACTGCACCATCGGCCTGAACTCGAAGGAGGCGAACAACGAGGCGCTGGCGGAGCAGGTCATGGACCTGCTGCCGCTGTACGCGGGCAAGGACGGCGTGGTCGCGATCGGCGAGATCGGCTACGACGACCAGACCGCCGCCGAGGACAAGTACTTCCGCCTGCAGATCGAACTCGCGAAGGAGCTCGACCTGCCGATCATGATCCACACGCCGCACCGGGACAAGAAGACCGGCACGTCGCGGACCATGGCGGTGCTCATCGAGCACGGCTTCCCGCCGAGCCGCTGCGTCATCGACCACAACAACGAGGAGACCGTGCGCGAGGTGCTCGACCTCGGGTTCTGGGCCGCGTTCACCATCTACCCGCAGACCAAGATGGGCAACGAGCGCATGGTCGAGGTGGTGCGGCAGTACGGGTCGGAGCGCATCCTGGTCGACTCGAGCGCCGACTGGGGCAAGAGCGATCCGCTCGCCGTGCCGAAGACCGCGCGGCTGATGCTCGAGCGCGGCATCGCGCCGGCGCTGGTCGAGGCGACGTGCTACGGCAACGCGCTCAAGGCCTACGGCCAGAGCGGCCGCATCGCCGAGAGCGACTGGACGACGCCGATGGCGATCGACCAGCGCATGCTGTTCGAAGGCAACAGCGCGCTGCGCGGGCAGCCGCCGAAGGTCGAGAGCCGCGACGTCATCGAATGACGGCAGCGCGTTGACGCCGATCGCGGTGCCCGCCGTCACGATGGCCACGAATGGACGGATTAGCCACGCGGCCAGCGCTCGTCGTCCGATGTAACCGGCGCGCATGAAGCGGTAGAACAGGTCCCCCAGGCACGAGGACCGCCATGCGCCGTACCGCCAGCACCGTGGTGTCCATGTGCTTCCTGATCGTGGGCGCCGCTCTGCCGAGCGGCTGCGGCGGCGGCGGCGGGGGCGGCGCTGGCGGGGCCGGCCCCGCGCCATCGCCGACCGTCGCCCGCGTGGCCCCCGCGGCGCGCAGCGGCGGCGTCGTCGCGATCGACTACGACCTCGCCGGCGGTGGACGCGCCGACGTGCGCGTCGAGGTGTCGCTCGACGGCGGCGCGTCCTGGTTCGGCGCGGCTCCGGCGGACGGCTGCGCGACGACCAAGGCGCGCTCAGCGCCGGGCGCCTACGTCTTCACCTGGGACGCGGCCGCGGACGGCGTCGCGGGCCAGACCCTGTTGCGTCTCAGCACCGGCGCCTCGTCGCTGACGGCGCCGGTGGTCGTGCCCGCCATCGGCTGGCCGGCGCTGGTCCGCTCGGCGACGGTCGACGCGGCGGTCACCGGCAGGAACTACGCCTCGCCGCATCGCGGCCACTACGACCTGTCGCCGGTCGCGCTCGACTACCTCGCCGATCCTGGGTTCGCCGCGCGCGCGCGGCAGGTGCCGGTGAAGAGCTGGCGGATCAGCGTCGGCCGCTGGGAGATCGGCCCGGTCGAGCTGATGGCGCCCGAACCGGATGCGTACGCGCGCGATCCGGCGCGGCTGCGCGCGTCGTCGCGCGAGTTCTACCGCGGTCCGCCGACCATCGCCGGCGCGCGCCATCCGGCGAACTACCGCTTCGACTACCTCGACCAGGCGATCGCGGCGGTGGTCGCGTGCGGCGCCGAGCCGTTCCTGTGCTTCGACATGATGCCGTTCACGCTCGCGGCGAACCAGGATCCGAACACCGCCGACAACCTCTATCCGACCTACCCGGCCTTCTCGTTCTCGAACGGCATCCGCACCAGCCCCCCGAGCGACGACGCGGTCTACGCCGAGGTCGTGAAGCACGTCGTGAAGCATGTCGTCGGCGATTTCGCCGACGGCCTGCGCCAGCCGCTGAGCCACGTCGAGATCGGCAACGAGCCCGATCTGGTCGGCCCGCTCGCGCACGCCTTCTGGACCGGGACGAGCGAGCAGTTCACCAGCATGTACCGCGCCTGCGCCGCGGCCCTCGACGCCGAGTTCGGCGCCTCGATCCGCATCGGCGGCGGGTCGTTCGCGCTGCTGCACCACCTCGAGCCCGCGCCGACGTTCATGCAGCGCTTCCTCGCCGGGCTCGGCGGATCGCGCCTCGATTTCGTCGGCTTCCACTGCTACGGGGACGTCCCCGAGACCGCCTTCGTCCCGAGCCTGGCGCTGGCGACGTCGCTGCGCGACGCCTACCGCCCCGGCGCCGCGCTGTTCTGCCCGGAGTGGGGCATGCATCTCGACTCCGGCGTGGCCGAGCCGTTCCAGGACATGCGCGCCGCCGTGCACCACGCCAAGGCGCTGCTCTACTTCACCGTCTTCGACGTCGCGCTCGCGCACAAGGCGCCGCTGCGCGATCCGCTGCCCGGGCACGTCGGCATCCTGACGACCCCGCCGGTCGGCCTGAAGCCGGCGGCGTACGCCTTCAGCGCGTTCGAGATGCTCGCGGCGACGCCCGCGCTGTGCGCGATCACCTCGGCCGTGCCGGCCGATGCGCCGATGCTCGTCGCCGGGCGCGGCGACCAGGGCATCACCGCGGTGTTCTTCCATGCCAAGCCGCCCGCGGGGCAGATCGGGCGCTTCACCCTCTCGCTCGGCGGCATCCCGTGGGGCACGTGGATCGTCGACCGCCACGTGCTGACCGATGCGACGGTGGCGATCGGCGACGGCCTGTGGCACGCGCGCTCGCGCGCCGGAGCCGGCGCGGCGCTGGCCGAGACCATCTCCATCACCGAGGACACGCTGGTCGTGCTGCGCATCCGGCCGGCGACGGTGGGCGCCGCCGACCAGGCGACGGCGCCCGGCGAGGTCGCGCCGCGCGGCGACGGCTGACGCGTCCGAGCGTTCAGCGCACCGCGCGGATCAGCGCCTGGACCTGCTCGAGCCGGAACGGCTTGGTCAGGATCAGCGCGCCGCAGTCGATGCCGATGCGCGCGAGGTGGTCGGGCCGGTCGTCGCCGGTGACCAGCGCGATGTGGCCGGCGAGCTCGGGATGCTCGCTCAGGGCGAGGCGCAGCAGATCGGCGCCGTTGCCGTCGGGCAGATTGACGTCGGCGAGGACCGCGCGCACCGGCGTGTCGCGCAGCCGCGCCAGCGCCTCGGCCATGGTCGTGCAGTCGATCGTGCTCCACCCGGCGTCGGCGAAGCAGTCGCGCAGCAGCTCGGCGACCAGCGGCTCGTCGTCGACGACCAGCACGACCGGCGCGTCGGCGGTCGCGCCGGAGGCGCTCGCCGCGGAACCCGCGGCCGCCGCCGCGGCCGGCAGCCAGATCACCGTCGCGGCGCCCGGCGCGTCGGCGCGCGCGGTCAGCGCCAGGGCGCCGTCCTGCTCGCGCAGCAGCGCGCCCGCGATCGCCAGGCCGAGCCCGCGCCGGCCGGGGACACCGGAGAAGAACGGACGCCCGGCGTAGCGGATCTCGTCCGCGGTCGGGGTGCGGCCGTCGTTGGCGAGCTCGAAGCGCACGCGCGTCCCGTCCGACGACGCCCGCAGGACGCAGGAGCGCGCACCGGCGTCGCGCGCGTTGTCGAGCGCCTGGGCGAAGACCCGCGCCAGCGAGCGCGGGGCCGCCATGACCTCGGGCAGCGGCCGCTCGATCGCGCACGGCGGCGCCTCGCGACCGAGCTGCTGGAGGTGGCTGCGCGCCTGGTCGAGCGCCGGCTCGGCCTGGCAGCGCAGCACCTCCTCCTCGAGCGGCTGCGCGAGGTTGCGCAGCTGCTCGACCAGCTGGCGGCAGCGATCGACCTCGTGGACGATGACGTCGAGGCGGTTCACGGCGTCGACGTCCGCGTTCAGGCGGCGTTGGAGCCGCTGCGCGAACCCGAGGATGGCGGCGAGCGGGTTGTTGAGCTCGTGCGCCAGGCCGCGCACCAGGCGACCGACCACCGCCTGGGTCTCGAGCCGGACCATCTCGCGGTTCTGCCGCTCGAGCTCGTGCTGCGCGTGCTCGAGATGGTCGGCGCGCTCGGCCATGGTGCGCTCGAGCAGGCCGATGCGCTCGATCGCCATCGCGCCCTGCTCGCGGCGCTCGCGCCGGCGCCGCTCGCCGAGGCGGCCCTGGACGATCGCCGCGGACAGCTGCGCCGCGGTGCACGGCTCGATCACCACGCTGTCGACGACCCCGCGTTCGAGCGCGCCGTTGGCATCGGCCGCCGCGGCCGCGCCCGCCAGCAGTATCCGCCAGCAGTCGGGCGCGACGCGCGAGGCGGCGATCGCCCAGGCCAGGCCGGCGCGCGCGATGCCATCGGCATCCCAGCGCGCGATCATCAGGCCGGCGCCGCGGCCGTGCTGCTCGACCGCGGCGATCGAATCGCAGGTGATGAGCGGCGACGGCCCGACGCTCGCGCGCAGCTGGGCCGACGTCGCTTCGTCCAGCGCGCAGGCGAGGATCGGGGCGGACACGCGGGCGAGGCTAACCGCGCGCGCGAGCGCCGACAACCAGCCGCCTTGCCGCTGCCGCGGGAGGATCGAGGCTGGCGCGATGCCACCGGCCATCGTCCTCGGCATCGAGACCAGCTGCGACGACGCCTGCGTCGCGCTGGTCGCCGATGGCACGACCGTTCTCGGCGAGGCGGTCGCCAGCCAGGCCGACGACTTCGCCGCCTGGGGCGGCGTCGTTCCCGAGATCGCCGCGCGCGGCCATGTCCTCGCCCTGCCGGGCCTGATCGAGCGCGCGCTGGCGACCGCCGGCCTGGCGATCGACGCCATCGCGGCGGTGGCGGTGGTCGCGGCGCCCGGGCTGATCGGCAGCCTGCTGACCGGCGTCACCTGCGCGAAGGCGATCGCCGCGCGCCGCGGCCTGCCGCTGATCGCGGTCGACCACATCCAGGCGCACCTGGCGGCGGTGCATCTCGGACGCGACGCCGTGCCGTATCCGCTGGTCGGCCTGGTCGCCTCGGGAGGACACAGCCACTTCTACCGCTGCGACGGGCCGGGCACGGCCGAGCTGCTCGGCGGCACCATCGACGACGCCGCGGGCGAGGCCTTCGACAAGGCCGCGTCGATCCTGGGGCTCGGCTATCCCGGCGGCCCGGCGATCGACGCGCGCGCGCGGCGCGGCGATCCGCGGCGGTACGCGCTGCCGCGCAGCTTCCTCGCCGAGGACACGCCGCGGCTGAGCTTCGCCGGGTTGAAGACCGCGCTGCTGTACCACGTCCGCGGCCCGCTCGGGCGCGATCCGCTGACGCTGGACGAGCGCGGTATCGACGACGCCTGCGCGTCCTTCCAGGCGGCGGTGGTCGACGTCCTCGCGCGCAAGCTGGTGCGCGAGGCCCGGCGCCACGGCGTGCGCGCGATCGCGGTCGGCGGTGGGGTCGCCTGCAATGCCGGGCTGCGCGCGCGGCTGACGACGGACGCCGCCGCGGCTGGTCTCCAACTGCTCATGCCCGAGCCCCGGCATTGCACGGACAACGCGGCGATGGTCGCGGCGCTCGGCTTCCACCAGTGGCGGCGCGGCGATGTCGCGGGGCTCGATGTCGCGCCGTTGCCGACGGGTCGGGCCGGACCGCGCGCGCAGTGAGGAGCTGAGTTCGAAGCTCGAAGCTCGAAGCGCGAAGCTCGAAGCGCGAAGCGCGAAGCGCGAAGCCCGAAGCCCGAAGCGCGAAGCTCGAAGCCGAAGCCGGAAAGCCCGAAGCGCGAAGCGCGAATGGCAGCGACGCCGCACCGCCTCGAAACGCGACGAGGCCGGGGAATTCCCCCGGCCTCGTCGCGACGACACCGCGATCGCGCGGCTATTTGTTCGCGGCGACCTTCGCGGCGAAGGTGGTCTGCAGGAAGCGCAGCAACTGCTCCTCCTTCATCGCGAGCACCTGGTATTCGCGGGCGTTGTCCTGCTGCTTGTCGGACCGCTCGCCGGCGACCAGGAAGTCGACGCCCGGGCTGAGCTTCTCGCGGACCAGGCCGCCGGTGCGGACGATGAAGTCCTCGAGGTCGGCCTTGTTGTAGTTGAGGAACTCGCCGGCGAGCACGAAGACCTTGGGCGTCGCGCTGTCGAACACCGGGTTGCCGACCTTGTCGCCCTTGGCGATCGGGTAGTGCCGGCCGTCGTACTCGGCGACCACGCGGCAGGTCGCGATGTGGGCATCGACGTCGATGACCTCGACCATGCCCTTCTCCTTGTACTGGCCCTTCTCGTGCTGGAACGTCGCGAAGATCAGGCCGGGGAAGACCTTGTCGGCCTTGCCGATGTCGATGATCACGAAGCCGTGCTCGACGCCGAGCTCGAGCACGCTGCCGTCGGCCTCGACCTCGGTCATCCAGCGCAGCTCGAGCTCGAGCAGGTCGCGGATGCGGTCCTCGAGCTGGCCGATCTTGGTCGCGTTGCGGCTGAAGTCGTCGCGCTTCTGGCGCTGGGCCTGGTCGCGCTTGGTGTTCAGGTCCTCCTGCTGCGAGCCGAGGTTCTCGATGTCGCCGGTGAAGCGCTGCTCGGCCTCCTGGGCCTTGCGCATCACGTTCTGCTGCTCGGTCTGGCGGTCGGCGATCGCCTGCTCGAGCGGCGGGAAGGTCTGGCGTTCGGCGCTCTCGGCCTGCTCGCGGCGCTTGCGCATGCGCTCGAGGTGGCGCGAGATGTGGGCGCGCGCCTCGCGCGCCTCGTGCTCGGGCGAGATGAACTTCTGGTTCTCGGCGAGGGTGATCTCCTCGCCCATGGCGCCGTAGCGCAGGGTGTTGCCGAAGAAGCGCACGTCGTGCTCGGTGAGCTGGACGTCGAGGCGCCAGCGTTCGCGGTCGCGCGCAGCGAGGGTGGCCTCGGTGGCGGCGACGCTCGCCTTGAGGTCGCGGATCTCGCGCTCGATCTTGGTGATCGGCTCCTTGTAGAAGCGGTGCTCGGGATTGCCCTCGAGCGCGGAGCGCAGGTGGTTGCTCTTGACGATGATCAGGCCGGTGAAGGTCACCGTGCCGATGACCAGCGCGATCAGGACGATCATCAGCGCGGGATTGAGGGACTGTCTCGTGGCCACTGCGGTTCTCCGTGCTCTTTCTGGAGCGAGTCGTCTGGAGTCAGTCGCGCGCGAGGTGCGCGAACTGGCTGTGGTCGATGACGGTCACGCCCAGCAGGCGCGCCTGGGCGACCTCGTCCTCGGCGCCCTCGCCGACGATCAGGACCTGGACGCCGCTTTCGACGTCGCCGCCGATGGTGGCGCCGGCGTCCTCGATGAAGTCCTCGACCTTGCCCTTCGACACCGCGGTGAACTTGCCGGCGAGCACGACGATCATGCCGGCGCGCACGGCGAACTCGGGACGGTAGCGCACGAACTCGAGCAGCTGGTCCTCGCTCAGGATGCTGACGCCGAGCTTCGACGCCTGGGTCAGGGCGGCGTCGGCGCGGTCGCCGGCGATCAGGTAGTCGGACGACGTGGTGAGCTGGGGCTCGACCTTGCCGCCGGATTCGCTGATGAAGCGCGCGAGCTCGTCGCGGCTGAAGCGCTCGAAGTCGCCGGCGATGACGAACGTCTTGACCGCGGCAGGGTCGAACACCGGGTTGTGCACGTGGTCGCCCGGGACGAGCGGATCGTTGCCGTCGAACTCCTCCGAGACCCGCGCGGTCGCGGTGCGCGCGTCGACGTCGACGACCTCGACCGCGCCCTTGGCGGTGTTGCGGCCGCCGCGGCGGTTGAAGACCACGAAGCGCGTGCCCTTGCGCAGGTTGTGCTGGTGGCCGCGGTCGATGACGACGAAGCCGTCGGTGGCGCGCGCCGCCAGGATCTGGCCGTCGCTCTTGAGGTCGCGGTTGTTGAGCTCGCGCTGCTGGGTCAGCTGCGACACGCGGTCGGACAGCTCCTTGATGCGCGTCTCGAGGTCGGCGTTCTGGCGGCGGGTGTCGCGGCGGATGCCCTCGATCTCGGTCGCGGTCTTCTCGATGCCGTCGCGCGCCTTGCTGCGGCGATCGTCGTAGTCGCGCTCGGCGACCAGGGCGGCCTCCTCCTGCTGGCCGACCTCGAGGCGACGGCGCTTGGCGTCCTCGAGCAGGGTGGCGAAGGTCTTGCCCTCCTTGTCGTAGGCCTCGGCGGTCGCCTTCATCGCCAGCTCGTGCTCGCCGAGCAGGCGCTTGATGTCCTCGTCGGCGGTCTCGCGGTCCGCCTTGATCTCGGCGAGCTTGTCGTCGCGCACCTTGATCGCCGTATCGGCGAGCGGGACCTGGGCCTCGAGCGCGTTCTTCTGGTTGCCCAGGGCGGTCTTCTCGTTCTTCAGCCGGTGATAGCGCTCGGCCATCGCGGCCTCCTCCGCGTGCTTGTAGAGGAACAAGCCGAAGGTGAGGGCGGTGGCGAAGGCGAACACGATCAGGAGGCCCGTCAGCCATCCCGGTGTGCGATACGTCTGGTCCATGACGAAGACCCCTGGGGTGCCGCGGTGGCAGCAGGGCGACCGTAGGAGTGGGCCGCGCCCCCTCAATTCGACCACGAATCGCGCCAGCTATCGTGTGTCATAGGGGATAGCAGCGGTCAGACGCGCGCGTCACCACCCCCGGGTCGCGCTTATCGACCGCGCTCGGCTGCCGACGTCGCGCGCCGCAAACCGCCGATCGCGTGAAATTTGAGCGGCACTGCGCTCAACCGGCGCAGCCGCGAACCGGCTCGCGTGCCGGGGCATTTCGCACTAACGCGCGTCGCGACCTGTGGCTTACGCGCACCGTGCCCAGCGGCGCAGCAGTTCGGAGCGGGGTTTGCCAAGAGGGGATCGGCACGCGTCCCCACCCCGACCGAAAGGCATCCCGATGAGGCGTCTCTCTTCCCTGTGCACGGCCCTGCTGCTGATCGCGGGGGCGAGCGGCCTCCACGCGGACGACGAGGCCACGCCGAAGACCCCGGTGGTCGCCGCCGAGCCGGCGCCGCCGGCGGCCGAACCGAGCGAGGCCGATCTCGAGCTCGCCCAGGTGACGTCCGCGGCGATGGCCAAGGATCCGCAGGCCGAGGCCAAGATCGCCGCGGCCACCAGCTGGTTCGGGACCTACGCGAAGAAGAAGGACAAGGACGGCAACGACGTGCCGGGGTCGCTCGAGACCGGCATCAGCGCCGGCGACAACGCCTGGATGCTGGTCGCCTGCGCCCTGGTCCTGCTCATGACCGCGCCGGGCCTGGCGCTGTTCTACGGCGGCCTCGTGCGCCAGAAGAACGTGCTCGGGACGATGATGCAGAGCTTCATCCTGATGGGCATCGTCACCGTGATCTGGACGGTGTTCGGCTTCTCGATGGCCTTCTCGTCGGGCAACCCGTTCTTCGGCGACTTCAGCACCTACGCCTTCCTCAAGGGCGTGGTCTGGGACGACGTCCTCGCCACCGACGCCAACCGCTATCCGATCAGCTACGACTACGCGCCGACCATCAGTTTCGGCGTCTTCGCGATGTTCCAGCTGATGTTCGCCATCATCACCCCGGCGCTCATCACCGGCGCCTTCGCCGAGCGCATGAAGTTCTCGGCGATGGTGGTCTTCAGCGTGCTGTGGATGGTGGTCGTCTACCTGCCGATGGCGCACATGGTCTGGGGCGTCGACGGCTTCTTCAACTGGTGGAACGCGGCTGCGACGATCCCGGCGTTCGACTTCGCCGGCGGCACGGTCGTCCACATCTCGTCGGGCGTGGCGGCGCTGATGTGCGCGCTGTTCCTCGGCAAGCGTCGCGGCTACCCGAACCGGCCGATGCCGCCGCACAACCTGGTGCTGAGCTTCATCGGCGCGGCGCTGCTGTGGTTCGGCTGGTTCGGCTTCAACGGCGGCTCGGCGCTGGGCGCCGGCGGGCTCGCGGTGCTGGCCTTCGCCAACACCCAGATCGCGGCCGCCGCCGCGGCCGTCGCTTGGGTCGTCGCCGAGTGGCTGCTGCGCGGCAAGCCGACCCTGCTCGGCGGCATCTCGGGCTGCGTCGCCGGCCTGGTCGCGATCACCCCGGCGTGCGGCTTCGTCACCCCGGGCAGCGCCCTGGCGATCGGCGCGATCGCCGGCTTCATCTGCTTCGGCTCGGTCACCTACCTCAAGCGCATGCTGGGCTACGACGACGCGCTCGACGCGTTCGGCATCCACGGCGTCGGCGGCATCTGGGGCGCGATCGCCACCGGGCTGTTCCTCAACGTCGACGTCAACGCGGCCGTGCCGGCGCTGACGATGTTCTCCGGCGGCAGCCTCTACTACGGCAAGATCGTGGCCGGCGAGGTCAACGTGGTGATGAATCAGATCATGGCCGTGCTCTTCACCGTCGTGCTGAGCGGCGTCGGATCGGCGGTCATCCTGCTCGTCGTGAAGCTGGTGCTCGGACTGCGGACGACCGCGGACGACGAGGAGCGCGGCATCGACCTCACGCAGCACGGCGAGGAAGCCTACAACCCCGCCGCCTGACCATGCGCCGGGGCGGCGTCGCTCGACTGCCGCCCCGGCCGATCTAACGTCCCCACCCCCCACCAATCTCCCACGCCAAGGACCACACCATGAAGATGATCGAGGCCATCATCCAGCCGTCGAAGCTCGAAGCGGTCAAGGAAGCGCTCAACGAGGTCGAGGTCGTCCGTCTGACCATCAGCGACGTCCAGGGCTTCGGCCGCCAGAAGGGCCACACCGAGATCTACCGCGGCCACGAATACACCGTCAACCTGCTGCGGAAGGTGAAGCTGCAGATCGCGGTCAACGACGAGTTCGTCGAGCCCACGGTGAAGGCGATCATCAAGGCCGGGCGCTCGGGCGAGGAGGGCAAGGTCGGCGACGGCAAGATCTTCATCATGCCGCTCGACGACTGCATCCGCATCCGCACCGGCGAGCGCGGCCCAGAAGCCATCTGACGACTTTTCGACGTCGCGTCATACGCGCTGCGCGCGCGTCCGTCGCTCGCTCGGCGCGCTTGCGCCAGCGACCTCTGCACTAGCCTCGTCGCCCTCCCGACCTCGACCCACCTTTCCTTCCAACCGATCCCACGATTCCGGAGACCCAATGAGCGCCGATGTCGCCAAAGCCCTGCAACTCGCCAAAGACCATGGCGCGAAATACGTCGACATCATGTTCGGCGACATGTTCGGGACGTTGCAGCACTTCACGATCACCGCGCGCCGGCTCGAGGCGTCGCTGTTCGAGGAGGGCCTGCCCTTCGACGGCTCGTCGATCCGCGGCTGGCAGGGCATCGAGAAGTCGGACATGAACATCAAGCCGGATCCGGCGACGGCGTTCATCGACCCGTTCCGCGAGCAGCCGACGATCGCGTTCTTCGGCGACATCTACGATCCGCGCACCGGCCAGCGCTACGCGCGCGACCCGCGCTCGATCGCGCACAAGGCGCTGGCGTACCTCAACTCGACCGGCATCGGTGACATGGCCTACTTCGGCCCCGAGCCCGAGTTCTTCATCTTCGACTCCATCCGCTACAGCTCGACGCCGCAGGAAGCGTTCTACTACATCGACTCGGCCGAAGCGCCGTGGGCGATGGGCCGCGACGACGGCATCAACCTCGGCCACAAGATCCGCCATAAGGGCGGCTACTTCCCGGCGACGCCGGCCGACACGCTGATGGACATCCGCAGCGAGATCACCACCAACATGCAGACCATGGGCATGGAAGTGGACCTCCACCACCACGAGGTGGCGAGCCCCGGGCAGTGCGAGATCGGCATCAAGTTCGGCTCGGCGGTCACCGCCGGCGACCTCGTCCACCAGTACAAGTACGCGGTCAAGAACACCGCCTTCCAGCACGGCAAGACGGCGACGTTCATGCCCAAGCCGATGTTCTTCGACAACGGCAGCGGCATGCACAACCACATGTCGATCTGGAAGGGCGGCAAGAACACCTTCGCCGGCAACGTCTACTCGAAGCTGTCGCAGAACGCGATGTGGGCGATCGGCGGAATCCTCAAGCACGGCAAGTCGATCCAGGCCTTCACCAACCCGTCGGCGAACAGCTACCGCCGCCTGGTCCCCGGCTACGAAGCGCCCGTCAACCTCGCCTACAGCGCGAACAACCGCTCGGCCTCGATCCGCATCCCGTTCGTCAACGGCGACAAGGCGCGGCGCTTCGAGTTCCGCTGCCCCGACGCCTCGGGCAGCCCGTACCTGGTCACCGCCGCGATCCTCATGGCCGCCATCGACGGCATCAAGAACCAGATCGATCCCGGCAAGCCGATGGACAAGAACATCTACGACCTGCCGCCGGAGGAGCTGGCCCAGATCCCGGGCACCTGCAAGAACCTCGAGGAAGCGCTCGAGACCATGGAGCAGGACAAGGCCTGGCTCACCGCCGGCGACGTCTTCACCGACGACATGATCGACGCGTACGTCGCCTTCAAGCGCGAGAACGAGGTCGAGCCGCTGAAGCTGCGGCCGAACCCGTACGAGTTCTACCTCTACTACGACGCCTGACCGTCTCGCCATCGAGAGACCCGCAGAAACCCCGGCGCTCCGCCGGGGTTTCTGCGTTCACGGCGGCCGTGGCGCGGCGTCTCGGCGGCGCCTGTCGGCGATCGCGCTCCCGCGCCGCCGCGGTCAGGCCTTCGCCGCGGGCGGGAGCGGATGCCACGCGCTGCGCAGGTGACGGATCTCGCCGCGCACGATGCGCGCGTCTCCTCCCGTCGACCACACCGCCAGCGGCTCATCGCATCCATCGGCGAGGAAGCAGAACGACGCGCTGTGCCGCCCGCCGTCGGCGAACCATTCGATCGAGGTGCGGTCGATGAGCAGGCGCAGCCGGAGGCGACCGTCCTCGGTCGGGACCCGCGCCGTGCGTTCGAGCAACGTCAGCGTCCCTTCGGCGACCTGGTAGCGCAGCTCGCGGCCATGGATGCGCAGGTGCAGCGCGGTCGCCGACCCGACATCGATCTCGATCTCGAGGTCGTACAGACCATCGCCGGGCTCGGGGTACAGCGGTCGGCCGGACAGGGTCGCGCCGTCCAACGCGGTGCGCCGCGCGACGAGGCTCCCGATCTCGCGGACCGGCCAGCGGTAGAGGCGCGGCCCCTCCGGGGTCGAGCGCAGCGTCAGATCCACCGGGAACGACAGCTGCTGGTTGAAGGGCATCCACGGATAGGTGCCGCCACGCATCCACGAGATCTGCGTGCGGCGCCCGTCCGGGGCGTCGCTCCAGGTCTGCGCCGCGTAACCGTTCGGCCCGAGCTCGCAGACCAGGCGCTCGCTGCGCGGCGTGAAGCGGTCCCCGTCGAAGTCGCCGAGCACGTAGACGCCGTCGGCGACCCACAGGACCCACTGCTCGCGCGACGCATCGCCATCGATGCGCAGCGGGAAGAAGTCCGGGCACTCGCTGGTGCCGGGGACGGTGATGGTCTGGATCCGCGTCCACGCCTTGAGGTCCGGCGACGCGAACAGCGCGTACGCGCTGCCGGCCAGGTAGAGCGCCATGACCCAGCGGCCGGTCGGCTCGTGCCAGATCACCTTCGGATCGCGGTTGCCGGGTTCGATGCATGGGATCACCGGGTTGCCCGCGTGCTTCGTCCACGTCGCGCCGCCATCGGTGCTGGCAGCGAGGCACTGCGTGGCCGAGGCGGGCGCATCCGGCCTGACCGCGGTGTACATCGCGACCAGCGGCGGCGTCGCGCCGATGCGCAAGCCGGAGGTGTCGCGGCGATCGACCACGGCCGAGCCCGACCACATCGTCCCGAGGTCGTCCGGCCTCAGCGCGTGCTCGAGCTGGGTCCAATGCACGAGGTCCGGGCTCACCGCGTGGCCCCAGGTCATCGGTCCCCAGCGCAGCCCATCGGCGTGATGCTGGAAGAACAGGTGCCAGACACCGTCGCAATGGACGAGGCCGTTGGGGTCGTTGAGCCAGTTGCGCTTCGCCGTGAAGTGGAAGCGCGGGCGCAGCAGTTCGTCGTAGGCGGTGTCGGTCATGGTGTCCTTGGAGCCGGGGCGGCCGTCGAGGTGGTCGCCGCGACCTGGCCGGTCGTCGCGGTCGCGGGCGCGAAGGCGCACGCCTGCTCCGCAGCCTGCCGATCGGCGTCCTGCCGCGCCATGGACGCGGAAGGATCGGCCATTCACTGCCGTGACGCCGCGCACCCGCGGCTGGTCACCGGCGCGCCAGCGACCCGAAGGCGCTCGGGGCGGCGCCGAGCCGGGCCTTGAAGAAACGCGAGAACCAGAAGGGGCTGGAGAACCGCAGCCCCTCCGCGACCGACGTGACCGACTCGCCGGCCAGGAGCCGCTGCGACGCGTGGCGCGCGAGCGCGCGTCGCAGGTATTCGCGTGGCGTCAGCCCGACGTCCCTGCGGAAGGCGCGCGTGAAACCCTCGCGCCCGAGGCCGATCTCGCGCGCCATCTCGGCGACACCGAGATCGGCGCGCGGCTGCTGGTCGATCGCCGCCAGCAGCTTGCCGTAACGCTGCCGCGTCCGCAGGCGCCGCGACAGCGCGTCGAGCGGCTCGTCGATGAACGAGGACAACGCCGCCAGCAGCAGTCCGCGCAGGCGCGCGAGCGCTGCGGCGTCGGCGTCGCGGCGGGCGAGCGCATCCAGTTCACGGGACATCGTCGCGTCGCGCGTCTGACGCATCCGCGCGACGCCGGCGAACGCATCGACCCCAGGCGCCCATTCGAGGCGGAAATGCCAGGCGATCATCCTGAAGCCGACCGGAAACCGGAAGTGCAGGCGCGCGTCCGACGGCAGCCAGGTGATGGTGCCGGGTTCGAGCGCGAGCGCCTGGCGCGGCTCGGCGAGCGAGACGGTCGCCGGGATGCGCTGCTCGTGCGGCGGCACGACGAACAGCCGGTTCCACGGCATCGCGTTGGCGCCGTCGATGCCCGGCGCCTCCTGCTGCACGGTGACCAGGTACGGCGCCATCAGCGTCAGTCCCTCGCCGAGCATCTCGAAGCCGTCGTGCCGGGCGTGGCCCATCCCGCCACGGCGCCCGCCTCGCGCCTGGTCACTGCTGTCCATGCCCGAGCCTAACCGATGGTCGCGCGCGCGTGCAAGCGTTGCATGAGGACGTCCCGCGACGCCGCGCAGACGCGACGTAGCCGTCGGGCGTGACGGGCGCCCGGTAGCGCGCGACCAGCGCGCGACCAGCGCGCACAGGCCATCGCGTCACAGCCGTGCATGTCGTCGCACATTCGCCTGCATGGCACGTCCGGCACGCTGCGCCGCATCTGGACGACCCCAGGGGATCGTGATCCGGAGATGCTGCGCTCGCTGCGCCTCGACATCGGGTGGGATGGCGCCGATCGCCGAGCGCCTTGCGGGGCTCGCATGAAGTGCCGGTCCGCCGCCCCGCTAGGACGCCCAGGCGTGGACTGCTCGATCGCGCACCGCGGAGAACCTGCCGGCCGCGCCGGCGGGCGATTCGTTTTCACACGCCGCGCGGAGGCGCATGATCCGCCGCCACGGAGCGATGATGAGCGACGCGATCCCGCACGACGGCAGACCCAGCGACGACGCGCGGCAGTGGGCGATGTTCTGCCACCTGTCGTCGCTGATCGGCTCGCTCGTCCTGGCGCCGGGCTTCGGCAGCATCATCGGCCCGCTGGTCGTGTGGCTGATCAAGAAGTCGACGCCGTTCGTCGACGACCAGGGCTGCGAGGCGCTCAACTTCAACATCTCGATGCTGCTGTGGGGCATCGTCGCCGGCCTGCTGTGCTTCGTGCTGATCGGCTTCGTGCTGCTGCCGGTGCTCGCCCTGGTCTGGCTGATCTGCACGATCATCGCCGCGATCCGCGCGCGCGACGGCATCGCCTACCGGTATCCGCTGACCATCCGCTTCGTGCATCCCGTAGCGATCGGCTGAGCGATCAGGCCGCGGGCCGCGAAAGCAGCGCGACGGCCAGCCCGGCGCCGATCAGCAGGAACGCGACCAGGTCCTGCCAGCGCGGCACCTCGCGCAGGACGATGAGCGAGAACGCGAGGAACACCGCGACGCTGATCCCCTCCTGGAGGATCTTGAGCTGCGGCGCGCTGAACTGGCCGCCATGGGCGACGTGGCCCCAGCGGTTGGCCGGAACCGCAAGGCAGTATTCGGGCAGCGCGATCAGCCAGGAGACCAGGATCACCGCCCACAGCGACGCGGACCGGACGGTCAGGTGGCCGTACCAGGCCAGGGTCATGAAGCAGTTGGAGGCGAGCAGCAGCAGGACGGTGCGCATGCGGCGATGCTGACGCGCGCCGGCGCCGCCGCATCCATCGCTCAGCGGGCGGTGGCGACGCCGGATCCGGCGGACGCGCCCCTCAGGTGGCCTTCGCCGCCGCGCCGGGCTGGCCGCACTGGCGCGCGATCGCCGCCGCGGCGGCGCCGGCGCCGAAGCCGTTGTCGATGTTGACCACGGTCACGCCGGCGGCGCAGCTGGCGAGCATGCTGTTCAGCGCGGCGTGGCCGCCGGCGGCGACGCCGTAGCCGACCGAGGTCGGGCAGGCGATCACCGGGCAGTCGACCAGGCCGCCCACCACCGACGGCAGCGCCCCGTCCATGCCGGCGACGACGATCAGCGCGCGGCAGCGACGCAGCTCGTCGAGCCGCGCGAGGATGCGATGCAGGCCGGCGACGCCGCAATCGGCGGCGCGCACCACGGCGACCCCGCGCATGCCGAGCGTCACGACCGCCTCCTCGGCGACCGCCTCGTCCGCGGTGCCGGCGCTGACGACGCCGACCGGACCGAGCGTCGCGGCCGGTTCGCCGACGGCGAAGCAGCCGCTACGCCGATGGGACCGGCCGCCCGGCAGCGCCGCGGCCAGCGCGGCGAGCGCCTCGTCGGCGGCGCGCGTGACCAGCACCTGGCCGTGCGCGCGGTGCAGGCGGGTCGCGGCGGCGACGACCTCCTCGACGGTCTTGCCCAGGCCGAAGACGACCTCGGGGTAGCCGCAGCGCTGGGCGCGGTCGAAGTCGAGGTTCAGCGGCAGCGGATCGGTCATGCGCGCACCGGGAGGACCGCGTCGGCGCGTTCGCCGGCGCTGAGCAGGCCGTTGTAGCCGCCGCTGACCAGGCCGGCGAGATCGAGCGCGACGTTCGCGTAGCCGATGCGCCGGAGCGCCGGCAGCAGCTCGGCGCGCGCGGCGAGCACGCGCTCGAGATCCGCGTCGGGCACCTCGATGCGGCACAGCCAGCCGCGCGCGCCGCCGTCGGCCTTGGCGCCGACGCGGTGGTGGCGGGCGCGGCAGTGGCTCAGGCCGAGGTAGCGCAGGCAGGCCTCGGCGGCCTCGACCATGCGCACGGCCTCGGGCGTCACCGGCTCGCCGTAGGGGATGCGGCTCGACAGGCAGGGCTCGGCCGGCCGGTCCCACGTCGGCAGCCCGCGCGCGCGCGAACGGGCGCGGACCTCGTCCTTGGTCATGCCGGCGTCGGCGAGCGGCCAGCGCGCGCCGGCGGCGGCGGCGGCCTGCAGCCCCGGACGCACGTCGGCGAAGTCGTCCGCGATCGCGCCGATCAGCAGCGCCGCGCCGGCGCGGCCGTCGGCGGTGGCCAGGGCGAGGCCCGACATCGCCTTCATCAGCGCCGATTTGCAGTGGAAGCAGCGCTGGCCGTCGTTGGCGCGGTAGGCCTCGACCTCGAACTCGTCGGTGGCGACGACGCGGTGGGCGATGCCGCGCGCCGCGCAGAAGGCGCGCGCCTCGTCCAGGCTCGACCGCGCCAGGCTCGGGCTGTCGGCGGTCACCGCCTCGATGCGCGCGCCGAGGACGGCGTGGCCGACGTCGAGCAGGTAGGTCGAATCGACGCCCGCCGAGAACGCGACCAGCGCGCGGCCGAGGCCGGCGAGATCGCGCTTCAGCGCTTCCTCCTTGGCGAGCGCGGCGTCCATGCGGCTGAGGCTACCCCAGCGCCACCGACCGCCAAGGCGCGGACGGCGACGGTGGACATGGCGAGCGCCACGCTACGCGGCGCGGGCGATGGCCATCGCCGCCAGCGCGGCGTAGGGCAGGACGATGCCGCCGACGACCAGCGCGCGCGAGGCGATCGCCACGCTCGACGCGGCCTCGGGCCGGCTCGCCAGGCGTCCGGCCAGCCAGGCCAGCCCGGCGCCGACCGCGAGCGACCCGACGCCCTGGGCCGCGACCCATTCCAGCCCGCGGCCCTCGGCGACGCGCAGCAGCGCCGCCGCGGCGGCGATCGTCCACGCCAGCAGCAGCACCGCGCCGGTGAACCACCATGCGCGCTTGCGGTGGTCGTAGCCCCAGCGCACCGCGGCGCCGACGCAGACGCCCGCGGCCGGCCAGGCGATCCACGGCACGTTCCAGGCGAAACCGATGATCGCCGCGCCGGCGCCGAGCGCCGACAACGACAAGGTGCCGGGCGAGCGCATCGGCCGCGCGACCAGCCACGAGCCGCCGGTCGCGGCGATCAGCACGAGGATCTCCGGCCAGTACTCGGGCCGCGGCTCGGTGGTCTCGACGATCGCCAGCACCACGGCGGCGACGATCAGCGCTGCGCCGAGCCATTGCAGCGGCTCGAGATGCAGGCGCCGCCGCGACACCGGGGCGGCCACCGGCGACGATGCGACCAGCGGGTCGGACGGCGCGGGCTGCGCGGGCGAGGTCGGGACGAATGCAGGATCGGGCGGCGGCAGAGGTTCCATGCGTGGCGCCATTGCGCGGATGGGGAGCGGAATGCCAATGCCCAGCGCCCCGACACTGAACGGGATGCGCGCATTTCCAGCTGGCGCTTGTGAAAATCGTGCGTCCGGAGTACAAGCTCCGCACGCCGCGCATCCAGCGCGGCAGGACACGGTGTCCGACGATGGCCAATCACCTCGAGTTCGCGCGGATCGCGTTGATCTCCGGTCGCCAGGACGTCCCGCAGCTCCCGGGTTGATCGCCCCCTGAGCCGGCTCCACCGGCTCCGCGCATCGACCACAGCGCATCCGCGGCCACGCCGCCGCATCCCATCTCCACCGGCACGCCCCCGAGGGCGCGCCCACGCCGCCGCGACGTCGCGGCCGCACGCATCGGGTCCGTCATGTCGTCCATCACCCCGGTGGCCGCGCGCTTCGCGCAGCCCCTGCCGGCGCGCTCCGCCGCCGCGCTCGACGCCAGCGCCGTCGCCGGCGCGCTGCGCTTCACCCTCGCCAGCGATCTCCGGCTCGACCACGCCTACGGCGCATCGTGGGTCGCGGTCACCGAGCGCGGCGTCGCCACGATCGAAGGCGACGTCGTCCGCGTGGCGCATGCGTTCACGACGATCACCGCGGCCAGGGCGCACGAGCTGTTCGGCGGCGGCCGCGTGGCGCTGACCGTCGCCGGCGCGCAGCAGCCGATCGCCTGCTTCAGCCGCGCGCTGGTGCCCGAGTTCGCGATCCTGGCGCGGATCATCGACGACTGCGCGCACGGCCGCGAGCCGCTGCTGCCGGAGGAGCTCGCCGGCGCGCACTGCGCGCGCTGCGCCGCGCCGCTGCCGGAACGCGGCGCGCTGTGCGCGCTGTGCGTGCCGCGCGGGCGGATCCTGATGCGCCTGGTCGGTCTGCTCGCGCCGTACCGCGCGCGCGCCATCGCGCTGGCGTGCATCACGGCGTTCACCGTCGCCACCCAGCTGATCCCGCCGTACCTGACCAAGCTGGTGCACGACGACGTCACCCGCGGCGGCGGCGCGCGCGTGCCGTGGCTGATCCTGGGCATGGCCGGCTGCGCGGCGTCGTACCTGTGCGCGCGGTTGGTGGCGATACGGCTGACGACCTACCTCAGCGGACGCCTCGTCGCCGATCTGCGCTCGCGCCTGCACGCGACCATGCAGCGCCTGCGCCTGAGCTGGTTCGGCAAGCGCGACGCGGGCGAGGTGGTGCAGCGGGTGATGAACGACACCGCCGAGCTGCAGCAGTTCCTGGTCGACGGACTCCCGTACATCCTGGTCAATGGCCTGTCGTTCATCGCCATCGCCGCGATCCTGATCGCGATCGATCCGCTGCTCGCGGCGCTGGTCTTCCTGCCGGTGCCGCTGCTGGTCGGCGGCGGCGCGTGGTTCTGGCGCAAGCTGGTGCCGCTCTACCACGCGATCGGCTCGCGCTCGGGCGCGGTGCACGCGACGCTCGACGAATCGGTGCACGGCATCCGCGCGGTCAAGGCGTTCGCCCAGGAGCCGCGCCGCGCCCGCGCCTTCGACCAGGCCAACGACCGCCTGTTCGGCGTGCGCCTGTCGCTCGAGCGCACCTTCGGCGGCTTCAACGAGGGCATGTTCTTCGTCATGTCGCTGGGCGTCGCCGGGGTCTGGTGGGTCGGCTCGACGCGCGCCGCGGCGGGCGGGAGCGCATTCGGCTTCGGCGACCTCTTGGCCTTCGTCGGCTACATCTGGATGTTCTACGGTCCGCTGCAGTGGTTCACCGCGGTGTTCTCCTGGCTGACCAACGCCTTCGCCGCCGCCGAGCGCATCTTCGCGGTGTTCGACCAGCCGATCGAAGCGGATCATCCGCAGGCGGTGCGCCTGCCGGCGATCCGCGGCGACGTCGCCTTCGCCGACGTGCGCTTCAGCTACGAGCGCGGCAAGGAGGTGCTCAAGGGCGTCGACGTGTCGATCGCCGCCGGCGAGTTCGTCGGCCTGGTCGGCCGGTCGGGCAGCGGCAAGAGCACGATCATCGGCCTGCTGTCGCGCTTCTACGGCGTCGACTCGGGCGCGATCAGCGTCGACGGCGTCGCCATCGAGCGCCTGCCGCTCGACCTGCTGCGCCGCTCGATCGGCGTGGTCATGCAGGAGCCGTTCCTGTTCAACGACACGGTCGCCGAGAACATCCGCTTCGGCCGGCCGGACGCGTCGTTCGCCGAGGTCGTGCGCGCCGCCAAGGCCGCCTGCGTGCACGACGCGATCCTCGATAAGGAGGAGGGCTACGACACGGTCATCGGCGACTCCGGCGCGCGCCTGTCCGGCGGCGAGCGCCAGCGCATCGCCATCGCGCGCGCCATCCTGCACGACCCGCGCATCCTGATCCTCGACGAGGCGACGTCGGCGGTCGACAACGAGACCGAACGCGCGATCCAGGAGGCGATCGGCAACCTGGTGCGCGGGCGCACGACCATCGCCATCGCCCATCGGCTTTCGACCCTGCGCGACGCCGACCGCATCGTCGTCATCGACGACGGCCGCGTCGTCGAGGAGGGCACGCACGCCGCGCTGATCGCGCGCGACGGGCACTTCGCGAGCCTCCTGCGCCTGCAGGAGGAGAACAACCGCACCCACGACCAGGCCGCCTGAATCCGACGCGACGAACCACGACCCGAGGGAGCACCCATGGACCAGCTCTTCACCACCGAATCCTTCCTGCGCCTCGAGACCGGCGCCGACGGCCTGCGCGTGGTCTTCGCGCGCGACGACGGCGAGGACGGCGAGCACGCGGTCGCCGTGCGGCCGGTGTGGGCGCGGCCGATCAGCGGCGAAGGCCGCGAGGTCTCGCTGATCGACGAGCGGCGGCGCGACGTCCTGCTGATCGACGACGTCGACGCGCTCGACCGCCCGTCGCGCGCGGCGCTCGAGGACGCGCTGGCCGCGCGTTACCTGGTGCCGACCGTGCGGCGGATCCTGGCGACGCAGGCGCACCTCGGCGTGCGCTTCTGGACGGTCGAGACCGATCGCGGCGTCCATCGCTTCGCCATGCGCGAGCCGACGCGCAACGTCACCTGGCTGGACGAGCGGCGCGCGGTGCTGCGCGACGTGCTCGGCAACCGCTACCGAATCGCCGACTTCGCCGCGCTCGACGAGGCGTCGCGCGCCGCGGCGGCAAAGGTCCTGTAGCGCGTGCCGGAGATGCAAAAGTAGCAGCGCACACGGTTACTGCCGTTGGCACTACGGTCGCTTCGCCATCGCTGGTTGACCGTCCCCCGGCCCCGGTTACGGATGCGCGCGTTGTCGCCGCTCGGAGCTGTGCCATGGACCGCCGCGCCCTCCCCCTGCCGCTGACCCACCCCGGTCGCCCGGGCGCCACTGTCCTGTGCTTCGGTCCGGGTCCTGTACCGCGTTGAACGCGCGGTCCGTCCGGCTCCCCATCCGTACCATGCCGCGCCGCGCCAGCGGCACCGTCACGTCCGCTCCGCGGCCGGTCGCCACCACGACCTCACCGGGAAACCGTATCGCCATGCAACCGATGACCGACGAACAGCGATTCCTCTTCGACCTCCAGGGCTTCCTGGTCGTGCGCGGCGCGCTCGACGCGGCGACCGTCGCGCGGATGCGCGCCGACTGCGACGCGCACGGCGTCCGGGACGCCGCCAACGATCCGTCGAAGTCGCGCTTCGGCGGGTTCCTCGAATGGGGCGACGACTGGCGCGCGCTGGTCGACCACGCCGCGGTGCTGCCGATCCTGGCCGGGATCATCGGCGAGAAGTTCCGCCTCGACCACGCCTACGGCATGGCGATGCGCCACGATGGCACGCCCGGCGGCGAAGGCCTTCACCATGAAGGCGGGATGTTCGACCACGGCTGCTTCTACGCGACGCATGGAAACCGCGTCCACAACGGATTGGTGGTGGTGAGCTACGCGCTGTGCGATGTCCCGACCGGCGGCGGCGGGTTCTGCTGCATCCCGGGCACCCACAAGTCGCTCTTCAAGCCGCCCGAGTCGTGGTACGGCGTGCTCGACAACCCCCTGCTGGTCCACGTCCCGATGCGCGCCGGCGACATGCTGGTCTTCACCGAGGCGCTGACGCACGGCACCATGCCGTGGACCTGCACCACCCACGAGCGGCGCTCGATCCTGCTGAAGTACGCGCCCGCCTACATGCAGTGGGCAGGCGGTCCGATCGCGCTCAAAGAACCCGCGCGCTTCACCGCGCGGCAGCGCAACATCCTCGCCGGCCCGAGCGTCGGCGGCCGCGTCCCCGTCATGAAAGTCGCCTGACCGCATGCCCATCATCGCCAACACCGTCCCCGACGCGCTCGCCCCCCTGCTCGATGCCGGCGAGACCGTGCGCTTCGCGGTGGTCGGCGACCTCGACCGCGAACGCCGCTTCGCCCGCGTCGATCTCGCCATCACCGACCGCCGGCTGGTCTGCGCCGAGGGCGGGCGCATCGTCGTCGGCCTCAACCTCGCCTCGATCACGGAGGCCAAGGTCGACGAGCTGTTCGGCAGCGGCCGCATGATCGCGACCACCGCCGACGGCGAGCGGCTGATCGCCTACCACAGCCGCATGGTCGCGCCCGAATTCGCGACGTTCTGCCGGCTGGTCAACGACGTCGTCGGCGGCCGCCCGCCGCTGCTGCCCGACAGCCAGCCGGCGGCGTACTGCGCGCGCTGCGCCGCGCCGCTGCGCGATCGCGAGGCGCCGTGCGGGCTGTGCGTGCCGCGCCTGCAGATCATCCGCCGGCTGATGGGCCTGCTCAGGCCGTACCGCCAGGTGCAGATCTGGCTGACGCTGGTCGTCGCCGCCACCTGCGGCATGCAGCTGGTCGGACCGCTGTTCATGCGCGGCGTCGTCGACCAGGGCATCCTCGGCAAGGATCCGGCGCGGCTGAACATCTGGGTCGCGCTGATGGCGGCGAGCGGCTTCGTGCTGTTCGGGCTGCGCTTCGCGCAGGGACGCCTGATGTCGTGGCTGTCGGGGCGGCTGATCGCCGACATGCGGTCGACGCTGCACGCCAAGATCCAGCGCCTGCGCCTGAGCTACCTCAACAAGCGCGACGGCGGCGAGCTGTCCAGCCGCGTGCTCAGCGACACCGGCCAGCTCCAGCACTTCCTGGTGGAGGGCGTGCCCTTCTTCGCGCTCAACCTGATGATGATGTTCGGCGCGATGGCCATCCTGATCGCGATCGATCCGTGGCTGACGCTGCTGGCGCTGTTCCCGGCGCCGCTGGTGTTCTTCGGCGGCGCCTACTTCTCGCACAAGCTCATGCCGATGCACCACCGCCAGGGCAGCCGCAACGGCGTGCTGCACGCGATCGTCGGCGAATCGCTGCAGGGCATCCGCACGGTCAAGGCGTTCTCGCAGCAGGACCGGCGCGTCGAGATGTTCGACAACGCCAACGAGCGGCACTTCGAGACCGCGCAGCAGATCAACCGCACCTGGGTCGGGTTCTCGGCGTCGATGCCGTGGATCATGGGCCTGGCCGGAGCGGCGATGTGGTACGTCGGCGGCCACCGCATCGTCGGCGGCAGCGAGCTGACGCTCGGCGACATGATCGCGTTCGGCGCGTACATGGGCAGCCTGTACGGGCCGCTGCAGTGGTTCACGGAAGTCTTCAACTGGATGTCGAACGCGCTCTCCGCCGCCGAGCGCATCTTCTCGGTGCTCGACGAGCCGACCGAGGAGGCGCAGGCCTCGCCCGCATCGACCGCGGCGACCGCGGCGGTCGACGCCAGCGCGCGCTTCCGCGGCGAGATCGAGTTCAAGGACGTGCGCTTCAGCTACGAGCGCGGCAAGGAGGTGCTCAAGGGCATCTCGTTCCACCTGCCCGCGGGGCAGATGGTCGGCCTGGTCGGCAAGTCGGGCAGCGGCAAGAGCACGATCATCAACCTGATCTCGCGCTTCTACGATCCCGACGCCGGGCAGATCCTGATCGACGGCGCGCCGGTCGAGGGCCACGACGTCTCGCGCGTGCGCCGCTCGATCGGCGTGGTGATGCAGGACCCGTTCCTCTTCAACGCGTCGATCCTCGACAACATCCGCTTCGGCCGGCCGGACGCGACGTTCGAGGACGTGATGCGCGCGACGCGCGCCGCCAACGCGCACGAGTTCATCCTCGATAAGGAGGACGGCTACGACACGCTGATCGGCGAGGGCGGCGCGCAGCTGTCGGGCGGCGAACGCCAGCGCGTGTCGATCGCGCGCGCGATCCTCGACGACCCGCCGGTGCTGATCCTCGACGAGGCGACCTCGGCGGTCGACAGCGAGACCGAGCGCGCGATCCAGGAGGCGATCGCCGTGCTGATCCGCGGCCGCACGACCATCGCCATCGCCCACCGCCTGGCGACGCTGCGCAACGCGCACCGGCTGCTGGTCATGGACGACGGCAAGCTGGTCGAGGAGGGCACGCACGAGGAGCTGCTCGGCAAGGCGGACGGCGTCTTCGCCAAGCTCGTGCGCCTGCAGAACGAGAACAACCGGCTGCGCGTGGAGACCTACCTGTGACGATCGCCGGCGTGAGCGAACAGACCCCTGCGTCGACGACGGTGCCGGCGCCGGCCTCGACCGACGCCTCCGAACGGCCGGCGCGCCTCGCGCCGGCGGACGTGCGGCTGCGCTGGACCGAGACCGGCGCGCGCCTGATCCGCGACGGCGCCGAGATCGCCGTGCGCCTGGTGTGGGCGCGGCCGCTGACCGCGCGCGGCGGCGAGCTGGCGATCGTCGACGAGAAGAAGCGCGAGCACGCGCTGCTGCCGGGCATCGACGCGCTCGCGCCGGACAGCCGCGCGGTCGCCGAGCGCGCGCTGGGCGAACGCTACCTGATCGCGCGCATCGTCCGCGTGCACGAGACCTCCGTGCACCTCGGCACGCGCTACTGGACGGTCGACACCGACCGCGGTCCGCGGCGCTTCGCCATGCGCGAGCCGCGCAAGAACGTCCACTGGCTGGTCCCGCGCCAGCGCTGCCTGATCCGCGACACCATGGGCAACCGCTACGAGATCGAAGCGCTGGCCGCGCTCGACGCGCGCTCGCAGGCCGAGGTCAATCGGGTGCTGTAAATCATGGTCGCGACTGATCTTGACGCGCCGGTCAACGAAAACAGGTAGGCATCGGTATCCACGGTCAGTCCTATGCTGACCACCGGTTCCATGAGCGACGAGGCGGTCGACCCGACCATCCGCGCCATAGTCCGAGGCGGGCCGAAACCTAGCCTTGGCCTACCTATGCGTTGGAAACCCGACCCCGCCGACAGCCGTCCGATCTATGCCCAGGTGAAGGACTGGCTGCGCACCCGCGTCGCCCAGGGCGAACTCGCCCCCGGAGCGGCGATCCCGGACCAGGCGGTGATGGCCGCCGAGCTGGGCATCAGCGACATGACCGTGCGCCGGGCGCTGATCGAGCTCGCCGACGAGGGCGTGCTCAACCGCCGGCGCGGCAAGGGCACCTTCGTCAGCCAGCCGACCGGACGCGGCGCCATCGCGACGCGCCTGCGCATCGCGATCGTCACGCCGCTCGACCTGACCCACCAGCGCTCGCCGCTGTTCTACCAGCGCATCCTCCAGGCGATGCTGCGCGCCGCCGAGGATCATGGCGCATCGATCAACGTGCGCCGCGACGTCCGCCCGTACGCCGAATCGGTGGCGCCGCTGGCGTCGGCCGCCGATCTCGCGGGCATCGCCGTGCTGGGCTGCTGGGACGATGCGCTGATCGAGGCCACCGCCGCCACCGGCCGGCCGCTGGTGCTGATCGACTCGGTGTGCCCGGCGTCGCTGCCCGATCTCGACGACGTCAACCACCACGACCGCGTCGGCGCGCTCGAGGCGGTCGGCGAGCTGCTGCGCCTCGGCCACCGCCGCATCGCCATCCTGACGTCCGATCCGCGGTCGCCGTTCTTCGCCCAGCGCCTCGATGGCTACCGCGAGGCGCACGCGCAGGCCGGCGTGCCGGTCGACGAGGCGCTGATCCAGGTCGCCGAGCCCGCGGCGGCGACGTCCTACGTCGCCACCCGCCGGCTGATGGCGGACCACGACGACATCACCGGCTGGTTCTGCACGACCGATGAGATGGCGGTCGGGACGATGGCGGCGCTGCGCGACGGCGGCCGCCGCATCCCGGACGATGCCAGCGTCGTCGGCTTCGGCGACATCGGCATGTTCTCGTCGCCGGCGCTGTCGAGCGTCCGCATCCCGATGGAGCGCCTCGGGCGCGAGGCCGTCGACTGCCTGTTCCAGCGCCTCGACGAGCCGTCGCGCCCGCCGCAGAAGCGCCTGCTCGATACCGAATGGATGCCGCGCGCCTCGTCGGCCTGGGCGCCATCGGTGCGCGAACGCTGAAGCCGACGACGCAGTCCACCGTCAACAGAACCGGCCATGAACCCCCACCCCCTCGCACCGCCCCTGCCCGCCGCCGCGCGCGCCCTCGGCCGGCGCGTGCCCGAGGCGCTCGGCGTCGTCGCCGTCGACGACGCGGCTTGGGCGTGCTTCCCCCATCGATCCACGGGCCCGGCCCCCGCCGCCGTCGCCCCACCCCCGCATCAGGAGCCCGCATGATCCTCCGTTCCGTCGCGCTCGCCCTCGCGGCCTGCGCCAGCGCCGCCGCCGCCGACACGGTGCTGCTCGACTTCGAGGGCCCCGGCCAGGCCATCGAGAACAGCGACCGGATCGAGATCGTCGCCGAGCACGCGACGCAGGGGAAGCACGCGGGCAAGGTGCGCCTCGACCAGGCGTTCAACCCGAACCTGTTCATCCCGCCGGCGTGGCGGCAGCAGTTCGCGACCCAGGAGCGCCTCGAGATCGACGTCTTCGTCGAGGGCGCCCCGGTCACGGCGTTCGGCTTCGTCAAGGACGCCAAGAGCCCGGGCTGGTGGGAGCGGCACAACTTCGAGCAGCTCCTCGCGCCCGGCAGCCGCAAGCTGTCGCTGCCGATCGCGGCGCTGCCGCGCCAGAACGGCAAGGGCGTGCTCGACGCCTCGACGATCGAATTCATCGCCCTCGCCTTCAAGCCGGCGGAGGAGGGCGGGGCCGCGCCGACGATCTGGCTGGACAACGGCCGGCTGACCAGCGGCGCGTCCTCGGCGCAGGCGCTCGTCCTCTACTCGTTCGACGGCAAGGACGCCGGCACGTGGCTGGTCGAGGACTGGCCCGAGGAGTTCAAGGGCACGTCGAAGGCCGCCGCGGTCGGCGAGCACGCGACGGACGGCGCCAAGGCGCTGCGGCTCGAGAGCGCCGCGCCGGCCGGCTACGTGCGCTTCGAAGGCTTCGCAGCCGACTGGTCGACCTGGGACGCGCTCGCGTTCGACGTCTTCAATCCGAAGTCGGACTCGATCGAGATCGGCGGCTGGGTGCGCGCCGGCGACGCCGGCTCGGACTGGTGGAACCGCTACAACTGGCAGCGCGTCATCCGCCCCGGCATGAACACCGTCCGACTGTCGGTCGGCGACATGACCGGCCCGAACGGCGGCAAGCCGATCGACGTGTCGCGCATCGTCGGCTTCAACATCAGCGCCGACCACGCGACGGTCGACCTCGACAACGTCCGCCTGGTCAAGGGGGTCGAGGAGGTCGCCGTGGCCGGCCTCAAGCGCTTCGACTTCGGCCCGGCGACGGGCGCGGTCATGCCCGGCTTCGCGAAGATGACCAGGGACAGCGCGTTCTCGGGCGGCGCCGACGCCGGCTGGCAGCCGGGCGGCCAGTTCGGCCGCGACTTCGACATCAACGAGATCCTCGGCCGGCACCGCCCGGTCGACGACCTCTGCCGCGACTTCTGCATGCCGATCCGCGCGACGTTCTCGGTCGCGCTGCCGGACGGCACGTACGGCGCGTGGCTGATGCTCGCGCCCCCGGGCGCGGGCTGGGCGCCCAGCTTCCGCCACCGCACGGTGGCCGCCGAGGGCGCCGTGGTCGTCGACCAGCGGTACGACGCCAAGACCTTCGCCGCCTACGAGTACCGCTTCCAGGACCTCGAGGACCTGCCCGGCGACGACCTCTGGTCGCGCTACATCGACCCGCTGTTCACGGCGTCGGTCTTCGAGGTCGAGGTCAAGGACGGGCGGCTGGACCTCGACTTCGACGCGCACGGCGAGTGGTGGAGCGCGATGGTCAACGGCCTCGCCGTCTGGCCGGCGTCGTCGACCGCCGCCGCGCAGCGCTGGCTCGACGGGCTGTCGGCGCGCCGCAAGGAGGCGTACGAGGCCAACCACGTCGAGCGCCTGCCGACGCCGCCGGCCGCCGCCTACCAGGCGAAGCCGGATGAGACGAAGCGCGGCTACGCCCGCTTCATCCACTCGGTCGACCGCGACGTCGCCGTGAACGCCGCGCCGACCGCCGAGGAGACCGCGCGCCGCGACGTCGCCATGCGCGCCGCGCCCGGCGAGCGGCAGACGCGCTGCGTCTCGCTCTTCCCGCTGCGCCAGATCGGACCAGTGAAGATCGAGGTCTCGGCGCTCGCCGGCCCTGGCGGCGCCTCCATCCCCGCCTCGGCCATCGAGTCGCGCGTGGTGCGGTACAAGGCGTCGAACTTCACCGCGGTGTACACGCCGATCCCGAAGTTCCTCGATCCGGTGCCGACGGCGGGCTTCGACCTGCGGCCGGGCGTCCTGCGTTCGCTGTGGTTCACCGCGACCGTGCCGAAGGACGCGAAGCCCGGCGCGTATCGCGGCACGGTGCGCATCGTGTCGCCCGACGGCGCCGACGAGGTGCCGCTGGCGATCGAGGTGCTGCCGATCGCGCTCGACGAGGTCGCGATCCCGATGGGCATGTTCAACATGGGCCCGCTGGTGAACGCCGCGGCGTTCGACCCCGACGGCGAGGCGTACTGGAGCGCCATCAAGCGCATGTGCGAGGACGCGCGCGCCCACGGCATGACCAGCCTGGATCCCGTCGTCGGGATGCCGCTGCAGCGGATCGAGAACGGCAAGGCCGTCGTCGACTTCTCGCGCATGGACCGCTTCATGGAGATCGCCAAGGCCGCCGGCTTCACCCAGGAGCTGAACGGCTACGCGATCGGCACCGGCCTGCCGGCGCGGCCTGGCCACGACGACTCCCACCTCGAGGCCTGCGCGCGCCAGCACGGCGTCGCCGATTTCGCGACGGTCGTCCGCGCCTACTTCGACGCGGTGCGCGAGCACGCGAAGGCGAAGGCGTGGCTGCCGATCGCGTTCTGCCTCGACGACGAGTACATCGTCCATCCCGGCAGCCATCCCGAGCGCCTCGCCGCCTTCTGCACCCTCTACCAGGACAACGCGCCCGGCTTCCGCTTCGTCTGCTACGACAGCTCGTACCTCAACCAGAAGCAGGGCGCCGAGCGCGAGGCGCTGACGCGCATGCTCGGCGCGATCGACACGTGGTGCGCGGGCCTGCATTCGCCGGACGACGCCGCGGCGGTGAAGGCCGGCGGCAGGCGCCTGTGGCTGTACAACACCGGCATGGACCGGTTCACCTTCGGCACCTACCAGTTCTTCGCGCGGACGAAGTACGACGTCTCGGGCTTCTTCCAGTGGACCTACAACGGGACCGGCACGTTCGTGAACCACTACTTCGCGTCGCACAACGAGGGCCACTACGGCGTCGTCTACGAGACCTCGCGCGGACTGCTCGCCTCACCGACGTGGGAGCGCATCTCCGAGGGCTGCGTCGACCACCGCTACCTGCAGACCGCATGGCGGCTCGTCGGCGAGGCGAAGAAGGCGGGCAAGGCCGGCGCCGAGGCCAAGGCTCTCGAGCAGACGATCGAGGGGACGTTCGCCAAGCTGCGCTTCGGCACCGAGCGCGCCGACCAGGCGCTCGCGATCGCGGGCGAAGGCCGCGCGGAGAACCCGTACACCCCGGAAGGCATGGACGCGCTGCGCGCGAAGGTCGCGGACGGCATCGTCGCGCTGCAGAAGGCGCTCGGCGCGCGCTGAGCCCTGCGCCGGACGGTCGCCGCCCGGCGGCGGCCGTCCGCGCGATGGCGTCAGCGCCCCTGGCCTTCGCGTCCGGCGCCGCGACGCGCGGCCCGCCCGCGTGGACGGACGGCAGGACGCGGCCGCGCGCAGGCGAAGGCGGCCGGGACGAGACGCTCAGATGTTCCGGGCGTAGGACGCGATGGCCCACCGGCCCGGCGCGTAGTCGAGCAGGCGGTGCTGGCGCACCGCCTGGGCGTGCGAGTCGCCGGGCTTGGCGTACTGCACGTACGGCCAGATGGCGATCGAGCCGCGGCTGTCGAAGTGGCCGATGACCTCGCAGTAGCGCGGGCGCATGCAGCGCACCAGGTCGTCGCAGATCGTGCGGCAGACGTCCTCGTGGAAGTCGCCGTGCATGCGGAAGCTGGTGAGGTATTCCTTGAACGATTTCGATTCGACCAGGCTCGCGTCGGGGATGTAGTTGACGAAGATGTCGGCCCAGTCGGGGTGCCCGGTGACCGGGCACAGGCTGGTGAAGCGCAGGGCGTTGAACGAGACCCAGGCGTGGTCGACCGCGATGTCGCGCTCGCCCAGCGGGATCGCCTCGAGCAGCGTCGGTTCGTAGGTGTACGGGACCTTGCGCCGCGTGCCGAGCGTCGCCGTCGGCAGGTCGCGGCCGCTGCGGCCATGCGAGCGGCCCTTGGTCGTGTCGGGGTTCTTCGGCTTCTTCGGCTTCTTCGGCATAGCCCCGATCGTGCCGGCGGCACCACGTCCCGGTAGGAGAAGCTCCCAGCGTCTTCGGCGGGCTTGAGCGGGACCTCTATCGCGGCTACCGCGCCATGGGTTCCAGCACGCGGAAGCGCATCGTCCCGTCCTGGGATGGGCGCGGCGGCTCGACATCGCGCCAGGCGGCGGCGTCCCATGCCGGGAAGAACACGTCCCCGTCGTGGATCTCGTCGATCTCGGTGATGTACATGCGCGTGATCAGGCCGCGCCTGAGCGCCTCGTCGTAGATCGCGGACCCGCCGATGACGTAGGGCGGCTGCTCGCCCTTGGTGCGCGCCAGGGCGATCGCGTCGTCGAGCGAATGCACGACCTCGGCTCCGGGGATGACCAGCCCCGCCTGGCGCGTGATGACGATGTTCGGCCGCTTGGGCAGCGGCTTGATCGGCAGCGAGTCGAAGTTCTTGCGCCCCATGATCAGCGCGTGGCCGAGGGTCATGGTCTTGAAGTGGCGCTGGTCCTCGGGCTTGCGCCACGGGATCTCGAGGCCGCGGCCGATGACGCGCCCGCGATCGTAGGCGACGATCAGGTACAGAGGCTCGGGCGTCGCCGGGGCGCCGCTCACACCGCCACCGCGCCCTTCAGGGCGGGATGCGGGTCGTAGCCCTCGAGCTGGAAGTCCTCGAAGCGGAAGTCGGCGAGCTCGCGCACCGCCGGGTTCAGGCGCATGGTCGGCAGCGCGCGCGGCGTTCGCGACAGCTGGGTCTTCACCACCTCGATGTGGTTCTGGTAGATGTGCGCGTCGCCGAGGGTGTGGACGAAGTCGCCGGGCTTGAGGTCGGTCACCTGCGCGACCATCAGCGTGAGCAGGGCGTAGCTGGCGATGTTGAACGGCACGCCCAGGAACAGGTCCGCGCTGCGCTGGTAGAGCTGGCAGCTGAGCTCGCCGTCCTGGACGTAGAACTGGAACAGGGTGTGGCACGGCGGCAGCGCGACCTGGTCGGCCTCGCGCGGGTTCCAGCCGCTGACGATCAGCCGCCGGCTGCCGGGATTGCGCCGGATCTCGGCGACCAGGCGGGTGATCTGGTCGACGCCGTCGGACGCGTAGCTGCCGTCGGCCTGCCTGGTCGCGCCGAAGTTGCGCCACTGGTGGCCGTAGATGGGCCCGAGGTCGCCGGCGGACCGCCCGAAGCGCGCGCACTGCTCGGCCGAGGCCCAGTCGTTCCAGATGGTCACGCCGCGTTCCATCAGCCACTGGTTGTCGGTGCGCCCGGACAGGAACCACAGCAGCTCGTGGATGATCGACTTGAGATGGACCTTCTTGGTGGTCAGCAGCGGGAACGAGCTGCGCAGGTCGAAGCGCATCTGCCAGCCGAACACGCCGCGCGTGCCGACGCCGGTGCGGTCGGCGCGATCCTTGCCGTGGTCGAGGACATGGCGCAGGAGATCGAGGTACGGCTGCATGCGCGCGGCGTTATCCGCGCGGCGCGGCGCCTCGCCAGCGGCGGTCAGCCGCGGTTGGGACGACGCCTCAGAAGACGGTGAGCGCGGTGATCACGGCCGCGATCGCCGCCAGCCAGGCGATGATCAGCCAGGCGGGGATCGGCCGCGTCGGGGTCGCCAGCACCTGGGTCGAGCGGCGGGTGCCGGCGCTGATCTGGGCGGAACGTTTGCGCGCCTCGGCGAGGATGGTCTCGCTCAGCTGGCGGTCGTCGGCGGGGATCCGGCTGGCGCCGCCGACGTCGTCGCGGCGGCTCTTCAAGGCCTCGTACAGGACCTTCGAGCTCTGGCGTTCACGCTCGTCCGCGGTCTCGCGGTCGACCGTGGCGTAGAACTCGTCCTGGCGCGGGGTCTCAGCCATGGCCTGGGGATACTCCTGACGCCGGCTTGTACGAGCGAGATCGCGCCGCATTGCATCACGGTCGGCGAACCGATCCGACCATCTGTGCTCGCGGCGCGCCGGATTGGCGCGAATGCGCCGTTCGTGCTGTCCGCGCGCGCCGTTTGCGCCAGACCGCCGTCAGCGCGCGGTGGGTTCGGGCGCGGCCTGCGGCTCGCCGGACGACGAGTCGATCATGGTCGTGGCCTCGTTCTTCGGCCGATGCAGCACCACGACCGGATCCTTGTCGAGCCAGGCCTGGGCGACGCGGGCGAGATCGGGGATGGCGACCGCGCGCACGCGCTCGACCAGATCGAGCTCGGGGGTGAAGTCGCCCGCCGCGATCAGCGCGTTGGCGTGGCGCGCGGCGGCCGCGGCCTGGTCCTCCTGCGCGAGCGTCAGCGCGGTGACGCACATCACCTTGGCGGCGGCGAGCTCGGCGTCGGACAGGCCGGCCGGATCGCCGTCGGGCAAAGCGAGCTGGCGGGCGAGGCCGGCGATCTGCTCGCGCGCGATGCGCTGGACCGCGTCCGTGGTGCGCGCGTCGATCAGGCCGGTGAGCACCCACAGCCCGCGGTCGGCGTACAGCTCGCGCGCGCCGCTCAGGCGCGGTCGGCCATCGACGGCGAGCAGCGCCTGGTTGATCCGTCCGCCGGGCTGGCCGATGCCGGCGAGCATCGCGGAGAGCACGACCAGCGCGCCCTCGTCGCGCGCGCGCTCGCCCAGGCCGGAGCCCGGCCAGCCCATCGCCAACGCGCTGAAGGCGGCGTCGTGGGTGGTCACGGTCATCGGCGGCGCCGACGGTGCCGCCGCCGCCGGGGGCGGGACGGCGGCGGGCCCCGGCGGCAGCCCGTGGCTGCGCAGGAGCAGGTCGAGCCGCTCGGCGACGCGCGTCCCGTCGCAGCGGCCGTAGACCGCGATCACGGCGTTGCCGCCGACGGCGAGCCGGCGGTAGTGCGCGGCGAGCGACGGCCGATCGATCGTCGCGATCTGGTCCTTGCGGCCGAGCGGCTCGCGCGCCGCGTAGTGGCCGGCGAAGACGATGCGGCGCAGGTCGGCGAGCAGGCGGCGGTCCCACTGCTGCGCCGCGCGATCGATCTGACGGCCGACGCGCGCGCGCGCCTCGTCGAGGTCCTCCTGGCTGAGGGCGGGCCGCGCCAGCAGGTCGACCGCCAGTTCGAGCGCGAGGTCGACGTCCGCCGGCAGGCAGCTGATCGCCAGCGACAGCCCGTGCGCGTCGGCTCCGGTGGTGATGGTCATGCCGCGCGCGTCGATGGCGCTCTCGAGCGCCGCCGCGTCGCGACCGGCGCAGGCCCGGGCCATGGTCGCGCTGAGCAGCGCCGCCGCGCCGGACTGGCCCTCCGGATCGGCGGCGCCGCCGCCGCCGAGCGCGACGCGCACATGCACCAGCGGCGCCTCGTCGACCTGCCGGACCAGTCCGCGCACGCCGCCCGGCAGGTCGAGCTCGCGCGGCGGCAGGTTGCCGGTCGGCGCGGCGGCGTCGCCCGCGACGGGCGCGGCCTCGCCGGGCGGGCGCAGGACCAGGGTGCAGGTGCGCGCGCCGCCGTCGGCGACGACGTAGCGGCGGGCGGCGCGCTGCAGGTCCTCGCTGGCGACCGCGGCGATGCGGTCGGCGAAGGCGGCGCCGTAGGCCGGATCGCCGGTCGCCATCTCCCAGCGCACCAGGTCGTCGGCGATGCCGCGCACGCTGCCGACCCGCGTCGCCAGCGCGCGCAGCACGGCGCCGCGCGCGGCAGCGAGGTCCTCGACCGCCACGCCGTCGACGGCGATCGCCGCCAGGGTGGTATGGATGGTCTGCTCGATCGCGGCGCGTTCGCCCGGGGCGGCGGTGAAGGCGACGGAGAGCCAGCCCGGCTGGTCGACGGTCAGGGCGGCGTCGACCTCGAGGTCGGCGACCGGCGCCTGCGCCAGCGCGCGGCGCAGCAGGCCGCGGCGTTCGTGGCCGAGCGCCTCGGCGAGCACCAGCACCGCCGGCATGTCGGGATGCTGGACGGGCTCGGTGCGCCAGGCCAGGACCACGCGCGGCTCGGCGCCGTCGTGCGTGCCGGTGGCGAGGCGCGGCGAGAACTGCGGGGCCTCGTCGGGCACCGGCGCCTGGTAGTAGCCGCCCAGGGCGTAGCGCTGGAACGCGGTCTCGATCTGGCCGCGGATCTCGGCGGTGTTGACGTTGCCGACCACCACCACGGCGGTGTTCGCCGCGGTGTAGCGCATCTGGTATTTGCGCATCAGGTCGACCGTGAGCTGCTCCATGACCACCGGCATGCCGGCCATCGGCAAGCGCGCGGGATGGGTGCGGTAGAGCAGCGCGGCGAGCTGCTCGGCGACCGTCGGCCGCTGGCGCGCCTGGCCGACCAGCGCCTGGCGCTCGCGCTGCAGGTCGACGCTGGTGTAGGCGTAGTTGGCGAGCATCCCGGCGACCAGGGCCAGCGCCTCGGCGCTGCGCTCGCTGGTCGTGGTCACCGCATAGGTCGAATAGCCGACCTCGACATCGGCCGCGAAATGGTTGCCCAGCGCGGCAATCGTCCGGCGCAGCTCGTCGGCCGGCAGGTCGGCCTGGGCGCTGGTCATCAGCAGGCGCTGCAGCAGCAGCGATGCGCCGCTGCCGAGCAGCTGGCCTTCGTACAGGGGCCCGGCGCGGACCGCGACGCGGACCTCGACCGCCGGCGTGCTGTGGTGTTCCTGGATGACCAGGGTCAGGCCGCTCGGCAGGACCTCGCGATGGACGCTCGCGGCATGGACGCGCCCGCCGGCTGCGATCAGCAGCGGCAGCGCGACGACCAGCGTCAGAAAGCGTCGGGAAGGCATGCTCGTGACCGAATGGAGCCTAGTGTGCCGGACGGGCCGGCGACCCAAGTCCTGTTTACGCGACCATCGCGGTGTCACCCGCCGGGAGAGGTCGGCGAGGGGCGGATCGTCCCGCTTTCGTCACGCGATCGAGGGTGGGGGCGACGGAGGCCGACCGCCGCCGGCGACCCGTTCCCGACGCGCCGAGCCGCTCGCCGTCGGGTCAGTTGATCAGGCGCCAGACGTCGATGCCGATGGTGAACATCATCAGCGCGACGACCAGGGCGAAGCCCGCGTAGTTGGCGACCGCGCGCATGGTCTCGGGCAGCGGCCGACGGATGACGGCCTCGATGCCGAGGAACAGCAGCTGGCCGCCATCGACGATCGGGATCGGCAGCAGATTGACGAGGAACAGGTTGAGGCCGATCAGCGCGACCAGCTTGAGGAAGCTGGCGAAGCCGACCTTCTCGGCGCTGGTCTTGAACATCGTGAAGATGCCGATCGGCCCGGACAGGGTCTGGGTCGCGGCGATCCCGCCGTCGGCGCGCGAGGCGAAGAACTTCGGGATCAGGCGCAGGGTGTCAGTGACCATCCGGCGCGCCGATCCGTTGGCGATCGCGAACGCCTCGGACCAGTGCTCGAGGCGGTACGGCGGCTCGTAGAAGGGCGTGAATTCGAGCGCGACCGCGTCGCTGACCGGCTTGAGGTCGAGCACGCGCGGCGCCGCGCTCGCGCCGCGGATGACGACCAGCGCGTTGCCTTCGCCCTCGCTGCGCGCGCCGGCGATCCAGTCGCCCGGCGCCAGCGCCGCGCGCAGGGCGCTGCGCGTCTCGTCGCTCAGGGCGCCGAGCTGGAGCTGGTCCTGGTTCTTCAGGTGGTCCTCGACCGCGATGCGATCGTCGGCCACCGCCGCCGTGACCTGCACGCCGAACAGCCGGCTCGCCAGCGGGCGCTTGAAGATGTTGCGGTCGTCGAGCGCGTCGAGGTCGTGCAGCGTCAGCGGCACCAGGATCTCCGTACCGCCGGCGAGCGCGAGGTAGCGCGGCTTCTCGTCCTTGGCGCCGGGGATGCGCGCCAGCAGCGCGTCGCCGGGCCGCATGCCGGCGGCTTCCAGCGCGCCGGGCGAGCCGTCGAGCGCCGGCGGCAGGAACGGCAGCTTGCCGGCGAAGAACTCGGCGACGCGCACGCCGATGACGCGCTGGCCGAGGGCGTCGGCGGCGCTCAGGCGGAAGTCGAGCTCCTCGTCGCCGCGGCGCACGCGCAGCACCAGCTCGGCGCCGTCGCGCCGGTTGACCTGGCCGATGAAGTTGCCGGGGCTGCGGACCGGCTCGCCGTCGACCGCGAGCAGGATGTCGCCGGCGCGCACGCCGGCGCGCTGCGCGGGCGAATCCTCCATCACGCCGCCGACCATCGCCGGCACCTCGATGGCGAGGTTGTCGCGCGGGCTGCCGGCGTAGCGGATCGAGGCGTCGTCGCGCGAGCCGTCGGCGCGCGCCAGCTTGAGCGCGACGACGCGGCCGAGGAACGCGCGCAGGCGCCGCTCGATGTCGTGGCCGAGGGCGTCGTCGGGCACCGCGACGCCGTCGATCGCGAGGATGCGGTCGTCGGGCCGCGGGTCGCCGGGGCGCAGCTCGCCGTCGAGGCGCGCGACGCGGCCCAGCGTCGGCCCGAGCGGCCGTTCGATGCCGATGGTCGGGAAGCGGTAGATCGGGCTGTTGCTCGCGTAGACCTCGGCGCCGGGCGTCTCGGGCAGGGCGACCTCGGCGACCGCGCCGTCGACCTCGCGGCGCACGCGCATGGTGATCGGCTGCTTGTTGTCGATCGCGACGCGCATCGCGATCTCGTCCCACGAGCGCGTGCGCTGGCCGTTGACCTCGCGCACCTCGTCGCCCTGGCGCAGGCCGAGCAGCTTCGCGGGGCTGGGCTTCATCGCCCCGTCCGACTCGATCGTCGGGGCGATGCCGGCGATCACCGGCGGCGTCATCGGCATGCCCCAGAACGCGAGGCCGACCAGGATCAGCCAGCTCGACACCAGGTTGAAGGTCACGCCGCCGAGCAGGATCAGCGCCTTCCAGCCGCGCGACGCGGCGAGGTAGCTGCGCGGATCGGTGGCGTCGCCGACCGTCGCGCCCTGCGCGGGGTTGTCCTCGCCGAGCATCTTCACGTAGCCGCCGAGCGGCAGGAGCGACAGCGAGTACTCGGTCTCGCCGACGCGGCGGCTCCACAGGATCGGACCGAAGCCGATCGAGAAGCGCTCGACCTTGACGCCGGCGAGCTTGGCGAAGGTGAAGTGGCCGAACTCGTGGATGGCGATGACGAAGCCGAAGCCGAGCAGCGCGAGGATCCAGAACATGGCCGGAGGTTAGGCCGGGCGATCGAGCCGCCAGCGGGCAATGCGCGGCACCGGTACGCGCGACGCGGTCACTCGCCGATGCCGCGCTCCGCCTCGAGTTCGAGCGCGCGGTAATCGGCCTCGCTGAGCCATTTCGGCCGACGCGGACCCTGGTCGAGGACGATGCCCAGCTTCGAGCGCTGCTCGGCCGAGCGCTCGCTCGCGGTCGGCGCGCCGCCGGCGGCGATCACCGCCCACAGCGCGGCGACCTTGGGATCGAGCGGCGCCTCCACGCGCACCGGCGCGCGCGTCCGCGGATGCGGGAAGATCATCAGCGCCGCGTGCAGCGCCTGGCCGGGCAGCTCGGCGCAGCCCGAGCCGTACACCCAGTCGCCGACCAGCGCGTGGCCGTGATGCGCCGCGTGGATGCGGATCTGGTGCTGGCGGCCGGTGCGCAGGCCGAGGCGCAGCAGCGCGAAGTCATCGCGCGGCGCGGCCTCGACGACGCGGTAGTCGGTGTGGCTCGCCTTGCCGTGCGGCGCGATGGTCATGGCGATCGACTCGTCGGGGCCCTCGGCGATCGGATCGAGCCAGCTGCCCTCGCGCGGCTCCGGGACGCCGTGGCAGATCGCCAGGTACTCCTTGGTCAGCGCGCGCGCCTCCATCGCCGCCGACAACCGGACGTGCGCGTCGTCGTCGAGGCTGACCAGGACGATGCCGGAGGTGTCGCGGTCGATGCGGTTGACCAGGCGCACCAGCTTGGGCTCGATGCCCTCGAGCGCGCACCAGTCGTAGAGCTGGTTGACCAGGGTGCCGGTCATCGTCCGCCCCGCCTGGTGCGCGAGCACGCCGACCGGCTTGTCGACGACCAGGAAGAGCGGATCGCGCAGCAGGATGCGCAGCGGCGGCGGCGGCACCGCGTCGGGGTCCTGCTCCGGCAGCGGCGCGGACAGCTCGACGCGGCTGCCGGGCCGGACCTTCTCGCGCGCGGCGGCGACGCGGCCATCGACGGTGCAGTGGCCGTCGTCGAGCCAGCGCCGCAGCAGGCTGCGGCTGATGGTCGGCTGCATCGCGTGCAGGTACTTGTCGAGGCGCCAGCCCTTGCCGCGGTTGCGACCGATGGTGAAGCGCACGACGCGGCGGCCGCCGGCGAGCTCGCGCTCGATCACCGTCTCGCCGCGGATGCGCTCCGCTTCGTCGGGATCCTCGGTTTTCTCCGGCTCGGCCATGGGCCGATGGTCGGGCGGCGCCGGCGCGCGGCAAACGCTGCGTGGGGCGTCGGAGGCCGGGAGGCAGAGGCGCGAAGCGCGAGGCGCGAGGCGCGAGGCGCGAGGCGCGAGGCGCGAGGCGCGAGGCGTCGACGAAGGAGGCGCTCAGCGGAAGCCGATCTCCGTCAGCCAGCGTGCTGCCAGCGTCGTCCATTGGCCGACCGTGGCATCGCCCTGCGCCAGACCCAGCCCGTGCGGGCCGCGCGGGAAGACGTGCAGCGCGAACGGCACGCGGTGGGTGCGCAGCGCGGTCGCGTACAGCAGGCTGTTGAACACCGGCACCGGGTCCTCGTCCGAGGTGTGCCAGAGGAAGGTCGGCGGCGTCGCCGCCGTCACCCGCGTCTCGAGCGACAACGCGCGCTGCATCGCCGGATCCGGCTCCTGGCCGAGCAGGTTGCGCAACGAGCCGTCGTGGCGGTGCTCGCCGAAGGTGATGACCGGGTAGCAGAGGATCGCGGCGTCCGGACGCGACGATTCGCGCTCGACCGGGTCGGTCGCCGCGGCGTCGCCGGCGGTGGACAACGTCGATGCGCTGGCGGCGAGGTGGCCGCCGGCGCTGAAGCCGAGGATACCGATGCGCTTCGCGTCGAGCTTCCAGGCGCCGGCCCTGGCGCGCACGGCGCGGATGGCGCGCTGCGCGTCCCACAGCGGGACAGGGTGGCGATACGGCGCGACGCGGTACGCGAGCACCGCCGCCGCGACGCCGAGCGTGTTCAGCCAGCGCGCGATCGGCTCGCCTTCGTGGTCCGCGCGCATCGCGTAGCCGCCGCCGGGGCAGACCACCACGCAGGCGTGCGGGCCCGCGCCGGCCGCCGGGAACCAGGTCAGCGTCGGACGATCCTCGGGCGCGTCGCCGAGCGCGCCGGGCGCGCGACCAGCGTAGAGGGGAATCGTTTCGGCCATGCGCGGGAGGCTACGGAACGCGCCGGCGGGGCCAGACGCTCCCGCTTCTGCGCCTCTTCTGCGATCGACACGCTCAGCGCGAACGCGCCGCCGACACCGGTTGCCGCTCGTCGCTCGCCTGCAGCCTGCTGACATCGCGCACCGCGCCCTCGTCGGCGGAGAGCGCCATCGCCGCGTAGACCTGCAGCGCCGGCGAGACGGAGCGGACGCGGCGCGCGGGCGAATACGGGCGCAGGCTGGCCTCGACCAGCGCGCGGCGGCGCTCGAGCTCGACCTCGGACACGGCGAGGGCGATGCGCCGGGCCGGGATATCGATGTCGATGCGGTCGCCGTCCTCGACCAGCGCGATGGCGCCGCCGGCGGCGGCTTCGGGCGAGACGTGGCCGATCGAGAGGCCCGAGGTGCCGCCGGAGAAACGACCGTCGGTGATCAGCGCGCAGGCCTTGCCCAGGCCCTTGGTCTTGAGGTAGCTGGTCGGGTAGAGCATCTCCTGCATGCCCGGGCCGCCCTTCGGTCCCTCGTAGCGGATGACGACGATGTCGCCGGCCTTGATGCGGTCGCCGAGGATCGCGTCGACCGAATCCTCCTGGCTCTCGAACACCACCGCTCTTCCGCTGAAACGCAGGATCGAGTCGTCGACGCCGGCGGTCTTCACGATGCAGCCCTTGGGCGCGAGGTTGCCGTAGAGCACCGCCAGCCCGCCATCCTTCGAGTAGGCGTGCGCCGCGTCGCGGATGCAGCCCGCGGCGCGGTCGCAGTCGACCTCCCACGTCTTGGCCTGCGAGAACGGCACCACCGTCGCGACGTTGCCCGGCGCGGCGGCGAACAGGCGCATGGCGTCGGCGCCGCCGCGCTGCACGTCCCAGCGGTCGAGCGCGGCGCCCATGGTCGGCGCGTGCACGGTCGGCACGTCGCGGTGGAGCAGCTTGGCGCGGTCGAGCTCGGCGAGGATCGCCGGCACGCCACCGGCGCGGTGCACGTCCTCCATGTGGAACTTGTCGGTGGCCGGTGCGACCTTGCACAGGCACGGCGTCGAGCGCGACAGCCGGTCGATGTCCGCCATCGCGAAGGGCACGCCGCCCTCGCGCGCCGCGGCCAGCAGGTGCAGCACGGTGTTCGTCGAGCCGCCCATGGCGATGTCGAGGCGCATCGCGTTCTCGAACGCCTGCATGGTGGCGATGCCACGCGGCAGGGCGGTCGCGTCGTCGCGCTCGTACCAGCGCTTGCACAGGTCCATGACCAGCGCGCCGGCGCGCACGAACAGCTCCTTGCGGTAGGCGTGCGTCGCCAGCGTGCTGCCGTTGCCGGGCTGGCTGAGGCCGAGCGCCTCGGTCAGGCAGTTCATCGAGTTGGCCGTGAACATGCCCGAGCACGAGCCGCAGGTCGGGCAGGCGGAGCGCTCGTAGGTCGCCGCGTCGGCGTCCGAGACCTTGTCGTCGGCGCCGGCGACCATCGCGTCGACCAGGTCGAGGTGCTTCATCTTCCCGTCGATGACCGCCTTGCCGGCCTCCATCGGCCCGCCCGAGACGAACACCGCCGGGACGTTGAGCCGCATCGCGGCCATCAGCATGCCGGGCGTGATCTTGTCGCAGTTCGAGATGCAGACCATCGCGTCCGCGCAGTGCGCGTTGACCATGTACTCGACGCTGTCGGCGATCAGCTCGCGCGACGGCAGCGAATAGAGCATGCCGCCGTGGCCCATCGCGATGCCGTCGTCGACGGCGATGGTGTTGAACTCCTTGGCCACGCCGCCGGCGGCCTCGATGGCGCGCGCGACCAGCTGGCCGAGATCCTTGAGGTGGACGTGCCCGGGCACGAACTGGGTGAACGAGTTGACCACCGCGATGATCGGCTTGCCGAAGTCGCCGTCGGTCATGCCGGTGGCGCGCCAGAGAGCGCGCGCGCCCGCCATGTTGCGGCCGTGGGTGGTGGTGCGGGAGCGGAGGTGGGGCATGGCGGGTACCGTCCGGCCAGTCTGCGGCGGAGCGGGGGAACGCCAGGAGCGTGGCGGGGAAGTCGCGCCGTGGCTGGTCCGTCGCCTGCCGCCCGGCGTCGGATCGGGCCTCAGCCGTCGGTCGGCACCGTCCACTCGCCGCTGATCTGGCGCTTCCACGCCTTGGTCGCCTTCTCCGTGGCCTCGGGCGGCGGGACGGCGTGCCACAACGGGTTGCGCTTGTGGTTGTAGTCGGGCGCGGCGGCGATCGCGGCGGCGACGTAGAGGCGCGCGCCGAGCACGGCCTCGCGCAGGCCGTCGCCGCGCGCGAGCAGCGCGGTCATGGCCGCCGAGAAGGTGCTGGAGCGGCCCTGCACCGAGTTGCGCGGGTAGTCGACCGCCTCGAAGTGGCGCATGCCGTCGAGGCCGACCAGCACGTCGCGGCAGTCGCCGCCCGCGCCGCCGTCGGTGATGACCACCGGCGCGCCGAAGGTCTTGAACAGCGCGTTGGCGGCGGCCTCGACCTCGCGCTGGCCGAGCAGGTCGTCGCCCAGGCCGAGCAGCAGCGCCGCCTGGGCGCGGTTGGGCGTGATGATGGTGGCCAGCGGCAGCAACTCGCGGCGCAGCGCGTCGATGACCTCGGGCTCGACCACCGGGATGCCGCGGCTGTCGGCGGCGACCGGATCGACGACCACGATCGCCTCGCGCCGTTCGCGCAGCCAGCGCGCGACGATGCGGATGTGGCCGACGCTGGGGCACAAGCCGACCTTGATCGCGGTCGGCTTGAGGTCCTCGCACACCGCCTCGAGCTGGGCGCGCACGCTGGTGTCGGGCAGGACGGAGCGGTCGCGCACGCTCGACATGCTCTGCGCCTGGACCGAGGTGACGATCGCGGCGCCGTAGCAGTCGAGGCTGGTGAAGGTCTTGAGGTCGGACTGGATGCCGGTCGCGCCCGACGAATCGCTGGTGCCGATGGCGAGGCAGAACGGCCGGTTGTCGCGCATGGCTCTCCCCTCCACCAGGTGATGATGGCGCACGCCGACCTTCGCCGCCAACCCCGGCGTTGCCAGGTGGAGCAGGTGGATGGCGCACGCGCCGACGATGCCCGATCCGACGTCCGGGCGGGCCGCGCGACGCCGTCGCTGGTGCAACCCGGTCAGGCCAACCAGGTTGAGCATGTCGTTAACACGTGTGCAGCATGGCTGTATCGTATGAGCATGGACTGGAACGCGCAGTGGATCTGGCATCCCGATGGCGGGCTGTCGCAGACCAACCTCTACCTGTACGCGCGGCGCGAGCTGACGCTCGCCAGCGTGCCGCACGTCGCGCGCGCGCGGCTGACGGCGTGCAGCCTGTACCGGCTGTTCGTCAACGGCCAGCCGGTCGCGCGCGGCCCGGCGCCGTCGGAGGCGTCGTACCAGTCGTTCGACGTCGTCGATCTCGCGCCGTTCCTGCGCCCTGGCGCCAACGCCATCGCGCTCGAGGTCTACCACTACTTCGATGTCTCGCCCGGGATCATCGGGCAGAACGGCGGCCGGGGCGGCATCCTCTTCGAGCTCGACGACGGCGATGGCCGCATGCTGCTGGGCAGCGACGCCGGGTGGCGCGTGATCCAGGCGCCGCCGTGGGACCAGCGCGCGGCGATGAACAGCACGCTGTTCGCGGACTACAAGGAGACCTACGACTCGCGGCGCGAGATCCCCAGCTGGCGCGAGGCGGGCTTCGACGACCGCGCCTGGCCGGAGGCGCGCGCGCTCGGCCGCCCGCCGCTGGCGCCGTGGACGCTGGTCGAGCGCGAGCACCCGCGCCTCGGCGGCGAGACCGTCACCGCGGTCGAGGCGTGGGTCGAGAGCGCCAGCGTCACCTACGCGTGGCGCGACGACTGGGAGGTCTACGGCGAGCAGCGCCTGGCGCCGTCCACCGGCCGCGCGACGCCGGGCAAGTACGTGGAGGTCACGCGCACGCACGACGACTTCGTGCCGGCCATCCTGCTCGACTTCGGCACGCTGGTCACCGGCTACGTCGAGCTGCGCATCCACGACAGCGCCGGCGGCGTGATCGACCTCTCCTACGGCGAGGACCTGCGCCTGGTGCGCGTCGACCGCCTGATCCTCGGTCGCGGCGCGCAGACCCTGACGCCGTTCGGCCGGCGCACGTTCCGCTACCTCAAGCTGCACTTCCCCGAGGCGCCGCCGCGCATCCTGATCGACGCGGTCGAGCTGCACATGGCCACCTACCCGGTCGAGGCGCGCGGCGCCTTCGCCTGCTCGGACGACACGCTCAACCGCATCCACGCCGTCGCGGCGTACACCATGCGCCTGAGCATGCTCGACCACTTCGTCGACTGCCCGTGGCGCGAGCGCACGATCTACGGCGGCGACATCTACGTCGAGAACCTGTTCGCGGCCTACGCCTTCGGCGACCAGCGCCTGAGCCGCCACACCGTGCGGGCGATGTTCCATCTCCAGCACGACGACGGCCAGGTGCCGCCGTACGGCCCGTACCGGCACGACGCCGCCGGGTTCTATCCGTCGTGGGCGGCGTACACCGCCTTGGCCGCGTGCGACGACTACGCGCTGACCGCCGATGCCGCCGCGCTCGCGCGGGTGTGGCCGAACATCGCCAAGCTGTGCGACTGGACGCTCGCCGAGATGGAGCGCAACCGCCTGCCGCTCGTCGGCGATCCCGACAACGGCGGCGACTACGCGACCTGGAGCGCCGGCGCCAAGACCAGGTACGCCGCGTGGTCGACGCTGCCGTACGCGACGATGCTGCGCCGCGCGGCCGAGACCGCGGCGTCGACCGGCAGGCGTGAGGAGTCCGCGCGCTGGGCCGCGGCCGGCGCGCGCTACGCCGACGCCGTGCGCGCGCACCTGACCGGCGACGGCGGCCTGTTCGCGCCCCTGCCGCGCGCCGACACGCACCGCGCGAACCAGCACGACATCGCGATCCAGGGCTGGGCCGGATTGTTCGGCGCGGGCGACGAGAGCGCCGCGTGCGCCGCGCTGGTCTCGAGCTCGGTCGAGCCGATCGAGACGCCGTTCCTCGGCTTCTTCGTGCTCGAGTCGCTGTACGCGCACGGCGCCGGCGACGACGCGCTCGCGTTCATGCGGCGGTATTGGGGCGAGATGCTGCGCCGCGGCGCGACCACCTTCTGGGAGTTCTTCTCGCTCGGCTGGCCGGCGCACGTCGGCTTCGCCCGCGGCACCAGCGCCTGCCACGGCTGGGCGGCGGCGCCGGCGTACGCGCTGCCCGCGCGCGTGGTCGGCATCCGCCCCGATGCCCCCGGGTTCGAGCGCATCGTCATCGAACCGCAGCTCGGCGATCTCGCCTGGGCCGAGGCGACCGTGCCCACGCCGCACGGACCGGCGCGGGCGCGCTGGTCGGCAAGTGATTCGTCGCTGCGCGGCGAGCTCGACCTGCCGCGGCCGGGGCGCGTCGTCCTGCGCGCGGATCCCGCGACGCGCATCGCCATCGACGGCGCGGCGGCGTCGCCGCGCGCGGTCGACGGCCGCTGGTCGATCGACGTGCCCGCCGGGCGCCACGCGCTGATCGCGCAGCGCGATCGCTGAATCAGCCGCCGACGACCTCGATCGGCGCGAGCAGCGCCTCGATGTCGGCGAGACTGAGCTTGCCCAGCGCCTGGCCGGTCTCGTCGACCAGCGCGTCGGCGAGCGCCGACTTGCGCGCCTGGAGGTGGCGGATGCGCTCCTCGATCGTGCCGCTGGCGATCAGCCGGTAGACCGTCACCGGCTTGTCCTGGCCGATGCGGTGCGCGCGGTCGGCGGCCTGGCGTTCGACCGCCGGGTTCCACCACGGATCGACCAGGATCACCGAGTCGGCCGCGGTCAGCGTCAGCCCGGTGCCGCCCGCCTTCAGGCTGAGCAGGAACACCGGCGCCTCGCCGCGCTGGAAGCGTTCCACGACCTCGCCGCGCGCGGTGGTCGTGCCGTCGAGACGCAGCCACGGCGTGCCGAGCGGCGTCATCACCTCGCTCTCGATCAGGTCGATGAGGCTGGTGAACTGCGAGAACACCAGCACCTGGCGGCCCTCGTCGACCAGCGTGCCGATCAGCTCGGTCAGCGCGGCGAGCTTGGCCGACTCGGTGATCTGCTTGGCGAGCTTGCCGGGCAGCAGGCGCGGATCGCAGCACGCCTGGCGTAGGCGCAGCAACGCCTCGAGCATCTCCATGCCGCTCTTCGCCAGGCCGCGCTCGGCGACGGCGTCGCGCACGCGCTGGTCCATCGCCAGGCGCAGGGTCTCGTACAGGCGGCGCTGAGCCGGGCCGAGCTCGACCGGCACGTCGATCTCGAGCTTCGCCGGCAGGTCGTTCGCGACGGCCTGCTTGGTGCGGCGCAGCAGGAACGGCGCGACGCGGCGGCGCAGCAGATCACGCCGCGCGAGGTCGCCCGACTCCTCGATCGGCTGGCGGAAGATCGCCGCGAACGCCTTGGCCGTGCCGAGCACGCCGGGCGCGGCCCACGACAGCAGGCTGTGCAGCTCGCCGAGATGGTTCTCGACCGGGGTGCCGGTCAGCGCGATGCGCTGCCGCGCGTCGAGCGCGCGCACCGCGCCGGCGAGGCGCGAGGCGTTGTTCTTCATCGCCTGGGCCTCGTCGAGGATCACCAGGTGCCATGGCCGCGCGGCGAAGGCGTGCTCGTCGCGCACCAGCGTCGCGTGGCTGGTGACCACGAGATCGCCGTCGGCGCGATCGACGGTCACGCGGCCCGATCCATGCAGCACGACGACGCGCAGGCCCGGCGCGTGGCGCGCCACCTGGTCGCGCCACACCTGGACCACGCTCGCCGGGCAGATCACCAGGCTGGCGCGGTCGGCGCGCCCGGCGTCGCGCTCGGCCATCAGATGCGCGATCGCCTGCACGGTCTTGCCCAGGCCCATGTCGTCGGCGAGCACGCCGCCCAGGCCGAGCCCGGCGAGGTGCTGCAGCCACGCCAGCCCCTCGCGCTGGTACGGACGCAGCTCGACCGCCAGCCCCGCCGGCACCGCCACCGCGGGCGGCGCCAGGCACGAGCGCAGGCGCTCGGCGAGCCGGCGCAGGCGCTCGCCGCCGATCCAGCGCGGCGACAGGTGGTCGAGCGCGCCGATCAGGTCGGCGCGCGCCGCGTCGACGCGCCAGCCGCCGCCGGGTCCCGGCGGCTGATCGAACAGCTCGATCAGCTGGGCGTGCAGGGTCTCGATCAGCGCCAGCGGCACGCGCAGCACGCTGGTGTCGCCGCAGGTCGCGAGCACCGCCGGTGGTTCCCCGGCGGCGCGCGGCAGGCGGTTCCACGCCTCCGGACCGCCGCGCAGCAGCGGCGTCAGCAGCGGCACCAGATCGATGCGCCGGCCGTCGACCTCGATGCCGAGCTGGACCTCGAACCAGTCGCCGCCGTCGCGATCCTCGACGCGCGCCGAGATCTGGCCGAGCTCGATGAGCGTCGCCTCGGGCACGCCGTCGGCGCCGATGATCTCCCAGCCGCTGCCGCGCAGGGCGACGAGCGTCGCCGGCGAGATCGCCACCGGATCGTCGCCGGGAGCGAGCACGCGGTCGACGGCGACCTGGATCGGCTGATCGCGCAGCGAGCTCGCCAGGTCGGCGCTCTGCACGCCCGGCGGCGGCCAGGCGCGCAGCCCGAGGCGCGCCAGCTCGCCGAGGCGTTCGCGCTCGCTCGCGATGTCGCGCGTCACCGGCACGCCGCGCTCGCTGGTGGTCAGCCGGTAGCCTTCGGCACCGAGCTCGTCGTCGCCGTAGACGAAGGTGACGACCGCGACGTCGGCGGCACGCCGGTGCAGGCCCTGCGCCGAGCGCCAGCTCAGGACCCGCCGCGCCAGGCGCAGCCGCGGCAGCGGCGCGATCAGCGGATCGAGGCCGTCGGGCAGCGGCAGCGGCAGCGACTCGGCGATCGCGCGCACCAGCGGCGCGGACAGCCACGGCATCGCCACGACCGCCCCGAGGCCGGCGCGCGGCGCATCGACGACGATCGCGCCCATGCCGGCGTCGGTGCGCTGGAGCGGCGGATCGGTGTCGACCAGGTCGAGTGCGCGGCCGCGGTCGTCGTGGAACTCGATCCGCCAGCGGCCGCCGCGTTCGATCCAGCGCATGCGCGCGGCGACCGGATCGATCAGGCGCAGCGGCGCCTCGCGGTGGTCGCGCCACAGGCAGCGCCCGGTCGCGAGCAGGTGCTCGATCAGGAACGCCGGCGGGCGGCGCAGCAGCTTGTCGCCGTCGTAGTCGCCGGTGAACGGCAGCAGCATCGCGATCAGCGCGAGATCGTCGTCGGTCGCGTAGTCGCGCCCGGCCGGCGAGCGCACCTGGCGCAGATGGCTGAAGCGCTTGCCGACGCCCAGCGCCCCCGACTTGAGGCGACGGCTGCCGACCGCCTCGAGCACGAGCTGCGCGCCCTGCGGCGCGAAGACGAACAGCAGGTCGCCGATGCGCGCGCGCGCCGCCTCGGCGCCCTGCTTCACCAGGTCGTCGGACCAACGCTGCGCCTCGGGGTTCTCGTCGCGCCAGCGCCGCGTCGCGACGCGGTCCAGCTCCGGGAAGGGCTCGGGCTCGGCGGCGGGACGGTCCTCGCGGCGCGGCGCCGGCTGCGCGCGGTGGCGCTGCTGCGGGGGGAACCCCTGGCGCGACGCCCACTCGGCCAGCGCGGCGACGACGTGCTTGCACTGCCAGCCGATCGGGCAGGAGCACTCGCCGCTGAGCTCGTCGACGCTGATGCCCTCGCGGCCGACGTTGAGGCCGCTGAGCTGGATCTGGACGTCGTAGTCCTCGCTGCCGCTGACCGAGGCCTCGACGAAGTCGGGACCCTGCTTGAGCTCGCCGACGTAGCCGTTGCGCCAGTACGCGAGGCCGCGTTCGACCGTGCCGCGATCGAACGAGCGCTCGATCAGTTCGTTCAGCTCCGGCATGCCGCCCATCGTGGCCGGACCCGGCCCGGGCAAGGCGCGATGTCAGGTCGCCCGCACGTAGCCGCCGGGCTGCTTGCGCGCCAGGCGGCGCAGCTCGAGCGACAGCAGCGTCGCCGACACCGCCGACGCGGGCAGCCCGCCGACGCGCGCGATCTCGTCGACCGGGCGCGGGATGTCGTCGAGCATGGTGTAGACCTGGCGCTCGCGCCCGGACAGCGCGGTGGCGCGCGGCGGTTCGGCCGCGGCGGCGGCGGCGGTCGCGCCGCCGGCGAGGGTCATCAGCGGGCCGACCTCCTCGAGGATGTCCTCGAACGAGCCGATCAGCGTCGCGCCGTCGCGGATCAGCTTGTTCGAGCCGAGGCACGCCGGGTTGTCGATCGGGCCGGGCACGACCAGCACCTCGCGGCCGAGCTCGCCCGCCAGGCGCGCGGTGATCAGCGCGCCGGAGCGCCCGCCGGCCTCGATGACCAGCGTCGCCAGGGACAGGCACGCGACCAGGCGGTTGCGACGCGGGAAGTTGCCGGCGTTCGGCGGCGCGCCGTAGGGGAACTCGCTCAGCACCGCGCCGCGGCCGGCGGCGATCTTCTCGGCGAGCGGGCGGTTCTCCTCCGGGTACAGCTTCTCGAAGCCCGAGCCGAGCACGGCGATGGTGCGCCCGCCCTCGACGGACAGCGCGGCCTCGTGCGCCACGGTGTCGATGCCGCGCGCCAGGCCCGAGACCACGCAGGCGCCGAGCCGCGCCAGCGACGCGGTCAGGCGCTGCGCCTGGCGATGGGCGTAGGCGGTGGGACGGCGCGGGCCGACGACGGCGATCGCCAGCCGGTCGCGCGGCTGCAGGGCGCCGGTCAGCCACAGCGCCACCGGCGGATCGTGCAGGTTGGTCAGCTCGCGCGGGTAGTCGGGGTCGCGCCGGGTCATGATGCGCACGCCGGCGGCGTGGCAGCGCGCGCGTTCGTGGGCGACGCGGTCGGCGCCGCGCGGATCGCAAAGCTTGCGCGCGCGCTCCGCGCCGACGCCGTCGATGGACTGCAGGCGGTCCATCGACAGGGAGAAGATCTCCGCCGGATGCTGCACCACCGCCAGCAGCCGCTCGATCGTCACCGGGCCGAGGCCGGGAACGAGCGCCAGGCGCAGCAGGGCGTCGGCTTCGTCCATGCGGCCAGCATCGGCCGGCCGCGGCGACCGTCCAGGATGGTGGCGGGATCCTCGACCGGGCGGTCGGAGCCGCTCAGGGCTACGACGCGGTCGCGGTGCGGGCGCCCACCAGCTCGCTCATCTCGACCATGCGCCGCTCGCGGCGCGAGCGCTCGGCGGCGAAGACGATGGCGTGCGTGCGCAGCGATTCGGCGGTGGTGGTCAGGACCCCGTTCGGGTCGCCGCGGCGCACGGCGGCGATGAATTCGGCGAGGATGTTGTCGTCGGCGCCGCCGTGGCTGCCGCGCTGCGCGGCGATGTCGACGCGATGGCGCTGCCCGGTCGAGAACACCGTCCACTCGATGGTGCGCGCGGTCAGGTCGACGGCCATGAAGCCCTCGGTGCCGTGGATGCGGATCTGGCGGCCGCCGAACGTGGTGAAGGCGGTCATGGTGAAGGTCGCGGTCACGCCGCCGGCGAACTCCATGTTCACGACCTGGTGGTCGACGACGTCGTTGTCGCAGCGGTAGACGCAGCGGCCGTACGGGCTGGTGCGCATCATCTCGACCTGCTGCGCGGTCGGCAGTCCGGCGGTCCCGGCGGGATGCGCGTACCAGTGCTGCTTCGCGCTGTCGCCGGTGTACAGCTTCAGCGCCGAGTACGGGCAGCTGGCTTCGACCGGGCAGCCGTCGGTGCAGCGCGCCGGCGCGCCGGCGGGCGCGCGCTCGGCCTTGAACAGGGTCAGGCTGCCGAACGAGCTGACGCGCTCGCACGGCGTCCCGATGGTGTAGGCGATGGCGTCGATGTCGTGGCAGCTCTTGGCCATGAGCATGAACGTCGAGCGCGACTCGTTGCCCCAGTTGCCGCGCACGAAGCTGTGCGCCTGGTGGGTGTGCTCGACCGCCTCGAGCTGATCGAGGCTGACGATGTCGCCGATCGTCCGCGCGCGCAGCAGGCGGATCATCTCGGCGTGCGTGCGGTCGTAGCGCATGCTGTGGCAGACCGCGACGACGCGCTGGTTGCGCTGGCGCGCCGCGTCGATCGCGACGCAGTCGGCGAGCGACGTCGCCATCGGCTTCTCGAGCAGCATGTGGTAGCCGAGGTCGAGCGCCTTGACCCCCGACGCGACGTGCAGCTTGTCCATCGTCGTGTTGATGCAGACCTCGGCGAGCTTCGGCCGCGCCAGCGCCTCCTCCCAGCTGGCGAAGCGCATGTCGGCGGGGACGCCGTGGCGGTCGCCGACGCGGTCGCGCCGCGCGGCGTCCGGATCTGCGACGGCGACCACGGTGCCGAACAGCGGATTCGCCTCGATCGATTGGGAGAACGCGTTGCCGCGTCCGCCGCAGCCGAGGATGATGAAGGTGAGCGGGCGATCCATGCGGCCTCCGTGCGACGGCATCGTCGTGTGCCGGTGGCAGACGGCGGCATCGGGGGCACGCCTGGGTCAGCCATTCCGTCTGCCCGCGGTTGGATCGCCCCCGGGCATCCGCGCGGAACAGCGCGAAACGTCCGCGGGCTTCAGGGAGATGGCGGCACCGGCACCGTCGCCTCGGTCTTGACCGCGACCTTGGTGTCGCCGCCGTGCTTGGTCGCGCGCGGACGGATCTTGAAGCGCTGCGGCTTCAGCGTGTAGGCCGGGTCGGAGGCGTTCTTGGCCCATACGTAGGCTTCGCCCTGGCCGAGCGCGGCCATCTGGTGCGCGGTGACGTCGAGGAAGGCCGCCTTGACCTGCTGGACGTGCTTGAGCCACAGCGGCGAGGTCATCTTGAGCATCACCACCATGGTCGAGAGCTCGATGATCGGCAGCGGCACCGACGGCGGGTCCTGTGACGCGACCATGATCGAGGTCGATTTGTGGCGCATCTCGCGGATGGTCTCGGTCAGCGCCTCGACCAGCGACGGGTCGCGCATGTATTTGTGCGCCTCGTCGAACACCACCAGCTTGGGGAACGGCTTGCCGGCCTCGTCGACCGCGTCGGCGAACAGCTGCAGCATGACGATCAGCAGCGCCAGCGCCTCGCGCTTCTGCAGGTACTCGTCGCGCAGGTCGATGATCACCAGCCGGCCGGGGGTGACGTAGGACTTCAGCTGGCGCGCGTCGTCGATGAACTCGGCGGCGAGGCCGACGCGGATGCGCGCCTTGTCCTTGTCGGCCGGCGCCAGGTAGCTGGCCTCGATCTCGGCGAGCAGGCGCTCGGGCGTCGTGCCGTCGCGGTGCTTGCGCAGGATCTGGTTCATCACCTGGAAGTAGATCGAGTCGTCCTCGCCGATCGCGCCGGTGAGGATCTTCCAGTGGCCGGCCTGCAGCTCGCGCGAAGCGAAGGTCAGCGGATGGCAGGCGATGCCGGGGAACTCCTCGCGCCGCGTCGCGACCATGTCCTTGGGCGCGAGCAGCACGCAGTCCTGGACCCGCGCCGGATCGGCGCCGTAGACCTCCTTGAGCGACGCCACCTGCGCGGCGATGTCGTTGGGCAGGATCGACGAGCAGAACTCCGGTTTGTAGACCTGGGTCGGCGAGTAGTGGAAGATGATCGTCGTCACCGGCCGCGGCAGCAGGTTGATGCGCGGGATCGCGGTCGCCGCCATCTCGATGATCGTGCCCATGCAGTAGCTCTTGCCGGCGCCGGGTTCGCCGAACAGGGAGATGCACGACATGTGGTTGAGGTCGATGGCGGCGATGCGTTCGCGGTCGTCGAGGCACTGGCCGAGGATGCCGAGCTGGGGCGAGGAGCGGTCGACCGAGCCGAGCAGGGTGTGGTAGCGGGGGATCGGGGTCGGCGCGGGCGCGTTCACGGGTCCGATCGTGCGCCATCGGTGGCGGTCGACAAACCTGGCAGGCTCCCAACTCGAAGCCCGAAGCGCGAAGCCCGATGCGCGAAGCGCGAAGCGAGAACTAGGATGCGTATGGATCGCGGCCGTGCGCGCGCAGCACCTCGCGCCGCGAGACGATGATCATCGCCCACACCGCCATGGCGATCAGCGGGTAGGCGAGGATCGCCTCGGTCGCGCCGAGATGGCTGGTCGGCGTGCCGATCGGGGGCATGCCGGTCTGCTCGCCGATCAGGCAGGCGAGGTTGACGGCGTAGACCGTCGCGCCGACGCCCCAGGCGAGGCGCCACAGCGGCGGCGTGCGCGACCAGCGGCGCAGGAAGCGCAGGCGCAGGGCCTCGGCGAGGGCGTAAGCGCTGATGGCTTCGATGCTGATGAGCAGGAACAGCGCGGCGTGCATCAGCATGTGCGATCCATGGAGCGGGCGTACGCCAGGTTTGGCGGGCAGGACGTGGCGACCATACTCGCTGGGCATGGGCCATGCACGCGTCCTCATCGCCGCCCTGATCGCGGTCGCCGCCGCTGCGTCCGAGGACCACGCCGCCGGCCATGCCGAGCTGCGCGCGCTCGAGGTCCGCATCGCCGAGGTCCGCGGGCTGCTGACCGAGGACGAGGCGGCGATGCAGGTCCACCGCCAGGAGGCGCTGACCCTGTTCGCCGACAACGCCGAGCGCTTCGTCGCCGACCATCAGCCGTACCGCGGCACCCTGCCGACCAGCGTCCAGGAGTTCCCGCAGTGGTACCTGGCGACGCTCAAGGAGCGCGGCGGCTTCGACCCGTCCGCGCCGCTGAATCCCTGGCAGCGCCAGTGGAAGGCGGTGCGCCAGGCCGAGCACGCGGTCTACGAACGCTACGCGGCGCTGCGCATCAGCCTGCGCCGACTCGAACGCCTGCGCGACCGCCTGCGCCGGCAACTGGGCCTGGAGCCCGAGGACGACCGATGAAGGCCACCTTCCTGCTCCTGCTCGCGACGATCGCGGCCGCCGCCGACGACGTGCCGCTGGCGGTCGTGGATGCCAGCGATCGCAACGTCGCCGGGAGCTTCTTCACCCTGAGCGAGTTCGTCGTCCTCGATGCGCTGATCGAGGTCCCGGCCGAGGTCGCCGGGCGCGACTGGTGTCCGATCGGCGTCTATCTCGCCGCGCTGGGGGCGAAGCAGCCGCCGTTCGAATTGGGCGAGGACGCCGCCGCGGCCAGCATCGTGCGCATCGCGCCCGCCCGCTGGCTGGTCGTGCGCCGCTACCGCTCCTTCGTCCACCCGCGCGCCATCGCCGTGATCGACGAACGCACCGCGTCGGGCCTGCTGACGCCGCCGACGCCGGCGCCCGGCGCCGACCCGGCCCAGCCGCTGGTCGCGCCGGTCGCCCGCGCGGTCGGCCTCACCATCGCCGCGGGCACGGCGCGCGTGTTCTGCGGCGTGCGCTCGAACGGCCGGTCATTGGCGGTGCAGCAGAAGGACCTGATGGCGCTCGCGCAGCTCGTCCAGGTGCCGGGGATCCAGACCTTCGCGCAGCTCGTGTCGACCGCCGTCTACCAGCCCTGAGGGCGCGCCGCCCTCAGGCCAGTCCGCGCGCCGCGCGGAAGTCGCGGTACGCGCCCTTCCAATCGGTGAGGCCCTTCTCGTCGAGGACGATGACGCGCGTCGCGAGGTCGTCGACGAACTCGCGGTCGTGGCTGACGAAGACCAGCGTGCCCTGGTAGTCCTCGAGCGCCTCCTGCAGCGCCTCGATCGATTCGAGATCGAGGTGGCTGGTCGGCTCGTCGAGCACCAGCACGTTCGCTTCCTGCAGCATCACCATCGACAGCAGGCAGCGCACGCGCTCGCCGCCGGACAGCACGCCGACCAGTTTCTTCACGTCGTCGCCGGAGAACAGCATCCGCCCGAGCATCGAGCGCATGTTGTTGATGTCCTGGTTCTCGGTGAACTGCTTGATCCAGTCCATGATCGAGAGGTCCTTCTTCTGGAAGAGGTGCGCCCCCTCCTGCGGGAAGTAGCCGCGGGTCGTGGTCTGGCCCCAGGCGATGGTGCCGCTGGTCGGCGTCAGCTCCTGCATGAGCAGGCGGACCAGCGTGGTCTTGCCGATGCCGTTCGGACCGACGATCGCCAGGCGGTCGCCGCGGTCGAGGCGGGTGGTGAAGTTCTTCACGATGTCGCGGTCGCCGCCGGGGTGGCGGAACGTCACGTTCTCGAGCTTGATCACGTCCTGGCCCGACGGCTTGGCGAGCTTGAAGTGCAGGCGCGGCGCGACGCGCGACGACGGCACGACCTTCTGCTGCGTCAGCGCGTCGATCATCTTCACGCGGCTCGTGGCCTGCTTCGAGCGCGCGGCGTTCGATTTGAAGCGCTCGACGAACAATTTCAGTTTCGCCACCTGTCGCTCGACGCGGCCGGACTCCTTGCTGCGCAGCGCGCGCGACAGCTGCTCCTGCGCCATGTAGACGTCGTACGGGCCGGCGAAGGTGCGGATGGTCTTGTAGTCGACGTCCGAGGTGTGCGTGCAGACGCGGTTCAGGAAGTAGCGGTCGTGGCTGACGACGATGATGCAGCCTTCGTAGTCGGCGAGGAAGTTCTCGAGCCAGACGATCGCCGGCATGTCGAGGTTGTTGGTCGGTTCGTCGAGCAGCAGGATGTCGGGCTTCGAGAACACCGCCTGGGCGAGCAGCACGCGCACCTTCTGCGCGGTGTCGATCTCGCCCATCAGCTTCTGGTGCAGCGCCGAGGCGATGCCGAGGTCGGTCAGCACGCCCGCCGCGGCGGTCTCCTGGTTGTAGCCGTCGAGGGACTCGAACTGCTCCTGCAGCTTCGCCAGGCGCTGGCCGTCGGCGTCGGTGAAGTCGCTCTTGGCGTAGAGCTCGTCCATCTGCGCCTGGATGGTCGAGGTCGCGAGGTTGCCGCGCATCGCCACGTCGATGACCTTCTGGTCGTCGTAGCCGCTGATGTCCTGGCGCAGCCAGCCCATGCGCTTGCCGGGATCCAGGGCCACCTGGCCCGAGGTCTGCTCGACCTCCTTGGTCAGGATCTTGAGGAAGGTCGACTTGCCGGTGCCGTTGGCGCCGATCAGGCCGTAGCAGTTGCCGGCGGTGAAGCGCAGCGAGACGTGCTCGAAGAGGACCTTCTGCCCGAAGGCCATGCCGATGTCGATGGTGCTGATCATGGCCCCTCCACGCGCGGGGCTGCACGCTACGCGGAGGGTCCGCCGGCCCAAGCGGAGGCGGCCGTACGCTCGGCGGCGAGCGGGCTTGGCGGTCGGCCGGGCCCGGCTATGACCCAGTCGCCATGCCCACCGAGCGCCTCCAGATCCGGATCATCAGCCTGCTCGAGGAGGCCGCGAACAGCTTCGAGCAGCTCGAGACCCTGGCCAACCGCTTCCTGCGCGACATCCCGGCGGACAAGGTCGACACCCTCGAGCTGCGGTCGATCGAACGCGACTTCATCGGCGAGGACAACGAGCAGGGCAGCGAGATGGACCACGTGGTCTACATCCGCTACCGCTCGGACCAGGTCGAGGCCTGACCCACTCGACGCGTCACCAGCCGAAGCGCGAGATCAGCAGCGCGAACACCGCGAGGCCGATCATCGCGCCGATGGCGATCACGATCCGGCCCAGGATCACGCGCCGGCGTTGATCGCGGAGGCGGTCGGCGGCGGGTCGCAGCATGGTCATCCGCGCAGCATCGTCCGCCGGCGGCTGCGAAGGCGGGCGTTCCTCCACGGCTCAACGCTAGCGCAGGACCTTGGTCTCCGCCTTCTTGGTCTTCGCCGGCGGTTCCTGCGCCTCGCGCACGAACACCGGGGTGTCGTCGCGCATGCGCACGTTGACGATGTCGCCGGCCTTGACCTGGTTCGAGGCGATCAGGCGCGAGAGCGGCGCGACCAGCAGGCGCTCGACGGCGCGGCGCATCGGCCGCGCGCCGAACTGCGGGTCGGTGCCCTCCTTGAGCAGCTTGTTCAGGTACTTCGGCGAGTAGTGCAGGATGATCGGCACGCCCGCGTTGAGCAGGCGCTTGTACACGTCCTGCAGCATCAGCTCGAGGATCTGGCGCAGGTCGGTGTCGGTCAGGACGCGGAAGCAGATGATGTCGTCGAAGCGGTTGAGGAACTCGTAGGGGAAGACGTCCTTCGCCGCCTCGATCGCCTTGTTGTTGATGTCCTTGTTCAGCTGGTCGTGGTCGGATTTGACCTCGAAGCCGACCGAGCGGTGGCGCAGGGTCTCGGACATCTCCTCGGCGCCGACGTTCGTCGTGATGACGATGATCGCCCGGGTGAAGTCGACGGTCTTGTTGTTGCCCAGCGTGAGGTGGCCGTCCTCCATCAGGCCGAGGAGGGCGTTCCAGACCTTCGGGTGCGCCTTCTCGACCTCGTCGAAGAGCACGATCGACATGTAGTGGCTCTTCACCTGCGGGAAGATCTTGGCGATCTTGCCCTCGCCCTCGGCGAAGACGCCGCGGCCCTCGGCCTGGGCCTCCTTGTGGTGGCGGTCGAGGTTCTCCTGCGAGAGCAGCGGCTCGACGTCGTTGCCGACGTAGCCGGGGGGCGAGCCGAACAGCTTGGAGACCGTGAACTCGCTCGAGAACTCCTGGCAGTTGATGCGCGTGAAGGCGTTGCGCTTGCCGAAGATGGTCTCGCCCAGCGCCTTGACGGTCTCGGTCTTGCCGACGCCGGTGGGGCCCAGGAACAGCAGCGTCAGGATCGGGCGCTCCGGGTTGCGGATGCCGGCGAGGATCTTCGAGAAGGAATCGAGGATCGAGTCGATCGCGCTGGTCTGGCCGATGACGCGCTCGCAGAGCATGGTCTCGAAGCGCGTGACCTGCGGGGAGCGCTTGGTCGGGTTGAGCACCAGCGAACGCACCTGCTGACCGGTCTCGGGTTGGCCCATGAGGTCTTCCTTGTCGTCTACGTACACTGGGAAACGGGACCAGGATAGGGCGGCCGGGCCGGCTCGTACACGCCCTAGCGCCCGCGCCGGTTCCATCTGGATGGTCCGCGACTTGCGCCCTGCGACGGGCGAACCAGCGTGGGCCGCCCGGAGTCGCCTCATGCGCATCGCCAAGAACTCGGTCGTCGCCTTCCATTACCGCGTCGCCACCGCCGACGGCGAGAAGGTCGACGAGAGCGCCGGCGAGCCGCTGACCTACCTGCACGGCAACGCGCAGATCGTCCCCGGCCTCGAGGAGGCGATGATCGGCAAGCAGGCGGGCGACAAGATCCGCGCCGAGGTGACGCCGGAGAAGGCGTACGGCGCGCACGACAAGGATCTCGACCTGCGCGTGCCGCTCGACGCCTTCCCCGAGGACGCGCGCGACAAGCTCGAGCCGGGTTTCCAGTTCATGGCCGATCACCCCTCGCAGGAGGGCGCGCAGGTGCAGTACACCGTGCACAAGCGCGACGGGGACGAGGTCCTGATCAGCGGCAACCACCCGCTCGCCGGCCAGACCCTGATCTTCGACGTCGAGGTGGTCACGGTGCGCGCGGCGACCCCCGAGGAGCTGTCGCACGGTCACGCCCACGGGCCCGGTGGGCACCACCACCACTGATCGCGGCGGTCGCCGGCGCGCGGCTCGTGGAGGCGCGGCCGCATCGCTATTGCCCGGGAACCTGTCAGGCTCACCACATCCACCCGATGACCGCCCCCCTCGCCACCACCCTCGCCACGGCCGAGCGCTGCCAGGCCCCGTTCACCCCGGGCCTGCTCGCGGTCGTCCCCGCCTACAACGAGCAGGGCCGGATCGGCGCGGTCGTCGACCGGCTGCACGAGCTGCCGCTGCCCGTCCTGGTGGTCGACGACGGCAGCCGCGACCACACCGCCGACGAGGCCGAGGCCGCGGGCGCCGCGGTCCTGCGCCAGCGCAACGGCGGCAAGGGCGCGGCGATCCTCGCCGGCTGCCGGTACGCCGTCGCGCACGGCTACCGCGGCGTCCTGCTGCTCGACGGCGATGGCCAGCACGACCCGCGCGAGTCGCTGCGCCTGATCGCCGCGTGGCGGCGCGGCGCCGACCTGGTGATCGGCAAGCGCGTCATCGGCGTCGAGCGCCAGCCCAGGCACCGCAAGGTGTCCAACCGCATGTCGAGCCTGCTGGTGACCATCGCCGCCGGCCGGCGCGTCGCCGACAGCCAGAGCGGCTTCCGGCTGTGCGATCCGCGCCTGCTGCTGCGCCTGCCGTTCAGCGGCTGCCGCTACGACCTCGAGACCGAGATGTGCGTGCTGGCGGCGCGCGCCGGCTACCTGATCGCCGAGGTGCCGATCACGGTGATCTACAACGACAAGAAGTCGGGCATGCACCCGTTCTACGACACCGTGCGCTTCTTCCGCGCCGTCGGCATCAGCGTGCTGCGCGGCCGCGGCGACCTGGCCGTCGCGTCGTAGCTTTCGGCGCCGCCGCCACGCCTACGGTGCGGCGATGCGCGCCCCGCCCGAGATCCGCCAGCTGTCGGACGAGGTCGCGAACCAGATCGCGGCCGGCGAGGTCGTCGAACGCCCCGCGGCGGTGGTCAAGGAGCTGGCCGAGAACGCGATCGACGCCGGCGCGACCCGCATCGTGGTGCGCTGCGAGGACGGCGGTCGCCGCCTGGTCGAGGTCTCGGACGACGGCCACGGCATGCGCCCGGACGACCTGCGCCGCGCGCTGTCGCGGCACGCCACCTCCAAGCTGCGCGACGCCGGCGACCTGTTCCGCGTCGCCACCCTCGGCTTCCGCGGCGAGGCGCTGCCGTCGATCGCGGCGGTCAGCGAGTTCGAGATGGCCTCGCGCCCGCACGACGCGCAGCAGGGCCAGCGCCTGGCGCTGGCCGGCGGCGCCGAGCAGGCGTTCGCGCCGGTGGCGATGGCCCCCGGCACCCGCGTCGCCGTCGCCAACCTGTTCTGGAACGTGCCGGTGCGGCTCAAGTTCCTGAAGAGCGAGGCCGCCGAGACCGGGCACGTCACCGAGCAGGTCGTGCGCCTGGCGCTCGGCCATCCGCGCATCGCCTTCCGCCTCGAGAGCGGCGGCCGGGCGATCATCGACCTGCCCGCGGACGAGTCCCTGGCCGGCCGCTGCCGCGCGCTGTTCGGCAAGGACCTGGCCGACGGCCTGCTGCCGGTCGCCGCCAGCGCCGGGCCGATGCAGGTCGCCGGCTTCGTCGCCCATCCGCGCGAGGCCAAGGCGACCGCCAAGCGCCAGTACCTGTTCCTCAACGGCCGCCACGTGCGCGACCGGCTGCTGGTGGCCGCCGTGCGCGAGGGCTTCAAGGGCTTCCTCGAACCGCGCCTGCACGGCGCGGTGTTCCTGGCCCTCGACCTCGATGCGTCGCTGGTCGACGTCAACGTCCACCCGACCAAGGCCGAGGTGCGCTTCCGCCGCGAAGGCGAGGTCTTCGCCCTGGTCAGCCGCGCGATCAACCAGGTGCTGGCGCAGCACAGCGGCGGATTCTCCCTGCTGGCCGGCGCGGCGGCGACGCCGGCGCCGGCCGCGTCGGGCGTCGCCGACGCGCCGTTCGCGCGCACCATCGTCAAGGCGCCGCTGCCGGCGGCGGCGCCGATGTGGCAGGAGCGCTTCCTGCCCGCGACGCCGATGACCGAGCCCGCGCGCCCGACGGCGCCGCCGCTGTCGCTGCCGGCGGATCCGCCGCGGCGCGTGGGCGAGCACGCGAGCGCCTACCAGCCGCCGACGCCGGCGCCGGTGACCGCGCGCCAGCCCGCCGCCGATCCGCACCTGCCGGGCGTGCGCCGCGTGCTCCAGCTCGACGACATGTACCTGCTGATCGAGACCGACACCGGCATCCGCCTGATCGACCAGCACGCCCTGCACGAGAAGGCGCTGTGGCTGCAGCTCGACGCCGCGGCGACCGATCTCGCGCGCGGCGGCGTCCAGGAGCTGCTGATCCCGAAGACCGTCGAGCTGTCGGCGGCCGAGGTCGCGACGGTCGAGCCGCTGCTGCCGCCCCTGGCCGATCACGGCATCCGCGCCGAGGTCTTCGGCCCGACCACGCTGCTGCTGCGCGCGCACCCGGCGGCGCTCAGGCGCATGAACTGGAGCGGGTTCTTCACCTCGCTCGCGTCATCGGGCTCGGGCGCGAAGGCGCTCGCCGACGTGCGCGAGCGCATCGGCCACTCGATCGCCTGCCATGGCGCGGTGAAGGCCGGCCAGCGCCTGTCGACCGAGGAGCAGCTCGACCTGGTGCGCCTGCTCTACCGGCTCGAGCACATGGAGCACTGCCCGCACGGCCGGCCGACCACGCTCGACCTCTCGTGGAAGGAGCTGGAACGCCGGTTCCAGCGCAGTTGAACAACGGCACGCGCGCGTTGCGCGACCGGCGTGCCCGATCCACCATGGCGGCATGACCATCGACGCCGTCGCCGATCTCTGCCGCTTCATCGATGCCTCGCCATCGCCCATGCACGCCGCGGACGCGCTGTGCGCCGATCTGACGGCCGCCGGCTTCCAGCGCCTCGACCTCGCCGCGCCGAGCTGGGATCTCGCCGCGGGGCGTTATCTGGTGCGACGCGGCGCCACGGTCATCGCCTTCATCCGCCGCCGCGACGCGCCGCGCCGCTTCCATCTGATCGGCGCGCACACCGACAGCCCGCACCTGCGCCTGCGCGCGCGTCCCGCGTACGAGGCCGAGAAGCACCGCATGCTCGCCGTCGAGGTCTACGGCGGCGCGCTGTGGAATTCGTGGCTCGACCGCGATCTCGGCATCGCCGGCACCGTGCACGCGCTCGACGGCGCCGAGAAGCGCGTGCGCATCCACCGGCCGATCGCGCGCGTCGCCCAGCTCGCCATCCACCTCGACCGCAAGGTCAACGACGACGGCGTGAAGCTCAATCCGCAGCTGCACCTCGCGCCGCTGTGGGGCCTGGCGCGCGACGGCCGCGACTGCGGCGAGGCCTTCCTCGACCTGATCGCGCGCGAGAGCGGCATCGCCGCGCGCGACATCGCCGGCCACGACCTGTCGCTCTACGACCTGACCGCCTGCGCGCGCGGCGGCGCCGACGGCGACCTGCTGTTCGCGCCGCGCCTGGACAACCTCGCCTCGTGCCACGCGGGGATGCGCGCGCTGATCGGCGCCGGCGACGGCGACGCCCGCGCGCTGCCCGTCCTGGCGTGCTTCGACCACGAGGAGGTCGGCTCGGCCTCCGACACCGGCGCCGACGGCGCGCTGCTCGGCGTCGTGCTCGAACGCATCGCCATCGCGAGCGGCCTCGACCGCGCCGCGTACCTCGCCGCGCTGGCCGACAGCCTGATGCTGTCCGTCGACATGGCGCATGCCGTGCACCCGAACTACGCCGACCGCCATGAGCCGCGCCACAAGCCGCGCCTCGGCGAGGGCCCGGTCATCAAGAGCAACGCCAACCAGCGCTACGCGACCACCGCGGCCGGCGCGGCGCGCGTGCGCGCGCTCGCGAAGCGCGCCGACGTGCCGCTCCAGGACTTCGCCGCGCGCGGCGACATCGGCTGCGGCTCGACCATCGGCCCCGCCGCGGCGGCGAACCTCGGCGTCAGCGTCGTCGACCTCGGCAATCCGATGCTGTCGATGCACAGCGCGCGCGAATGCGCCGCTGTCGCGGATCACGCGCCGTACATCGCGCTGCTGACGCGGCACCTGGGCGAACGGGCGTAGCCGGCTTCGGCCTTCGGGCTTCGGCCTCCGGGCTTCGGGCTCCGAGCTCCGAGCTCCGAGCTCCGAGCGTCGAGCGTCGAGCTTCGCGCTTCGAGCTTCGCGCTTCGAGCTTCGAGCCGGAGCGTGCTAAGCGAACTCGTCGTAGATCGCGCGGATCGCCGACGCGAGGTCGCGCTCCTCGACGCCGACGATGATGTTCTGCTCGCTCGAGCCCTGGTCGATCATGCGCACGTTGACGCTGGCCTTGGCCAGCGCCGTGAACAGGCGGGCGGCGGTGCCGACCGCGCGGGCCATGCCCTGGCCGACGGTGGCGATCAGCGCCATGCCGGGGATCGCCTTGATGCTGTCGGGCTTCACCGACCCCTGGATGTCCTCCATCACCTGGTCGAGCTTGGAGACGCCCGCGCCGTCGAGCAGCTGGCGGTCGGCGACGATCACCGAGAAGGTGTCGATGCCGGTGGGCGTGTGCTCGTAGCTGATGCCCAGGCGCTCGAAGACATCGAGCACGCGCCGGCCGAAGCCGATCTCGGCGTTCATCAGCGCCTTGTCGATGTTGAAGACCGTGAAGCCCTTGGTGCCCGCGATGCCGACGACCACCTGGTTCTTCGCGTCGCGCTCGCCGACGATGACGGTGCCGGGCTCGTCGGGGCGGTTGGTGTTGCGGATGTTGATCGGGATGCGCTTCTCGCGCACCGGGAAGACCGCCTCCTCGTGCAGCACGCTCGCACCCATGTAGGACAGCTCGCGCAGCTCGCGGTAGGTGATCTCGCGGATCGGCTTGGCTTCCGGCACGACCCGCGGGTCGGTCATCAGGAAGCCGCTGACGTCGGTCCAGTTCTCGTAGATCTCGGCGTCGATGGCGTTGGCGACGACCGCCCCGGTGACGTCCGAGCCGCCGCGGCTGAAGGTCTTGATCTCGCCGGTGTGCGACGAGCCGTAGAAGCCGGGGATGACGTAGCGCTTCTTCGGATCGGCGCAGGCGTCGCGCAGCACGCGGTAGGTCTTGGGGTCGAGCCGGCCGGCGCGGTCGAAGAAGATCACGTCGGCGGCGTCGACGTAGTCGGCGCCGAGCAGCGCCGCGACGATGCGGCCGTGGATGGCCTCGCCGCGCGACGCGGCATAGTCGGCGTTGGCGCCGTTCTCGATGCGCTTGCGCACGTCGGCCAGGATCGGCTCGAGATCGAGCGTCAGCTTGAGCTCGGCGACGATCTGCCGGAAACGCGCGGCGACGCCGTCCCACGCCTGGCCGAGCGGCAGGCCCTTCGCCGCGAGCTGCTGCGTCAGGTACAGCAGGTCGGTGATCTTGGTGTCGGTCGGGTGGGCCTTGCCCGGCGCCGACGGCACGATGAAGCGGCGCTTGGGGTCGGCGTCGACGATCGCCTTGACCTTGAGGAGCTGCGCGGCCGTCGCGACCGACGTGCCGCCGAACTTCGCTACGCGTACCGCCGCCATCGACCCGCCTCCTCAGGAAGGAGGCGCAGGCTATGGTGGGCCGGCGAAAGTCCATTCGCCGCGCCGCGCGGCGCGGCGCGCCTCAGGCGTCGTCGCGTCGGCGCAGGATCGTCACCTCGGCGGCTTCGGCCTTCGCCGCCTGCGCGCGCTGGCGCTCGACCTCGGCCATCTGGCGCTGCTTCTCGAGGATGCGCCGGGTCACCGCGGCGGTCGGCGGATCGGCGTCGGGCGCGGCGGCCAGGCGCTGCGCCTCCTTGCGCACCTCCCGCTCCTTGGCGCGGTCGCGGCGGGCTCCGGCCGCCGCCGTGCGTTCGGCGTACTGCAGGCTGATCAGCGTCCCATCGGCGGGAGTCGGATCGGTCACGACCTTCATGCCGCTGCGCGTGCGCATCGGCTCCTCGTGCTTCTTCTCCTTCTCGTTGAGCCACGACGCGCAGCGCTTGAAGAAGCCGGTGATCGAGCCGACCACCGAATCGTCGCCCGAGCGCCGCGGGGCGGCGACGGTGCGCGTGTCGACGTCGCAGGTGAAGTCCTCGGCGCGCGCGATCGCCCAGCGATCCGGCGGCGCCGCGGGCGGCTGGGCATGCGCCGCCGACGACGCCGGCCGGGCGTGCATGACCGAGGAGTCGGGCTTGGCGTGGGCTCCGGAGGCGCTCGCATCGATCGGCCGCGGATACGCGCCGCTGCGCGCGGCCGGCGGCTCGCCCTGCAGCGCCTTGAGCGCGTACGCCGAGGTCTGCCCGGAGCTGACCGCGGTGCCGGTGGTCGACGGCCACGGACCGGTGTCGGACGAGGGCGGACGAGGTGCGTCGGGAGCGGTCATGGCCTCTGACCTCGGGCGGAGGGGATCGTGAACACGGTGATCGTCGAGCGCGGGCGTCAGTGCAGCGACTGGATCGTGCCGATGGATTTGGCGAGCGAGATGGTGATCGGGAAGAGCCAATGACGGGAACGCGCGCGCTGCAGCAGCGGGTCGTAGGCGAAGACGAACGTCGGCCAGGCGAAGTGCGCGCCTTCGCCCAGCTGCGCCTCGCTGTAGCGCTGCCGACCGAGCACGGCGAGGCTGCCGCTCAGCCGGAAGGTGATGCCGGACCAGTCCTCGAGCAGACGCACGACGCCGACGATATCGGTCCCGCCGGGCGGCGGCAGCGGCACGGCGCCGACGCACAACGCCACGTTCTGCACGACCTCGGCCGCGCTGCCGATCCCTCCGGCCGGCGTGGGCGAGAGGTGGGCGACGTCGTCGACCCAGTCGTCGGAAAGCGCGGTGACGCCATCGGCCAGCACGGCGCACGGCGGACGGACCATGGTCCCGCCCGCGTCCGGCGCGTCGACGACGTTGATCGTCCCCCACAGGTAGCACTGGTTGGGCGTCATCAGCATCAGGCCGCCGGGCCAGGTGTCGGTGTCGGGGGGCGGACCGAGCTTGCCGTAGCCGATCGCCTCGGCCTGGGCGAGACGGATGGCCTTGCCGCAGAACGGCAGGTCGAACGCCGGGCCGGTCGCCCCATGGGCGACCATGCGCGGCGTCGTCGGCAGGTCGGGGATCCCCGACTCGAAGAGGTCGCTCGCCTTCGGGCATGGATTGTAGACCGGGTGGTAGCCGAACGGCCGCACCGGATCGCGCCGCGCCGGCCCGACGCCGATCAGCGGCGCGCGCGTCGCGTAGATCACGCCCTTGAAGCCGGGATCGTCGATCAGCGGCGTGAACGGGGTGGTGTCCGGAAGCGTCGACGCGCCCGACGTCGTCATCAGGAACTCGCGGATGTTCTTCCAGCGCAGGGTCAGCGCGTTGACGCGATGCGCGTCGCGATCCGCGGCCGAGGCGAGGAACCCGCTGGCGAACAGCGCCTGCGCCTGGCGCGCGTCGTGGAACTCGTCCTCGGTCGCGCACAGCAGACTCAGGTCGTCGCCGGGGTTCTCCGCCGCGGTGGTGCGGAAGCGGAAGAACGACGTGGTGATGTCGCGGCCGCACAGGCGCACCTGGTAGCGGTCGATCAGGTACTGGGCGTAGGTCGTCAGGAAGTTCGCATCGCTCGGCAGCGGTCGCGCGGTCTCGGTGCCGCTGCGCAGTCCGCGCTCATGGATGGCGAGCCCGCTCGATGACGCGAGGCCGGCATGGCGGCGCTTCTGGGCGAAGGCGAGTCCGTAGCCCGGCGTCGCCATGTTGGCGAGCACCGACGGCCAGCCGGCCATGCCCGACGAGCCGAACGCGACCGGGACCTCGTCGTTCGGCCAGACGTCGACATGGGCGGGCTGACCGACGACAGGCGGATCGGGCTGGAACGCGAAGACCGGCATCCCGGTGGCGAAGACCGGCATCGCCGGCCCCGGCGGCACCACCACCGAGACGTTCGCCCGCGGCGCGCCCGCATAGGTGTTCGGATCCGACTGGTAATGGAGCGGCAGGCTGGCGGGGCCCGGATAGATGGTGAAGTCGTCGGTGGCGTCGTCGCCATCGTGATCGTAGAGCGCGACGCCGTCGCCGATCTCCTTGTCGAACTCGAACGCATGACGGCCGGTGGCGTGCGCGCGGCCGCGGCCGTCGGCGTCGTTGGGCCGGACGATGTGGGTGTCGACGGTCAGGATGCGCGCGGCGCCCTTGTCCTCGTCGCGCACCTCGTTGCGGAAGGCGCTGCCCGTCATCCACGCGGGATTCGCGCCCGTCGAGTCGTTGGCCGCGGTCAGCGGATAGCCGTTGATCGCCACCGTCGCCGTCGCCGGGCCGACGATCTCGCGCGCGGCGGAGACCTGGGTCGGCGCCGCGGCGGACGCGATGTCGACGGAGCCGGGGCCTCCCGTGCCGAAACGGATGCTGGCGTTGCTGTGGACCCTGCCGGCGATGGCGAGGGTCTGCCCCGCCGGCGCCCAGAGCAGGCAATCGCCGAGATCGCTGACGCCGGCGGTGAACACCGCCCAGGTGCACAGCGGCTCGGTGCGCACGATCACGTCGCGTACCACCTGGACGCGCGCGGTGCGCTCGCGCGGGTCGTTCCACGGCGCGGTCTGGTTGCGGGCGTCGCCGACCGGCAGGAACGGCGTGCGCGACGGATCGAAGTCGTCGAGGTACGGATTGTCGTGGCGGCTGAGCGCGAAGCCCTCGGTGGCGATGCGGAAGTTCCAGAACTCGCGGTTGCGGCGGTAGCCGGCGTCGGTGGGCAGCGGCATGACACCGGTCTCCGGCTGCACGGTCCAGGTGCCGTCGGGGGGCGCGATGCGCAGGTGGTCGAGCCGCCAGCGCACGACGCAGCCGCCGAGCGCGTCGGTGCCCCAGTTGGCGTAGAGCACGTGCGGGAACTGATCAGGCGTGCCGGCGGAGATCAGCTCCTGGAGCAGGTTGAGCTCGGCGAGCGCCGCGGTGGCTTCGGCGGCGTACAGCGCCTTCTGGCGTTCCCCGGAGGCGAGCTGCTGCGCGCGCACGCCGATGACGCGCTCGGAGGACAGCGCCAGCATCACGCCGACGATCAGCACGACGCCGAGCGTCAGCGGCAGCACGCCGCCGCGGCGCGCGCTGGCCATCGCCGGACTCATGGCGTCACGACCGGATCGGTGAAGGTCCCGGCTTCGCCCAGGCGCAGCTGGACGCCGACCGGATCGAGCGCGTTGAAGATGCTGCGCATCGCGGCGGTCGCCTCGACCACGTCGGTGACCAGGGTGCCGTCGTCGAGCGTGCGCGAGAGGTACAAGGTGATGCGGATCTGATCCACGCCGAGGGTGGCATCGGTCCGGTAGGTGTTGGCGACCAGGCGGTCGACGTTGGTCGAGAGCACGGCGTCGAGCGCGGCGGCCGGCGCGCCGGAGAGATCCGACGCGTTGCGGTAGCGGCGCTCGAGCTGGCCGCGGCCGGAGACCGGGTTCGGCACGACGACGTAGCTGTATTCGCGCAGCTGCGCCGCCGTCGGCGCGAGGGTGTCCGACTCCCAGCGCACCGGAAGGTCGACGACCGCGCCGGAAGCGTCGGCGATGATGCCGAGCGACCACGTCGTCTTGTTGGAGGCGTCGCCCGAGTTGCGCAGCTCATAGGCGGGGAGGATGCGCCGCGGCTCGGTCCACTGCGTCCAGGTCAAACCGCTGCTGGTCTGCTGCGGATCGGTCTGCTGGAATTCTATCGGATCCGGCGGCTGGATGTCGCGCGGCGTCGCCGCCGGCGGCGCGGTCGCGATCTTGACGAAGATGATCTCCTGGCTGGCCCAGCGGTGCGACGGCGGCAGCGCGCTCGGCAGCGTCGACGGATCGAGGATCTCGGCGGGCGTGCGCCAGAACGCCTGGAACGCGTCGCCGCGGCCCGCCCACTCCTGGGTCATGATGTACGGGTAGTACTTGATCTTCCGATCGCGCGCCGGGATCTGCAGCTCGGTCTGCGTCGCGTAGATGCCGCCGGTGGTGACCTGATCGGGCCCGCCCATGGCGACCGGCGCGATGTACCAGGCGCTGCCGCTGAGATCCTGGACCATGACGTCGATCAGGCGCCGCCCTTCGAGCACCAGGTCGTTCTGCACCGACTCGCGATCGACGAAGCCGCGCACGCCGGTCAGGCACTGCAGCACCGCGGTGATGAGGACGGTGAAGATCGACATCGCGATGATGATCTCGATGAGCGTCGTGCCGCGTCGCATCAGCGCGCCCTCGCGACGATCATCTCGTAGGCGCGATCGACGGTCGTGCCGCGCCCCCGCCAGCGCACGATGATGCGGGCGATCAGCGCGCCGTCGTCGATGATCGACGACGGCGTCGCGATGTCCGGATAGCGGAAGCCGTCGCGCACCGCCCAGGTGGCGCCGGTCGAGGTCGCGCCGGGACGGTAGTACTCGAGGAACACGCGCAGGTCCTCGAGGCCGCTGGCCTCGCGCACCAGGCCGACGCCGCGCTGCGCCGGCGTCGCCGGCAGCGGCGCGACGAGCAGGTTGTGGACGTGGGTCGGCGCGCCGGCGTAGGGCACCGGCTGGCCGAGGCGCGGATACGCGGCCGCGCCGGTGGTCAGATCGGTCTCGGTCAGCGGCGGATGCTCGGCCGGCGCGCCGGCGCGGCGCTGCCACGACCACGGGTGGTCGATCGTGCCGATCAGGGAGAACTTCGCGCCGTGGATCCGCTCGGCGAGGATCTGCGCGATCTCCTGCGCCTTGGCGGTCTCCTGGTTGAACTGGTGGGCGCCGTTGAGCGTGCCGATGTTGCCGAGCATCGTGATCAACGCGAAGCCGAGGATCGCGACCGCGATCATCACCTCGATCAGGCTGAATGCCGCCCGGTCAGGCACGGCGCAGCAACCGGACGCGGCTGGCCGCCGGCTTGAGGTCCTTGAGGCGCTCGCGCTGGGCGCGCTGCCAGATCGCGGTCTCGTGCTTGTGGGCGATGCGGCCCTTGGTGTCGGAGGCGATCACCGGATCGGTCGGCGGATCCTCGGGCTGCGCGGCGGCGGCGCGGATCTCGGCTTCGCGGGCGCGATCGCGCTCGAGGCTGACGGTGGCCGCGCGTCCGGGCCGGATCAGGCAGATCACCGTGGTCTTGCCACGGCGACCGTCCTCGCCGAGCTCGATCGCCAGGCCGCGCGCGGTGCGCGGACGGGTCCGGCAATAGGACAGCCAGCCCCAGGACGCGGCGACGACCAGGGCCGCGACGACCATCGCGGCCAGGACGATCATCGCCGGCGACGTGCCGGCGGCGATCGCGGCCTGGTGCTGGTCGCGCGCCTCGCGCGCGCGCGCGATCGGCTCGGCGAGCACCAGCCGCTGACGGGTCTCGGCGTCGCTGTCGCTCATCCACGCCGCCACCGCCGGCGCGACCGCGGCGGGCTCGCCCGCGCGCGACGCGACGTCGCCATCGGCGGCGCCGAGGCCGCTCCCGATGACGATCAGGGTGATGAGGATGCGAAGCATGACGGTGCGTTGCTCGGGGCGGGTCGAGGTTTCGGCGCGAGACGCGACAGATGGGACCGGCGGCGTGCGATGGTGCCTTGCTGCCAGGCACGATCGATCAGATCGTTCATATTGACTCCGCCGCATCATGTGCGGCGGCTTCGGCGCAACGTCTATAGCTGCGGCAGTTCAGCTGGCAAGTTATGTCTCAGCCGAGTGGCGCCCGACGCGTACCGAACAACCCTCCCTGCAACCGACGACGCGATCAGCCCGGATGCGCCAGACGCCAGACGGCGGTGGCGATGACGAACAGCAGCGCCCCGGTAGCGGCGACGCATCCGATCAGCAGCACCAGCCAGCAGACGAAGCCGGCGATCGCGGGGATGAACCAGCGCACCGCCCCGGCGTGCCGCATCTGCCACGCCGGATAATCGCGCAGCCAGCGCGCGAACGGCATGACGAACCAGTACGACGAGGCGATGACCACGCAGAACAGCACCACGGCGATGATCGTCACCACGTGCTCGCTGGTCATGCGCGCGAAGCTGACGCGGCCGCGGTACCAGCCCCAGGCCAGCCAGAGCACGCCCATCAGCGGCAGGATGTTCATCAGCAGCATCAGCTTGATGCCGCTCCAGAACTGGGTCTTGAGCCGCGGCGGATGCGAGTCTGCCGCGGAATCGGCATCGCCGCCGCCGCGGGTCGGAGCCAGGCCGAGCGCCTCGCGGGTCGATCGCGGATCGCTCACGGCGCGAGCTCGGCGAAGGCGCGATCGGCGGCGCGCAACGTCGCGGCGACCTCGCGCGGTCCGTGCGCGCTGGACCAGAACGCGCCCTCGAACGGGCTGGGCGCCAGGTAGACCCCCTGCGCCAGCATGCTGGCGCAGAACCGCCGCCAGCGTTCGACGTCGCTGGCCTGCGCTCCGGCGAAGTCGTCCACCGGCCGATCGGCGAAGAAGAATCCCCACATCGTCCCGGCCTGCGCGAGCTGCAATGCGATGCCGTGACGCGCGGCGCGCTCGCCCAGGCCGACCAGCAGGGCGGTCAGGCGCGCAGACTCGCGGCGGTAGAAGCCCATTTTCGCCGCCACCTTCAAGGTCGCCAGGCCGGCGGCGACGGCGACGGGATTGCCGCTGAGCGTGCCCGCCTGGTAGCAGCCGCCGAGCGGCGCGATGTGCGCCATGACGTCGCGCCGCCCGCCATAGGCGGCGACCGGCAGCCCGCCGCCGATGACCTTGCCGAGGCAGGTCAGGTCGGGGCGCACGCCGCACACGCGCTGCCAGCCGCCCCACGCGGCGCGGAAGCCGGTCATGACCTCGTCGAAGATCAGCAGCGCGCCATCGGCGCTGCACCGTCGGCGCAGGCCGTCGAGGAAGCCGGGGCGCGGCAGCACCAGGCCCATGTTGCCGGCGACCGGCTCGACGATCACCGCGGCGATCCGGCCGCGGTGACGCGCGAAGATGGTCTCGACCGCGGCGAGGTCGTTGTACGGGACCGACAGCGTCTGCTCGGCGAAGGCCTTGGGCACGCCCGTGGAATCCGGCGTCCCGAGCGTCGCCAGGCCGCTGCCCGCCGCGACCAGCAGGTGGTCGGCGTGGCCGTGGTAGCAGCCGTCGAACTTGAGCACGAGGTCGCGCCCCGTCGCCGCCCGCGCCACGCGCAGCGCGCTCATCGTCGCCTCGGTGCCGGTCGAGACGAGCCGCACCATGTCGACGCCCGGCAGCGCGCCGACCAGCACCCGCGCCAGCTCGACCTCGCCCGGCGTGGTCGCGCCGAAGCCGAGGCCGCGCCCGGCCGCGGCGCGCACCGCGGCGACCACGCGCGGATGGGCATGGCCGAGCAGCAGCGGTCCCCACGACAGGACATAGTCGATGTAGCGTTTGCCATCCGCGTCGACGATGATCGCGCCGCGTCCGCGCACGATCGCCGGGGGGAAGCCGCCGAGACGGCGGAACGCGCGCACCGGTGAATTGACGCCGCCGGGAATGACCTTCGCCGCGGCGACCGCCAGCCGCCGCGATTTCGGGCCGGCGCTCGACCCGGGAATGGTTGCCATGCCGCGTTGTCCTGGTGTAAGAAACCCTTTGCAAGCCGCAGGGTGGCCCTGGCTTGCGCGGAGGCCGCCTACGTGATGCATCCCACCTGCGACATCGCATTCCCTCTCGCGCTCCGCCGGGCTGCATCACCGGGGGTTCGGGGGGCGAAGCCCCCCGAGACGAACAGCGGACAGACCCGACAAGACGATGATGGAACCTCTGGTTCCGGCTTGGCGGGTCTGTGATTTTCCTGGCCAGCCAGAGTCCCCAACGAGCCCGTCTGCTGCGCAAGGCGGGGGTGCGATTCGCCGTGGTGATGAGCGAATGCAACGAAGAGGTCATCCAGCATCCGCAGCCGCAGGTGCTGGCGGTCGAGCGCGCGCGCGGCAAGGCGCGCGGCGCGCGCATCGACCAGGTCATCAGCCGGCACCTGCCCGCGCTGACCGATCCGGGTTCGCCGGAGGTCATCCTCGCCGCCGACACCATCGCCGCGCTCGGCACGACCATCGTCGGCAAGCCGCGCGACGAGGCCGACGCGATCCGCATCCTGACCCTGCTCCAGGGCACGACCCACACGGTCATCACCGGCCACTCGTGCCTGCAGCTCGACGGCAAGGGCGGCATCCTCGGCGAGGCGGTCGGCGTGGCGCTGGCCAAGGTGACGATGCGCTCGATGTCGCCCGAGGAGATCCGCGGCTACGTCGAGACCGGCGAGGGCGCGCGCTGCTCGGGCGGCTACGCGATCCAGGAGACCGGCGATCGCTTCATCGTCGATCTCCAGGGATCGTGGGACACGGTCGTCGGCCTGAGCCTGAGCACGGTGGCGCGCCTGTACCGCGAGTGCACCGATACCCCCCTGCCCGGGTACGATCCGGCGTTCAAGCTGGCGAAGGACTCGCCGTGATCGCGATCGTCTCCGACCTGCACTCCAACCTCGAAGCGGTGACCGCGGTCATGGACCGCTGCCTGGCGCTCGGGGTCAAGGAATTCGTCTGCCTGGGCGACGTGATCGGCTACGGCCCGGATCCGGTCGCCGTGGCCGGGGTCGCGATGAAGGAGTTCGCGGTCTGCCTGATGGGCAACCACGAGGAGGCGCTGGTCACCAGCAAGCACCGCTTCAATCCCCATGCGGCCAAGGCCATCGACTGGACGCGCAAGGTGCTGACCGACGAGGCCGGCCCGGCCATGGGCTGGTTCAAGGAGCGCAAGCCGTTCGTGCTCCGGCAGGAGATGCTGCTGGTCCACGGCTCGATCTACGACCCGGTCCACGACTACGTCGACGAGCCGGAGAACCCGATCGAGGCGCAGCAGATGATCGAGACGCTGAGCCGCGATTTCTCGGGCTTCGACCTGTGCTTCGCCGGCCACAACCACACCCCCTTCCTGGCGACGACGCTCGGCGTGATGGTGCCGCACGATGGCCACCGCTCGTTCCGCATCCCGAAGGGCCACAAGGCGTACGTCTGCGTCGGCAGCGTCGGCCAGCCGCGCGACCGCGACAACCGCGCCAGCTTCGCCACGCTCGACGGCGACTGCCTGACGTTCCATCGCATCGCCTACGATCACATGGCGACGCAGCAGAAGATCCTCGACGTCGGCCTGAACAAGTTCCTGGCCGAGCGGTTGATCCACGGCATCTGAGGGCGTCGGCGCCGTCCGCGCGCGCGCCGACGGACCGCGACGCGCCGGCCAATCGCCGACTTGCGCGATCAGGGCCTCCGGCACCATCCGGCGGGAGCGCCGATGCATCGTTGCGACCTGGGACTGATCGGCTGGGGCACGGTGGGCGGCGGCGTCAGCCGCATCCTCAGCGACGATGCGGCGCTGCTGCGCGAACGCTGCGGCCTCGATCTGCGCCTGCGCACCATCGTCACCCGGACGCCGGCGCGCGCGCGCGAGGCGCCGAACGCCGGTGCCACGGTCACCGATCGGCTGGACGCGATCCTCGGCGATCCGGAGATCCGCACGGTCATCCACCTCGTCGGCGGCACCACCGACGCGACCGAGATCTGCACGGCGCTGCTGCGCGCCGGCAAGAACGTCGTCACCGCCAACAAGGCGATGCTGGCCCTGCACGGCGACGACCTCTTCCGGCTCGCCGCCGACCGTGGCCTGTGCATCGCCTTCGAGGCCGCGGTCGCCGGCGGCATCCCGGTGATCGCCGCGCTGCGCGACGGCCTGGTCGCCAACCACATCCAGAGCATCTCGGGGATCCTCAACGGCACCTGCAACTATATCCTGAGTCGGATGGAGTCGGACGGCTGGAGTTATGGCGCGGCGCTCGCCGAAGCGCAGCGGCTCGGCTACGCCGAAACCGATCCGACCCTCGATGTCGACGGCACCGATACGGCTCATAAACTGGCCATCCTCGCACGGATCGCCTTCAATGGCCGGATCCCCTTCTCGGCGATTCGCACCGAAGGTATCCAGTCGATAACATTCGAGGACATCCTCTCGGCCAAGACCATGGGCTGCCGGATCAAGCTCCTCGCCGTGGCGACCAGGCGCGCGCAGGGACTCGAGCTCCGTGTCGCCCCCACCCTGGTCCCGATCGATCACCCGCTCGCGTCCGTCGCGGCCAACCATAACGGCATCTTCATCGCAGGGCACGCGGTTGGAACTACGCTTCTCGTTGGTCAAGGGGCGGGTGCCCTGCCGACCGCGAGCGCCGTCCTAGCGGATGTCGTGGACGTCTGTACGGGACGGTATCAGGCGACGGCCAACCGCTTCGCGTTCTTCACCCAAGCGAGCCCGGTGGCGATCCTGCCCGAAAACGAGGAGCTGACCGGCAGCTACGCGCGCTTCGTCGTGCCCGATCGCACCGGCGTCCTGGCAGGCATCGCCACGATCCTGAGCACCCATGGCGTCAGCCTCCTCAGCATCCACCAGGCGGCGCCGCGAAGCGATGGGTCGGCCTTGATCGAAGCGGTCACGCATCCCCACCGCGGCGGCTCATTCCTCAAGGCCGTCGAAGAGATCGATCAGTCGCGCCTGACGATTCGCCCGACCGTGACCTTGCGCCGGCTGTAGTTCCACGTGGAACCTCACCGTCCTTTTCGTCGGCGGTTCCACGTGGAACACAGGCAGTCCTCATGCCCGATGTGATCGCCGTCTCGAATCAGAAGGGTGGGGTGGGCAAAACCACCTCCGTGGTGAACATCGCTGCGTTCGCCGCACTCGCTGGCAAGAGGACCCTGGTTGTCGACTGCGATTCGCAAGGCAATGCCTCGAGCGTCCTCGCAGCAGGCATTTCAGCCGAGACGAAGTCGATCTTCTCGGGCCAGGCCCCGCTGACGACCGCAATCCCCGGCTTATGGGTCATACCCGGCGGCCAGGATCTGCTTGACCATGAGAAGCGCCTGGCCCAGGCCGACGGTGGTCGTTATGCTCTGCGCCAAGCGCTTGAGCGCCTGGGAGGCGATTTCGACCTCATCCTGATCGACTGCCCGCCGAGCCTGTCCCTGCTGTCCATGAACGCGCTCCACGCCGCACAGCGCGTGCTGGTGCCGATCCAATGCGAGTACTTCGCGATGGAGGGGCTCGGTCAACTCCTCGCGTCGGTCGACCACATCCAGAGCGAAGGCAATAACGAGTTGAGCGTGCTGGGCATCCTGCTGACGATGTTTGACGACCAGCACGCGCTGGCGCGCGAGGTCGCGGCCGAGCTCCGTCGCCATTTTGGCGATCGCTGCTGGTCGGCTACCATCCCCCGCGATGTGGCGCTCGCCGCAGCGCCCAGCCACGGCAAGACGATTCTTGAATACGACCCCCTTAGCACGGGTGGATTGGCGTATCTGGCTGCCACGAAGGAACTTATCGATGGCATTCGCTGAACACGGGCTCGGGAAAAGTCTGTCGGATGTGTTCGCCAGGACCCAACGCAAGGACGCCGTCGGCAGAGGTTTCCTCGAACTCGACATCACGGCGCTGATCCCTCCCGGCGAGAACCCCCGCCAGCAATTCGACGCCGCGGCGCTCGATGAGTTGACCGAGAGCGTGCGCATCCACGGCGTCCTCCAGCCGATCGTCGTCCTGAAGCGCGAGAACGGCTACGAGATCATTAGTGGAGAGCGACGGTTCCGCGCCGCCAAGAAAGCCGGCCTCCTCAAGGTCCCGGTCGTGGTCCGGGATGGCGACGATCCGCAGCACATCGCCGAGCTCCGCCTGATCGAGAACATCCAGCGCGAGAACCTCAATCCCGTCGAACTAGCCCATGCGTACAACGCCCTGCTCGAGCAGCATGGCCTGACCCACGAAGCGTTGTCCGAACGGGTCAGCAAGGAGCGCAGCAGCATCACGAACGTGCTGCGGCTGCTGACATTACCGCAGCAGGTCCAGGACGAAGTCGTCGCCGGCACGATCTCGATGGGCCACGCCAAGGTCCTGCTCGGGGTCATGAACGGTGGCTTCCAGCTCGAACTCGCCCGGCGGGTGATCGAGGAGCAGTGCTCGGTCCGCGAGCTCGAACGCCTGGTCAAAGCCGGTCCGGTGGGCGCGACCGTCGCGCCCACGCCGGTAGCGGCGCCTGGTCTCGACATCGATGCGAGCCGCCGGCGCGAGCTCGAGGAGAACCTCTACCGGCTCCTCGGAACGCGGGTCGAGATCAAGGAGCGCGGCAAGAAGGGGACCCTGACCCTGCACTTCGCCGGCCAGGACCAGTTCCAGCGCCTGGTCTCGATCCTCGAGCGGCTGGTCAAGCAGTCCAACGCCGGTTGAGGGCACACCGTCCCGACGAGGCGGCCCCGACTGTCCTGCAATGCGGACGCCTCGGCGGGTTCTGGTCATCGGGAGCAATTCATGACCGATGACCTGTCGATGGATTCGGCGACGGCGCTCGAGCGCGTGGCCGCTGGGGATGCGGCCGCCTGGTCGTGGTTGGCCGAGACCCAGCGCCCGCGGCTGCTCGCCAGCGCCATGCGCCTCCTGCGCTGCCCGGCCCTGGCCGAGGACGCGGTCCAGGAGGCCCTGGTCCTGGTCCGCTCCCAGGCGGGCGGGTTCCACCGACGCGGCGGCGATCCCGAGCGCGAGGCCAGCGCCTGGCTCGGGCGGCTCGTCCGGTGCCGCACCTTCAATCTGCTGCGCGAAGGCAGGCGGCGTCGTCGCCGCGAACACGACGCGGCCGACGATGACATCGCGCATGCCGACCAGCCCGATCGACTCGATGAGGAACAGGTCCGCCTCCTGCATGCGGCGCTGGCCGAACTCTCACCAGGCGATCGGCGGGTCATCGCCCTGATGTTCTTCGATGAGCTGCCCTACGAGCGCGTCGCCGATGAACTCGGCTGCTCCGTCGCCACCGCGCGGGTGCGCTCGCATCGCGCCGTGCAGCGCATCCGTCGCCGTCTCGAACGCCGCGGCCACCGCGTCGGTCTCGTCGCCCTGCTCGCGGTGCTGCTGGGCGATGACGCGGATGCCGCCGAGCGCGGCGCGATGCGCGCGAGGCTCGCCGCTGCGCCGCGATCGCGTCGGCCACGCCTGATCGCTGCCGCGCTCGCGCTGGCGACGCTGGTGACGGGATCCGTCCTGGCCCTCGCTGGGCCCGGGATGGCGGATGGCGACGCCGTCGACGCTGCGGAACCCGCCGCGGCGATCGCGATGTCGGGTCCGACCGACCCGACACGCGTGGCCATCGACGATCCCGATCTCGAGGCCTGGCTCGATCTCGGCCGGCGACGCGGCTACCTGTTCAGCCGCGGGAGGTGGTGGGCGATCACCGCCCAGGAATTCAGCGCTCTGCCGGAACGCGCCGCGATCGCCGCGGTGGTCGGCCCGGGCAACGAGGGCGGCTACGGCATGAGCGTGACGCCGGAAGGGGGCCGCATCGACCTCGAGCCGGAAGGCTTCGGCGTCATCGCGCTGCAGGGCGTGCGTCGGCGTGCCGTCGCGACTCCGACCTATGCCGTCGACCCGAGCGCATCGGAGCGCTGTCGCGACATGGTCGGGCTGGTGATCGCGTTCGACGACGCATGCCACATCGCCTCTCCGGCCGAGCTGCAGCGCGGGCACCGCATCGGCGACATCTTCGAGGCCGTCGATCCGCTGAGCGGCCGCCGCACGGCGCTCCTCGAACTCGTCGACGTCGACGACGAAGGCGGGCTCGAGTGCCGCGTGATCGACGGCGATCTCCACGAGATGGCGACCGGTGACCTGGCGCGTCCGACCCGTGGCGCCGTCGAGCCGCCGCGCGGCGAGGGCTGAACCAAACGAGGAACCCCTGGCGATCGCCAGGGGTTCCTCGACGCCGACGAACGTCGCCGGCCGTCAGCGCGCCGCGGCCGCCCGCAGCTTCTTCGCCGGCTTCGCCGCCTTGGCCTTCGCCGCCGCCGGCTTGGCCGCCTTGTTCGCCGCGCTCTGCGCGCGCAGCGCCGCCTGCGCCGCGGCGAGGCGCGCCACCGGCACGCGGAACGGGCTGCAGCTGACGTAGCTCAGGCCGATCTGGTGGCAGAACTCGATGGTCGTCGGATCGCCGCCGTGCTCGCCGCAGATGCCGAGCTTGATGTCGGGGCGCGTCGCCTTGCCGCCCTCGATCGCCATCTTCATCAGCTTGCCGACGCCGCGCGTGTCGATCGTGGCGAACGGGTTCGCCTTCACGATGCCGACCTTCTGGTAGTGCGGCAGGAACTTGCCCGAGTCGTCGCGGCTCATGCCCAGCGTGGTCTGGGTCAGGTCGTTGGTGCCGAAGGAGAAGAACTGCGCCTCCTTCGCGATCTCGTCGGCGGTCACGGCCGCGCGCGGGATCTCGATCATCGTCCCGACCAGGTAGCCGAGCTTGGTCTTGGCGCGGTCCTGCTCCTCCTTGGCGACGCGGTGCACGATCTCGAGCTGCTGGTTGAGCTCGATGTCGTAGCCGACGAGCGGGATCATGACCTCGGGCACGACCTTCTTGCCGGTCTTCTTCGCCACGGCGAGCGCGGCGCGGAAGATCGCGCGGCACTGCATCTCGGTGATCTCGGGATAGACGATGCCGAGGCGGCAGCCGCGGTGGCCGAGCATCGGGTTGAACTCGTGCAGGCTGTGGCCGAGCGCCTCGACGCGCTCGTACGAGACGCCGAGCTTCTTCGCCAGGTCGTCCTTCTGGTCCTTGCTCTGCGGCAGGAACTCGTGCAGCGGCGGGTCGAGCAGGCGGATCGTCACCGGCCGCCCGGCCATCGCCGTGAACAGCCCCTCGAAGTCCTTCTGCTGCATCGGCAGCAGCTTCTCGAGCGCGCCGGTGAAGTGCTCGATCGCGTCGGCGTGCGTGCCCTTGAGGCTCGCCAGCTTGGCGTCGTCGCCCTTCGCGTCGGCGCTGTCCGACTTGAACTTCGCGTAGTCCTCGGCGAACAGGATCATCTCGCGCACCGAGTCGATGCGGTCGCCCTCGAAGAACATGTGCTCGGTGCGGCACAGGCCGATGCCTTCGGCGCCGAAGGCGATCGCGTTCTCGGCCTGGTCCGGCTGGTCGGCGTTGGTGCGCACGCCGAGCGTGCGGTACTTGTCGGCCAGCTTCATCACGAAGTCGTAGGCGCGGAACAGCTCGCTGTCCTGCGGCTTCATGGTCTTGGCGACCAGCACCTGCTTGAGCTCGCTGTCCGAGGTCTTGACCTTGCGGCCGTAGACCTTGCCGGTGGTGCCGTTGATGGCGATGAAGTCGCCCTCGCGCAGCGTCCGGCCGTTCGACGTCAACGTGCCCTTCGCGTAGTCGATGGCGAGGTCGCCTGCGCCGGCGACGCAGACCTTGCCCATCTGGCGCGCGACCAGCGCCGCGTGCGACGAGACGCCGCCGCGCGAGGTCAGGATGCCCTCGGAGGCGATCATGCCCTTGAGGTCCTCGGGGCTGGTCTCGACCCGGCAGAGCACGGCCTTCTGCCCGGCGGCGGCGATCTGCTCGGCCTTGGCGGCGGTGAAGGCGATGATGCCCGA
>DASPLE010000060.1:0-32178 GCA_035627695.1 Planctomycetota bacterium
CGGGCGACGCGCTCATCCTCCGCGAGACCCTCGCCGAGCGCGGCCACGACGTCGAGTTGATGGTGATCGAGGACGGCGACAAGGCGCTGCACTACTTCCAGATCAAGGCGAAGGTCAAGGAGGTGCCGCCCCCGCACTGCATCCTGCTCGACGCCAACCTGCCGATCGTCACCGGGGCCCAGCTGCTGCGCTTCATCCGCAGTTCTTCCGCCTACGACGACACGCCGGTCTACATCTTCGCGTCCGAGGCGGGCTACAGGGACATCATCCAGTCGCAGATCGTCTCGAAGGAGACGTTCCTGACCAAGCCCGAGTCCTGGGAGGGCTTCCTCGAGCTGTCGGATCTGCTCATGGAGAGCGCGCAGGCGAAGAAGGACAATGTCCCGGCGATGGCGACCGACTCGAAACCGGAGGTCCATGCCGAGGGCGCGCTGCGGCGCCAGGATACCAAGGAGCAGCGGAACCGAGCGGACGCCGGTCCCACGGGCTGAGGCGCAGGACCGGCGGTCGCGTTCCTGCCGCATGGGCACGGTCGTGCGCCACGGACACGCGTCCGAGGCGTCGCGGGACACAGGCCGCCGCTCGCGGATATCGTGACGCGCGTGACCGCTTGACGGCGTGGCCGCGGATGGCCAGGTCACCGTACGCGACGCGCGCCACCGCGACCAGACGACGTCCGCGGTGCGCAACGTCCGCCTCCGGAGCACCCGATTCATGCGATCCCACGCGCGACCGACCGCCATCCACCGCCTCGCCCTGGCATTGGCCCTGCTCGCGCCGGTGTGCCGCGCCAGCGAGGGCATCGGTCCCTCGTTCACGCATACGGCGGGCTCGGCGTTCCTCGACGGCGCCGTGGCGGTGCTCACCGATGGCGTCCCGCGCCAGGCCGGCGCGATCTCGCGCACGACGCCGGTCTCGACGATCGGCGCGTGGTCGTTCGCGTGCCGCTTCCGCTTCGGCGTCGCGCCCGGCGGGACGCGCCGGAACGGCTTCGCCTTCCTCATCCACAACGGCGCCGGCTTCGCGCCCGGGTGGGTCAAGTACACCGACGACAACGCGAGCACGGCCGCCGCGCTCGGCTCGCAGATCACCGGTCAGGTCGGCCTGTACTTCCGCTGCGACGGCGACGCGTCGTACGCGGGCTACCACGAGGGCCACCACGACGGCCCCGCCGATCCCGAGCCGGCGAGCGACGGCGGGGTCATCGCCGCCGACTTCGCGTCCGACCACGTCTTCGCGGTCGCGGCGAAGCGCACGCCGCCGACGACCGCCGACGGCGACGACGGGACGCTGACCTTCTCCATCACCGACGAGTCCGAGCGGCGCACCTGGACCAGGACCTACACCGGCCTGCGACGGATGGAGACCATCTTCCGGCTCGCGCAGGGGGCGCCTCCCGACGAATCCGTCACCGAGGTCGGCGACCGCGCGTACGCGACGTTCATCGCCGTCAACGGCGACGGCGCGAACCGCATCGAGATCCTCGACTGGTCGCTGGCGCCGGACGGCGTCGCCGACGCGCCGGCGCACGCGACGTCGACGTGGACCGCGCCCGCGGGTGAGCGGCTGCGCGTCACCGCCTCGCTGGTCTCGGCCTCGGGTGGTCTCCTGCGCACGCTCTGCCAGGCGCTGACGGTCGTCGGCGGTCGGCGCTACGCGTTCACCAGCGACGGCCGCGACGTCCGCGGCAGGCCGCTGCCCCCCGGCTACCGCTTCCGCGTCGTGGTCGACCGCAGCAGCCACGTCGGCAACCTGATCGGCAACAATCTCGGCGACCCGACGGACGGCTACACGCTGCTCACCGGCATCGGCATCACCGGCGTCGGCGCCGCCGCGGACGGCAGCTCGGTGGTCGCCACCGGCGTCGGCGGCGACACCGTCGCCCAATCGGGCCTCTACCCGCTCGATCCGCGGCGCGGCAGCATCCTCGCCGACGATGTACGCCTGATCGCCCCGTACGCGCAGTGGTGCAACGGCATCGCGATCGACGACGGCGACCTCGGCTTCTCCTACGCCATCGGCAACGACGACGCGGGGAAGTACTGGCTGATCCGCAGCAAGAAGCGCACCTGGCCCGCCGAGGCGCTGTACCGCTTCTCGTGCACCGGCCCGGTCGGCACCGCCAACCCGGACGGGTCGGTGATCGTCGAGCGCGACTTCGGCGCGCCGATCCGCGTGCTGATGCTCGAGGACCAGGTGCGCGCGCAGCAGCCGGCCGACCAGCGCTACGAGCGCGTCGCGCGGCTCGCCGTGTCGGCGGACAAGATCCTGGTCGCCTACCGCTACGCCGGGCGCGTCGGCGTCTACGACAAGGCGTCGTTCGTCCAATCCGGACCCGCCATCGCCGTGCCGTGTCCGCGCGCCGTGGCGGTGCTCGGCAACGGGAACTACGCGGTGGCGCACGGGGCCGCCGAGGGCGACGCCGCCGCGACCGTGATCACGGTCTTCGACGCGAGGACGCATGCGCGCATCCGGGTGATGAGCGAGATCACCGGGCTGGGCGACGTCGTGGGGATGAGCTGCGCCGGCGGCAGGCTCGCGATCGCCGATGACGGTCCCGGGCGCAAGCGCGTGACGATCCACGCGATCACGTCCGACACGGCGCGCGGCAAGGCCGAACGGACGCTGGGCTCGGCGGCGTCGTTCGGCGACGACGACGGCGTCCACAAGACCTGGCATCTGCTCGACTGCGCCATCGACGCGCAGGGCGCCGTCTACGTCGCCAAGCAGCCGCCGTGCGCCGGCAACCGTGGAGGCCAGATCGTCGCGTACGCGCCCGACGGCACCGTCCGTTGGCAGAAGTACGCCACCGCCTACATCGCCACGGCGGTGGCCGGACCGCGCTCCGATCCGACGTTCGTGGTGGGCTCCAACTGGGCCTGCTACGCCATCGATCCGGCGACGGGGACCGACACGTATCGCGGCTCGGGCCTGCCGCGCGGCCAGGTCGCGTTCGGCGGCGTCCCGCACAACCCGTGGTCCTCGACCGGTTCGGCGGCGGCCTGCGCGCCGCCGCGCTGGGCGACGATCGCCGGCAAGGAGTTCCTCGGCATGCCGGGCGCCGCGGCGGCTTTCCTGTCGATCTACCGCCGCGACGCCCCGGTCTCGTTCCACTGCGCCGCCGTGGTCTTCACATCGAAGCCGGGCGACGGACGCAGGGGGAGCTGGCACGACGCGGGCGGCACCGGGCTGCCGCGGAGCGAGGAGATCCGCTTCCACGGCGAGGCTGCCGGCAACGCCGGAGCCGGTCACCCGCAGCTCGCCGCCGACGGCGCCATCTGGTACCTCGACGGGACCAGCGTCGCCCGGTTGCCGTGCGCCGGCCTCTCGGCGCAGGGCGACCCGATGTACGACTGGGCGAAGGCGGAGATCGTCGCCAGCGCCGGCACGAGCTACGAGACCCGCCACGCGCTCGCCGTGGTCCCGTCGCCGCAGGGGCCGTACGTGATCAGCGACGACCTGTCGATCGCCCCGAACACCTCGTCGCATTTCGTCCCCGGGTGCACCCAGGGCGGATCGCGCACGCTCGTCGCGCTCGATCCCGCCGGCGGCGTCCGCTGGGTGATGCCCTTGCCGGAGTTCACCCAATCGCTCGATGCCGTCGACGGCTGGGTGCTGGTCGGCGGCATGTCGTCGAGCCGCTTCTGGCTCTACCGCGCCGACGGCCAGCTGGTCATCGAGATCCCGCCGGCGACGCGCGACGACTACCTCGATTTCCGCTACGGCGCGATGACCCTGAGCGCGTTGCCCGACGGACGGCTGGTCATCCTCGCCGAGTCGATCGCGAAGTCCGGCCAGGTGATCGCCGTGGTCGATCCGCGGAAGGCGCCGACGACCGCGCAGGCGACGGCGGTGCCGGGAGGATCCGTGCCAGTGCGGTGACCTGGTCCGCGGGGACCGGGCGCGCCGCGGTCAATCGCCGGGAACCGTCGGCGCCGCCCGCGGATCCGGCCCGCCGCCCCGGTCCGTCCCGTCGTGGTCGCGGTCGTCGCGGAACTCGATCAGTTCGGCGTCGACGTCGCTCAGGAGCATGGCGCCGCGATCATCGATGGTCATCACGCCGGATCCGCGCACCTCGCAGCGCACGTCGCGGCACGCGCGGGCCTCGCCGAGATGGTAGGTGAACTGGAGGGCGACCGCGGCGGCGTCGGTCAGATCGGGCTCGTCGAACGTGTAGTGGACGAGGCGCGGATCGGGGCCCAGCGCCGCCGCCCAGCGCGCGACCGCGGGGACCTCGGCGAGCCCGCCGAGGCCTTCGCGCAGCAGCAGTTCGATCGCCTCGCGGCGCTCGGACCTCGGGAGGCGCCGCAGGCGGGCGAGCGTTCCGGGCATGCGTCGACGATCCTCGCGGGTGCTCGGGTGTACAGTGCCCCGGCGAGTCGCCTGCACGCGGTCCCGGGCGGGCCAGCCCGGGGCACGCGGCGCCGCCACGCCCGTGCGGTGCCTGGCGCGAGCGGACGCGGACGCGGTCGCCGTCGCCGTCGGCGCGCAACTCGGTGTCCTTCGGACACGAAGGCCATCCGGGCCGCCGCCGACGCGCGCCGAAGGCGTGTCGCGTTCTCCGCCGCGCACTCGTATCGACGTCATCGCCTGCACCGCTCGCGTCTGCATCGCACGCATCGTTCGCGGGTGATGGAGGCCGGGCGCCGGCGGCGGCGCAGACACGCGCGCGCGCTGGGCCGAGGGAGCTTGACCATCCCGGTCCCCGCGGCAGAGGATCGACCCATTGCCCTCGCACCTCGGCGGCACCCGCCGCCCACCAAGGAGGATCGATGCGCCTGAACGCCACCCTGGCCGCCACCGGCTTCGCCCTGTTCTCGACGACGCTGGCCGCGGCCGTGACCGATCTCACCGCGACGCCCGTGGGCGCGTACCTCGGCGACCACCTGCGCGTCGGCTCCTCCCCGGGTCTCGGCATCGCCTTCACCGATCCCGCGGCGCAGGCGGGCGACGTCTACGCGGTCAGCGTGACCTGGGAGGACGGCGTCGTCTCGAACGCTTCCGCGGCGCTCGACGCGTCGCTGCGCGCGGGGGTGACCGTGACGGGTCCCGCGTACGCCACCGCGGGCGTGCGCAGCGCACTGGTCGGCGTCATCGACGGCGATGGCGTCGCCGCGCAGACCGCGACGGCGCTGCGGGTCTTCGCGCTGCCGACCGCCGGCCGGCCGCAGCCGGTGACCACGCCGCGCGCCGGGCTCGCCTTCGCCGTCCACGTCCCGTACGCCGATCCCGATGCCGGGGCGCTCGCCGCCACGCAGTTCAGCGCGCCGGCGAGCTCGTGGACCACCAGCGGCGGCGTCGCCACGGGCGAGTTCCGCTCGTGGACGCGCGTCGGCGGCGGCTTCCGCGTGACCTCGATGCTGCCGGTCGCCGGCGACTTCACGGCGTCCCTGGCGTTCGCCGCCCCGGGTTGCGACGGCCACGTCGTCGCGCGCGGCGCGGTCGTAGTCGTTCCGAACAACGCGCCGGCGATCAGCGACCTCGTCGTCTCGCCGCAGGGCGTGGTCCTCGGCGGCGATGCGTCGCTGACCGCGCTGCTCGACGACGCCGATGGCGACCGCCTGGTGATGACGCTCGATTTCGGCGATGGCTCGGCTCCGATCACGGTCTCGAACCTCTCCGTGCCCGCCCGGATCTCGCGCACGTACCGCTACGCGGCGGTCGGCGACTACAGCCTGTCGCTGACCGTCCGCGATCCCGCGGGCGCCAGCGTCACGCGCACCGCGCTGGTGAACGTCCGTCCGGCGAATCGGCCGCCGGTGATCGGCTCGGTCGCCGCCACGCCGGAGATCGGTTCGTACCGCTCGGCGTTCGCCCTGGCGCTCGCGGCCGTCGACGCCGACGGCGACGCGCTGCGCGCGCGCGTGAGCTGGGGCGACGGCGCCACTGATGAGATCGCCCTGGCCGACGGCGCCGCGGCGTTCGCGCACGCCTACGCCGCGCCCGGATCGTTCCGGGCGACGATCGACGTGATCGACGCGCGTGGCGCCGAGGCCGTTCCGGCCATCGTCGACCTGGTCGCGCACAATGCGTCGCCGGTCGTCGGCGACCTCGCGGCGACGCCGGGGGCGCCGCGCGCCGGCGACGCGGTGGCGCTGGCGGCGGCGGTGGAGGACCTCGATCCGGGCGACGTCCTGGTCGCGCGCTGGGACTTCGGCGACGGCTCGCCCATCGCCGAGTCCGCGGTGGTCGATGGCATCGCCGCGATCACGCACGTCTTCGCCGCGCGCGGCGACTACCCGGTCACGCTGGTCGTCGCCGACGCGCTCGACGCCACCGCGGCCAGCGCCCTCGCGCTGACCGTCACTGGCCGGCCGCCGACGGTCGCTGACCTGGTGGTGAGCCCGGACGCGCCGCTGGCGGGAACCGTCGCCGCCCTCTCGGCGGTCATCGGCGATCCGGATGCGGCCGACACGGTGCTGCGCGCGCGGTGGGACTTCGGCGACGGCGCGATCCGCGACGAGGACGTGCCCGTCGGCGAGGTGTCCGCCAGCCACGCGTATGCCGCGCCCGGCGCCTACGTCGTGGCCCTCGAGGTCGTCGATGGCGGCGGATTGTGCGCGCGCGTCGCGCGCACTGTGACGATCGTCGGTCACGCGCCGGTCATCGCGTCGATGCGCGCCCCGACGGCGCCGGTGCTCATCCATGACCTGGTCGCGGTCTCGGTGGCGTGGTCGGACGCGGATGCCGGCGAAGCCCACCAGGTCGCGTGGTCGTGGGGCGACGGCTCGGTCGGCTCGGCGTCCGCGGAGGAGGGCGTCGTCCACGGCGGGCACCGCTACGCCGCGCCGGGCGTCTACACCGTCACCGCCACGATCGTCGACGCGTCGGGGATGGCGGCGGTCGCCAGCGGCAACGTGGTGGTCTACGATCCGGACGGCGGGTTCGCCACCGGCGCCGGGCTGATCGCCTCGCCGCCGGGGGCCTGGCGCGGCGCCGTGCGCGACGATCTGGCGCTGTTCGGCTTCGTCGCCCACTATCGCGCCGGCGAATCGCGGCCGCGCGGCCAGATGCGCTTCGCGCTGCTCGACGCGCGGATCGTCATGCGCAGCCGCGTGCTCGACTGGCTGGTGGTGCGTGGCGACGAGGCGTGGATCCAGGGGACGGCGACCATCAACGGCACCGGCGACTACGGCTTCCTGATGCACGCGGTCGAGGGCGGCCGCGGCGACGGGGGGCTGCGCATGACCGTCTGGTCGCGCGCCGATGGCCGCGTGGTCTACGACAGCGCCGGCCTCGGCGAAGAGGACCCCGCGACGACCCGGACGCTCGGCCTCGGCGCCGTGGTCCTGCACCAGGTGCCGCACGCCAATGGCTGAGAAGGCGGCGCCGGTGGCGCGGCGCGCCACCGGCGCCGCGCGGCCCTCATCGGCGGTCGCAGGGGGACGTTCGCGCTTGTTTTCGTTTACGATACCAAATAGCGTAAACGATATGACGATCACCGGCCTCTCCACGGCGTTGGCGCGGACCGTCGTGCTGCTCGAAGCGATGGCCGGCGCCGACGGCCTGGCGTTCGGCGATGCCAGCGCGGCGCTGAAGGCGGTGCCCTCGACGACATCGCGCCTGCTGCGGGCGCTGGGCGACGCCGACCTCGTGCGCCACGGCGACGATGGGCGCTACCGCGTATCGGCGCGCTTCCGCCGCGTCGCCACGACGGTGTGCGCCGTCGGCGACCCCGCCGCCGAATCCGCCGCGTGCGCCGAAGCGCTGGCCGCGGCGACCGGTGAATCGGCGGCGGTGTTCGCGCCGGTCGACGACGGCATCCGCCTCGTCGCGACGTCCGAGCCGCCCGAGCGGTTCCACTACATGAAGGTCGGCGGCGTGAACCGCGGCTGCGATCGCCACGGCTTCTGCGTGCTGCGCGCCGCGTGGTGGGACGAGGCGACGGCGCGCCGGATGCTCGCCGACGCCGCCCCGGGCGCGCCGGTCGCCGCGTGGCTGCGCCGGCTGCGCGCCCTGCGCCGCGAAGGCCGCATCGCCACCGATGCCGACGACCAGCCGGGCATCGGCCGCGTCGCGGCCGCGGTCGTCGACGGTGACGATCGGCTGATCGCGATCGTCGGCATCACCGCCACCGCCGCGATCGTGGGGGAGCGCCGCGACGCGCTGTTCGCCGAGATCGGTTCGGCGGCGCGTCGCCTCGGCGCGCGCCTCGGAGGACGGTCGTGAAGCGCCCCAACGTCCTGCTCGTGCTCACCGACGATCAGGGCTACGGCGACCTGTCGTGCATGGGCAGCGAGACCGTGCGCACGCCGCGCATCGACGCGCTCGCGGCGGCCGGGGTGCGCTGCACCTCGTGGTATTCCGGCAGCGCCGTCTGCAGCCCATCGCGCGCGAGCCTGCTGACCGGCCGATTTCCCGGCAACGCCGGCGTGCGCAGCATCCTCGCCGGCCACCGCACCGCCTCCGGCATGCCGGCGCACGTGCCGACGATAGCGCGGATGCTGGGGGATGCCGGCTACGCGACGTTCCTGTCCGGCAAATGGCACCTCGGCGCATCGCGCGCGTGCTGGCCGGACGCGCACGGGTTCCAGCGCTGGTTCGGATTCGTCGCCGGCTGCGTCGACTACTTCTCGCACATCTTCTACTGGGGCATGAACACGCCGGGGCCGGGGATCAACCCGACCCACGATCTGTGGGAGGATGGCCGCGAGGTCTGGCACGACGGCGACTACCTGACCGACCTGATCACCGATCGCGCCGTCGCCGGCATCCGCGATGCGCACCGGTCGGGTCGACCATTCCTCGGCTACGTCGCCTACAACGCTCCGCACTACCCGATGCACGCGCCGGAGCGCTACCGCGAGCGATTCGCGCACCTGCCGTGGGATCGGCAGCTGATGGCGGCGATGCTCGCCGCGGTCGACGACGGCGTCGGCCGGATCGGCGACGAGCTCGACCGGCTCGGGATCGCCGACGACACGATCATCGTGTTCACCTCGGACAACGGGCCGTCACGCGAGTCGCGCAACTGGCTCGACGGGCGGCTCGACCCGTACTACGGCGGTTCCACCGCCGGCCTCAAGGGCTGGAAGTTCAGCCTGTTCGAGGGCGGGATCCGCGTCCCCGGCATCGTCCGCTGGCCCGGCGCGATCCCCGCCGGGACGGTGAGCGACGCGGCGATCGGCTCGTTCGACGTCGCGCCGACCGTGCTCGCCGCATGCGGGGTGGCGGCGGACCACGCGGCGTTCGATGGGATGGACGTCCGCCGCGTCCTCGCCGGCGACGCGCCATCGCCGGACCGCGACCTCCTGTGGGAGCTCGGCGGTCAGACCGCCATCCGCCGCGGCCGCTGGAAGCTGGTGCTGCGCGGGCAGCTCGAGGAGGCCGCTCCCGTCGACGAGGTCTTCCTCGCCGATCTCGCCAGCGATCGCGGCGAGCGCGTCAACCTCGCGGCGGCCATGCCCGACGTCGCGGGCGGCATGCGCGCGCGCGCCGAGCGTTGGCGCGAAGCGCTCGAGCTGCGCTGGCGCAGCGAATTCGCCGATGGAGGGATGCATGTCACCGCCGGACGGACCTGAGCGCCATCGGATGTCGCGATGACGCCGAGCGCCGACGACCACCGCCGGCTCGATGTCGAGCGGACCCGGCTGGCGAACGAGCGCACACTGCTCGCCTATGCCCGCACCGCGCTGGCGGTGGCCGCCGGCGGCGTCTCGCTGCTGTGCCTGTTCGACCTGCCGATCGCGGGGCGCGTCCTCGGCGTGGGCGTCATCCTGCTGGGAGCGATGACCCTGGGCTTCGGGATCTGGCGCTACGTCGACGTCGCGCGCGGTCTGCGCTGATCGCGACCAGGCGTCGCGGGCGCGCATCGACGCCAGGGCGCGAGCGGATGCAGGCGATCCGTCCGCGATCGGTGAACGAGGACGCCGACCCGGAGACGCCGCTTGTCCCATCACTCGTGCGCTGATCGTCACCGGCGATGCAGAGCGACAGGGGCGACGACGATGGCAGTAGGACGTCGGCCACGGAGCGGATCCCGTTGCGCCGACTCTTCCGACCGCTGCGCGAACCGCTCCACGAGACCCGCTGGCTGCTCGCGCTGACGCTGACCGCGGGCTGGGCCAAGTTCTTCCTGCCGCTGGTCATCCCCTGGTCGGTCGGGCGGATCATCGACGAGGTGCTGACCGAACCCGATCGCGCCGTCGCCATGTCCAGGCTCGCCGGCATCGCCACCTGGTGCGCGTTGGCCATCTGCGGCGCGTCGATCGCGAACTACTTCCGCTCGACCTCCGGGCAGGTCATGGCCGCGCGCGTCCAGCACACGCTGCGCCAGCGGCTGTTCCACCACATCCAGCGCCTCAACATGGAGTTCTTCCAGCGCCACCACGCCGGCGCGCTCGGCGCGCGGCTCACGTCCGACATCTCGGCGGCGGGCGGCCTGATCGAGAAGGGCCTGGTCCACTACGGCCTCGACGGCGTGTTCTTCGCGGTGATGTCGGTGGTGCTGCTCACCGTCGACTGGCGCCTGACGGCGGTGGCCTACGCGATCCTCCTGGCCAACGCGCTGGTCATCAACCGGGTGAAGCCGTTGCTGCGCCAGCAGCAGAAGGAGGTCAAGGAGAGCCAGTCGGCGATCACCGGCCAGGCGTGCGAGGTGTTCGCCTCGATCTCGCTGGTCAAGGCGTACGCCGGCGAGAGCGAGACCGGCGACGCGTTCGACGAGCGCAGCATCCACGTGCGCGGCCTGCAGCAGCGCACCTCGCGCCTCCAGGGATTCTTCCAGGCGGTGTCGAACGGCATGATCCAGTCGACGACGCTGGCGGTGATCGCGGTCGGCGCCTGGCTGATCCTGCGCGATCCGGAGGCGATGAGCAAAGGCACCCTGATCGCCTTCATGCTCTACCTCGGCCAGATCAACGGGACCATCCAGCGGATGATGGACAACCTCCTGACGCTGCAGGAGGGGTTCGCCGGACTCGAGCGCATCTGCGAGCTGCTGGCGGTCTCCCCGACCCCGGCGGACGCGCCGCACGCCACGTCGCCGCGGATCTCCGGGCGCATCGAGCTGCGCGACGTCAGCTTCGGCTACGGACGACGGCTGGTGCTCGAGCACCTCGACGTGGTCTTCGAGCATGGCCGGACCTACGCGCTCGTCGGTCCGTCCGGCAGCGGCAAGAGCTCGTTGTGCCAGCTCCTGCTGCGCTTCTACGATCCGCAGTCGGGCGCGGTCCTGGTCGATGGCCACGACCTGCGCGACATCAGGCAGGCGCACTGGCGCGCGAACACCGCGGTGGTGCTGCAGGACCCGGTGCTCTTCTCGACCTCGATCGCCGACAACATCGCCTTCGCGGCCGGCGAACGGTCGCCCGAGGAGATCATCGCGGCGGCCAAGCGCGCCCAGGCGCACGATTTCATCGCCGACCTGCCCGACGGCTACGCGACGCGTCTCGGCGAGCGCGGCGTGAACCTCTCCGGCGGCCAGCGGCAACGCATCGCGATCGCCCGCGCGCTGATGCGCGATCCGCGCCTGCTGATCCTCGACGAGGCGACCTCGGCCCTCGACACCGTGACCGAGCACGCCATCCAGCGGGTGATCGACGACCTGCGGCGGACGCGCACCGTGATCGTCATCGCCCACCGCATCAGCACCATCCGCAGCGTCGACGAGATCATCGTGCTCGACGAGGGCAGGGTGGTGCAACGCGGATCGTACGGCGAGCTGGTGCAGGTCCCCGGCCTGTTCGCGCGCCTCGCCGCGGGGCAGGAGCACGCCGCCTAGCGGGCTGCTGGCTTTCAGCGGCCTGCTCGGCGGCGCGGCTCAGGCCGGGCGCCGTCGCCAGCGGCTCGGCGGCGATCCGCGGATCGACTTGAACGCGCGCGAGAAGGCCGCGCCGTCGGCGTAGCCGCAGACGCGCGCGACGTGCTCGAGACGCAGGTCGCCGGCGCGGATGAGGTCATCGGCGCGTTGCACGCGGGCCTCGCGCATGGCGGCGAGCGGCGAGCGGTGCTGCGCCGCCTGGAACAGGCGTCGCAGGTGCGCGACGGAGACGCCGACCGCGCGCGCGACCTCGGTGACGCCCGGCCCTTCGCCGAGGTGCTCGCCGTACCAGGCCAGCGCCGCCTCGACGAGGCGCCGCGGTGCGGCGGCGGGCCGCGGCAGGGAGGTGGGCGCGACGTGGCCCAGAGCGATCAGGCAAAGGTCGAGCAGGGCGCGCTGCTCGACCAGCGCGGTCAGCGGCCCGACCTGGGCGACGTGCGGGGCGAGCTCGACGGCGAGCGCGTCGAGGCGCGCCGCCTCGAGCGGGTCCAGATCGAGCGCGAGGGCGCCGCGCGCGATGACCACGGTGCGCAGGGGCTCGGGCACGGCGTCGAAGTGGAAGACCGCGACGCGCGCGGCCCGGGTATCGCCCGTCCAGCCATGGCGGTGGCCGGGCGGGAAGACCCACAGGCGGCGGCCGCGCGGCGGCGGATGCGTTCCATCCGTCGCGGTCGGTGCGATCCGGCCGGCGGTCGCGGCCTGGAACTCCCAGGCGGTCCTGGGATTGGGCGCGACCGGGACCTCGGCGTAGCGCCGGACGCCCGAACCGACATAGCGCAGCATGCCGCCATCTGACCACGAGGAGCGAAACGGTCAAATGGTGGTGCGACGCGGACAAGGCGCGGGGTTATGCTGGGGCCATGACCCAACCCCACCGCTACCTGGTCGTCGGCGTCGGCGCGCGCGCCCCGATGTTCACCCATGCCCTGCTCGACACGTACCGCGCGGACCACCAGCTGGTCGCGCTGTGCGACACCAACCTGCACCGCCTCGAGGTGCACCACCGTGGCCTGCGCGAGAAGTACAAGATCGCGCCGCTCGCGGTCGGTCGGCCTGCCGACTTCGCCAAGCTGATCAAGGAGCAGCGCGTCGACCGGGTGATCGTCACCAGCATCGACCGCACCCACCACACCTACATCTGCCAGGCGATGGAGCTCGGCTGCGACGTCATCAGCGAGAAGCCGATGACCACCGACGCCGCGAAGTGCCAGCAGGTGCTGGACACCGTCGAGCGCACCGGCCGCAAGCTGCGCGTGACCTTCAACTACCGCTACGCGCCGCGCAACACGCTGGTCAAGGAGCTGCTGGCGTCCGGCGCCATCGGCAAGGTCCTCAGCGTCCATTTCGAGTGGCTGCTCGACACCAGCCACGGCGCCGACTACTTCCGCCGCTGGCACCGCGACATCCGCAACTCGGGCGGGCTGATGGTGCACAAGGCGACGCACCACTTCGACCTGGTCAACTGGTGGCTCGACTCCTCGCCCAAGACGGTCTTCGCGCAGGGCGACCTCGCCTTCTACGGGCGCGAGAACGCCGAGGAGCGCGGCGTGACCGCGCTCTACGAGCGCGCGCACGGCTCGCCGGCGGCGAAGGACGACCCCTTCGCGCTGCACCTCAAGGACCACGAGAGCCTGCGCACCAGGTACCTCGAGGCCGAGCACGAGGACGGCTACCAGCGCGACCAGAGCGTGTTCGGCAACGGCATCTCGATCCAGGACGACATGTCGGTGCTCGTGCGCTACCGCTCGCGCGCGACGATGTCGTACCACCTCACGGCGTACTCGCCGTGGGAGGGCTTCCGCGTGATGTTCAACGGCACCGGCGGCCGCATCGAGTACAGCGAGGAGGAATCCTCGCACGTCCACGGCGCCGCCGACCCGCGCCTCGACCGCCCGGGCGCGACGCCGTTCGCCGCCGGCGGCACGCGCGTCGTCGTGCGCCCGCTGTGGCAGAAGCCCTACGAGGTGAGCGTGCCGGTCTCCGACGGCGGCCACGGCGGCGGCGACGAGCGCATGCTCGACGACGTCTTCGTCGGCGGCCAGGCCGATCCGCTCGGCCGCGCCGCGAACCACCTCGACGGCGCGCGCTCGATCCTGACCGGCATCGCCGCCAACCAGTCGATGGCCAGCGGCCTGCCGGTCGATGTCGACACGCTGGTGCGCTTCCCGGCGCAGGCGGCGCAGCCGGTGACGGCGGCGGCGAAGCGCGCGGGCGCCTAGGCGCCGATCCGCAGCGCGCGACCCGGACGTGGCGGGCGCGCGCTCACGATCGCGACGTCCGCGCCGAGGGGATCGCGCTGAGCGCCTGCTCGATGCGGCGCCAATGCGCGCCTCGCCACAGCAGGCGGGAGCACCCGGTGCATTCCCAGAACCGGTCGGTGACGGCGAAGGTCGTCGGCGGCACGCGGTCGCGCACGGCTTCCTTCGCCACCGCGCTCAACTCGCCGCCGCACGTCATGCAGCGCGGGTCGCCGAGCCGCAGGTCGAGCGCGGCCACGACCTCGAGCAGCTGCGCGACCGGGCCGATGTCCTGGCGCACGCGCAATGACGGCGGATCGCCGGCGGCGACATCGGCGCGCGTGAAGATCCCGCCGTCGCAGCTCAGCAGGATGCGTCGCTGCTCGCGCGCCAGCCGTACCAGCGCGGCGTCGGCGATGCCGGGGTGCCAGGTGGCGTCGTGCCCCGCCACGCGCAGCCAACGCGCGAGACCACCGAGCATCGCATCGCACGAGAAGGCGGCGATGCGCTGCGTGCCGACGCCGGTCGGCGACCCCGGGGCATCCCCGCCGGCGTCCATGGCTGGCGCGCGACTCCCGCTACTCGCCCGCGGAGGCACGCCGACGGCGCCGCTGGCGCTGCGGCGGCGGCACGGCGACGCGGTGCTGGATCGCGCGCCGTTTCGGCGCCATCGCCGGACGCGCGCGGTCCCCGCCGCCGACGTGGTGCTTGCGCGGCAGCGCGGCGTCCCGGCCGGCGCCGTCACGCGCATGGCCGCGCTCCTCGGCGTCGCGATAGCCGAGGTCGACGGGCGCGCGCCGGTGCGCGTCGATATTCTTCTTCGCCGCATGCGCGCGGCCGGCCTTGGCGGCCGGGGCGGCGCGCGATCCGGTGCGCGCGCGGCTGACGGCGGACTTGGAAGCGCTTCGCGAGGCCATGGGTCCTCCTGCGCCGCGCGCGACCGATGGCGCTGCGACGGCGCGATGGCGATTGTAGCGGACGCGCGACGCGAGACCGCTCGCAGCACGCCGCCTTGTTCAGCAGCGCACCGGCTACCACGAGGCGAGCGCGCTCACCTGGACCGGCCGGGCCGATCCGAGCGAGAACGCGACGGTCAACCGCACGATGCCGCGCGCCGGCGCCGGGATGTCGATGAGCAGGCGCGAGAAGCCCTCGTTCGGCATCTCATCGGCGTGCCCTGGCGCGGCGCTCGCGACGGCGAAGCGCGCCGTGGCCGGACCGCTCGCGATGGTCGCGACCACGCGGCGTCCATCCTGCGTGAGGACCGCCGTCCGCGCGTCCGCGATCGCCACCGTCGCGCGCGTGACCATGGTCCAGCGGATCGCTGCCGTCGCGTCCTCGATCTCGTCCTGGACCAGCACCTGCCGTCGTCCGTCGACCAGGGCGAGCCCACGGCGGACGGCGCGCGCCTGGCTGGCATACGCGTCGCCGAGGTCGATGACCGCGCGCGCGCCGTCGGCGTCGCCGGCGTGGCGGATGATCGGCGAGGAGCCGGCGACGCGCTGCAGGGCATCGCCGATCGTCAGGGTGTTGTGGCCGTGGTTGCGCATGCGGAAGAAGCGCCAACGGGGCGACTCCTGCAGCGTGCTCCACGAGTCGGTGCGGTCGTAGACCGCCGATTCGACGCCGAGGTCGTGCGCCCAGCGGACGCCGCCGAGCTCGACGATGAAGGCCCCCGCGTCCAGGTGCCCGTGGTTGACCTGCAACGCGCCGCCCTTCAGCGAGGCGAACGCGGCATCGCGGTCGTGCCAGGCCGAGCGGAACATGGCGACATGCACGGCGCTCCCACCATCGCCGACCCAATCGAGCGGCGGCGCGGCCGGCGAACGTGGGGCGTACCACGCGATCCCGAGCGGCAGGAGCCGGTGCGCGAGCGAGCGCGGATCGGCGTCGACGTCGCTGGCGGCGGCCCACGCCGCGATGTCATCCCAGGCCGGCGCCGCGAGATGCGGCAGCGCGCAGGCGCCGCTCGCCCAGAGGTGGGCGAGCGCCATGCGCGGGTGCGGCCACGCGTCGGCGAACATCGTCGACAGGCCGGTCGGGCCGTAGGCGTGGGTGACGAAGGCGAAGCTCGCGAGGAAGCCCGGCTTGGCGGAGATGCGCCAGTCCTCGTCCAGCGCGGTCGCGACGGCCGACGCCATGACCGCGGTGAAGGTGGTGCCGTATTCCCAGTACATCGGGCCCTCGGGATAGACGCCTGCGGGAGCGTACGGCTCCAACCCCAGCGGCCATCCGTCGCGGCACAGGGCGATGACCTGGTCCGCGAGCGCCGGCTCGTCCTCGGCCAGGGCGAGCGCGGCGCAGGCGAGGCCGGCGTAGCAGACCTGGTTCCAGTTGTTCGCCGACGTCCGCCACCACTGCGGCGCGTCGAGCGCGGGGCGGATGCCCTTCTCGATCAGCGCCGCGCGGATGGTCGCGCGGCGGACCTCGTCGAGATCGCGCCACAGCCAATCGTAGCCGATCGCCACCGCGGTCATCATCTCGCCGGTATCGAGGAAGTGCGCGGGATGCCAGTCGACGAAGGCGCAGACCGCGTCGAGCTCGGCGATCGCGCGATCGCGCCAGCGCGCATCGGCCTCGAGCCGGTACGCCATCGCCAGGGCGAGGATGCGCGCCAGCGCCTGGCGCGACGTCTCGAGCATCCGCTTCATCCCGGTGCCGACCACCACGCGCGTCAGCGGCGGCACGCCGAGGAGCGCGTTCGCGCGCCGCCGCACGAGCGCGATCAGATCGCCGAGGTCGGCATCGCCGCGCGACGCCGCGAGCAGCGGCGGGATGCGGTCGTCGCGGAGGATCAGGCGCGGGTGCGCGGGGAGGGTATGCATGCGCGTGGTGCCCGCACTGTCAGCGGAGCGCCCTGGGCCCCAGCCGCCATGGAGAGTTCGCCGGGCGGTCGATGACATCCGCTACCGCGACGCGAGGACGGCGACGCGCAGGCGCTGGTCGTAGCCTGCGCTGATCGCCTGATGCCCGCACAGCGCGATCGACGCCGTCGTGGCGGTGCAGGCTCCATCTTCGCCTGCCGTTCCGAGCGCGCTCCCACGCCATCGCCACTGGCTGCAGGCGGAGATCGTGCGGCGCAGCGCACCCCATGGTGCCGCTGGCGACCACCTCTATGCCGGAGGAGAGCGATCGTATTCGCCCCTAGGCGGCGACCATCCACCAACCGGCGCTCGACCATGTGATCGACGACGGGTTCATGTCTCGACGCGGCTGTCATCGCGGGCTCAGGGCCTCGGCGACGAGAAATGCGAGCCCGACGAGCGCGATGCCGACGGCGCGTAACAGGGTTTCGGTATCGATGTGATCAGTCATGACGTCTCCCCGCATCGCCGCCAGCGCGTGAATGACGGCCCTCGCCGGTGCACCTCCGGCACGCACCGCACGTCCGCACGTCCGCACGTCCGCACGTCCGCACGATAGGCGATCTCCTCATGAAGAGGATCGGTCGATGCCGCGGTGCCATCCACCTGCGTCTCCGGAAAATGATCGCAATGTCCGTGCCAGCCGTGCTCGGCTGCGGTGAAGGCTCTGGTGAGTCGTGCAGACGACGAACATCCCCAACACGATCTGTCCCGTCTGCGGCCTCGCCGTGAGCATCGCCGGGGCCAAGAGCCTGGTGACGCTTCACCGCCTTCCGATGACGACCACGTTCTGGGTCTGCGGTGCACGTTGTGCGGCGACGGCAGTACCCAACGCCCGTGAATGCGAGCAAGCGGCTCGCCATGACCGTCGGGCGGAGGACCTCCTCCCCGTCCTCCCCTAGGTGCGTCAACCCGCGGCGTCACGGGCGTGATCGCGCTGGTGCTGATGGTGCATCGTCTCCCGCGTGACCAGATCGACGCCTCGCGGCGCCGGCTCGCAGAGCATGTTCCTCGGCAGCCACGTCCGCCCGGGATCGCCACCGTCGTCACGATTGCCGATCGGTGCAGCGCGCATCACCGGCGACGACGGGAACGGTTCGCGCTGCATCCGCGTCAGCGGATGGTCGAACGATAGGCCACTGACGACGTCCCCGCCGCTCGCAACGCTCGGCACCACGCCTCCGACCGCGCCGACGAGCGAGACCGTCAACGCGAGCACGAATCCTATCCTCATGATCCACATGCCGTCGCTCCTGTCATCTGGCCGGCAGCGCGCAGTGGCGCGCTGCCGGCCCGTATTCTCATCGTTCCTCCACTCCGAGGTCAGACGGCATCTCAGTGGCCATCGCCGCTCGTGACGGGAATGCGCTTCGCCTGGTCGCGGTGCGTCCGCGGCAGGACGACGTGCAGGGCGCCATCGCGCAGCGACGCCCGAGCATGCGCCAGATCGATCTCCTCCGGCAGGGTCAGAGCGCGCTCCATGAGCCGCGCGCCGTATTCGGTCAGGAGTGGCTGGTAACCCTTCACCTCCTCGCCGGCGACCTTCGCGCGGATCGTCAGGCGACCGCCGTCGGCGAACAGCTCGACGTCGTCGCGTTCCACGCCGGGCGCGTCGGCCACGACGTGGAACGCATCGTCGGTCTCATACACCGACACCGCCAACGGGACGACCCGCTCGGGATCCGGCTCGGCGCGCCTCGTCCGCACGCCCCGCGGCGTCAGCAGGTTCTTCAACATACGCATACATCGCTCCTTTGCCGCGCTGGCGGTCATTCATGAGCCCTTGACGGTGATGCGGTGGACGCGTGCTTCGGCGGCCTTCGGCAGGCGCAGCGTCAATACCCCATTGGTCAGGCGGGCATCGGCCGCCGACTGGTCCACGCCGTCCGGCAAGCTGAACCAGCGTTCGAACTGCCGCAGTACGTCTTCTCCTTCCATGCCCGCCGGTCGTGCGACCGGCGCCTTGGCCGTGATCGCCAACGATGAACCGTCCGCGATCACCTGGAGATCGTCGGTCCCGACGCCAGGAAGATCGGCGACGATGTAGAAATCGGTCTCGGTCTCGTAGATGTTGGCAGCGGGCTCGACGCGCAGGACGGCGCTCTCGGAGGACGCGGCCGACTCCGGCTGACGAACCTCATGCTTGTCGCGCTGGGCCACGTCGCGGGTCGTCTTCTTGTCGCTCATGACGCACCTCCCGACGCCGACACGACGATGCGACGCGGTTTCGACGACTCCGGCCGCTTCAGCGACAGGTGCAGGATGCCATCGCGGTAGTCGGCCACGGCCGAGTCCGCATCGACATCGAATGGCAACTGGATGCTGCGGGCGAATTCGAGGCTGCCGATCTCGTCGCGCAGGCACGTCGCTCCCTCCACCGGAGGCGAGACGGTTCGCTTGCCCCGGATGGTCAGCGTGCTGCCGACGGTCGAGATCTCGAGCGCCTTCGGATCGACGCCGGGCATCTCGGCCGTGATCGCGACGCCATCGTCGTTCGACCACAGGTTCATGGTCGGATAGTCAGCGCCGAGCCCGCCGGCGAAATCACGACCGACCTCGTCGAATACGCGCTGCATTTCCGAAAAGGCATCCCACAGGTTCAATGGGTGCCGCTCGTTCCACATCATGACTGGACTCCTTCGAGGATGACCACTCGCCGCGACGACATCGTCGCAGGCCGAGGGGTTGCAAATGAAGATGAAAGCGATGGCCGGGACGTGGACCGGGCGGCTTCGCGCCACCAACCGCTTCGCTGGAAATCCCACGGCTGGCGCTTCCATCCGCGGCAGGAGCCCCGGCACGTGCCGGCCATCGGTCCTATCATAGGCACATGCCGTGCCGGTCGCGAGTGGCCACGAGCGGGTCCCAAACCCGGATCGAGCGGGCCAAAGCGGACCATGCGGTCAGGCCGACCCACCGATGAGGCGTTGGACCAGCACGGCGATGACGAGCAGCGTGAAGGCGCCGTAGATCCACCACGTCTGGTCGAACGGGAACAGCATGGTCGATCCCCCGTGCACGCGCGCGCTGGCAGCGCGACGATGGCGATCGCGTCGCGGCCGCGCCACGGCAAGTGACGAGGACCACACGTGCTGGCGATGGATGTCGTGGGGTTTGGCCCGCTCGCGTTCCCGGTCGGTCTGACAAGGCGCGACGGGATCCGCGAGCGTCGCCGCCCACCCCGACTTCGCCCGACGCGGAGACATCATATCGTCGATGAGCGGCCTCGATCTGGGGGTTTTCCACCGCAAGGCGCACGTCGTCTCGCTCAGGGAAGCCGGCGCCTGGACGATCGTCTGGATCGCGATGGCAGGCCTGGTGAACCTCGTGTTCTGGCGTTGGGCTCGACACGATCTCGCCGGGCGCGGCATCGATGCGAGCCTCGCCGATGATGCGGCGCTCGAGTTCCTCACGGGCTACATCACCGAGAAGGCGCTGGCGATCGACAACATCTTCGTCATCGCGATGCTGTTCACGGGATTGCGCATCCCGCCCGAGTTCCGTCACCGCGTGCTGTTCTACGGCATCATCGGCGCCTTGGTGCTCCGTGCGGCCTTCATCGCTCTCGGGGCGAACCTGCTGCGCTACCACTGGGTGACGCTGGCCGCCGGTATCTTCCTGATCGTCACGGGGGTGAGGATGCTGCTGCTCCGGCATCGCGACCTGGGCGCGGCGAATGCGCCGATGCTGCGATTGCTGCGGCGTGTGATGCCGGTGTCCGATCAGCTCGACGGGCAGCGCTTCCTCACCCGACGCGACGGGGCGGTCGCAGCGACGCCGCTGTTCGCAGCCCTCGTGCTGATCGAGACGGCCGACGTGGCGTTCGCCATCGATTCGGTCCCTGCGATCTACGCGCTGACGGATGAGCCGCTCATCGTCTTCCTATCGAACATCCTGGCCATGCTCGGGCTCCGTTCGATGTACTTCCTGCTCGATGGAGCCATCGCGCGCTTCCACCTGCTGAAGTATTCGCTGGCCTGCATCCTGATCTTCGTCGGCCTGAAGATGGCGTGGCTCAACGACCTGATGGGGGGTAAATTCCCGATCGGCTGGTCGTTGGCCATCATCGCCGCGCTCTTGGCACCGGGGTTCGCGTCATCGGCGTTGAATCGCCGTACGGAGGGGCATCCGAACCGCATGGACTGATGGGCTACAGAGCGGGGATGGGCCCACGTGTTCCTGTCGTTGACGCTGAGATCGCTTGCCTGTGCTCACGTCAGGCAAGGACAAACCGCGCCGATCGCAGATCAAGCAACCGGGCGGCCGCTGGCGCCCGGCGCACGTCGCGGTGCGCTGCGCCGAGCCGAACTCCGTCGACGGGTGTGGGCTGAGTCCCGAAATGCCGCGAGCCCACCGCTCGGCGATGGGCTCGCAGACTTACATGGTCGGACCGACAGGATTCGAACCTGCGACCTCTACCACCCCAAGGTAGCGCTCTAATCCAGGCTGAGCTACGGTCCGGCGAAACGGGTCCGCACCATCCGGGCACGGCGCGACGAGGTCAACGGTCAAGTCGGCTGGTCTGCCCACGATGTCCGAGGCGCCGGTGCGCATCGCCATCGCTGCCTGTCGACGACCGGCAGCGCGACCTCGGCGATCATCGCGCCGTGGGCGTCGTCCCGCCGCGCCGATCACGTCGTGCATCGGCCGCGCTGGATGCCGGAGCTCGGAATGGCGAGCGCATCGCCGCGGCCGCGGAAGCCGAGCGTGTCGTCGTCGACCGCGGCCGCGCATGCGGATGCCATCGACCATCGACCGTCGATGGTCGCCCCGGCGGCGCGTCAGGCGACCGGCCGGCGAATCGTCCTGGAAATCACCAACGAAACCGCCAAACGCCTTGCGGGCGCCGACGCTCGAACCTACGGTCGCAGCCCGCCGTGGGCTGCCGCCAGCGGCAGCACCGGAGCCTCTATGTCCAGCGTGGGAGCCGACCGTCGGCCGTTGACCGCCGCCGAGACCCGGGAGGCGTTCCTCGCCTTCTGGGCCGAGAAGGGCTGCGTCCGCTATCCCAGCGCCTCGCTGGTGCCCGAGAACGACCCGACGACGCTGTTCACCGTCGCCGGCATGGCCCAGTTCAAGGACATGTTCCTCGGCCGCGGCTCGCATCCGTTCACGCGCGCGACGACGGTGCAGAAGTGCATCCGCGTCAACGACATCCTCAACGTCGGCCGCACGGCGCGGCACCACACGTTCTTCGAGATGCTGGGCAACTTCTCGTTCAACGACTACTTCAAGACCGAGACGCTGCACGGCGCGTGGGAGTTCCTGACCAGGCGGCTCGGCCTCGACCCCGATCGCCTGTCGGTGTCGGTGCACCAGCTCGACGACGAGAGCTACCGCATCTGGAAGGACGAGATCGGCATCCCCGCGGCGCGGATCTTCAAGCTCGGCGACAAGGACAACTTCTGGCCGGCGAACGCGCCGGTCGAAGGACCGGAGGGCCCGGGCGGTTTCTGCAGCGAGATCTTCTGGGACTTCCGCACCAACGCCGATCCCAAGGACAACCTGACCTCGGACACCGGGCGGTTCGTCGAGATCTGGAACTGCGTCTTCCCGCAGTTCAACGTGCGCAGGCCGAACGCCGACGGCACGCCGAACCTCGAGCAGCTCGGCCGGCGCAACGTCGACACGGGCTCGGGCTTCGAGCGGATGTGCTGCGTGCTGCAGGGGGTCTACAACAACTTCGACATCGACCTGTTCCAGACCATCGTCCGCCGCGTCGTCGACGTCACCGGCGTCCGCTACGACACGGCGGCGAAGGACCGCGCGCAGGTCGAGAAGAACGTGCTGATCCGCCGCGTGTCCGACCACGTCCGCGCGGTGACCTTCTGCGTCGCCGACGGCGCGATGCCGGGCAACCTCGGTCGCGGCTACGTCGTGCGCCGTCTGATCCGCCGCGCGACGCTCGACATCGACAAGCTGGGCGTCGAGCAGAGCCGCCTGCACGAGATCGTGTCGTCGGTGGTCGACGCCATGGGCGTCGCGTACCCCGAGGTCGCCAAGCGCCAGGAGATGGCGCAGGAGACCTTCAAGGCCGAGGAGCAGGGCTTCCGCCGCACGCTGCGGCGCGGGCTCGACCTGTTCCAGCGCGCGCTCGAGCGCCACAAGGGCGCCAAGGTATTCGCCGGCGACGACGCGTTCGAGCTGGTGACGACGCACGGCTTCCCGAAGGAGACCATCGTCGAGCTGCTCGGCGAGCAGGGCCTCGAGATCGACGAGGAGCGCTACCAGGAGCTGTGGGACCAGCACACCGCGGTGTCGAACACCAAGCAGGTCGAGGTCTTCACCACCAGCGCGCTGGCCAGCGCCAAGCCCCGCCTCGGCTCGACGCCGTTCGTGGGCTACGAAAAGCTGACCCACGAGACCGAGATCACGCTCATCGAGGTCGATGGCGTCGAGACCAAGGCGGCGCCGACCGGGGCCGCCGTGCGCTTCGCGCTGAAGCAGACGCCGTTCTACGCCGAATCCGGCGGCCAGGTCGGCGACGTCGGCCGCGTCCGCGGTGGCGGCTTCGAGATCGAGGTCACCGACACGCAGCGCGACGAGGGCCTGGTGATCCACATCGGCCGCGTGCTCAGCGGCACCGCCGCGCCGGGACCGGCGATCGCGGCCGTCGACGAGCCGACGCGGCGCGCGACGACGCGCCACCACAGCGCGACGCACCTGCTGCACAGCGCGCTCGGCCACGTCCTCGGCCCGCACATCGAGCAGCAGGGCTCGAAGGTCGATCCGGCGCAGCTGCGCTTCGACTACAACCACCGCGAGGCGCCGACGAAGGACCAGCTCGGCGCGATCGAGCGCTGGGTGAACGAGCACGTCGCGGCGAAGCGCGCGGTGACCATCGCCGAGCTGACCATCGACAAGGCGCGCGCGCTCGGCGCCAAGGCGCAGTTCGGCGAGAAGTACGGCGACACCGTCCGCGTCGTGACCATGGGCGAGGCCCTGTCGCCGGCGTCGGTCGAGTTCTGCGGCGGCTGCCACGTCGGCAACACCGGCGACATCGCCAGCCTGCGCATCCTGCGCGACGAGGCCCTGGCCGCCGGCATCCGCCGCATCACCGCCGTGGCGGGCGAGGCGGCGGCGGCGCTCAGCGGCGAGGAGGACGTGATCGCCCGGCGCTGCGGCGCGGTGCTCGGCCTGGCCGAGCCCGATCCGCGCGAGCTCGAGGCGCTGCAGCGCGTCTTCAAGGCGCCGCTGAAGGACCTGCCGGCCCGCGTCCAGCAGCTGGTGACCGAGGTCGGCGACCTCTCGCGCCGGCTGAACACCACCGCCGCGGGCGGCGGCGGAGGCCTGCTCGAGCGCGTCGAGCTCCTCCAGATCGAGGCCAAGCGCCTGCGCAAGCTGGACGACGCCCGCAAGGCGCAGGCGGCGACGGGCGCGATCGACCAGGTGCTGGCGAGCGAGACCATGGTCGCCGGCGTCGCGCTCCTGGTCGCCCGGATCGACGGCGCCGACGCCAAGGCCCTGCGCGCGCTGATCGACCTGGTGCGGCAGAAGAAGCCCAGCCACTGCGCCGTGCTCGGCGCGGACGCCGACGGCAAGGCGCTGCTGGCGGTGTCGTGCTCGCCGGACGTGATCGCCCGCGGCGCCAAGGCCGGCGAGCTGATCGGCCACCTGGCCAAGCTGGTCGGGGGCGGCGGGGGCGGCAAGCCGGACGTCGCCCAGGCCGGCGGCAAGGACGCGGCCCAGCTGGGCGCGGCGTTGGCCCAGGCGCCGGCGCTGGTCCAGCAGGCGCTTTCCGGACGGGCTGGAGGCACGTGATCCCCGCGAAAGGCCTCGAATCCGCGGTGGAACGGCCTCGGCCGACGGACGCCGGCGAGAGCGCGACCCGCCGCCCGGCCGGGACGACGGTGGACCGCGGGTACCGGCTGCGCCGGGCCGCGTCGGGGAAGGCCCCTGGATGAATGACCGCGTTCGCGGTACCACGGGCTGACGCAGCATGGCCAAACGCGGCGACAAGCACCACTCGACGGATACGCACGGACCGCACGGCGGCCGGCGCAAGTCGATCTTCAAGGGCATCCCGGTCGTGCCGGGCATCGCCCTCGGGGCGGTCACGCTCAAGTTCCGCCGCACGCAGGTCCTGTCCGACCGCAGCATCACCAAGGCCGAGGTCGACCGCGAGGCGGATCGCCTGACCGAGGCGGTGCGCCTGTCGAAGGCGCAGCTGCTCGAGATGCGGGTCAAGATGAGCAAGGAGGTCGGCGAGCTCGAGGCGCAGATCTTCGACGCGCACCTCGCCTTCCTCGAGGACAAGAAGTTCCTCAACAACATCCGCGAGCAGATCGCGCGCGAGCTCAAGCCGGTCGAGGTCGTGGTCTCGGTGATCGTCGAGGGCTACTACCGCGCGTTGTCGGCCATCAAGGACGAGCACCTGCGCGAGCGCTCGGCGGACCTGCGCGACGTCGGCCGCCGCCTGCTCGAGAACCTCGCCAACCTGCAGAACGGCGGCGCCGACGCCGCCGCCGCGGCGCAGGCGAACGAACCCGAGGCCGAGATCATCTTCGCGCGCGAGCTGCTGCCGTCCGACCTGGCGACCATCGAGCGCCGCCACTGCCGCGCGGTGATCACCGAGCTCGGCTCGGACCGCGGCCACGCCGCGGTCATGCTGCGGGCGATGAACCTGCCGTCGGTGATGGGGCTCGAGGACCTCGCCGAGAACATCCAGGACGGCGACTTCATCATCGTCGACGGCTCGTCCGGCACGGTCTTCGTCAACCCGAAGAAGGACGTCGTCGACTCGTACACCAAGACCCAGGAGGAGTTCGAGCGCTTCCGCACGCTGCTCAACGCCGAGGTCGACCTGCCGGCGCAGACCAGCGACGAGCACACGATCCAGCTGCTGGCGAACGTCTCGAAGAACAGCGAGATCGACCTCGCCAAGCTCTACAAGGTCGACGGCATCGGGCTCTACCGCAGCGAGTTCCACCTGATGATCGGGCAGAGCTACCCCGACGAGGAGGAGCAGTACTGGATCTACCGCGAGGCGATCGCGAAGATGGACGGCCGGCCCGTCACCATCCGCACGATGGACATCGGCTCGGACAAGAAGCTGCCGTACGTGAAGCTGCCCGACGAGGACACCCACGTCCTCGGCCGGCGCTCGATCCGCCTGGCGATGGAGCTCGAGGAGTTCCAGATCATCCAGCTGCGCGCCATCCTGCGCGCCAGCGCGCACGGCAAGGTGCGCCTGATGTTCCCGTTCATCACCTCGCTCGAGGACATCCGGCTCGGCAAGCGCATGGTGCGCACGGCGCGGCGCGATCTCGACCTGCAGAAGCAGAAGTACGATCCCGACGTGCCGATCGGCATGATGGTCGAGGTGCCCGCGGCCGCGCTGAGCCTCGACAAGTACGTGCGCGAGGTGCAGTTCTTCTCGGTCGGCACCAACGACCTGACCCAGTACGTGTGCGCGGCCGACCGCAACCACCCCGGCGTCGCGCCGTGGTACAAGGGCCACAACCCCGGGATGCTGCAGCTGCTCAAGATCATCGTCGATTCGTCGAAGGCGGCGAACGTCGACCTGACGGTGTGCGGCGAGATGGCGGGCGACCCGTTCTACACGATGTTCATGCTCGGCATCGGCGTGACCAAGCTGTCGATGTCGGCGCCGCAGGTGCCGCTGGTCAAGAAGATCATCCGTTCGACCAACATCACCGGCGCGCAGCGGCTGGCGGCCAAGGCGCTGCAGCTGACCTCGACCGGGCAGATCCGCGAGCTCTTCGCGGCATCGGTGGAGCAGATGCTGGGTCGCGATCTCGGCGGGTGGTCGCGCGGCGATTGACGGTGGCGCGACGCCGGTCGCATGTCGCCCGGAGCCCGAAGCCCGGAGCCGCCTGGCGGCGCGCGGAGCAACCGTGGCAACTCACAACTCGCAACCGTGCGCTGCGCCGCTTAACTCCCCCGCGCCATGGACCACCGCACCTCCGAGCTCGTCGAGCACTTCACCACGACCTTCGGCGCCAAGCCGCGCGACGGCGTGCGCGCTCCCGGGCGCGTGAACCTCATCGGCGAGCACACCGACTACAACGAGGGCTTCTGCCTGCCGATGGCGATCGAGCAGGACGTGCGCGTCGCCTACACGCCGCGCACGGACGGCACGGTGCGCGTCGTGTCGCTGCAGCAGAAGGCGGTGGTGTCGTTCGAGCTCGGCCGCGCGATCCCCAAGGCGACCGATGCCGCGCAGCGCTGGGCGGACTACGTGAAGGGCTGCGCGCAGATCCTGGCGCAGGAGGGCGTCTCGCTGCGCGGCCTCGACCTCGCGATCAGCGGCAACGTCCCGCTCGGCTCGGGCCTGTCGAGTTCGGCGGCGCTCGAGGTCGCGGCGATGCACGCCTTCCTCGCGGCCGCGAACGTCAAATTCCCCGGAGAGCGCATCGCGCGTCTCGCGCAGCGCGCCGAGAACAACTACGTCGGCACCCAGTGCGGCATCCTCGACCAGCTGTCCAGCGCGTGCGCGACCCAGGGCCAGGCGATGCTCATGGACTGCCGCACGCTGGCGCTGACGCCGGCGCCGCTGCCGGCCGGCGTCAGCGTCGTGATCGCGGACACCGGCAAGCGCCGCGGCCTGGTCGACAGCGCCTACAACGAACGCCGGCGCCAGTGCGAAGCGGCGGCGGCCGCCGTGAAGGTCCCGTTCCTGCGCGACGCGACGATGCACGGCCTGTGGCAGGCCAGCGCACGCGCGCAGCTCGACGCGCAGGCCCGCGCCCGCGCCGAGCACGTCGTCGCCGAGAATGGCCGGACCCAGGCGGCGTTCGCCTGCCTGAAGGCGGGGGATGCCGTGGCCTTCGGCCAGCTCATGGACCAGAGCCACGCCGACCTGCGCGACAAGTTCGAGGTCACGTGCCGCGAGCTGGACGACATGGTCGCGTTGGCGCGGGCGCTGCCCGGCTGCCTGGGATCGCGCATGACCGGCGCCGGCTTCGGCGGGTGCACGGTGAGCCTGGTCGACGATCGGCACGTGCCGGCGTTCGTGCCGGCGCTCAGCCAGGCGTATCTCGGGTTGCATCCGGGCCTGCCCATGGCGGTCTACGTCACCCGGGCCGCCGCCGGCGCGGGCGCGTTGCAGCTGTAACGGTCCCGGCCGAGGCTTGTCGCTCGGCCAGGCGCGACGCATCATCGAGGCATGGCCGAGAAGCCGTGGTTCAGCGCCGGGTTGCGGTTCGCCTGCACGCAGTGCGGGCACTGCTGCACCGGTTCGCCCGGCTGGACCTGGGTCAGCGAGGACGAGATCGCGGTGCTGGCGAAGCGCATCGGGCTCGACGATGCCGCCTTCCGCCGTCGCTATACCAAGACCGTCCGCGGCCGCGGCGTCAGCCTGATCGAGAAGGGCAACAACGACTGCGTGTTCTGGGAGAAGGGCACGGGCTGCACGGTCTACAGCGACCGTCCGAAGCAGTGCCGCACCTGGCCGTTCTGGCGGCGCAACGTCGACACCCAGGCCGACTGGGACGCCGCCGGCGAGGGCTGCCCCGGCATCGATCGCGGACCGGTGCACCAGGCCGATGACATCGCGCGGGTCGCCGCGGACGACGGGTTGCCGCGATGAACGAGCTGCGCAGCGACGCCGAGCTCGCGACGGCCGCGCAGGAAGGCGACACCGAGGCGTGGGCGGTGCTCTGCCAGCGCCACGCGCCGCGGCTCGCCGCGTATCTCGGGGCGCGCCTGCGCCGGCCGAAGGTGGTCGATAAGCTCGTCGAGGACGCGATCGTCACCGCCTGGAAGCACCTGCACGAGCTCGAGCGTCCGGACGACTGGGCGGGCTGGTTCCGCCGCGTCGGCGCGAACCTCGCGCTGCTGTGGTATCGCGAGCATTCCGACGAGCGGCTCGTCGAGGGCTTCCCCACCGACCGCTGCGCGCGCGACGGCGCCCCCGGCGAGCCCGAGCGCATGGCGCGGCTCGAATCCGCGCTGGGCAAGCTCGGCGATGCGCAGCGCATGGCGCTCGAGAGCCGCTTCCGCGGCGGGCTCGAGGGCGCGGCCCTCGCCGAGTCCCTGCATCTGCCCGACGCGGCGGCGGCGCAGCGCCTGGTCGACGAGGCGCTGGTGGCGCTCGCGCGCATCGAGTCCGCGCGGTCGTGAGACGCGCGCTCGGCGCCGTCATCGCCCTCGCCGCGACCGCCGCGCTGCAGGCGCAGGACGAGGCCTCGCTCGCGGCCGCGCGGCGCGCCCTGGGCGCGCACGAGCCGGCCCAGGCGCTGGCGCTGCTCGGCGACCTCGGCGGCGACGGCGTTCCCGGCGAAGCGCAGGTGCTGGCGGCGCGCTGCCGCATCGCGTTGGGCGACGCCGCGGGCGCGCGCGCGGTGATCGGCGACGACCTGGCGCGCATGCCGGCGGTCTGGCGCGGCGCGGCGGCGCTGGTCCTCGCCGAGGCCGCGCTGGCGGTGGGCGACGACGCGGGCGGTTTCGCCCGGCTGGCCGAGGCGATCGCCGCCGGACCGCCGAGCGCGGACATCGATCGCACGCTCGCGCTGTACGCCGAGACCGGTCTGCGCCTGGATGCGCGCGACGAGGCCACCCGCGCCGCGGAGATCCTCTGGCGGCGTCCCGGCGGAGCGCTGCGCGCGCGCGCGGGGCTGCTGCTCGCGCGGCTCGCCTCCGCTCATGACGCATCGGCGGCGCGGGCGCATCTCGCCGCGGTCTGCGCGCTGCCGGACCTGACCGCCGACGAGCGCCTGACCGCGACGACGATGCTCTGCCGCGCGCTCCTGCCTGATCGTCCGGGCGCGTGCCTGGTCGCCGCCCAACGCGAGCTGAAGCGCGGCGGTGAAGTCGGCGAGCTGCCGCTGTGCCGCGCGCTGGCGCTCGCCCTGCTCGACCCGAACGAGGGGGCCGCCGCGTTGGCCGCGCTGCCGGAAGCCCTGGCCCAGCGCCCGGCCGCGCTGGCCGCCGCCGCGGCGCTGACCAAGGCGTTGGCCGCCGGACGCGTCGCCGATCGCGCGCAGACCATCGAGCGGGCCGCGGCCGCGCTCGAACTCGAGGACTGGGCGGCCGCGCGCGCGCTGCTCGAGCCGATCGCCGCCGACGATGGCACGGCGCTCGCGCTGCTCGCGCGCGTGCCCGGTTTCACGCCGAGCGCGTGGCTCGGCGGCGCGGCGGCCGATGACCCGCGCGCGGCACTGGCCGTGGGGCGCGCGTTCCTGGTCGCCGGCGACGCGCGCCGGGCGTGGTCGCTGGTGCAGCGTGCGCTGACCGAGCCCGATCCCACCGCGCACGCCGCGGCGCTGACCCTGGCGATCAGCGCTGCGCGGACCGTCGCGCCCGAGGCCGTCAGCGACCTGCGCGCGCGGCTGCTCGCCCTCGACGTCCATACCGGCGATACCGGCCTGGCGTGGTGCGAGGAGGCGCAGCGGCTCGAGCGGATGGGCACGGACGCGACCGCGGCCTGGAGGCGCGCGGCGGCCGACCTGGCGCCGGATCACCCGTGGCGCCCGGCGGCCGCCTGGCGTGCCGCCCGTGATCTGCTGATCGCCGGTGAGCACCGCGCCGCCGCCGACCTGCTGGCGACGTATGCCGGGTCGGATGGCGAGGACGATGTGCGCCGGTGCCGCTTCTACCTGCTCCAGGCCTGGGAGCGGATGGGCAACACCGCGCCAGCCCTGGAGTTGGCGCGCGCGCTCATGGCGGTCGCGTCGCCGGAGCAGCGGATCCGTCTCGGGATCATCGAGTCGCGCCTCGCCGCGACGGTCCAGCCTCCGGCCGTCACTCCGTAAGTCCTTTAAAACCATTAGTTTCCAAATTTCCACCAGGGCTGCGGACCGGTGTAGAGGATTTGGTCTTTTCGCGCTTCCGAAGTGCCTACCTGGTCTTTGACAGATCAAAAATCTGGTCGTATGGTTCCACCACAGTCCTCCTAACTGCGGGATGCGCATGAGCATACGGATACTAATGGCAATCGGGGGAGGCCTGGGCGGCATGCTCGCGGCTGATCTTCCGGTGAAGTCCGTCGGTCCAGCGCTGTCGAAAATCGGGCCAGGCCGGTCGGCAATGGCGATGCCTGAGGGTGTCCGCGCATGATCATCATCAATTTACTACCCCCAGAGTTGCGGCGTCGCGGAGCGGGCGTAAGCCCAGCCTTCGCGTCGATCGTCGGCGGCGGGGCGCTCAACGTCCTGCTGCTGCTGTTCCTCCTGTGGATCCAGTTCGTCCAGATCCCGAACGCCGAGACCAAGCTGGCGGACACCCAGGCCGACCTGCAGACCAAGACGGCCCAGGCCGAGCAGGTGCTCGCGCGCAAGCAGCTGATCGCCCAGTTCGAGGCCCGTCGCGACGTCGTCGTCAACCTGCTCGCCAGCAAGATGTTCATGGCGCGCAACCTCGACGACTTCGCGAACATGCTCGCCGGCAAGTGGGTGCTCGCGTCGCCCACCGGCGGCGTGATCGAGCTGCCCAACGTCGAGGTGCGCGCGCTCGAGTTCGCGGTCAGCGAATCGGCGAGCGGCAGCGCTGGCGCGCGCGGCGCGGCCAAGGTCGACGAGGTCGTCTACGCCTACAAGTGGCGGTACCAGATCGTCGGCCCCGACCAGAAGCGCGGCGGCGACTACGTGAAGGCGTTCTTCTTCACGACCGAGCAGTCGGCCTTCTGGCAGGGCCGCAACAAGGACGGGTTCCTCGGCCAGCCCGAGGACAACTACTCGGGCGACCGGCCGGAATGGCAGGCCAACATCCAGCGGCTGGTGATCGAGAACACCATCGAGTGGAAGCGCCGCAAGACCGTCGAGAACACGCTCAAGCCGAAACCGAAGAAGACCGCGGCCATCGACGATGGCCGCGCGCCGATCGTCGCGAGCAGGGGGAACTGACATGCCCGTCCCCGCGTTCGCCGAGCTCAACAAGCGCCAGCAGATGGCGGTCCTGATCGGCGCGCCGTGCGCCGGACTGATCCTGCTCGGCTGGCTGTCGCATCGCGCGCTCGGCCGGCTCGGCCCCGATCCCGCGGTGCCGACGATCGTCCATCTCGACAAGCCGGACAACCTCTGGGGCCAGATCATCGCGACCCAGGCGCAGGTGACCGAGAAGGAAGCGATCATCGCCGAAGGCCCGCAGATCGAGATCCGGCTCAAGGAGCTCGAGGAGGAGATCCGCGAGGCCGAGCAGCGCCTGCCGACGGAAGCCGCCATGTCCGACATGCGCCAGCTGATCGAGCGCCTCGCGCGCGAGATCCCCGTCGATGTCGGCACCGTCCGCTACAAGGCGGTGAACATCTTCCCGGGTCCGAAGGGCGCCGCCGGCGGCCGCGGCGGCAGCGACTACCAGACCATCACCTACAAGACCGAGGTCGAAGGCGATCTCAACGGCATCATCAAGTACATCG
>DASPLE010000061.1:0-56186 GCA_035627695.1 Planctomycetota bacterium
ACCGCATCGTGAACGTGTTCCCGGCCTACCAGCAGAACCAGATCCGCACGCAGCTGTCGTTCGTGCTGGAGGGGGTGTTCTGCCAGCAGCTGCTGCCGAAGATGAACAGCCGCGGCCGCGCGCTGGCCTGCGAGATCATGATCCCGAACTCGGCGATCCGCTCGCTCGTCCGCGAGGACAAGTGCCACCAGATCATGTCGCACATCCAGACCGGCTCGAAGATCGGCATGCGCACGATGAACCAGAGCCTCTTCGAGCTCTACAAGGGCAGCATGATCTCGTGGGACGACTGCCTGGCGTACTCCGGCGATCCGGAAGACCTCAAGCGCACCGCCCAGCGCGAAGTCGCCTGAGCCCAGGCCAAGCCACGGAACGCACGCATGGTCGCTCTCAACCGTCTGACGCGCAAGAAACTCGGCGAGCTGCTCACCGAGCAGGGGCTGCTGACCGAGGAGCAGGTCCAGGACACGCTGCGCCTGCAGCACCAGCTCGGCCTGCTCTTCGGCGAGACCCTGGTCCAGCAGAAGCTGATCACCGAGGAGAAGATGGTCGCCGTGCTGGTCGCCCAGTTCGGCATCCCGTACATCCTGCCCAGCCAGTACGCGATCAACCGCGAGCTGCTCGACATCTTCGACCCGGCGATGATGCGCCGCTTCCAGTTCGTGCCGATGGATTCGATCGGCTCGGTGCTGGTCGTCGCCATCGGCGGCCTGCTGACCGAGGACCTGCTGCGCGAGATCGAGGGCCAGACCGGCTGCACGCTGCAGCTGTTCCTGACCAAGATGAGCGAGATCAACACCGTCCTGGCCGCCAACGGCCTCTGAACGCTAGCCAGAACCAGAGCCCACCATGGCCAACGTCGCCGGCTACAACCGCAAGCTCTCCGCCCTGCTCAAGAAGCACGGCCTGCTCGACGACGCGCAGCTCAAGACGCTGAACGACAAGTGCGCCAAGGAAGGCGCGCTGCTCGCCAGCACCATCGTCGGCGAGGACCTGATCGACGAGATCACCCTGCTCGGCCTGGTCAGCGAGGACTGCGGCGCGCCGCCGATCGATCTCGAGAAGATGCGCGTCGACATCGAGGGCATGACCGAGCTCAACAAGGGCAACGTGCCGTTGTCCGAGGAGACCGCGAAGCTCTACAAGGTCATCCCGATCGCGATGGTCGGCGAGTACCTGACGCTCGCGGTCGCCAATCCGTACGACGTGGTGACGCTCGACGACCTCAAGATCACCGCCGGGCGGCAGATCCTGCCCTGCGTCTCGTCCGAGCGCGCGATCCTCAAGGCGATCGAGGTCGGCTACCACCGCAAGGAGGCCGAGGTCGCCGCCTTCATGGAGGACGTCTCCAAGGAGGACACCGACGAGCTGTCGATCGAGGACAAGAAGGAGGAGGACGACGAGGCCGGCGCGGGCGATCTCGACGCCGCCGCCGACGGCGAGGACTCGCCGGCGGTCAAGGTGGTGAAGACGCTGATGATGCAGGCGATCCAGAAGGGCGCCTCCGACATCCACATCGAGCCGTTCGAGAAGCGCGTGCGCGTGCGCTTCCGCATCGACGGCGTGCTGCACGAGGTCTTCAACCCGCCGCGCAAGCTGCACAACGCGGTGGTGTCGCGCATCAAGATCATGACCGACACCATGAACATCGCCGAGCACGGCAAGCCGCAGGACGGGCGCATCCAGATCAAGCTCGCCGGCCGCGCGGTCGACTTCCGCGTCAACTCGCTGCCGACGGTGCACGGCGAGAAGATGTGCATGCGTATCCTCGACAAGGGCAACCTCGCGGGCTCGCTCGAGACCCTGAACTTCGAGCCGTCGGTGCTGGCGATCATCCAGAAGGCGCTCGCCTCGCCGTTCGGCATGATGCTGGTCACCGGCCCGACCGGCTCGGGCAAGTCGACCACGCTCTATTCCTGCCTGCGGGCGGTGATGACGGTCGAGGACAACGTCACCACGGTCGAGGAGCCGGTCGAGTACGAGATCGAGGGCTTGAACCAGGTCCACGTCAACCCGAAGCGCGGGCTGACCTTCGGCTCGGCGCTGCGCGCGATCCTGCGTCAGGACCCGGACACGGTGATGATCGGCGAGATCCGCGACCAGGAGACCATCGAGATCGCGGTGAAGGCCGCGCTCACCGGGCACTTGGTGCTCTCGACCCTGCACACCAACGACGCGCCGTCGACCATCTCGCGCATCAAGGACATGGGCATCGAGCCATTCCTGATCTCGTCGACCGTGCTCGCCGTGCTCGCCCAGCGCCTCGGCCGCCGCCTGTGCAAGAACTGCAAGCAGCCGATGACCAAGGAGGAGCTGCCCAGCCGCGACCAGCTGCTCGAGATCGGCTACAAACCCGAGGAGATCGAGGGCATCACGCTGCACAAAGCGGTCGGCTGCAGCCTGTGCAACAAGGGCTACAAGGGCCGCTTCGCCCTGGTCGAGTGCCTCGAGATGAACGACGACCTGCGCAAGCGCATCATCGCCGGCGGCAATTCCATCGAGATCCGCAAGACCGCCATCGCCACCGGCATGATCACCCTGCGCCGCGCCGGCCTGATGAACGCCATGCGCGGCATCACGACCATCGACGAGGTCATGCGCAACACCGTCGGCGAGGAGACCGAGCCCGCCGACGTGCAGCAGAAGGCCGCGCAGGAGAAGAAGGACGAGCTGCACAGCGAGATGGCGGCGGCCGGCGAGATCTAGGCGGCGGCGCCGAGTCCGGATCCGCTCTCTCGCGCTTCGAGTTTCGCGCTTCCGCTTCGCGCTTCGCGCTCTCCGCTAGAACCCCGAGCCGTACCGCCACGCCAGCTCGATAGCGCCCTGCGTCCCGTGCTCGATCGAACCGTCGAGCTGGCGCGAGCCATGCGCGTACGCGCCGCTCAGCCGCAGCATGAAGGTGTCGCCCAACGGCGCCGCGACCGCGACGAAGCTCTCCGTGACGTAGAAATGATCATCATCGAGCTGGTAGGAGATGATGCGGTCGATGCCGAGCTGGATCGCCATGCTGCGGTGCGGCGACGACGCGACCCGCGCTCCGAAGCGATAGGCGCGGCCGGTATCGTCGCGCTCGACGCCGACGTGGGCGAAACCCACCGTCAGATCGCCCGACGCCAGCCAATCGCGTTCGTCCGACCAGCCGACGGCGCCTTCGATCGCGTACAGCGGCATCTCGCCGCGCCAGCCGCGCTGCCCGGCCGAGAACGACGCGAGGGCCTCGCCTTCGTCGCCGGCCCGGGCATCGCTGCCGGCGACCAGCATCGCGGTGCGCTCGCGCAGCGTCTCGGTGATCAGCCGCGCCGGCGGACGCGACAGGTGCGCCGCCCGGCCCCAGATCCGGCCATCGAGCAGCTCGCCGCTGTCGCGTTCGCGCACCAGCCCGCCGGCCAGGCGCTCCTCGGCGCCGATCGCGCCGGCGATGCCGAGCTCCCAGCCGAAGCCGCGCGCCTCCATCAGGCCGCCGCGGATGACCTCGATGTCGTCCTCCTCGGCGTCGTCGTCCTGCGCGTCGATCGGGTCGACCGCCGGCGGTCGCGGCGTCACCGGGATCGGAGCCGGCGCCGGCGGCGGCTCGACCGCGGCCAGCGCGACCCACAGGGCTGACGGTATCAGGGCGGCGGGAGCCAGGCGCATGGCCGCAGCCTGCCAGGCAAGCCGGCCGGCGTCACTGCCTTGGTCTTCACGATGTTCGCGACGTCGCCGGTCTCGCGGGACCGTCAGCGCGTGGCATGGCGTCAGGACGCCAGGAACCATACTGCGGCCCATGCATCGCTTGCGCATGTCCGCTTCCGCCATCGCGATGACCGCGCTGGTCATGACCTCGGCCTGCACCCGCGCCAGCAACCGGTGGGAGGAGCCCGCGGCCGGAGCGGCCGCGGCGGCGCCCGCGCCCGATGCCGGCGAGGACCGCATCGTGCTGTTCGCGCCGGTGGCGATCGGCGCGCTGGCCGCGCACCATCCCGATGCCCGGCTCGACTTCGCGCACGACATGGCCGGCCGCATGGACCTGCTGCTGCGCGATCACGACGGGCGTGTCGCCGAAGCGCTGCCCGATTCCGATCACGCGGCCTGGCAGGCGCGGGTGCCGACGACCGCGGGAGCGCATGTCGTGGTGCTGACGCGCATCAGCGCCCTCGAGCACCTGCCCGCCGGCGCCGGCAGCGCAGCGCGCGTCCGCGCGGTGGTCGCGATGCGCGCGCTCGACGTCGACGGCAACGAGATCTGGGCGAAGAAGGCGAGCGGCATGGCCGCCGTCGGGTCATCGCCCAAGCTGATGTCGGCATCGGCCAAGCCGGAGAGCCGCGCCGCGTGGGACGCGTGCTCGGTCGGCCTGAAGTCGCTGTTCGCCTGGCTCGAAGCGCGGCCGGACCTGGCGGCGACGCCGCACCGCGCGTCGACCGACGTGCCGCCCGGGACGGTGGTCGACGTGGTGATCAATTCGCAGCCGCCGAATGCCGACATCCTCATCGACGGCGAGCTCAAGGGCACGACGCCGCGCACGCTGCCGTTGCCCGCGCGGCCGGTGACGCTGCGCCTCGAGCGCCAGGGCCACCGCGTCTACACCCGGACCTTCACGCCCTCGGCCGGTCTCGAGATCGCGCCGGCGCTCGCAGCGGAGTGATGCGGGCGCGAAGCGCGATGCGCGAAGCGCGAAGCTCGAAGCTCGAAGCTCGAAGCTCGAAGCTCGAAGCTCGAAGCTCGAAGCTCGAAGCTCGAAGCCCGAAGCGCGAAGCCCGAGTCGGTGACCACGTTTCCCAGTCCTCTCAGCGAGAACCTCCATGCGCCTGGCGATGATCTGCTATCCGACCTATGGCGGCAGCGGCGTCGTCGCGACCCAGCTGTCCATGGCCCTGGCCGACCGCGGCCACCAGGTGCACCTCATCTCGTACGAGATGCCGTTCCGCGTCGACCGCTACCGGCCCAACCTGTTCTTCCACGCGGTGGACGTCGGTGACTACCCGCTGTTCCGCTATCCGCCCTACACCCTCAACCTGACCAACAAGCTGATCGAGGTGGTGGAGAACCACGACGTCGAGCTGATCCACAGCCACTACGCGATCCCGCACGCGCACGCGGCGTGGATGGCGCGCGAGGTGCTGCGCACCAACGGCAAGGCGGATCCGGTGCTGGCCTGCACGCTGCACGGCACCGACATCACCCTGGTCGGGCGCGAGCGCGGATTCTACGAGCTGACCAAGTTCGTCATCGCCAAGCAGGACATCATCACCGCGCCGAGCGGCTGGCTGGCCAAGGAGACCGACACCCATTTCGCCACCAACGGCCGCGTCCAGGTCATCCCGAACTTCGTCGACCTCGAGCGCTTCCAGCCGAAGGACGCGCTCGACGTGCGCCGGTCGCTCGCGCCGCCCGGCTACCGCATCATCGCCCACGCCTCGAACTTCCGGCCGGTGAAGCGCATCGAGGAGATGGTCGGCGCGTTCGTGGCGCTGCGCAGACGCATGCCCGCGGTGCTGGTGCTGTGCGGCGACGGCCCCGAGCTGCCCAAGGCCGAGCACCTGGCCAAGGAGGCCGGCGTGCGCGACGACCTGCGCGTGCTCGGCCAGCAGGACCGCCTCGAGGCGATCCTCCAGGCCGCCGATCTGTTCCTGCTGCCCAGCCGCGCGGAGTCGTTCGGCCTGGCGGCGCTCGAGGCGATGGCCTGCGGCTGCCCGGTGCTCGGCTACCGCGCCGGCGGCCTGCCCGAGGTCGTCGCCGACGGCGTCAGCGGCATCCTCTGCGACGAGGGCAAGGACGTCTGCCTGGGCGCCCTCGCGGCGGACCTGCTGGCCGACGAGCCGCGCTACCGCGCGATGCGCGTCGCCGCGCGCGCCCAGGCCGAGCGCTTCGCGGAGTCGAAGGTCGTCGACCACTACGAGCGGATGCTGCAGGGCGCTCTGGAAGCCTCGTAGGCGAGGCCGGGCGCGGCGCGACGCTGCGCATGGGAGCCCCGCCCCGGGCTCCTGAGGGCGAGGCTCCCGCCGACGATTCCCCGGTTGCCGACGCCGATGCGGCTCCAGGATCGCCCGCCCATGGCCCTGCTGCACATCGGTTTCTTCAGCGAAGCGCTCCAGAAGCAGTCGGCGATGTTCGTCGTCATGCCCGACGGCGCCAAGGCGCCGCCGCCCGTGGTCTACCAGCTCCACGGCCTGTCCGACGACTACACGATGTGGCAGCGGCGCACCTCGATCGAACGCTACGCCGACCGCCACGGGCTGATGATCGTCATGCCGGACGGCGGCCGTTCGTGGTACAGCGACGCGGCGGACGGCACCGGCGCGTACGAGAAGCACATCCTGGAGGTCGTCGCCTTCATCGATCGGACCTTCCGCACCGCGGGCGGCCCGCGCGGGCGGGCCATCGGCGGCCTCTCGATGGGCGGGTACGGGGCGATGAAGATCGGCCTCAAGCACCCCGAGCTCTTCGGCTCGATCGCGGCGCACTCCGGCGCGCTCGACACCATGCGCCAGCACCGCGAGAAGCGCTGGCCGGAGATGGCCGGGATCTTCGGTTCGACGTTCCCCGACAGCGAGGACTGCTTCCACCTCGCCGAGCTCCCCGGGGTCAAGCCGGCGATCCGCATCGACTGCGGCGTCGACGACTACCTGATCCAGGACAACCGCCGCTTCCACGCCCACCTGTTCGAGATCGGCGTGCCGCACGATTACGCCGAGTACCCGGGCAGCCACGACTGGGAGTACTGGGACGCGCACATCGACCGCGCCCTGCGCTTCCACCGCGAGATCTTCGAGCAGGGCTGAGCGCGCGGCGACGCCCGGGTCCGTCCCGGGCGCATCGCGTCCAGGATCGCGGCGTCGTCCAGCCCCTGGTCCGGCGCGTTCCGGCGACGACAACGCCGCCATGACCGACACGACCCTGCGCGCCGTCGCCGCCGCGGTGCAGCGCGCCCGTCCGACGGCGTTCCTGCGCCTGCGCGAGGCGATGGACGGCTCGCCGGACACCCTCCAGGCCGAGCGCGTCGAGGAGATCGCCGCCGCGCTGGGGACGGCGCCGCCCGGTCCGATCGCGCTGCGCGTCGGCGACCGCCGCTTCACCGTCGCCACGCGGCCCGAGGACCTGGTGATCGGCGACGAGCGGGCGCGGGACTGCGCCGCGCTGCTCGCCGGCACGGTCGCGGTCGTCAGCGGCGCTGCCTCGGGGCTCGGCCTGGGCGTCGCGCGCGGACTGCACGACGCGGGCGCCTGCGTCGCCTTCACCGACATCGACGCCGCCGGGCTCGATCAGGTCGCGCGCGCGCTGGACGACCCGGCGCGGGTCTCGACGCATGTCGTCGACGTCACCGATGAACGCTCGGTCGCCGACGGCTTCGACGCGGTGGTCGCGCGCTTCGGCCGGGTCGACACCGTCGCCTGCTGCGCCGGCGTGGCGCCGGCCTTCGACCTGGTCGATTTCCCGCTCGACCGCTGGCGTCTCGCCCTCGACATCAACCTCACCGGCTACTTCCTCTACGGGCGCGAGGCGGCGCGGATTATGACCGCGCAGGGCCACGGCGGCAGCATGGTCCTGCTCTCGTCGAAGTCGGGCCTCGAGCCGAGCAAGGCCAACACCGCCTACAACGCGACCAAGGCCGGCGAACTGCACATGGCGCGCGGCTGGGCCCTCGAGCTCGGCCGCGCCGGCATCCGCGTCAACTGCATCGCGCCGGGCAACGTCTTCGAAGGCTCGAAGATCTGGAACGCCGACTACATCGCCAAGGCCGCGCAGAAGAAGGGCATCACGCCCGCCGAGGTCATCCCGCACTACAACGCGATGACCGCGCTGAACCGCGAGATCAAGCCGGACGACATCGCCAACGCCGCGGTCTTCCTGGCCAGCGAACGGGCGCGCTGCGTCACTGGCCAGGTGCTGGTGGTGGACAGCGGCCAGGTCTGGACGCGGTAGTCCCGACGCTTCGCGCTTCGCTTCGAGCCTTCGAGCCTTCGAGCCTTCGAGCCTTCGAGCCTTCGAGCTTCGAGCTTCGAGCTTCGAGCTTCGAGCTTCGAGCTTCGAGCTTCGAGCTTCGAGCTTCGAGCTTCGAGCTTCGCGCTTTTGTGCCCGCCTCGCGTTCCCTCAGCGCGCCGCCGCCGCGCCGTGCGCCAGCACACGGCCGAGGTAGAAGTCGAGCGCGCGCGCGCGGTCCGTCGACCACGTGACGTGATGCGGGCCGTTCTCGTCGGCGTGCAGGACGCTGAAGCCGTTGGTCGCCTCGCCGCGGCACTCGATCGTGATGCGGCCGCGACGCCAGCCGGCGAGATCGGGCTGCAGGATCGTGCTGACCGCGAACGGATCGAACAACGCGGGCATGCGCTTGTCGTGGCTGATCCACGGCACCACGGTGCGCGCGAGCAGCTTGGCCATGGGGGACGTCCCCGCCGACAGCCGCGCGACATGGCTGTCGTCGAACTTGGCGATGTCGCCCATCTCCCAGGTTGTGGTGACGACCGGGACGCCGCAGGCGTAGACCAGCGCGGCGGCTTCGGGATCGCAGCGGATGTTCCACTCGGCGAAGCCCGCCTTGAACTCGCAGGCCATCGCGACGATGCGCGGGATCCTCGCCGCGATGCGCGGCTCCTTGACCAGCGCCATCGCCAGGTTGGTCATCGGCCCGATCGTGATCGGGACGATGTCGCCGGCGCCCGCCGTGATGGTCTCGATCAGCAGGTCGACGCCGTGCCGGCGGTCCAACGGCGGCAGCTCGGCTTCCGGCAGGCACGCGTGGTCCTGGTTCGGCAACGTCCCGGCGAGGCACGCCTCGCGACCGGTGCCCTTCGGCGGGCGCAGCGTCATGGTCGCGCCGCAGCCGGCGGCCACCGGCACGCGCGCGTGCTTGCCGCCGGCGGCGGCGAGGATCGACCGCGCCTGGCGGGCGCGCGCGACGGTGTTGCCGAACACCGTGGTGACGGCGAGCAGATCCAGCTCCGGGCTGGCGATGATCAGGCCCAGCGCCAGCGCGTCGTCGATGTCGTCGCCGACGTCGGTGTCGAGGATCACCTTCAGCGGCGTGCGCGCGGTCGGGATCGGGTAGCCGGGCGTGGTCATGGTCGCTCCAGGTGGTCGGGCATGCGGGTCGGTTGGGTGATCGGGGCGTGCTCGTCGTTGAACGCCGCGGCGCGCGCGCCCTGCTGGTTCCACGCGCTGCCGAAGCCGTTGCCCCAGCCCGGCCGCAGCGGCAGCAGCCAGCGTCCGCTCTCGCAGCGCACGACGCCGCGCCGCGCGCCGCAGATCTGCGTGCCGGTGTCGTCGAACACGGTGTCGGCCAGCTGGTGGGCGTCGTCGGCGCGGTACTGGAAGACGATGCCGCGCCGCGGCAGCCCCGAGCGGTTGGCGGGGGAACCATGCAGCGTCAGGCAGTGGTGGATGCTGATCCCGCCCGCGCGCGGCGTGATGTCGACGATGCGGCTCGCGTCCGCCCAGCGCCGCGGCTCGGTGCAGCCGCCCGAGAACGCGCCGTCGCTGCGGTGCTCCGCGAGGCCGTCGCGGTGGCTGCCGCGGACCATGCGCATGCAGCCGTTGTCCGGCGTCGCGTCGTCGAGCATCACCATCACCGCGACCAGGTCGGTGTTGGTGTGCGGGAAGTAGGCGAAGTCCTGGTGCCACGGGTAGGGGCCGCGCTCGCGCGCCTGCGGTTTCACGGCGAGCTTGGCGTGCTGCAGCTGGATGTCCGGACCCAGGAGGGGGATGAGCATCTGCACGATCCGCTGGTCGCGCGCCAGCGCCGCGAAGGCCGGGTGCCGGCTGGTCAAGCCGAGCAGATGGACGGTCGCGCTGTCGCCGCCCTGGCGCAGCTGCTCCGCGGGCAGCTCGGCGGCCTCGACGGCGGCGCGCAGCTCGGTGATTTCGCCGGGTGAGAACACGTCATCGACCACGACGAATCCGTCGGCGCGGAAGCGCTCGAGCGCGGCAGCAGGCAGGCCCGTGGCCATCGCGGTGGTCGCCATGCGCGCGATCCTATCCGCCGGCGCGGGCGATCGGTAGTCACGTGGCGCCTGCCCGATAGCATGAAACGACGATGGGCCGGCCTCCACCCCTGCCGATGTCGCCGCTGCCGCGGGTGCTGTTCGGCGGGCGCTTCGCCGAAGCCAGGCCGGTCGCGTTCCATCGCCATTCCGGCAGCGAGCTGGTCCTGGTCACCGAAGGCTCCTGCCGGATCTCGGTGACCGGCGCCCAGACCCTCGCCGGCGAGGTCGGCACGATGTTCATCCTGCCGGCCGACGTCGCGCACGATCAGGTCAACGACGCGTGGTGCCGGACCTCGTACGTGGTCTTCGATGCCGCCCCGCTGGCCTTCTCCGATCGCGCGCGCTGCGTCGCGCTGGCGGGCGATGATCCGGCGATCGGCTGGTACGAGGACGTCTGCCGCCTGTCCCTGGCGCCGGGCCTGGTCGGCGAGCCGGTGCTCGCGGGCCTGCTGCTCGCCGTGCTCGAACGGCTGAAGGCGATCGAGGACCGCGCCGCGAGCGCCCGCGTCCTGCCGCGCGCGCTCGTCGAGGCGACGCGCTGGATCGAGGCGAACCTCATCGACGCGGTGCGCGTGGACGACATCGCCCGCGCGGTCGGACTCAGCCCGAGCCATCTCACCGCGCTGTTCCGCGCGCATCTCGGCTGCCCGCCGCTGAAGTACCAGCAACGCCTGCGGCTGGCGCTGGCGCGCAAGCTGCTGCGCAACTCGTACCTGAGCGTGGCCGAGGTCGCCGCCGCGTGCGGCTACATCGACGCCAACTACTTCATCCGCGTGTTCCGGAGCAATCTGGGAACGACGCCGAGCCGCTGGCGGGCGACGCGCTAGACCCCGCGGTGCGCGACGACCGCGCGAATCTCAGTAGATCGCCGGATATCCGCCGCCCAGCGCGCCGCGGGCATTGCCGTCGAACCACCACCGGGTGTTGCCGGCATCGACCGAGTCGGCCGGTTCGATCGGCGGGTGGACGAGGTTGCGCGAATCGCGCACCGAGAGCCACGAGCAGGTGCGACCGCCGACCGGGCTGATCGACGCCGTGGTCCCCGGCGAGGACGAGACGATGGAGAGGCGGTTGACCGCGTCCGTCCCGGTCAGCGTCATCATGCCGGTGACGGTCTGGACCTCGCCGACCGGGAAAGCCAGCGAATCCGGCGCGGCGGTGGTTTTGGTCAGGTTCGTGAAGGTCGTCGAGCCGCTCAGCGCCTGGGTCATGCCATCGAGGGTGACGGTCGAGGTGCCGGCGACGAAGCCGGAGGCGCCGACCGCGTTGTGCCAGTCGCCGGCGAGCGTCACGCTCGAGCCGATCGGCGATAGCGCGCCGCCGTCGATGAAGATGTCCTGATCGATGTCGAGCGCCCGCGTCAGCGTCCAGGTCGCGCCCGCGAGGGACGCGGCGGCGAGCCTGCCCGCCGCGAGGCGCTGGATCTCGGCGGCGGAGAGCACGCGATCGTAGTAGCGCACGTCGTCGATGCGGCCGTCGAAGTGCTCGCCGGCGCCGAGGTTGCCGACGCCGATGTGGAACGGGGAGTTGCCGCCGGTTTTCGCGGCCTCGTTGCCGGCGCCCCACTGCCAGGCGAAGCCGGTGTCGGTGACGTCGATGCCGTTGCGGTAGAAGCGGATCGCGGTCGGCGTGCCGATGGTGTGGGTCACGGCCACGTGCTGCCACTGGCCTGGAACGAGGACGCCGAGGCTGTCGATGCCGACATCCTGATCGTTGTCGGCGCGCTTGTACCAGAACGAGAGGGCGCTGGCGTTGCCGCCGCCGTTGTAGAACAGCAGGTTGCCGCCCTTCGAGACGATGCCGCGCCACGAGCTCAGCGCGGATGGTCGCACCCATGCGGCGATGGTCAGCGTCTGCGCCGGGTCGAGGTCGAAGTCGTCGTCCAGGTCGGCGATCTCGATGTAGTCCGAATCCGCCGCGGTGAACGCGTAGCTGCCGGCGTTGGCGAAGGACGGTCCGGGAGCGCTCGCCGCGGCGGCGGGATCGGCGCCGATGCGCACGCCGTGGTTGCGCTGGCCGCTGTGGTCGGCGATGACGTCGCCCGAGCTCTCGTCGAGCGGCCAGCAGCCGACCAGCGCGCTGTCCGCGGCGCTCGCCAGGCGCAGCCGGTGCAGGCTGCTGGCGGCGGTCAGCGGGCGATCGCTGGCGGTATCGAGCGACAGCGTGCCGGCGCGCGCCTGGAAGGCGCCGGTCGGCTGCAGCAGCGTGGCGGCGGTGACCGCGTGGTCGTCGCCGGAGACGTCGAGCGTGCCGGTGGCGATGGTCAGCTCGTCGCGGCACGACAGCGCATCCTCGAGCGTCCAGGTGCCGGCGCCGGTCACCGACAGCGCGTGGAACGGCCATGATCCGGAGCGGATGACGTTGCCGAGGCCGGCGCCAGCGAAGGTCACCCGCCGCGTCCCGGGCACGAGCTCCGCGCCGAAGTTGCGCCAGCTGCCGGCGACGGTCGCGTCGAAGGTCGTCGCCGCGAGTCCGCCGCTGATCAGCGTCAGGTCGCCGTCGACGTCGAGCGTGCCCGCCATCTGGTGGCGCCCGGCCACGCTCCTGCCCGGTGCCCAGCCGCCGGCGAGGATGCGCGCTTCGCCCGCCGACAGCGCCCGCGAGTAGATGCGCACGTCGTCGATCTTGCCGTCGAAGAGCCAGCCGTAGGCGCCGCCGCTGGCATCGGGCCTGCCGCAACCGATGCGCCACGGCACCGCCGGACCGAAGATCTGCGGGCTCTTGCCCGCGGCGATCGCCCCGCTGCCCTGGAGCTCGCCGTCGAGGTACAGCCGCACGGTGCCGCCCGCGGGATCGAGATCGACCGTGGCGCAGAGATGGAACCAGCGCGAGGCGACGCTGCCCGGGATGTCGTACGCGACGGGCGTGAAGACCGAGGTGTCGCTGCCGTCGGCGTGGAAATGGGTGATGCCGAAGTATCCATTCTCGCCGTAGACCAGGCCGATGTGGTTGCCCTCCTTCATGAGGATCGCGCCGCAGCCGAGCGCGTCCGTCCCGGAGCCGATCGGCGTCCTGTCCGGCTTCACCCAGGCGGCCAGGGAGTAGTCCGCCTCGGTGACCGTCGCCAGCTGCAGCGCCAGCGGGTCGTTGAGATCGTCGCTGTCGACCACCAGCCGGACGTGGTCGATGTGCGGCTTGCCGTCGGCGACGCCGTTGCCGTCCGGATCCGGGTCGAAGTCGAGGGACCGGCGGTTGCCTCCGGCGATCGGCGCGACGACCGCGCTCGGCACCGGCCGGTTCATGGTGTAGGGCATGGCTCCTTCGAGCGGCTCCAGACCGAACTTCCCCGCCGCGCTGTCGGACACCGCGTCGTATACCGTCGCGCCGGCGAGTTCGTCGAAGCGCAGGTGGCAGACCAGGCCATCGTCGGCGCCGCCGCGCACCACCAGGTCGTCGAGCGGAGCGTCGAACGCCACGGACGGCGAACCGGCCGCGAGCAGCTCGACCGTGCCGCTGTTGGCGGCGAACGTCGCGGCGCCGGCGACCGCGACGGCGCCGGCGATCGTCGTCGTGCCGCTCGACGCGGTGAGCGTGCCGCCGTCGAGGGTGACGCCGCCGCCGATCTCGAGACGCGTCGCCGCGGCGTTGACCACGCCGGCGTTCTGCCAGTAGCCGCCGTCGAGGCGCACGGTGTCGGCGAAGGTCACGGTGCCCGAGCCGTACACGTCGACGCGGTTCAGCTCCTCGTCGCCGGCGATCAGGCTCTCGCTGCCCGAGGCCGAGAGGTAGATGATCGACGAGCCGGGCTGCGTATCGCCGCCGAGGCAGCGATAGCTGCCGGCGATGGTCGCGTTGTGCGTCGCGAAATCGACCTCGCCGCTGGCGATCGTCAGATCGTTGTCGACGAAGAGGCTGCTGGCGAGGGTGACGGTCGCGATGCTGGTCGACGGGTTGCGGCCGGACGCCAGGCGGCGGATGGCGTTCTCGTCCAGCGCGCGGTCGTAGACCCGGATGTCGTCGAGCTTGGCGTGCAGGTAGGCGAAGCCGAACCGCGAGCTGCGTCCGATGCGCACGTCGGCCGTCGCGCCGTGCACCAGGGTGGTCGAGCCGGGCGAAGCGACGGTCGTCACCAGCGCGCCGTCCAGGAAGCCGGACGCGCTCGTTCCGGCGTAGGTCACGGCGACGTGGTGCCAGGTGTCGCGCGTGACGCCGCTGAAGAACAGCGTGTTGTAGCCGGCGTCGGTCTGGAAGCGGAAGATCATCTCGCCGGGCACCAATGCGCCCTGCAGCACGTAGCCGACGGTGCTCGGATTGGGCTCGGCGCGGTTGAAGATCGGGCAGAGGTTGACGGTGTTGACCCAGTCGGCCCCGGTCGGGACGTACTGCCAGGCGGCCATGGTGATGGCCGCCGGCTTGAACTCCGGCCGATCGCTGATCGAGAGGTAGTCGCCGCCGTCGGTCGGATCGAAGTTCAGCGCCCCGGCGTTGTCGATGTCGAGCGCTGGTTTCACGGCGGCGTCGCGCGCGACGCCGCCGTTCCACGTCGCGTCGTGCGCGTACCCGGATGAATCGCCAGACGGGCCGGCCGCTTCCTCGCCGCGCCAGTGGCCGATCAGGCCGTCGTTGAAGACCAGGTCGTGGAAGGCGTCGCTGCAGTCGAGCGTCCGGTCGACCGCCGACTTCAACAGGACCGTGCCGCTGTTGTGCACGAACGCGCCCCCCGCCCCGACCGTGAAGTCGCCGCCGACCAGCAGCCGCGCGCGGGTGCTGGTGAAGGTCCCATTGGTCAGGGCGAATGCTCCGCTGATGTCGATGGCCGCGTCGATCGTCGTCGCCGCCGCGCCGGCGAAGGAGCCGTTCAGCTGGCTCCAGCCCGCGGAGCCGATGCGCAGGCTCGAGGTCGCCGCCTGGGCGATGGTTCCGCCGTAGGAACCGGTGATCGACACCCCGGCGACGTCGACATCGACGTCGATGGCGCAGTCGCCCGCTGGGACATCGAAGCGCGCGGTATCCGCGGGTCCCGGGACGCTGCCGCCGACCCAGTTGGCGCCATCGCCCCAGTTGGCGAGCACCGCGGAGTTCCAGGTGATGGTCGCGCCATCCGCGGCGGCGCCGATCGCGAGGAGCAGCAGGGCGATGGCGGGGGTGCGCATGGCGGGGGAAGGAGAGGAGGGTCTCCACCTTAACCTACTCCGCGAGCGCACCGGTCGCCACGCGGCCTGTCCGCCTCGGCCGCAACGATCGACGCGACCTGCCGCGGCCTCCGGCGCGGAGTCGCGAAGCGCATCGCCGTCGTGTGGTACCGCTCGGCAATCCGCCGCGAGCGCGACGCGTCGATCGATGCATCCCGCGTGCCTCCTCGCAAGCGCCTGCGCGGTTGGCATCTAGGGCGCCGCCCGTGCGCACGAGGCAGGCGACGGGCGCGAGTTCGGGTTACACTCGACCTGGAGACCCTCCGCTTCGGCCGAGCTGAAAGCCCATGTCCAACGCGCTTCGCGACATCACCACCGCCGTCTTCCGCCGCTCGACGCGCGCGGCGATGGCGGCGTCCGTCATCGCCGCGGCCGGTGGCGCCGAGCTGGTGATCGCCGACGTGCGTGTCGGTCTGCACGCGCTGCCCACCGACTTCGACTACACCGTCACCGACTCCGAGTTCGATGGGCACGAGTCGGCAGATTCGACGAGCTTCGACTACGGCTTCGGCCTCGGCGTGCGCGGCATCTACAGCTTCTCCAGCCCCGGCGCCGCCGGCGGGTTCTTCGCCGGCGCCGAGGCGTTCGTCGGCGTCTACGAGTATTCGCACGGCCCGTACCGCTCGCTGACGGGACGCGTGCTCGGCGGCTACGCCTACGCGTTCACCGAGAAGCTGTCGATGGAGATCACGCCGTTCATCGGCTACGGCCTCTCGACGTTCGCGCTGTCCGGCGAGATCGAAGGTCAGCAGGTCATCGACGACATCGAGTTCGACGGCACGGTCATCGAGTACGGCGCGATGCTCGGCGCGTCCTACGCGCTGACGCGCTCGATCCTGATCGTCGCCGAGGCCGGCTGGATGCAGACCACCGGCGACCTGTCCGGCGACGGCATCGACATCGAGATGGAGCAGGCGGGCCCGGCGTTCTTCCTCGGGGCGGTGTGGCGCATCAACGGCGCGCCGCCGCGGATCGAGTAGCGCATGCCCGCGCGCGACAACCACGACGGCGTCACGGGCGCGAACGGCGCCGACCGCTCGAATCCGATCGAGGCGACGCCGGTCGGCGAGCGCGAGCTGACCGTCCTGCGCGGCCAGGCGGGCGAGGCCGGCGACGAGGACTTCTTCATCACCGGCATCGACTCCAAGCCGAGCCGCGCCGCGGTGGTCGGCGTCAAGGTCAACATCGAGACCGCCGCCATCGCCGCGCCGTCGGCGTCGGACAGCGACACCGCCGCGTTCGTCGCGATGACCACGGTCGACGGCGTCGAGCCCGCGGTCGACGGCGAGATCGATCTGGCCGCGGCGATCGTCGACGTCGACACCTCGGGCGATGCCGCCCGCGCCGACAGCGCGGGCGACGCGGGCGACGCGGGAGATGCCGGCGGCGCCGCCGACGCGGGCGACGCCGACGCCACCGGCGGCATCGTCGAGCCGGCGGCCGACGCTCCGCCGCCGCCGTCGGCCACCGCCGAGGACCTCAAGACGCCCGTGCTGACGCCGGACGGCAAGCGCGGACCGCTATCCGGCGCGCAATGGAAGCTGTTCGACATCGGCGACCTGCTCGGCGAAGGCGGCATGGCGGCCGTCTACCTCGCCCGGCATCGCGAGAGCCGCCGCCTGGTCGCGCTCAAGGTCATGCCGAACCGGCTGGCGGACGACGACGCCTTCCGCCGCCGCTTCCACCTCGAGGCCAAGACCGCCGGCCTGCTCGATTCGCCGAACGTCGTCCGCATCTACTCGGCGGGCAACTACAGCGCGATGCTGTACCTCGAGATGGAGCTGGTGCGCGGCGAGAGCCTCGGCGACATCGTCAAGCGCAAGAGGAACGCCGGCGAGCGCTTCACCGTCGAGGAAGCCGTCGACTACGTGCTGCAGTCGGCGCGCGCGCTCAAGGCCGCAGTCGACAAGAACATCGTCCATCGCGACATCAAACCCGGCAACCTGATGCTGACGACCGACGGGGTCGTCAAGCTGACCGACTTCGGCATCGTCAAGGTGATGGGCGAGGAATCGCTGACCATGACCGGCATGGCGGTGGGCACGCCCGCCTACATGAGCCCGGAGCAGGGCCGCGGCGACACCGTCGACCACCGCGCCGACCTCTACTCGATCGGCTGCGTGTTCTACGAGCTGCTGGCGATGCAGCAGCCGTTCGACGGCAACACCGCCGACGCGCTGATCTACCAGCACCACTTCACCGAACCCAAGCTGATCAGCGACCTCAACAAGGAGGTCGGCGACGACGTGCAGTCGGTGGTCTTCAAGTGCCTGCAGAAGGACCCGGCCAAGCGCTACCAGCACGCCGACGAGCTGATCGAGGATCTTACGGCGCTGCGCCTGGGTTCGCAGCCGACCACGGCGGTGTTCGCGCCGGGCAAGCTCGACACCGGCGCCGCCGAGATGATGCGCAAGCACGGCGCCGGCCTGAAGCGGCGCTGGTGGCCGTGGGCGCTGGCGGCGGCGGCCTGCCTGCTGATCGCGTGCGGCGGCTGGCTGTGGTGGGAAGGCCGGCGCGCGGAGATCCGCAGCCTCGAGGAACGCCTGATCGCGCTCGACAGCCCGGTGGCGATCCCGGCGGGCGCGCGCGACGACCTCGACCGCCTCGCCGCGCTGGTCGGCGACGAGCCCGAGGTCGAACGCTGGCGCGCCAAGCTGGCGCGCGCGGAGGAGCTCGAAACGCAGCTCGCCGCCCTGGACGCCGTCGGCAACCTCGACTACGCGCGCATGCAGGCCGGCGCCGCCGCGGCGCTCGACTACGCGCGCATGGTCGGCGCCGACGCGCCGCAGGCGGTGCACTGGTCCAAGCGCCTCGCCGAGATCGCCGCCGGCCGCGACGCCGCGCGCGCCGAGGCCGCCGCCCTCGACGCGGTCGAGTTCGCGCCGATCAGCATGGTCGGCAGCATGGCTCCGGTGGTCGAGCGCATCGGCCGCCTGTCGCCCGGCGACGACATCGAGGTCGCGCGCTGGCAGGGCAAGCTCGCGGCGTCGGCGCAACGCGTCGGCGAGCTGCGCGCGCACCTGGCGGCGCTCGACGACGGCGACGTCGCGCCCGAGCCGCTGGTCGCGGCGCTGTCGCCCGATCTCTCCTCCCTGAGGGCGCTGGCCGGCGAGGCCGACGCGGACGTCGCGCGCTGGACCGATCGCGTGCGCGCCTCCGGAACACGCGTCGCGGCGCTGCGCGGCAACCTCGCCCGCCTCGACGACGGCGCCTTGGTCAGCGACGCGACGCGCGCCGCGCTGGCCGCCGACTGGGAGATCTTCCTCGGCCTGACCGCCGCCGACGACGCCGACCGGCGCCGCTGGCAGGACCGCCTCGAGTCCACCGACGCCGCGCGCCTCGCCGCCCGCGAAGCGCTCGCCGAGCTCGACGCCGACGAGCCGCCGGGCGTCGACCGGCACGAACCGCTGCGCCTCGAGCTCGACCGCTACGCCGCGATCGCCGGCAACGACGACGACGCGCTGCGCTGGCGCTCGGCCCTGGCCGACCGCGTCGCGCGCGTCGCGACGCTCAACCAGGTGCTGGCCGACCTCGGCGCCAAGGACCGCCTGAGCGCCGAGGAGCAGCGCCTGCTCAAGATCAGCGTCTCGGAGCTCGAGCGCCTGCGCGGCCTCGACCCGTCGCTCGCCGATCGCTTCCGCGCGACCCTGGCGCGCGCCGACGCGCGCATCCTCGCGCTCGCCGGCGGGCTCGCCGCCCTCGACCGCGCGGTCGCGCCGCCCGCCGACGCCGCCGCCAAGCTCGGCGAGTTCGAGCAGCTGACCGGCGCCGACGATCCGCGCGCGGCGCGCTGGCGCCTCAAGCTCGACGAGATCGGCGACCTGCGCGCCCGCCTCGCCGCGCTCGACCGCGCCGAGCCGATGCCCGATGGCACGGCCAAGCGCCTCGAACGCCTGGCCGAGCTCGTCGGCCACGGCGACGCGGACTGCGCGCGCTGGCAGGACAAGCTCGGCGAGGTCGCCGGCCACAAGACCGCCCTCGCCCATCTCGATCACGCGCGCTCGCTCGGCGATGACGCCGCCCAGCGCCTGGCGCGCCTCGCCGAGCTGGTCGGCGGCGACGAGCCCGACGTGCGGCGCTGGCGCGAGAAGGTCGACCGGGTCGCGGCGTTGGTCGCCGCCCTCGCGCCGCTCGACCGCGCCTACGTGCTGCCCGACGGCGCGGCCGAGCAGCTCGCCGAGCTCACGCACCTGGTCGGCGATGGCGACGCCCGCGCCAGCGCCCTGGGCGCGCGGCTCGCGGTGCTGACCGGTCCGGCGCGCCCCGCGTGGGCCGACGGCTTCGGCCGCGATGCGCAGGGCCTGTGGGTCGACGTCGAGATCGGCAAGCGCTTCAGCGTCATCAGCCGCGTGCAGCGCTTCCGCTACGTCCCCGCCGGCTCGTTCGTGATCGGCAGCGCCGACGGCGAGGCCGGCCGCGACGACGATGAGCGCCAGGCCCCGGTGACGCTGACCCGCAGCCTGTGGCTGGCGGACAGCGAGGTCGGGCAGGGGCTGTGGACCGCGGTGATGGGCTGGAACCCGGCGTACGCCAAGGGCGAGCGCCTGCCGGTCGAACGCATCTCGTGGTCCGACGCGCAGGACTTCGCCGCGCGCATGACCGCGCGGATGCCCGAGCTGCGCGTGCGCCTGCCGAGCGAGGCCGAATGGGAATACGCCTGCCGCGCCGGCGCGTCGGGCGCCTTCGGCGCGGCCGGCGACCTCGACGCCGTCGCCGTCTACTCCGCCACCTCGGGCGGCCGCTCGCGCCCGCTCAAGAGCCGCGCGCCCAACCCGCTCGGCCTGTACGACCTGCACGGCAACGTCTGGGAATGGTGCGTCGACGGCTACGCGCCGTACGCCGCGGTCGCGGTCGATCCGAAGGCCGGCGCCGCCGACCTGCGCGTCGCGCGCGGCGGATCGTGGGGCGACGACGCGCCGGCGCTGCGCGCGGCGAACCGCGCCGGCCTCGCGCCCGAGGTGCGCTCGGCCTACGTCGGGCTGCGCCTGGCGATTGATGTCGACGGCGTTGCGGGCGGCGATGCGGGCGAAGCGGTCAAGAAGGCCACGAACGATGTGGTCAGCGGCGTGAGCACCGGGGAAGGCGATTGAGATGGCATTCCCCATGAACCATGCGCGCGGACATCGCCTGGTGCCCACCATGCTGGCCCTGGCGGCGACGGCGTGCGCCGACGCGGCGGTGTCGGGCAGCGGCGTCGGGGGCGGTCCCTACACCATCGATCCGGCGTCGATCGACGGCGGCGGCGGCCGGGCCGTGTCGCCGGGCAACGTCTACGTCATGTCGGCGTCGTCGATCGGCCAGATCTCGTCGACCGCCGTCAACGGCGGCGGCGTCTACACCGCGCGCACCGGCTACGTCGCGCAGCTGCGCTCGGTCGGCCTCGGCGGCGGCGGCTCGAACCAGACGCCGACCATCAACGTCATCGCCGACCGCACGATCCTCGAGGACGCCGGCACGCAGACCGTGAACATCGGCGGCATCAGCGACGGCGGCGACTCGCCGTCGCAGGCGCTGACCATCACCGCGACCTCGTCCGACCTGGGGATCATCCTCAATCCGACCGTGGTCTACACGGCTGGCGCCGCCACCGGCCAGCTGCTGTTCGCGCCGCTGCCCAACGCCAGCGGCAGCGCGACCATCACCGTCTCGATCGCCGACTCGGGCTCGCCGAGCGGCACCGTGTCGACGAGCTTCCTGGTGACCGTGCTGCCGGTGAACGACGGCCCGGCCATCGACACGCCGCTCGACGTGTCCGTCAACGAGGACTCGGGGGTCTACAGCGTATCCCTCACCGGGATCGGATCCGGCGCCGCCAACGAGGCGCAGAACCTCATCGTCACGGCGCTGTCGTCCAACACCTCGATCATCCCCAATCCGGTCGCGCCGACCGGGATCGTCTACACCAGCCCGAACACCACCGGCCTGCTGCGCTTCACGCCGGTCGCCGACGCCAACGGCACGGTGACCATCCTGCTGCGCGTGCAGGACGACGGCGGCACCGCCAACGGCGGCGTCAACGTCAGCTACCGCTCGTTCCAGGTGACCGTCGACCCGGTCGCCGACTCGCCGATCCTGATCACCAACAACGGCATCTCGCTCTCCGAGACCTCGTCCGCGCAGATCACCAACCTGCGCCTGCGCGTCGACGACGACGCGGGGCCGTCGCAGGTGACGTACACGCTGACCAGCGCGCCGGCGCGCGGCGAGATCCGCCGCCTCGGCACGGCGCTGGTCGGCGGTCAGACCTTCACGCAGTCCGACCTCGATGGCGGCCTCGTCGTGTACGCCGACACCGGCTCGGGCGCGGGTTCGACGAGCTTCCAGTTCACTGCGGAGGACGGCGAGAACAACGACGTCACCGACGGTGTGCCCGCGCCGGGATTCCCCAACGGCACGCCGCTCGGCGTGCAGACCTTCGCCATCACGCTGACCGCCGGCGCGCCGGTCAACAACGCGCCGACCATCGCCCTGCCCAGCCCGATGGACACCTGGACCGAAGGCGATCCGCCGCTGCTGGTCGACAGCGCCGCGCTGGTCGACGACACCCCGGACAACCTCGGCGGCGGGCGCCTGACGGCGCAGCTGATCAACGGCACCGCCACCGCCGCGGACGACCTCGCCGTGCGCAACACCGGCACCGGTGCGGGACAGATCGGCGTCGCCGGGTCGACGGTGACCTACCAGGGCGTGACCATCGGCGTCATCGACGCGACCCAGAACGGCCTCGCCGGCGCGGCGCTGCGCATCGATCTCTCCGGAGCGGCGACCGAGGCGGCGGTGCAGGCCCTGGCGCGCGCGCTGACCTTCCACAACACCAGCGCGACGCCGTCGACCGTGACCCGGCGCTTCCAGGCGGTCCTGCGCGATGGCGCCGCGACGCCCGGCGTCAGCACCGTCGAGAAGGACATCGCCGTGGTGGCGGTGAACAGCCTGCCGGTGGTGACCTGGTCGAAGGCCGCGACCGCGTACACCGAGAACGACCCGGCGATCCTCCTCGACGATCTCGCGACGCTGTCCGACACCGACTCGGCCGATCTCGACGGCGGCACGCTGACCGTCGGCTTCGCCAGCGGCGGCTCGGCGGGCGACACGCTGACCGTGCTCGACGACGGCGCCGGCGTGAACACCGTCGACGTCTCGGGCGCCAACATCGTGTGGAACGGCACCACCGTCGGCATCGCCTCGGGCGGCGCCAACGGCACGCCCCTGGTCATCGCGCTGCAGGGCGCCGCGGCCACCCCGACGGTCGCGCGCGAGATCCTGCGCAACGTCCAGTACGTCAGCCTCTCCGAGAACCCGTCGACCGCGGGGCGCGTCGTCGAGGCGGTGGTGACCGACGGCGACGGCGGCACCTCGCTGGCGACCGTGCTGTCGCTGTCGGTGACCGCGACCAACGACGCTCCGACGATCGCGTTGCCGGGGCCGGCGCTGGCATGGTCGGAGTCGCTCGCCGACCCGGTCGCGCTGATCGACGTCAACGCCACCGTCGCCGACATCGACTCCGCCGACTTCGACAACGGCCTGATGGTCGTCGAGTTCGTCTCCGGAGCGCTTGCCGAGGACGAGATCGCCATCAAGGACGAGGGCGTCGGCGCCGGGCAGGTCAACGTCCTCGCCGGCGACGTGCGCGTCGGCACGACGGTGGTCGGCACGGTCAGCGGCCGCGCCAGCTCGATCGGCCCGATGCTGATCACCTTCAACGCCAGCGCGACGCCGGCGATCATCCAGCAGATCGCGCGCCGCCTGGCCTACACCAACAGCTCGGCGACGCCGACCGAGCTGCCGTCGCGCGTCATGCGCGTGATGCTGTTCGACGGCGACGGCGGCACCAGCACGCCGGCGACCAAGACCATCACCGTCGACAACGTCAACGCCAAGCCGATCGCGTCGCTGCCGACCGGTGGCGCCGCCTACACCGAGAACGCCACGCCGGAGCTGATCGACCCGATCGCGACCGTGACCGACGCCGACTCGAGCGACTTCGCCGGCGGCAGCCTGACCGTGGCCTACGCGCTGAACGGCCACGCCGACGATCGCCTGTCGATCCGCCATGTCGGCGTCGGCGCCGGCCAGATCGGCGTCGCCGGATCCACCGTCAGCTTCGGCGGCAACGTCGTCGGCACGTTCTCCGGCGGCACCGGCACGACGCCGCTGACCGTCGCCTTCAGCACGTCGTTCGCGACGCCGGCCGCGATCAGCGCGCTGATGAGCGCGGTCGAGTACGCCAGCGTCTCCGAGAATCCGACGACCGGCGTTCGCAACGTGCAGTTCGTGGTCAACGACGGCGACGGCGACGCGAGCGATCCGGTCGCCACCACCATCACCGTCTCCCGCGTCGACGACGCGCCGGTCGCCAGCAATTTCATGATCGGAACCATCGACGGCATCTCGGTGATACTCGATCTCGGCGACGAAGGTCGCGGCAGCGATGCCGAGACGGCGGCCGCCGGTCTGACATTCCCGTTCGCCAGCGTCGGGCAGCCCGCGCCCGGTACCGGCAGCGTGATCGAGCATCCCACGCGCCCGAACGCCGTCGTGTTCATTCCCGACCCGAGCTACGTCGGCCTGACGACGACCTTCACCTACGGTGTCAACGACGGCGCGCTCGGATCGACCATCCCCGGCACGGTGACCGTGCGCATCACCGCGCGCCTCGACGAGAACCGCCCGCATCCGGCGAGCGATCCGCCGCGCCTGGTCTACGGCGATGGCGCCTACTCCTACGACCTGAACGTGGACGCTTCGCAACTCGGCGGCACCTCGAACATGGTCTTCCGCCTCGCCGGCGATGCACCCGACGGCCTCGAGGTGAACAAGAATGGCGCACTCGATGCCACGGTCGTCTGGCCGTCGCCGACCGGGACTTCCGATGTGCATGGGGAGTTCGGCGTAATCTTCACCGACCTGGTCAGCGGTCGCAGCGGCTTCCTGCCGCTGCAGTACCTCTACCTGTCCGTCGGATCGGCGGGAGGCTGATATGCGATCCTACGCATGCTCGGGGGCGGTCGCCGTCGTGATGATGGTCGCAGCGGTCCTGCTGATCGCCGGCTGCGGCGGCGGGGGTGGCAAGAAGAAATCGAAACTGGTGCAGAGCGTGGCCGAGACGCGCGCGTACTACCAGGTCGTCGACCTGTCGTCGGGCACGGTCACTGCTACGGGCGCGATCGCCGACCTGGCGACGAACGCCGCGTACCGCCAGACAAAGATGGTCTTCCGCCTGGTGGCGAGCGGATCGGCGACCTTGGGCGCGTCGTCGGGCGGCTTCGGCGTCGACGCTGACGAGACGCCACGCAGCGTCAGCATGAACAACTACTACATCGCCGTGTACGAGACCACGCAGCAGCAGTGGAACCTGCTCGGTGGCGGTTCGCCGTGGACGACGCTCGCGTCGGCGAATCCGGCCGACATCCAGGACGCCCACGGCAGGTACCCGGCGATCGGCATCGCCTACGACAGCGCGCAGATGACCCTCGCCTCCTACAATTCCGGACGCTCGTTCCGCCTGCGCCTGCCGACCGAGGACGAGTGGGAGTACGCCTGCCGCGGCGGATCGACCGGTGCCTTCGCCTGGGGCGATTCGCTTTCGCAAGCTACTGTCGCTGCCAACGCGATCGTCTGGGAGACCGCCGGCGCCACGCGCGGCGCGCGCGAGGTCGGCTCGCTCGCCGCCAACGGCCTGGGACTCTTCGATATGCACGGCAACGTTTGGGAATTGTGCGGCGGGGGCATCGCCCGCGGTGGTTCGTGGAATGATCCGCTGTCCTTCGCGCGCTGCGCCAACCGCGCTGCCGAGGTCATCGCGCCGTCCCCTGTCCAGACCCAGCCGGCGTTCGAGACCGATCTGCCGCATCTGCTGGTCGGAGTGCGGCTGGTGTACGTGCCGTAGGCGACGCTCCCGCGCGGAACTTCATGGACTGATCGGGACGCGCCTCGCTGCTTCGAGCTGCGAGCTGCGAGCTGCGAGCTGCGAGCTTCGAGCTTCGCGCTTCGAGCTTCGCGCTTCGCGCTTCGAGCTTCGCGCTTCGCGCTTCGCGCTTCGCGCTTCGAGCTTCGCGCTTCGCGCTTCGCGCCTCAGCCCGCCAGCGCCTTCAATTCCGCCAACGCGCGATCGACGTCCGCCGCGTCGTGGTAGTGCGCGAACCCGAGCCGCAGCAGCCCGCCGCTGCCCGCGAGGCCGAGCTGCTCGACCAGACCGATGGCGTAGAAGTTGCCGGCCCACGCGAAGACCCCGCGCGCGGCGAGCCGTTCGCACGCCGCCTGCGGCGTGATGCGGTCGAAGGTCAGGCCGAAGGTCGGCGTGCGCTCGGCGCTGCGCGCGGGATCGGCGATGCCGTGGACGTGGAGCCCGGGGATGGTGCGCGCGCCGGTGAGGAATCGCCCGGTCAACGCGAGCTCATGGCGCTGGATGCGCTGCATCGCCCGTTCCAGCGCCAGGCGGCCGAGCGCCTCGCCGCCGTCGGCGCCGAGCCCGCCGAGGTAGCGCAGCACCGCGAGCAGCCCGGCGATCGCCTCGAAGCTCTGCGTGCCGGTCTCCCACTTGCCGGGCCCCGTCGCGGGCGAAGGACGGACCTTGTAGGCCGCGGTCTGCTCGAGCAGGCCGCGCTGCGCCCAGAGGATGCCGAGGTGCGGCCCGCCGAACTTGTAGGCCGAGCATGCCAGCGCGTCGCACTCCAGCGCCAGCACGTCGAGCGGCAGGTGCGGCGCGGCGTGCACCGCGTCGAGGAACACCAGCGCGCCGACGTCGTGCGCGGCGCGGACCAGCGGCGCGAGGTCGGGGATCGTGCCGATGGCGTTCGAGGCGACGGTCAGCGCGACCACGCGCGTGCGCGGGCTCAGCACCTCGCGCAGGCGCGCGACGGACAGCGCGCCGTCGGCCTCGCAGCGCAGCGTGCGCACGGTCGCGCGGCGGTCCTCGGCCGCGAGCATCCACGAGGCGACGTTGGCGTCGTGGTCGAGCGACGTCACCACGACCTCGTCGCCCGCGCGCCAGGTGCGCGCCAGCGCCCTGCTGAAGGCGAAGGTCAGCGTCGTCATGTTGGCGCCGAAGACGATCCCGTCCGGGTACGGCGAGTTGAGGAACGCCGCGGTAGCCGCGCGGGCCTGGGCCACCAGCTCCGAGGTCTCGCGGCTGGTGGCGAAGACGCCGCCGTAGTTGGCGTTGACGTGGGCGAGGTAGTCGGCGACGGCGTCGACCACCGGCTGCGGCGCCTGCGTGCCGCCCGGCGCGTCGAGGAACAGCGCGGCGTGGCCGCCGACGCGTCGCGCCAGCGCCGGGAACAGCGGGCGCACGCGCGCCGGGTCGAAGTCGTCGCTCATGCGGTGCCCCGGTCGGCCGTGAAGACGAACACGTCGCGATGGCCTTCTCCCGGCACCGCCGGCCGGACCGGATCGGTGTAATGGAAGACCTCGCGATCGTTGACGAACAGCGCCTCGCCGGGCCGCAGCTCGCGGGCGAAGATCGCTTCCGCCTTCGGCCGGTAGAGCCGGGTCTGCGCGCCGACCACGTTGTCGCGCGCGACGCAGAAGATGCCGACGTGGTCGAAGACGTCCTGGTGCACGCCCTCGGGCGCCGGATCGCCCTGCAGGTCGGGCGTGCAGACGATGCGGATCTGATGCACGCCGAGCTCGGAGGTCGCGCCGTCGAGGCGCAGGAACTCGTGGAACTCGGCGACCAGCGCGCGGAACGCCGCGGTGGCGATCAGCTCGTCCTCGAGCTCCTCGTATTCGCGGCGCACGCCGCCGAGGTAGCGGTTCACCTGCTGGCTCTGGTAGAACGCGGTGTGCTTCAGCCGGCGCAGCGCGTCGGCGCGGCCGATGAAGTGCGAGAACCGCCGCCGCCGGAACGCGCCGGCGATGTACGGATCGACCGGCAGCCGCGCGAAGGATGGCGCCATCTGCGCGAGGCCGTCCGCCGGGAAGGTGGCGAAGGTGTAGAGGAAGTTGGGAGCGCCGGGCATCACGCCCATGGTATCACGAGCGACCGCGCGCGGCAGCGGGCAACCGAGCGGGCTTCGCGCGTCGGACGTCGTGTCGAGCTTCGAGCTTCGAGCTTCGGGCTTCGAGCTTCGAGCCTCGCGCGTCGCGCCGGCCGCCGGCTCAGCCGCCGAGGAACGCCCAGGCGCCGACCGCCGCCGCGATCGCCACCACCGCGACGATGCCGACCACCAGCTTCGTGCGATGCGGGTTGGGCTGCTTCTTGCGCAGGAAGCTCGGCACGGCGGTCTGGTGCGCCGCGACGCGCACCGACGTGCCGGCCTTCGCCTTGGGCGACGCGGCGCCGAGCATCTCGCCGAGCTGGGCGGCGCTCGGCCGCTGCTCCGGATCCTTGGCGAAGCAGCTCTCGATGATCTCGCCGAGCTCCTTCGGCAGATCGTGCACCAGCTTGCGCAGCGGCTCGTATTTGCCCTCCATGTGCGCCATCATCACCTGGTACGCGGTCGAGCCGGTGTACGGCGGGCGGCCGGAGAGCAGGTGGTAGAAGGTCACGCCGAGGCTGTAGACGTCCGACTTCGGCCCCGCCTGGCGCGAATCCTCGATCGCTTCCGGCGAGATGTACGCCGGCGTGCCGATGATGATGCCGGTCATGGTCAGGCGCTGCGCGTCGGTGTCGTCGACCGAGCGCGCCATGCCGAGGTCGGCGATCTTCGGCACGCCGCGCAGGTCGAGCATGATGTTGTCGGGCTTGATGTCGCGGTGGACCACGCCCTGCTCGTGGATCGCGGCGAGGCCGTCGGCGCAGCCCTTGGCGATCGCGAGGAGCTCCTCGACGCTCATCTTGCCGTTGTCCTCGAGGCGCCGGCCGAGGCCCATGCCCTCGATCAGCTCCATGATGAGGTAGGTCGCGCCGTCGTCGGTCGCGCCGGCGTCGAGCACCTGCAGCACGTTGGCGTGGCGGATGCGCGCCGCGGTGCGCGCCTCCTGGAGGAAGCGCTTGCGCGCGTGCTCGTCCTGGCGCGCGTCGGCCTTGGGCAGCATGACCTTGACCGCGACGTCGGTGTCGAGCACCTCGTGGTGGCCGCGGTAGACCGCGCCCATCGCGCCCCCGCCGATCCGGCAGACGAGCTGCACCTGGCCGAGCTTGCGGCCGATCCAGCCATCGCTGGCGTCCATCGGCGCGCTGGGATCCCGGGGCTTCTCGACCGCCGGGCGGCTGCCGCTGGGCCGCTCGGCGCTCGGCGCCGGCGGGGCCGGCCGTTCGCCGCGCGGCGCGAGCTGGGCCGCGACGATCGCCTTCGCGGTCGCCGCGAGATCGACGTCGACGGCCGCGACGCTCGCGGCGAGGTCGAAGCCGTCCCCGGACGACGCGCTGTTGACGGTGTCCTCGTCGGCGCGCCGCGGCGGCGGCTTGCGGCCGACCACCTCGGTCTTGGATCCGGACGCCTTGGCGATCGCGGGATCGACCGAGGCGCGCAGCTTGCGCGCCTCCTCGGGCGAGATGTTGGCGGTCTCGCCCGGTTCGGCGGCCACCGCGTCGATGGTCGCGGGCTTCGGCGCCGGCGCCTCGTCGGTGCGGCCGATGCACAGGACGGTGAGGTCGTCCTCGAGCTTGGCGGCGAAGCGCGTGACGTCGGCGGCGATGGCGTCGGCGATCGCCTGGACCTTCTCGAGGGCGGCGTGCCGGCTCAGGCCTTCGCGGACGCGTTCGTCGCCGAACTCCTGGTTGTCCTTGTCCATCGCCTCGAGCAGGCCGTCCGTGTACTGGACGATCGCGTCGCCGGGATGCAGCTGCACCGTCACCGGCTTGAGCTTGGTGCGGAAGGTCTTGCCGGAGGTGATGCCCAGGGCCATGCCCGGCATGCCGAGCGACTGCGGCGGCTTGGTGCCGTCGCGGCGGAAGAGGTAGCCCGGGTGGTGGCCGCAGAGCGCGACGGTCAGGTCGCCGTTCCACGGCGTCAGGACCGCGGCGAACATGGTGAGGAACTGCCCGGGGAGCAGGTCCTCCTTGATCTCGTCGTTGAGGTTGGCGAGCAGCTCGACGAAATCGTTGGTCTTGCGGCGCAGCGTGCGCAGCGACTTGAGCATGCTGGTGACGACCATCGCCGCCTGCACGCCGTGGCCGGCGACGTCGCCGAGCACCACCAGCAGCTTGCCGTCCGGCATCAGGCCGACGTCGTAGACGTCGCCCGAGATGCCCGAGCGGCCCTGGAAGAACACGCCGAGGTCGTAGCCGGGGACCTTCGGGATGCGCGCCAGCATGTGGCGCTGCATGATCTCGGCCTTGGCGAGGTCGGCGCTGTCGATGCCGAGGTCGTCGAGGTCGTTGGCGCCGATCAGCTGCTTGAGGATGCCCGTCGAGTCGCCCTCGATCGACCACTTCTCGGGCTGCTCGCCCTCGTGGAAGGCGAACGCGCCGTCGCCCAGCGCCATCAGCGCCTTGACCGCGTCGAGACCGCGCGCGGCGCCGCTCATCGCGTGGCGCGGGACGCCCTCGACGATCCAGCACTGCTTGACCATCGAGTTCGCCAGCATCAGCCGGCCGCTCTTCTTGGTCAGGTTGAAGAAGCGCAGCAGCTCCTTGAGGCCCTGGTCGCGCAGCTGGCCGGTGAACGACGGGCCGGACTTGCCGCCGGAGATGTCCGAGGCCTGGACCTCGAAGGTCTCGAGCGACTTGATCGATGCCGCGCCTTCCTTCTTGGTCAGGGACGAGACGTCCGACCCCGGCGGCAGCATGTGGTAGGTGAACTGCTGGCCGCCGACCTGGATCACGTCGCGGTCGCTGACCAGGATCGGCTTCTCGGTCAGCTTGCGGCCGTTGACGTAGGTGCCGTTGCGGCTCTTCAGGTCGACCAGGGTCCAGAACGCCTGGTCGTCCCAGCGCAGCTCGCAGTGGCGGCGCGACGTCAGGGTGTCCTGGATCTGGAAGTCGACGTCGTCGCCGCGGCCGAAGGCGTAGACGCGCTGCGGCAGCAGCTGGCGGACCTCGCCGGCGCTGGTCACGAGATAGAAGTCGATGTAGGCGACGGACATGCGGTGCGGGTGCTGAAAGCGGTTCCGGGGCATTATGACCACGGATTCGCGCGCTGTCGAGGCGGGCTCATCGCTCGCCGCGGTGGTCGCAACGGCTGCACGGATGGCAACGACTGGCGGGCGGCGCCGGCGGGTCGGAACGACCGCAGTCCGGGCTATTCGAGCCCGAGCTTGGCGATGCCGTCCTCGCCGTAGCCGAGGTAGTGGCCGAACTCGTGCCACAGCGTGCGCTTCACCTCGTGCGCGAACTCGTCGGCCTCGCGGCAGGAGTGCTCGTGCGCGCGGCGGAAGAGGTGGATGCGCGGCGGGGTCGGATCCTCGGCCTCGACGCGCTCGCCGCGCTCATGGCCGACGAACAGCCCGAGGATCTCGGCGTCCTCGAAATCGGCGAGCAGGTCGGGCTCGGCGTAGTCGGTCAGCACCAGCTCGATCTCGTCCAGGGCGGTGCGCAGATCGGGCGTGAGCGCGTCGCGCGCGCGCTCGACCAGCTGGTTGAAGCGCCGCCACGAGGCGCGGTACGGCGCGGACTGCGGCGCGACCTTGGCGCGGTTCGCGTGCCGGAAGCAGATGTCGGCCTGGCCGTGGCAGCCCTGGCGTTCGAGGCAGCAGGCCAGCGCGTACCAGCCGAGGCCGTTGTCCGCGTGGTCGGCCAGGAACGCGCGCGCCTTGCGCTCGCCCTCGCCGGGATCGGCGGCGCGGTAGGCGGCCCAGGCGGCGCGCAGCCGCTCGTCGTCCTCGTGGTCGTCGCTCACGGGGGCAGCGTAGCGGGGTGCTTGGAAAGCGCCCTGCCGGGGGCTCGGGGGCGCAGCCCCCGAAACAAAGAGCCGCGTGAGTCGCGTCCGCGGACAATGGCGCGCCAGCGCCCCGCGAGATCGACTCACGGACCATCCGACCGCGAAAGCTCTTGCCCATGGGCGGTATTACGCTGTATTACCGCGCCCCCGCGCCAGCCCGAGGAACCCGCATGAGCGCCAAACCGGAGATCATCTCGTTCAAGGTCGACCACGCGCTGGCCGAGCTGCTCAAGCACGTCGCCAACCGCTCCGAGTTCATCCGCGGCGCGATCCTCGCCGCGCTCGACAAGACCTGCCCGCTGTGCAACGGCTCGGGCATCCTCGACGACCACCAGCGCGATCGCTGGCAGGCCTTCGCCGCCAGCCATCCGCTGACCGAGTGCGGCCGCTGCCACGAACGCGTCTTCACCTGCGACGGCAAGCTGCTGCGGCACGCCTGCGCCAAGCATGCGTAGCGCGGCGCTGCTCCTGATCGCGGTCTGGGCCGGCGCGTTCGCCGCCGAGCCGCTGCGCGTCGTCGCCACCACCGGCGTGCTCGCCGATCTCGCCCGCCAGGTCGGCGGCGAACGCGTCGCGGTCAGCGTCCTGCTGCCGGCGGGCGGCGACGTGCACGTCTTCCAGCCGACCCCGGATGACGCGCACCGCCTGCGCGAGGCGGCGGTGCTGGTCGAGAACGGTCTCGGCCTCGAAGGCTGGATCGACGGGCTGGTCACCGCCAGCGGCTTCGCCGGCAGCCGCGTGGTCGCGGCGCGCGGCGTCGAGACCATCGCCATCGCCTGCGGCCACGATCACCACGACCACGACCACGAGCACGCGCCGGATCCGCACGCATGGCAGGACGCGCGCAACGCCATGCGCTACGTCGACAACCTCGCCGAGGGCTTCGCCGCCGCCGATCCGGCCGGCGCCGCGCACTACGCGTCGCTCGCGTCGCTCTACCGCGCCCAGCTGCGCGCGCTGGACGCGTGGATCCGCGCCGAGGTCGCCGCGATCCCGCCGGAGCGGCGCGTCCTGGCGACGCCGCACGCCGCGTTCGCCTATTTCGCCGCCGCCTACGGCTTCGAGCAGGTCTCGCTCGCGGGCGCGATGCCCGAATCGCAGACCGATCCGAGCTCGGTCGCGGCGCTGGTCGCGCGCCTGCGCGGCGCGGGCGTGCCGGTGTTCGCCGAACGCGGCGCCAATCCGCGGCCGATCGAGAACCTGGCGCGCGACGCCGGCAGCCGCCTCGCCGGCACGCTCGCCGCGGATGGCCTGGGCGAGGGGGGCTACATCGCCACCCAGGCCGCGAACGTGCGGGCGCTGGTCGAGGGCCTGCGGTGAGCGTGTCGGGCGCCTTCGCCGCGCCGGCGTGGCGGCGTCTGCTGCCGGCGCTGGCGTGCGCCGCGGCCTGGCTGGCGATCGAGCTCGCGCTGGCGATGCACGTGCCGCGCGCCGCGCCGGCGGCGGCGCCGGTCGCCGCCTCGGCCATCGCCATCGAGATCGAGAGCACGTTCGCCGTCGCCGCCTGGAGCGTGCGCATCGACGGCGTCCAGATCGCCGGCGCCGGCGACGATCGCCGTTGGCGCGGTCGGGCGGACGACGCGCGCTCGCTCGACGTACGCGCCGAGCCCGCCGATCCGCTCGCCGACGCGCCCTGCGCGCTGCGCGTCCACGTCACCCGCGCCGGATCCGGGCGCGCGCACCTGCTGTGGGGCCGCGGCGCGGTCGCCGGCGCGATCCCGCTGGCGGGGCCGTGATGCTCAGCCTGCGCGACCTGACGCTGTGCTACGGCCGCACCCCGGCGGTGCACCACGTCGCGGCCGAGTTCCCCGCCGGCGCGCTGGTCGCGGTCGCCGGCCCCAACGGCGCCGGCAAGAGCACGCTGCTGCGCGCGATCGTCGGCCTGCATCCGGCGACGGCGGGCAGCGTCCTGCTCGACGGCGCGCCCGCCGGCGATCAACGGCATCGCCTGGCCTGGCTGCCGCAGCGCAGCGTCGTCGACTGGGACTTCCCGCTCGCGGTCGGCGACGTGGTCGCGATGGGCCGCGCCGGCCGGCTCGGGGCGTGGCGCGGATTCTCGGCCGCCGATCGCGCCGCCGTCGCCGAGGCGCTGACCGCGATGGGCCTCGACGAGCTGATCGATCGCCCGATCGCCGCGCTGTCGGGCGGCCAGCAGCAGCGCGTGCTGATCGCGCGCGCGCTGGCGGGCGGCGCCGACGTGCTGCTGCTCGACGAGCCGTTCGCCGGCCTCGACCTCAACGCCGCGCGCGATCTGGTCGCGCGCCTGCGCGCCTGGGTCGGCTCCGGCCACCGCCTGGCGCTGTGCGCGCTGCACGAGATCGACGTCGCGCGCGCCGACTTCAGCCACGCGCTGCTGCTGGCCACGCACCTGGTCGCGGCCGGCGCCGCGCACGAGGCGCTCGCCGACGCCAACCTCGCCAGCGCCTTCGCCGGCCCGATCGTCCACGACCACGGCGCGCACCGATGAGCGGCTGGCTCGACTTCCTGTCCGATCCGGGGCTGGCGCGCGCGGCGGCGACCTGCGCCTTCGCCGCGGTCGGCGCCGGTCTGGTCGGCTGCGTGCTCACCGCGCGCCGCCTCGCGCTGGTCGCCGATGCGCTCGCGCACAGCCTGCTGCCCGGCGCCGGCGTCGCCTGGCTGCTGTTCGGGTCGAGCATGACCGCGCTGCTGGTCGGCGGGCTGATCGCCGCGCTGGCGACGGCGCTGGGCGCCGGCCTGCTCGCGCGGCTGACGCGCCTGAAGGAGGACGCGGCGTTCGCCGCGCTGTTCTCGGCGCTGTTCGCGGTCGGCGTGGTCCTGGTCCAGCGCGCCGGCACGCCGGTCGACCTGCTGCGCTTCCTGTTCGGCGAGGTGCTCGCGGTCGGCCCGGCCGACCTGCGCCTGGCCGCGACGGTGGCGACCCTGACCGTCGCCGGCTTCGGCCTGTTCCACCGCGCCATCGCCATCGAGTGCTTCGACCCGGTCTTCCACCGCGCGATCGGCGGGCGCAGCGCGCTGATCCATTCCGGCCTGCTGGTCGCGACCGCGCTCAACCTGATCGCCGCGCTGCACGCGCTGGGCATCGTGCTCGCGCTCGGGCTGTTCATGCTGCCGGCGACCACCGCGTACCTGTGGTGCGAACGTTGGGGCGCGATGCTGGTCGCGTCGTGCGCCATCGCCGTGGCGGGGACGTTCATCGGCTTCGCCGCCAGCTGCCGCTTCGCCCTGCCATCGGGACCATCGATCGTCGCCGCGCTCGGCGCGCTGTTCGTGCTCTCAGCGCTGTTCAGCCCGCGCCACGGCCTGGTCGCGCGCCTGCGCCGTCCGCATCGCCACCTGCGCGAGGGCGACACGCATACCGTGTGCGAGCGCTGAGGATCCGCGCGCTCGACACCGGCCGCGGCAGCGAGTAGCCATAGGCCATGATCCCGAACCTGCGCTGGGGCATCCTCGGCACCGGCAACATCGCGACCAAGTTCGCGCTCGATTGCGCGACGGTCGCCGATCGCCTGACCTTGCGCGCGGTCGGCAGCCGCGATGCCGCCAAGGCCGAGGCGTTCGCGCTCAAGCACGGCGTGGCGCGGGGGTACGGCTCGTACGAGGCCGTGCTCGCCGATGATCAGGTCGACGCGGTCTACATCAGCCTGCTCAACCAGCAGCACCGCGCGTGGGCGATCGCCGCGGCGCGCGCCGGCAAGCACATCCTGTGCGAGAAGCCCGCGGGCATGACGGCGGCGGAGGTCGAGGACATGATCGCGGCGGCGCGCGCCGCGGACGTGTTCTTCATGGAGGGCTTCATCTACCGCTGCCATCCGCGCAGCGCGCTGGTGAAGAAACTGATCGCCGACGGCGCGATCGGCGAGGTGCGCATGCTGCACGCGACCTACAGCTTCGCGGGCGCGCCGCTCAACCGTCCGCGCCTGTGGACGCGCGCGACGGGCGGCGGCGGGATCATGGACGTCGGCGTGTATCCGCTGAGCTGGCTGCGCATGCTCGCGGGCGAGCGATCGCCATCACCGCCACCGCGCATCTCAACGCCGACGGCGTCGACGAGTGGTGCGGCGGCGCGCTGCGTTTCGCCAACGACGTGGTCGGCACCTTCACCGCGGCGGTGAACTGCTTCCAGCCGAGCGTGGCGGCGGTGTTCGGCGCCGACGGCTGGATCGAGCTTCCCGAGCCGTGGCGCTCGCCGCGCAGCGTGCCGTCGTGCATCCTGCACCGCACCGGCAAGCCGGACGAGCCGTTCACCGCCGACGATGGCCTCGGCGGCCTGGCGCGCGAGGCGCTGGTGGTCGCGACGCATCTCGCCGAACGCGAGGCGCCGTACTTCACCCACCAGGACTCGATCGCCCAGGCGCGCATGCTCGACGCGCTGCGCCACGAGGTCGGGGTGTGGTGGGACGGGGAGCGCTGACGCTCGAAGCTCGAAGCGCGAAGCTCGAAGCCGGAAGCCGGAAGCCCGAAGCCCGAAGCCGGAAGCCCGAAGCCCGAAGCCCAAAGCTCAGGATCCGTCAGCGCTGCGTGCGCTCGTGCACGTGTTTCACCAACGCCACCGCCTGCTCCGGATCCGTCTCCTTCATCACCCCGTGGCCGAGGTTGAAGATGTGCCCCGGCCGCCCCGCGGCGGCGGCGATCACCGCATCGGCGCCGTCGAGCAGGCGCTCGCGCGGCCCGAGCAGCAGGCACGGATCGAGGTTGCCCTGCACCGAGACGCGCCCCGGTCCGCCGGCGGTGGTCCACGCCGCATCGAGGTCGGTGATCGCGTCGACGCCGACCACGTCGCAGCCGGTGGCGGCGATCGGGTGGATGAGGTGGCCGGTGTCGGTGCCGAAGACGATCACCGGCACGCCGGCGGGCACCGCGTCGACCAGGCGGTTGAGCCACGGCGCGACGAACTCGGCGAAGTCGTCGCGGGTCAGGTTGCCGACCCACGAGTCGAAGATCTGCAGCGCGCTGGCGCCGGCGGCGATCTGCGCGGCGAGGTAGAGCGACAGCGTCTCGACCAGGCGCTCCATCAGCGCCGCCCAGGTCGCGGGCTCGCGGTACATCAGCGACTTGGTGCGCGCGAAGTGGCGGCTCGACCCGCCCTCGATCGCGTAGCTGGCGAGCGTGAACGGCGCGCCGCAGAAGCCGATCAGCGGGATGTCGGCGGGCAGGCCGCGCGCGGTCAGGCGGATGGCGTCGTGGACGTAGCCGAGGTCGGCGGCGGCCGCGGCACCCGGACGCAGGGCGTCGACGTCGGCGCGCGACGCGATCGGCCTGGACAGCGTCGGGCCGTCGCCGGCGGCGAAGGCCAGCGGCAGGCCGAGCGCCTCGAGCGCGATCAGGATGTCCGAGAAGATGATCGCCGCGTCGACGTCGAGCCGCTCGCGCGCGAACAGCGTCGCCTCGGCGGCCAGCGCCGGCGTCCGGCAGAGCTCGAGGAACGACGTGCGGCTGCGCAGCGCGCGGTACTCGGCCATGTAGCGGCCGGCCTGGCGCATCAGCCACACCGGCGTGCGCGGGGCGGGTTCGCCGCGGCAGGTCCTGAGGAAGGCGCTGTCCCACAGCGCCGCCGGCAGCTTGAGGACGTTGCCGGATTCGCGGTAGCGCGCGCGCATGCGCCGCACGCTAGGTCGTGGCGGGCGGCGAGCGAGGCGTCTGCGCCGGCTGCTCGCCGGGAGGGCGCGTGCGCCAGCGCTTGTGCCACCACACCCACTGCTCGGGCGCGCGGCGGACCAGCGCCTCCTGGTAGGCGGTGGTCCACGCGGTCAGCCACAGCGCGGCGTCGTCGCGATCGAGCCCCGCCGGCGCGCGCGTGCGCGGGCCCCAGTGCATGACCCAGCGGCCGGCGCGCAGGTAGCAGAACGCCGGCTGCACCGGCACGCGCGCCATCGCCGCGAGCATGCCCGGTCCGCTCGGCGTCGCCGCCGCGATGCCGAACCACGGCACGAACACGCTCGCCAGGCGCGGCACGTCCTGGTCGGGCAGCGTCGCCAGCATGCGGCCCTGGCGCAGCTCGCGCAGGCTGGCCATGACCGGCGCGCCCTGCGGGATCAGGCGGTTGGTGCCGCGCGTGCGCAGCTCGCGCACGACCGCGTCGATCCCGGCGTCGCGCATCGGCTTGCCGATGCTCGACAGCGGCAGGACCGATCCGCCGAGACGGCCGAGCAGCTCCCAGTTGCCGAAGTGCCCGGTGACGCCGACGACGCCTTCGCCGCGCGCGCAGGCCGCGCGGCTGCGCGCGAGCCACGCGCGGCCCTCGATCGGCATGTCGCGGCGCAGGACGGCGGCGCTGCGCTGGTTGGTCGCCACCGTCCACAGCGCCATGCGGCCGGTGTGGCGGAACGCGGCGCGCGCCGTGCGCCGGATCCAGGTCGCGTCGCGCCGCGGGAACGCGCGCGCCAGGTGCTCGCGCGCGCGGCGCTGGTCGCGCATCGGCAGCGCGCCGAAGGCGTCGCCGAGCACGCCGCCGAACCACAGCGCGAACCACGGCGGCAGCGCGCGCCCGGTGCGCAGCGCGAATCGCGCGAAGCGCCCGGCGACGGTGTCGGTGGCCAGCGTCGCGCGCGGCGTGGCGTCGGACGCGGTCACGGCTTCGACAGGCAGACGCACGGCGATGCGGCGCACGTCGGGCAGGTGCCCGGGTACTTCGCCTCGGTCACCGCGGCGAGGTCGACGCCGGCGATGTGCGCCAGGGACACCAGCCAGGCGAGGCAGTCGGCGAACTCGCCGTCGAGGTCGTGCTTGTCGGGCTCGCGCAGGGCCTCGGCCAACTCGCCGACCTCCTCGATGAAGTACATGAAGGTGCCGGCGGTGCCGCGGCCGGCGTCCTTGCCGCCGTAGGTCGCGGCGAGCCGCGCCTGGAACGCGCGCAGGTCCATCTCAGGCCCACGCCGCGCGCAGCTTGGCCGCCATGCGCGCCATCTCGCCGTCGCGATAGGCGGTGCCGTGCGGATGGGTGAGGCGGTGGTCGCCGGCGTGGCGCGGGATGACGTGGATGTGCGCGTGCGGCACGGCCTGGTTGGCCTCGGGTCCGTCGTTGACCAGCACGTTCACCGCGGGCGCGCCGGTGGCCTTCTTCACGCAGGCGATCAGCCGGACGAGGCTCGGGCCGAGCGCGGCGAGGGTGTCGGCGGGCAGGTCGCCGAGGTACTGCCGTTCCGCGCGCGGCACGAGCAGCACGTGGCCGGGATTCGCCGGGCTGATGTCGAGGAAGGCGACGAACAGCGGCTCCTGGAAGACGAACTCGGCCGGCACCTGGCCGGCGATCAGCTTGGTGAACAGGGACGGCATCGGGACTCCTCCTGGTTCTCGCGGGTGATGACCGACGCCCGGCCTCGCAGCGTCGGAAGCTCGAGGCTCGAAGCTCGAAGCTCGAAGCTCGAAGCTCGAGGCTCGAAGTCCGAAGCTCGAAGCTCGAAGCCCGAATCCCCGCGCCGGGGCGCCGATACTCCCCGCCGCTGCCCCCCGGCAAGCGCACGCCGGGTGGAGCCGCACCCAGGCGCCCCTGGCCCGCACCCCGACCGACCTATCATCCGCGGCGTGAACATGATCCCCGACGACGTCTGGCAGAAGATCCTCCCCACCCTGCGCACGCGGTGCCCGCGGCTGACCGAGCAGGACCTGCGCGAGACCGAGCAGCGCGTCGATCTGCTCATCGCCAAGATCCAGAACCGCCATTGGTCGAGCCGCATGGCCGCCCAGCAGCTGGTGCTCGGCCTGCTGTCCGGCGCTGGCGCCATCCCGGCGGGTCGCGCGTGAACCCGCTGCTCGCGCACGGCGCGCTGCCGCGCTTCGCCGAGATCCGCGCCGAGCACGTCGAACCCGCGATCACCCGGCTGATCGCCGAGCAGGATGCGGCGCTGACCGCGATCGAGGCGCGCGCGGCGACCGCGACCGACATCTGGGGCCAGGTCATCGACGCCCTGTCCCTGGCGCTCGAGCCGCTCGGCTGGGCGTGGGGCGTGGTCAACCACCTGATGGGCGTGCGCAACGCGCCCGACCTGCGCGCGGCGCACGAGGCGGTGCAGCCGGCGGTCGTCCAGGCGTCGATGCGCGTCAGCCAGAGCAGGCCGGTGTACCTCGCCGCCAAGCGTCTGGCCGCGGCGCCGGAATGGCCGCGCCTGGCCGAGGCCCAGCGCCGCATCGTCCAGGCGCTGGTGCGCGATGCCGAGCTCGCCGGCGTCGGCCTCGAAGGCGCGGCGCGCGAACGCTTCAACGCGATCGAGACCGAGCTCGCCGAGCTGTCGACGACCTACTCCAACCACGTGCTCGACGCGACCAAGGCCTTCGCGCTGACGCTGACGACCAAGGACGAGGTCGCCGGCCTGCCCGACAGCCTGCTCGCCGGCGCGGCCCAGGCGGCGCGCGCGGCCGGAGCGGCCGACGCCACCGCCGCCGCCGGCCCGTGGCGCATCACCCTCGATTTCCCGAGCTACGGCCCGTTCATGGAGCACAGCCTGCGCCGCGACCTGCGCGAGCGCGTGCTGCGCGCGCAGATCAGCCGCGCCTCGCAGGGCGAGACCGACAACCAGCCGGTGATCGAGCGCATCCTGGCGCTGCGCCTCGAGGAGGCGCGCCTGCTCGGCTTCGCCTCGTACGCCGAGCTCAGCGTGGCGCGCAAGATGGCCGGCACGGTCGGCGCCGTCGAGCGCCTGCTCGACGAGCTGCGCGCCGTCGCCATGCCGCGGATGCGCCAGGAGTTCGCCGAGCTCCAGGACTTCGCCCGCGCCGAGCTCAAGGATCCGGCGTTCGAGCTGCGCCACTGGGACGGCGCCTTCTGGGCCGAGCGCCTGCGCGAGCGCCGCTACTCGTACAGCGACGAGGCGCTGCGGCCCTACTTCGCGCTGCCGCGCGTGCTCGACGGGCTGTTCGCCCTGGCCAGCCGCCTGTTCGGCGTGCGCATCGAGCGCGCCGATGCGACCGAGACCTGGCACGGCGACGTCGGCTGGTTCCGCGTGCGCGACCTTTCCGGCGAGAAGGCGGGCGCGGACATCGCGGCGTTCTACCTCGACCCCTACAGCCGGCCTGCGGACAAGCGCGGCGGCGCGTGGATGGATATCTGCCTCAACCGCCGCCGCCTCGGCTCCGGGCTGCGCCTGCCGGTCGCCTACCTGATCTGCAACCAGACGCCGCCGGTCGACGGCAAGCCGTCGCTGATGACCTTCCGCGAGGTCGAGACCCTGTTCCACGAGTTCGGCCACGGCCTGCAGCACATGCTGACGACCGTCGACCACGCCGACGCCGCGGGCATCAACAACGTCGAGTGGGACGCGGTCGAGCTGCCCAGCCAGTTCATGGAGAACTGGTGCTACCACCGCGAGACGGTGATCGGCGCGAACGGCTTCGCCAAGCACTGGCAGACCGGCGAGCCGCTGCCGGCGGCGACCTTCGAGAAGATCGCCGCCGCGCGCACCTTCCGCGCCGCGACCATGATCATGCGCCAGGTGTACTTCGCGACGCTCGACATCGAGCTGCACCACCGCTTCAAGCCCGGCGCCGAGAAGCCGCAGGACGTGGTCGCACGCATCGCCCCGCTCAACACCGTGCTGCTGCCGCTGCAGGAAGACCGCGCGCTGTGCTCGTTCAGCCACATCTTCGCCGGCGGCTACAGCGCCGGGTACTACTCGTACAAGTGGGCCGAGGTGCTGAGCGCCGACGCGTTCTCGGCGTTCGCCGAGGCCGGCCTCGAGGATCCGGCCGCGATCGCCCGCGTCGGCCGACGCTTCCGCGACACCGTGCTCGCGCAGGGCGGCAGCCGCCATCCGATGCAGGTGTTCAAGGACTTCCGCGGGCGCGAACCGTCGACGACGGCGTTGCTGAAGCAGGCGGGGTTGGCGTAGCGCGAGGCTCGGGGCTCGGGGCTCGGGGCTCGGGGCTCGGGGCTCGAGGCGCGAAGCTCGAAGCTCGAAGCGCGAAGCTCGAAGCTCGAAGCTCGAAGCTCGAAGCTCGACGCGCGAAGCCCGAAGCTCGAAGCGCGTCAACCCGCGCCAGCAGCGGTGGACAGCGAGAATGGCAGCTCGTCGACGCCGTACGTCCGCAGCGGCGCGGGCGTCGCCGCCATGGTGAACGCGAGCTCGCCGCCGCGCATCAGATCGTCGTGGCCGATCCACAGCGCGCGGTGCTCGGCGCCATCGCGCTGCACGCGGTCGACGTAGACCCGGTCGCGCGACGTGGACTCGGCGGTGATCACCAGGCGGCGCCCGCCGGCCAGGCGCAGGGTCGCCTTCGGGAACACCGGGCTGCCGAGCACGTACGTCGGATGCCCCGGGCAGAGCGGGAAGACCCCGAGCGCGCCGAGCACGTACCAGCTCGCCATCTCGCCGTTGTCCTCGTCGCCGGGGAACGCGTCCGGCGTGTAGAGCTCGGCGAGGACGCGGCGCACCCAGTGCTGCGTGCGGTCGGGACGGCCGGCGCACGCGTACAGCCAGAGGACGTGGTGCACCGGCTGGTTCGAGTGCGCGTACTGGCCGAAGGCCGCCGCGGCCATCTCGGTCATCTCGTGGATCTCCATGCCGTACGAGCCCGCGGCGAAGGTCGGCGGCAGCGCGAGCATGCGGTCGAGCTTGGCGGCGGCCGCCTCGGCGCCGCCGAGCAGCGCGATCAGCCCGGCAGGATCGTGCGGCACCGCCCACGTCGCCTGCCACGGCCCGCATTCGATGTAGGGATCGCCCCAGGTGAACTCGCCGAACGGCTCGAGCCACGAGCCGTCCGCGTTGCGCCCGCGCATGAAGCCGACGCGCGCGTCGAACACGTTGCGGTAGTTCGCGGCGCGCGCGGCGAACACGCCGTGGTCCTCGGCGCGCCCCAGCGCCCGCGCGATCTGCGCCAGGCAGAAGTCGTTGTACGCGTTGTCCAGCGTGCGCGCGACCGAGCCCGGGCAGCGGTCGGCGGGCACGTAGCCCAGGGCGTGGTAGTCGCCGAGCGCGCGCCGGCCGAAGCGCTCGCCGTCGTCGCCCGGCTCGGTGCCGTTGCGCCGGCACGCCGCGTACGCGGCCTCGAGATCGAAGCCGCGCACGCCCTTCACCACCGCGTCGGCGATGATCGCGTCGCTGTGGCTGCCGATCATGCAGCCCTTGTAGCCGGGGCTGCTCCAGCTCGGGAACCAGCCGCCCTCGCGCGCCGCCTGCACCCAGCCCTCGAGGATCTCGGCGAGCCGCTCGGGATAGAGCAGCGCGAGCAGCGGGTACACCGTGCGGTAGGTGTCCCAGAAGCCATTGTCGGCGTAGAGCACGCCCGGATGGACGCCGCCGTCGTACGGGCTGTGGTGGCGCGGCGCTCCGGCGTCGTCGATCTCGTACCAGATGCGCGGGAAGAGCAGCGCGCGGTACAGGCACGAATAGAAGACCCGGCGCTCGGCGTCGCTGCCGCCTTCGACCGCGGCGCGGCCGAGCATGTCGTTCCAGACCGTGGCACCCTCGGCGCGCACCGCGTCGAACGGGCGCTCGCCGATCTCGCGCGCGAGGCTCAGGCGCGCCTGCGCGGCGTCGATGAACGAGGTCGCGATGCGCAGCTCGACGACCTCCGAAGCGAACTCGAGGAACGCGCCGACGCGCTCGCCGGCGTGCTCGGCGCGGTCGCGCCAGATCTCGTCGCCATGGAACAGGCCGAAGCCGGTGATCGGCGCGCTGCAGGTCGCGACGATGTGCGTGGCGAAGGCGTCGGTGGTCGCCTTCCAGTCCTGCGCGCGCGTCATCGCCGTCAGCGAGCGCCCGTCGCGGTCGATCGCGAACGAGGATGCGCCGGCGAAGGTGTCGATGATGATCCGCCCGCCGCCGCGCGGGAAGCGCACGCGCACGACCGCGCAGCGCTCGGTCGGCGTCAGCTCGATCGTCGTGTCGTAGCGCAGCAGCGTCGCGCGCAGCCAGTGCGGGGCGATGACCGTGTCCTCGGGCCGGTGCGCGGCGGCGCGTCCGCGCGGCGAGAGGTTCGGCGCCCCGGTCTGCGCCATGACGACGAAGTGGCCGTAGTCCCCGATCCACGGGCTGGGCTGATGGGTCGCGCGGATGCCCTGCAGCTTGCGCTCGCGCGGATCGAAGAACCAGCCGCCCTCGCCGGTCTGCGGCGACCACGCCGTCATCCCGAACGGGCGCGCGACCAGCGGCAGGGTGTTGCCGCGCGAGAAGCCGTGGTGCGAATCGGTGCCCTGCAGCGGGTCGACCTCGCGGACGGGACCATCGGCCAGGAGATCGCGCGCCATCGGTCCTCCATCGCAGGGCGCGGATCGTGGTGGAGACGGTGGCGCGGACCAGGGCGTCGCGTCGAGCTGCGCGTGCTCACGCGTCGCGTCGGGCTCGCGGCCTCGCGCTTCTGGCCTCGACCTGACCAGGGCGACGTGAGGCTAACGCCGCGATCCGCTGCCGAGACGCTCCGGGGAATCCGCAGCGCCAAGCCGTAGGGGCTGCACCTCGAGACGATCGAGCGGGCTGCGCACCGCGTGGCCGTTCCGCTGCAGGACATGCGTGTAGATCTGCGTCGTGCTGACGTCGTTGTGGCCGAGCAGCTCCTGCACCGTGCGGATGTCCGAGCCCGCCTCGAGCAGATGCGTGGCGAACGAATGGCGGAAGGTGTGGCAGCTCGCCGGCTTGGCGATGTCGGCGTCGAGCACCGCCTGGCGCACCGCGCGCTGCAGACCCTGCTCGCCGGCATGGTGGCGGTGGATGGCGCCGCCGCGCGGATCGCGCGACAGTCCGGCGGCGGGAAAGATCCACTGCCATGACCATTCGCGGCAGGCGTTCGGATATTTCCGGGCGAGGCCTTCGGGCAGCCACACCGAACCCAGGCCGCGGCCCAGGTCATCGGCATGCAGGCGACGCACGCGCTCGATCTGGAGGCGCAGGCCGTCGACCAGGCGGTCGGGCAGCACGGTGAAGCGGTCCTTGTGCCCCTTGCCGTCGCGGACGGTGATCTGGCGGCGCGCCAGGTCGACGTCCTTCACCCGCAGCCGCAGGCATTCCATGAGGCGCATGCCCGAACCGTAGAGCAGCTCGGCCATCAGCGCGTAGGGGCGGCGGATCCGCGCGAGCACCCGGGCGACCTCGTCGCGCGTCAGCACCACCGGGACGCGTGTCGCCTTGCGCGCCCGGGTGACCCCGTCGAGCCAACCGATCTCGAGCGCCAGGACCTGCTGGTAGAGGAAGAGCAGGGCGTTGAGCGCCTGGGTCTGGGTCGACGCGGCGACCTTGCGATCGACGGCGAGGTGGGTCAGGAAGGCTTCGACCTCCGGTTTGCCCATCTGGCTCGGGCGACGCCAGGCGTGGTGCTCGACGTAGCGCAGGATCCATTGCAGGTAGGCCTGCTCGGTGCGGTAGCTGTAGTGGCGCGTTCGCGTCGTCTGGCGGACGGCGTCGGTGAGGACGGGGAGCCAGGCAGGGGGAGGGCCGGCGGCGCGGGCATAGGTCATTACAGACCCATAGCGGAAAGCGGCAGTCATGGAATGGCGGAGCGGGGGCGGGTGACGTCATATGGGGGAACGATCGATTGCTGGTGGTGCCAAGTCATTGATGGCACAGAGGCGGGCGGTACGAAGTGACGTGATGTTCTGCGTCACGTATCGGGCTGGCTGACGTCGATATCTTGTTAGGCGTCAACCCAGGCACGTCTTTTGGATTACGGACTCGTTCGGCAATCGCCTGTGCTTTGCGGAACTTCAAGGCGCGTCTCATTGCGCTCAAAACTGCCATCGATCTCCACCTCTGGGAAATCGGCTCAAAGTCGAATGATCACTCACAGTTTCCGCCTAACTTGCGCATGCACCGGAGCGCGGTCCCGGCCGCTTTGGACCACGTTGCTTTGTGCCGCGCCCGGTGATGCTGGTCGTTAGGCATCATGCACCAACATCGCATAAAGAATGAAGTCGCTCTCACGCAACTTGCCAACTCGGCGGGTACGCTTGTCGTGGGGCAGGGCCACAAGCGCGGCGTCCGCATGTGGTATCACGAAGCTGACCTGGTTCGGGCGTGTCCCCACCCAATCGAAACTGACGTTACGGAGCTCCATGAAATGTACTTTACCGGCAGATCAGACCTTCCGTATGTCTCATGGATCAATCGCCTCCATGCCTCAACTCCGCCCAGGTCCGTGAACTGCAAGCAGACTTTAAAGAAAATTTGCGGGTATGTCGAACTCCGGGATTTGAGAGACGCCGGAGTCGCTTGCCCGGTGATCTTCATTCCGATTATCGATGGCCATGGCGATGTCTAACTTGCGCGTGCACCGGAGTGCATTCCACGCCGCTTTGGACACGTTGCTTTCACCCGCGCCCGGTGATGCTGGTCGTTAGGCAGCGCAAAATGCGTCGATTCCTCCTCGCGCTTTGTCTCGTCGTCGCGCTGTTCGGCGCTTACGTGGCGGGATCGATGTCTCGCAAGTTCGGCAACATGGGGTCTGAATACGCAACGGCTGAAGTGATCAGAAAGGTGCGTGAATTTGTAGAGGCGCACGATGGTGCCTGGCCTAGGTCTTGGGCCGACTTGGGAATGGCCGATAGCGGGCTTACAAGGGTCGACTTCTCTCTCGATGTCGCTTCATGCGATGGATTGGACTTCTCTAAGTCGATCAACACGCGGTCGGGCTGTTGGTACACCTATCCAGACTATTCAGAATTGATGGCCCAATTGTGGGATTCTATTAAGGCGCACAGAAAGCCTGTCGATGGTGCGCTCCCACAGTGAATGCCACGCTCTGCCTAACTTACGCATGCACCGGAGCGCGGTCCCTGCCGCCTTGGTCCACGTTGTTTGCGCCGCGCCCGGTGATGCTGGTCGTTAGGCGTCAACTTCTCAGTCGGTCGCCAGGATTAATCACGGCCGGCTATCCATTTTCCTCACGCCATCGCGGTTGCTCGGGCTTCGCACTCTCGGCCGTAGTAAGTCAGTCGTCCACCCGACGGGATGATGCCTTTCCCACAACGTAGATGTGCGGTGTGCGCCTGTCAGCGGGATCCGCGATGTTAACTCATCGGGCGGCTTTCACGATTCGGCTCACGATCAACGGTTTCCGCCTAACTTGCGCATGCACCGGAGCGGCGGGCCACGCGCTTTCGGGCCACCTTGCCTCCTGCCGCCGCCCGGTGATGCTGACCGTTAGGCGTCAACCCAGGCACGTCTTTCGGATTACGGACTCGTTGGGGCAATCGCCTGTGCTTCGCGGGGCTTCAAGGTGCGCCTCCTTTGGCTCGAAACTGCCCTTGATGGCGGCCTCTGGGAAATCGGCTCAAAGTCGCATGATCACTCACGGTTTCCGCCTAACTTTCGCATACACCGGAGCGCGGTCCTGGTCGCTTTGGACCACGTTGCTTTGTGCCGCGCCCGGTGATGCTGGTCGTTAGGCGTCATGATTATTCGTGTGATCGTTATTCTCTTTGGACTTCTCTTGGTTTACGTTGGTAGTTTCTCTCTAATCAAGCTGCTAAAACCGACCTGTCTCGTTAACAACGACGGCACTATCCGCTCTTATGACATCACTTACTTTCCCCTCAGATGGTGTTGTGCTCGCATCGGTCGGAAACTGCCCAGGGACGGGTGTTACCTCCTCGATGGACACATGACCGGCTCCGGCAGGATCTTTCTCAAGAACCTAGATGGGTCAGGCTTGATGGGCATATATGGCGAACAGGACTTCCCCGTTCTGCGTCAATTGTCGGCGGGCGCGACTGTTCGGGTAGACTTTGGCTATCGCGTGATAACGGACGAGAATTTTTCCGATGACCTATATCTCTACTTTTCCGAAATCCAACTCCCCTGATTGCGCGCCGCCTAACTTACGCATGCACCGGAGCGCGGTCCCGGCCGCTTTGGACTACGTTGCTTTGTGCCGCGCCCGGTGATGCTGGTCGTTAGGCGTCAACCCAGGCACGTCTTTCGGATTACGGGCTCGTTGGGGCAATCGCCTGTGCTTCGCGGAACTTCAAGGCGCGTCTCGTTGCGGCTCAAAGCTTCCATGGATGCCCGCCTCCGGGAAATCGGCTCAAAGTCGAATGATCACTCACGGTTTCCGCCTAACTTACGCATGCACCGGAGCGCGGTCCTGGCCGCTTCGGACCACGTTGCTTTGTGCCGCGCCCGGTGATGCTGGTCGTTAGACATCACGACATGCGAATCGCCGGCATCATCATCTCCCTGCTTTGCCTTTTTATCGCCTGCCGGATAGAAATCTTCAACCAGACATCGATCACTCAGCTTCCAAGGCCTCCCGACTCGGGAAAGTGGCGGACGTTGGCTTATAATGCCGCCAAGAAGGCGCATGAAAATCAGTTTAAGTCAAACAATGGCATCCCTCCACAGTCGCAATTGACCCATGACCAACAAGCTGAGGTGGACCAGAAGTTCCGCGATAGGCACGGTGCCCCAGAAGCCAATCGTCGAGATGCGGATTTCTTACGATTCGTAAGCACCTGGGGGCTGCTTCAATACTTGGCCGCGCCTGTGCTGCTCGTCTTTGCAATCGTCCATATGAAGCGTCGACAATTGGCCTACGGCAGCGCTTTTCTCGCAATTTCTGTGATTGCACTCGCGCTTCTCTCCTATCGTGACTACTACGGAAGTCTGGGGTGGTGATGTCTAACTTACGCATGCACCGGAGCGGCGGTCCGCGCGCTTTCGGACCACCTTGCCCATCGCCGCCGCCCTGTGATGCTGGTCGTTAGGCGTCAGGCATGCCCGTCTCCTTTCAAGAAGTAGCCGACGACTTCCAGCACGACGGCGGCCTGCGTGACATCTACGTGCGCGATATCGGGATTGCTCAGTGGAACGCGGTCATCCGCGCGGTCACAAGCCGCTATCGGTGGTCCTACAGCGAAGACGGTGAAGCCTGCGTGGTGCCAGATGACGCGGCCGCGATCTTCTCGGCTCGGATGGAAAGGTCAGCGTTGCTCACTTGTCGTATTGGCTCAATGCAGGCCAATTGCCACTTCTTCGATCCGACAGAAATCGAATTCGATATTCAACCGTCGGATGTAAGCGCTGCGAACTTTGGCGAACTGACGGCCTTCATGCACCTCTTGGCGAGCGTCGCTGGTCAACCGGCTGTCATCACGCACGAAGGCGACTCTAACGCCATCATGCGGATTGACCCTGTCGCCTAACTTACGCATGCACCGGAGCGGCGGGCCGCGCGTGTTCGGACCACATTGCCTTCTGCCGCCGCCCGGTGATGCTGGTCGTTAGGCATCACCTATGACATCCGATGGTTGGTATGACACGGTAGTTATTGTAACGAAGGGTCCACATAAAGGGCGCATTGGATATGTAGACGATGCCGACATTCATGGCACATGGGTGGTCTGCTTTGGAGACCCTCTTCGCCTGCCTGAATCGGTCTCCATGAGGCCCAGTTCGTTCAGGAAAGCCAATACCAATGATTTGGTTGAAAGAAGCTCAACGATAGGCGTTAACAGATATGGGGATGACTCAGTATTTGAATTGGATAAGGCAATAGAGTTATTATTGGTGACCGAAACGCTATGGGACCTTCAGTACAAAGAAAAATTCCTCCGCGCCAATGAGAAGACCAAGATTTTCATTTCGCATTCTAGCGCGGATAAGCCGATGGTTCGGCGGCTACGTACCGATCTGATAGATCATGGAATCGTTCCATGGCTCGATGAATGGGATATCAAGGTTGGAGAAAGTATACCAAAGTCCATTAGCGACGCCTTGGCCATCTGCACTTATATAATTGTTGTCCTTACGCCAAATAGCGTTGAATCAAAGTGGGTCGAACATGAATGGCACGACGCTTTTTGGGACGAAGTAAACGAAAGGAGAATAAAGGTGCTCCCCGTGGTCTTTGAAAAATGCAAGATCCCGCCACTGCTTAGAACCAAGAAGTATGCTGATTTCACAAAGGGTTACAGCAAGGCGCTGGCCGAATTGCTGCTCGCCCTGGGGTGATCCCTAACTTCCGCATGCACCGGAGCGGCGGGCCGGGCACGCTTGGACAACATTGCCTTTCGCCGCCGCCCGGTGATGCTGGTCGTTAGGCGTCAACCAAGAGACACCGTGGAAACCGTTACGTTTAGTGAAGAGGCGCAGAAGCTTGCGCTCGAAATGTTCGAATATGCTAGCAAGACGCCGTGCGATCTAACGTTGATGCATGTGCCCGATGTCTGTGATGACGGCATCTCCCTTGGTCCACAGCTGATCATTTGTACTTATGAAGAGGGCTCGCGTCCTGCGGCGGGTTTCCACTCCATGCTCGGCTTTCAAGTCTACATTCCGGATTGGTGTGCGAGTGCCATTGTGGGCAAGCGGATCACTTTGAACACCGCGCTGGACGGGAAAACCAAGGTCTTTTCCGCGTCCGATCCATGACCACGCGCGGGTTCACGCCTAACTTGCGCATGCACCGGAGCGGCGGGCCGCGCGCTTTCGGGCCACCTTGCCACCTGCCGCCGCCCGGTGATGCTGGTCGTTAGGCGTCTCATGAACAATAATGCAGTGATGATCGCGTTGGACGAAGTTTACGACCGCATAAAATGCCAACGGTTCGTACCCGAGAAGGCGCTCTTGGAACTGACCCAGGCTGTTAGCGCCTTCGCGGGGCCCAGTGACCAGGCCGTTGTAGAGAAATGGCTGACTTACATCAAAAACGTTTCTCGGGATGCGATGATGCAGCGATCGGATAAGGATCGAGATCATTTTGCGTTTGTTCACGAGACGCTTTGCGATGCCTTATTTTCTTACCTCCAGCTCGCAACGCCACGATAGCCGCCTAACTTACGCATGCACCGGAGCGCGGTCCCGATCGTATTGGACCACCTTGCTTTGACCCGCGCCCGGTGATGCTGGTCGTTAGGCGTCAAACATGGATACGATTTGGACTGTCTCTGCGTTCGTAGGTGCTTTTGCGCTTCTAATCGGCATTTTGGTCGTTGTCAGCATCCCTATATCCCGGCTTGCGCTCAGAAAAATCGAGCGCGAAGAGGCGCAATTTGTATCCAGCATGCACGATCGTGGCAGATCACTGCCTTGGTCCGATGCATATGCGCGTCTATCCAATGGGAATGGTACGCTCATATATGATTCCCTTTCTCCAAAGGGCCCGATCAGGCTTTGGTGGTCACCGCAAGCGAAACCACCCGACGGCTTCGCGCTGCCCGGCAAGCACGACAATTCAGGCATCTTTGATCGCACTGAATACAAGCACTACTGTCTTGGGTTCGTTTCACAGCAACTCGATGATCTCCATGGTGTGGCATTGTTGGTGACGGATTGGGCCTCGCAGCCACAGTTGAAAAGCGCCCTTAAACAAGACGGTGTCATTGAAGTCTGTCGATGGTCCGGCCAAGAACCAATCATCGTAACTGCCGCCTAACTTGCGCATGCACCGGAGCGCGGGCCGCACCTGTTCGGACCACCTTGTCTTTCGCCGCGCCCGGTGATGCTGGTCGTTAGGCGTCTGCACGATGCACTACTTCATCAGCTTGATTAGCTCCAGATTCGATAAATCGCCCGACGCTGGTCGCGACAACGTGAACAACCTGTGTGGTGCAGACCTGATTCGCTTTGTCGCGCAACAGATGGGGTACCAGGTCTACGATGTGTACAATGAAGATTACGGCAGGGTCCTGGCAACCAAAGCTGACAATCTCGTTGTCGAAATTATCGTTGTTGATTTGCGACCTGGAGAGGTTGCGTTTGGCGGCATTTCGCCGATAGACGGGCCAAATTGGGCTATATCGGTCGAGACGAAGCGCCTTGTTGGAAAGCGTCTGTTCCTTTTTCCGAAATACGAATCAACGGAAGCGTGTGCGCAGATTGGCAAAACGCTCGAAGGCTTCTTGATGGCAAATGGGGACAAGATAATCACTTCTGAATTGGCATCCGCCTAACTTACGCATGCACCGGAGCGGCGGTCCACGCGTCTCCGGACCACCTTGCCTGCTGCCGCCGCCCGGTGATGCTGGTCGTTAGGCGTCGATGACGAACGATTCTGGATCATCAAACCCCGCCACGACTTTAACTCGCCTTCGGCCGTGGTTCCTGATTTCCTGCGTCTTTCTTGCCCTCATCTATTGTCTCTTTCCTTCGGTTGCTGGCGCGCTTGCGATAGGGGACAGGGATGGCCCGAAGATCTACTTTTCGGATCACCATTCGATTCTCTACATGCTTGCATTCGAATCGCGTTTTGGCGAAAAGCCCCGCGTCGACATCTTCTACGAACGCCCGTGGTTCTACGGTCTCCCGCGGAAAAAGCGTTCGATTCAACCCGATCGGCCTCATTATCAACGCTCCCTGGGGCTGCCTGAATGGCGCTAATCGGCGCCTAACGTTCGCATGCACCGGAGCGCGGGCCGCACCGTTTTGGACCGCCTTGTCTTTCGCCGCGCCCGGTGATGCTGGTCGTTAGGCGTCAGGCATGGCTGAATTCATAATTTTGGCTGTTGGCCTTCTGGGTCTATTCGCCATGTATCAGGGCTTTGGTTACGCCACAGCTCTGCGCAAGGTGCGGGCAATGGGCTATCGCAATCTCAAGGCAATCCGTGGTGCGCGCATCAATCCCGGCAATGGCTACTCAGTCGTAGGCGCCTTTGATGCTGAAGACGAAACCGGGAAAATCAGGATTACCGTCGTTCATCGCAGCTTCCGACCTTGGGCTGTTGGCATCACCAGGTCGGACGAGATGATTTCTGTACGCGTTGGCCAGCCGCCTAACTAACGAATGCACCGGAGCGCGGATTGGGCGTCAGCTGTGCTCCGCGCACGTCTTGCGCCGCGCCCGGTGATGCTGATAGTTAGGCGTCAACAATGAATCGTCTCGATTTCCACATTCTCTATTTGTCGATCATGGTGTTTGGTATCGTTCTGCTGCTGATCAGGGCGCAGCCAGGCCTCTGGTCACTTTGGGTTGCGCTGCTGATTATCATCCCTCAGGGCATTGTCTGGACCCACGTCAAGGGCGCTGCCCGGCACAATGAATCGTCGCTTGGATACCAGCTTGTGAACGAAGGGTTTCTGGTCCTCCTCGGCGCGGCGGCGATCGCTTTCCGCCTGGTTTACGCCTAACTTGCGCATGCACCGGAGCGCGGTCCCGGCCGTTTTGGACCGCGTTGCTTTGTGCCGCGCCCGGTGATGCTGGTCGTTAGGCATCAACCCATACGCGCCTTGTCATTAGGCGACTTCGTGCACGGGATTATCCATGAAAGACATTCCGCAAGATCAGATAACGCGGACATCTACTCGGATGCTGTACGTTGCCGTCGTCTTAATTGGGCTCGGCTCGGTTAGCTTTCTAATTTTACTCGGCGCTTCGATCATAGGGAATGACGGAGAGTTCACCGGAGCTTTGCTTGGGCAGATCGGGATTAACGCGGGACTCGCGCTTCTTCTCTTTCGTATCGCTAGAGAGATCCGTGTGCGGAGAACTCGCCGCGACTGTGCGCGCGATAATAAAGATGCCTCATAACAGGTTTAGGGGGCTTTTTCGTATGCGATTAGTTTTGCCTAACTTATGCATGCACGGAGCGCGGCCCCGGTCGTTTTGGACCACGTTGCTTTGTGCCGCTGCCCGGTGATGCTGGTCGTTAGGCGGCGTAAACACGATGAATGATAACCTGGTGTCGGCGGCGATGAAGAAGGTCGACCTGATGGCGGATAGAATCTCGCAGGACTGGGCGGCGCGAGACTGGGCCGCATACCTGGACGATCACCTCTACACAGGAAAATCCGGCTACATTAAGAGGCACTGGAAGTGGCTCGACAAGTACCTGTATTTAGAGTCTGGGCGCTTCGAAAGTGAGGTTTCAGGCAGGCTTGGGTTTGACAGCTACACGAAAGTAATGAAACGCATTGACCAGGCTAGAGAGTCCATCCAGGCCGCGGTTCCAGACGACTTGGCCGTGGACTCGACTGTGGGTCCGCTCATCTATATGCTGCATGGATACCTGTTCTCCTGGGCGCCGAGCGATGCCTACTCCGACGTGGCGCCGAAAATATTGTCAGCGTTCCCGATGCAGGGCATCGTCTGCGGATTCACCGGCAATGACGTCAACGGCCAACTGATCGTTTATCGCCCTGTTCGTTCCGCCGCCTGACATCAACTTTGAATCGCACCGGTAGCTAGCAGGCAAAGTAGCACTCCTTCGGAGTCTTGAATCCCAGCCGCTCCTGGGTCGGTCGTTGAGGTGTCGCGCGATCTCGTCGCAGCGAGCCTGGCTCAGATGCTTCATCGATGTGCCTTTCGGGAGGTGCTGCCGGATCAAGCCGATGGTGTTCTCGTTCGTTCCGCGTTCCCAGGAGTTGTGGGGGGTCGCGAAGTAGAACCGCGTGCCGGTGGCCACCTCGATGTCCCGTTAGCCATGGAACTCGGTGCCGTTGTCCGAGGTGATCGCCCTGACCGGCTTTGGCTGCCTCGTCACCAGCTCGATCGTCTGCCGATTGATGGCCTCGGTGGTCCTCGCTCGGACCTTCCCGATCTCGAGGTAGCCGGTCTTCCGTTCGACCAGGGTGACGATGCAGTCCTTCGACCCGGTGCCGATGACGGTGTCGATCTCCCAGTGTCCGACGCGGTCCCTACGCTCGACTGCTGGCGGCGTTTTCCGCGAAATGCGTCGAGCGGCGACATCGCTCGGCAGGCAGCGCGTCTCTGACGACGGACTTGTAAAAAGTTGCTGCCTCATTTTCGTGGGCCCATCGCTCCGACCGTCGGCTCGTTAACGTCATCACGCCCGAGAAGGGACGGCGACTCTTCATCGTGGAGAGAAACGGGTCTAAGGGGGTTGTGGTCGGATAGGCGCATGGAAGACATTACGCCTAAATTGGAGCGGCGGAGCGCCGCCTGTCGGCTCGCCATGCCTCATCCGCCGCCCGGTGATGCTGGTCGTTAGACTCAGCCAAATGCGCAGCCAACCATTATGCGTTGTGGGCTCTCTCGCCCTTCCTCGCAATCGCGGTGTGGGTTCCAGCGATCGTGGCCATTTCTGGGCCATCAGATCTCACTCCGCTCGATCAAGGTGCGATGGCGGTGAGATTCCTTGGGCGTATTGGCCACGCGCTATCAGCGCTCTTCCTAGTGGTCTCCCTGGTGCCAAAATCTGCTGGCCAGAGATCTTCGCCTTGGCCTCGAGCCAGCATTGGTGCGCTTCTTTGGGCTGCTTCAGTGGTCGCCTGTCACTCGCTTCTGACAATTGTGTAAAAAGCCTTTGATCACCTGACTTGCGCATGCACGGATGCGCGGTCCGCGCCGCTTCGGACAACCTTGCTTTCACCGGCGCCCGTTGATGCTGGTCCTTAGGCAGCCATGAAAATCGCGCGCCCCCTTCTCGTCGGCCTTCTGACGCCACTGATCTGGTGTTCGGAGCCGATCCCGGATGCCGCTATTCGCACCGCGACGGTCCTCGCCGGCCCGAGGCTCGCGAAAGGCCAGCCCCGATCTGAAGCGCCCGCCGCGTATTCATCATGGAAAGCGTTGGTCGAAATCGCTGACGTGGAGCAGATTTCCGCCATCCTCGATGATCCCGCCTGCACGGACGCGGGTGTCGCCTATGCCCTGCTTGGACTTCGCGAATGCGAAAGCGATCGATATGAAAAATATAAGGCGGCTCTTGGCGATCGCCTCGACAACAAGATCGCCCTGAAGAATGGCTGCGTTGCGGGAGAGATGACTATCCGTGAAATCCTCACGCTCGAAGACTTCGTCGTCATCGATTTTCTCAAGCACCGCTTCCGGGCCAAAGCCAGTACACCCGGAGATCGTTGATCTGGATTGCGGATACATGCCTCGCCCCGGGCGCGCTCGAGTGGCCTGCGTTGGGGCCCCGATGGCGCGCTTGGCGCCACGAATGGACGCCGTGATCGCGAACCGTGCTTCGTGTTTGGCTGCTCGACCTTCGAGGCGCAAACGACGGTCCTAAAGGGACCACCCGTTCGACGCCCTGAGCCATCGCGACTGGCCAGCCTGCAGACCTCCCGCTGAGCACGCCCGTAGCCCTGCACGATTCCATATCTGCCCTGCAGGATTCCCCCGTCGGTCAGCCGAGAATGGTCCCGGCATCCTCGCGATGCCCCACCCACCCCGACCGACCGAGGCACCATGACCCAGCCGTCCGCCGCGCGCGCGATCGCCAGCGCCAGCCCCGCCAGCAAGCGCACCATCGTTCCGATCACCGGCCTGGACGTGGAGACCCCCGGGCGGCGCGACTACTTCGTGTCCTTCGAGCACCCCACCTTGTGGGGCGCCTACCTGGTGCCGGTGACGGTCTTCGTCGGGCCCGAATGCACCCCCGGGCAGGGGCTGGTCGCGATCGGCTCGACCCATGGCAACGAGTGCGAGGGTCCGGTCGGCATCAAGCGCCTGCTGCAGGACATCGCGATCGGCGACGTGCGCGGGCGCATCATCATGATCCCGACCCTGAACGTCGCCGCGTTCGCGGCGGGCACGCGCGACACGCCCGAGGACGGCGCCAATCTCAACCGCGTCTTCCCGGGCGATCCGAAGGGGACGATCACCGAGCGCTTCGCCGATTTCATCCAGACCCGCATCTTCCCGCACGTGCATGTCGTGCTCGACCTGCACTCGGCGACCAACGCCTTCGACTTCGCGCTGGTGGCGAGCTTCCACTACGTCGCCGACAAGGCCCAGCAGCGGAAGATGGAGGAGACCGCGCGCGGCTTCGGCACGCGCTTCGTGATGGTCTACCAGAACGACACGCCGGGGCTGCTGACCAGCACCGCGGAGCGCATGGGCAAGATCACGATCGGCACCGAGCTCGGGTGGGGCTGCACGGTGTGCCCCGAAGGCGTCTCGATGGGCATGCAGGGCGTGCTCACCGCCGCGGTCCAGCACGGCCAGCTGCGCGGCAGCGTGCCGGCCAACCGCCACTTCCGGCGCGAGGAGCAGATCCTCATCGATAACTCCGACCACGGCTGCTACGTCCACGCCACGCGCGCCGGTCTCTACGAGCCGCGGGTGAACGTCGGCGATCTGGTCCAGCCCGACGATCTCATCGGCGTCCTCCACGACTTCGACGCGATCGACGCTCCCGGCGAGGAGATCCGCGCCCCGCATCGCGGGTACATCCTCTGCCAGGTCCGCGCGCGGGTGATGCGTGGGCAGGTGCTGTCGGTGGTGTCGGTGCCGAAGCCGTGGATGGAATGATCCGCGGCGGATGATCGACGATCGCGATTCCGATTCCGCTCGGCTGATGGGCCGACCTCGATCGCGCAAGACTCGGACCTGACCAGCGTCGCGACGCATGATCCGCGTGGCCGCGATGGGAGCGCGATTGCGCGCTCACCGTCGGCGATTACGACCTCTCGACGAGGGGTTTCGCATGATCGCCGATCCGTTCATCGCCAAGCACTACCCCGCGGCGCGGCGGGCGCTGAAGACGTACCGCGACAAGGACCGCGCCAAGGAGCGGATGCTCGAGGAAGGCA